>NZ_CP091716.1:6442500-7175622 GCF_022009635.1 Variovorax paradoxus
TCAGCCGAGCCATCGAGTATATGCCAACTTTCGCCGCTCGCAAGACATCTCGCAAGAATCACAACAAAAAGACGCCTTCAAGACCCGTCCCTATATAGAGACGCACCCTCCTTCCAAGGCGCGCCTGCGGCTCCTCCGATAATTCGCGCCACATGGCACTCATCACACTCCTCGACGCCCAACTCGCGTTCGGTCACGTCCCGCTGCTGGATCATGCGGACTTTTCTCTTCAGGAATCGGAGCGCGTCGGCCTGATCGGCCGCAACGGCGCCGGCAAGTCTTCGCTGCTCAAGATATTGGGAGGTCTGGAAAAGACCGACGACGGCACCCTGCAGCTTCAGCAGAACCTCCGGGTCGCGTATGTTGCCCAGGAGCCGGTGCTGGACATGGACGCGGACGTCTTCACCGCCGCGAGCCAGGGCCTGGGCCCGGTCATCGCCATCAGAGACCTCTATCTCTCCGGCGCCGACGGCCTGGACCTCGATGCCCTTCAGTCCCAGATCGAAGCCTTCGACGCCTGGAACTGGGAGCAGCGCGTCGAAGAGACGCTGCATCGCCTCCACCTGGACCGCGACGCCCGCGTCGGCTCGCTCTCCGGCGGTACCCGCAAGCGCGTCGCGCTGGCCCAGGCCCTCGTGGCCGCACCCGACGTGCTTCTGCTGGACGAGCCCACCAACCACCTTGACCTCGACTCCATCGAGTGGCTCGAGCAATTGCTGATCGACTTCAAGGGCAGCGTCGTCACCGTCACCCACGACCGCAGCTTCCTGAACCGCGTCGCCACCCGCATCGTCGAACTGGACCGGGGCAAGCTGGGTTCCTATCCAGGCAACTTCGAGCAATACCTCGTGCAGAAGGAAGAGCAACTCGCCCAGGAAGCCGTGATCAGCGCCAAGGCCGACAAGCTGCTCGCCCAGGAAGAAATCTGGATCCGCAAGGGCGTGGAAGCGCGCCGCACACGCAGCCAGAGCCGCATCACCCGCCTGCAGGAACTGCGCGCCAGCCGCTCCGCGCGCCGGGAAGTGCAAGGCAGCGTCAACATGGACGTGGCGTCGGGCCAGTCCAGCGGCAAGATCGTGGCCGAACTCACCGAAGCCACCAAGTCGTTCGGCCCCAAGACGGTCATCCGCAACTTCAGCGGCACCATCCTGCGCGGCGACAAGGTCGGCCTGCTTGGCCCCAACGGCGCGGGCAAGACCACGTTGCTGAAACTGATCCTCGGCGAGCTCGAGCCCGACAGCGGCAAGATCCGCCGCGGCACCAACCTGCAGGTGGCGTACTTCGACCAGATGCGCGACAAGCTTGACCTCGACGCCACGCTTGAAGACTTCATCAGCCCCGGCAGCGAGTGGATCGAGATCGGCAGCCAGAAGAAGCACGTCAAGAGCTATCTCTCCGACTTCCTGTTCTCCCCCGCGCGCGCCAACTCCCCCGTGCGCTCCCTCAGCGGCGGCGAGCGCAACCGTCTGCTGCTGGCACGCCTGTTCGCGCGCCCCGCCAACGTGCTGGTGCTCGACGAGCCGACCAACGACCTCGACATCGACACCCTGGAACTGCTCGAAAACCTGCTGCAGGACTACGACGGCACCGTGTTCCTCGTGAGCCACGACCGGACCTTCCTCGACAACGTGGTCACCAGCACCATCGCCTATGAAGGCGACGGCCGCTGGCGCGAATACGAGGGCAGCGTGCAGGACTGGCTGATCCAGTCCAAGCGCGCGCGAGAGATCGCAGAACAGCGCCAGGCCGCCGCCCCAGCTCCGGCACCCGCCCCCGCGCCAGCCGCGGCCGCGGAACCCGCCGCGCCCAAGGCGGCTGCGGCCCCTCGCAAGAAGCTCTCTTACAAGGAACAGCGCGAACTCGAAGCGCTCCCCGCGCAAATCGAAAGCCTTGAAGCGGAGCAGAAGCGCATCACCGAGATGCTCGAACTCGACGGCGGCGCCATCTACGCGACCGATTCCTCGCGCGCCACCGAGCTCGCCGAGCGCCACGCAAAGATCGACGACGAACTGCTCTCGGCGCTCGAACGACAGGAAGAACTCGGCGCCGGCCGCTGACCAAAGCACTCACTGGCGCGCCCACCGCGCCAGTCCTGTCCCTCTGTCCGACGCCGCCGGGGCGCGGACTGCGCTATACATGCGGCTTCATCCCCAAAGCCCCGGGAAAGCTGCATGTCTTCTTCGCTCCAAGCCTTCTTTCGTCGGTCCACCGCGCTGCTGGCGCTGCTGATCCTCGGGGCCTGCGCGCAATTGCCGCAGAACGTCGACCGGCCCGTATCGACCGCGATCGCCGCGCCAGCCACTGGCACAGCACTGGCCGATCTCGTGCAGCAGCGCCGGCAGGCCGCCAGCGCCCGCTATGAATCCGGCTTCCTGCTGCTGGGCGGGCCGCAAGCCGCCTACGGCAGCCGGCTCGCGCTGATCGAAGGCGCCCAGAAGACGCTCGACCTCCAGTACTACGCCATCCACGCCGACGCCAGCACCGGCCGCCTGGTCAGGGGCCTGCGCGCGGCCGCCGAGCGCGGCGTGCGGGTGCGGGTGCTGCTCGACGACTTCCACACCACCGGCCGCGACGCGCTGGTGCTGGGCCTGGCCTTCATCCCGAACATCGAGATGCGGCTCTTCAACCCGCTGGCCGGTTCGCGCGACTCCACCTTCAGCCGCCTGCTCAACTCGATCGACGACGCCTCGCGCATCCAGCAGCGCATGCACAACAAGCTGTTCCTGGCCGACAACGTGATGGGGGTGGCCGGCGGCCGCAACCTGGGCGACGCCTATTTCGGCAACGCGACCACCGGCAACTTCGTCGATGTCGACGTGCTGGCGGCCGGCCCGATCGTGCAAGACCTCTCGCGCAGCTTCGACAGCTACTGGAACAACGAGCGCGCCTACCCCGTGCAATCGCTGGTCACGCGCGAGGAACTGCAGTCGATGCGCGAGCGCGCGAAAAAAGCCGACCAGGAACTGGTCGAACAGGCCGCCCGCGACCACGACGACCCGCCCCGCGACGATGCGCCGCCCACCGCGGAGCAGCGCGCCCGCGCCTGGGACGAGAAGCCGCTCGACCTGCGCACCGCCGCTTTCGTCTGGGCGCCGGCCGTGATGCTGGCCGACAAGCCAGGCAAGATCCCCGCCGACTCCGGCCCCGACACCGCCAAGGCCCCCGGCCTGGTGGTCAGCCAGCCGGACGACAAGCCCGCCACATCGCGCGGCGCGGCGTCGCTCGAAGCGGCTTCCGACCTGGCCGCCAACGGCGACACCGTGGTCGAAGGCCTGCTCCAGCTGATCGGCCAGGCGCGTTCCAGCCTGCTCATCATCTCGCCCTACTTCGTCCCCGGAAAGGACATGCTGAAGGCCTTCGGCGAGGCGCGCGCCCGGGGCGTGAGCATCCGGGTGCTGACCAACTCGCTGGCCTCGAACGACGCACCGGTGGCACACGTGGGCTACGCCCGCCACCGCGAGACGCTGCTCAGGATGGGCATCGAGCTCTACGAGTTGCGCAGCGAGCAGTCGAGCTTCGGCAATGTGTTCGGCTCCTCGGGCGGCAGCGGCGGGGTCACCGGCCAGTCGCGGGCGATGCTGCACTCGAAGGTGCTCGTCATGGACGGCCGGCTGCTGGTGGTCGGCTCGATGAACCTCGACCTGCGCTCGCAGCTGCAGAACACGGAGATCGCCCTGCTGATCCGCAGCGACGAGCTCTCGCGCGCCGCGTCGGCCCAGATCGAGCGCGGCATGAGCGAGCGCTCATGGCACGTCGAGCTGAAGGACGGCGCCCTGGTGTGGCGCGCGCCCGCGGGCAGCGGCCTGAAGGACGCCACCAGCGAGCCCGACACCAGCGCCAGCCTGCGGCTGATGCTCAAGCTGTTCGGGCCGCTCGCGCCGGATCAGCTGCTCTAGAAAACGCTCAGTGCTTGTGCTGGTGCGCCGAACCGGCGGCATCGGCACCTTCGGGCGCGCCTACCGGCAGCGTCACGTCCAGCGCGGTCTTCACGCCCTTGGCGTCCTCGAACTTCAGCGTCATCGGCACGGTCGCGCCCTTGGTCAGCGCCCCCTTCAGGTCCATCATCATCACGTGATAGCCGCCGGGCTTGAGCTCGACGGTCTGGCCCGCGGGCAGGTCGAGGCCGCCGGGCAGCTCGCGCATCTTCATGACGTCGCCTTCCATCTTCATCTCGTGCACTTCGGCGGTGCCGGCGGCCGGCGTGGAGATGCTCACCAGCTTCGTGCCGGTGGGCGCGGTGAGCTTCATGAAGGCGCCCGTGCCGCTCTGGCCCGGCACCGACTGGCGCACCCAGCCGTCGCGCACGTCGACCGTGGCCACGCCCTGCGCCACCACCACGAGCTTCGCGGCCGGGCTCTTCAGGCCGGCGGTCGAGTTGCCGGATGCCGGCACCTCGGCCCAGTCGGCCACGCCGGTGTCGCAGGTCTGCAGCACCTTGAACCACAGCGTGCCCGGCGTGGCCGGCACCTTGCCGCGCAGCACGAATTCGGAGCGCTCGCTGCCGGGCAAGGCGTTGCCCGGGGTCTCGGCGGTCCAGCGCACTTCGCCGTCGCCGGCCTTCGTCACGTCGAGCTTCCAGCCCTTGCGTGCCTGGGCGTCGCTCAGTACGAAGCCCTTGGGCAGGCGCACGGCCAGCCCGGTGGTGGCCTTGGCGCCTTCGCAGGCGTGGCCGACGCGGAAGGCGGCGTTGTAGTCGCTGCCCACGGTGGCGCCACCCGGCGGCAGCGTCACGTGCGCCAGCGCGGCGGTGGTGCCGGCCAGCATGGCGCAGGCGGCGAGGGTTCGGAGGGTGGCGATGGCCATCGGTTTCGTCATGTCGCGGGTCCTTTGCGGTTGGAACGGGAAAGTCAAAGGTCGAACTTGAGTTCGGCCACGTAGGTGCGTTGCGGGTACGGGTGGAAGGCCCAGTACCTGTTGTTGTTCAGGTTGTCGATGCCGACGGCCGCGCTCCACTGGCGGTCGATCCGGTAGCGTATGCGCGCGTCGACCACGAAGAACTTCGAGAAGCCCATGTACGCGAAGCCGTTGGGGTCGCTGCCGTCGAGCGTGCCGTACTGCCTGCCGCTGTAGCGCGCGCCCACGGTGTAGCTCCAGTTGGCGTCGGGCCGGTAGGTGGCGAGCAGCGCGGCGCGCACCCGGGGCACGCGCGGCTGGTCGTGGCCGACGCTCGCGGGGAAGCCGCTGTTGGCGGTGATCTTCGAGCGCGTCAGCGTGAGGCTGCCGCTCAGGTCCAGCCCGCGCACGCCCACGTCGACCGCGTTCAGCGCCACCTCGAGCCCCCGCGTGCGGATGGCGTCGACGTTCTGCACCGTGCTCACCAGGTTGTTCAGCGCCTGGGTATAGAGCGCGTCCTTGGTGTTCTCGAAGAACAGCGTGGTGCGCAGCACGCCGTCGAGCCCCCAGCCCTTGAGGTCGCGCTCGGCGCTGAGCTCGGTGGTCCACGAGCGCTCGGGGCGCAGGTTCGGGTTGGTGTTGACGATCTGGTTGCCGTTGATCGAGCCTTGGTACAGCTCGCTGACCGTCGGCATGCGTACCGCGCGGCCGGTCGAGGCCTTGAACAGCCAGTCGGACGTGGCCTGCCAGGCGACCGCAGCCTTGGGCGAGTCGTAGCTGTTCTTGCGCGGCGCGAAGTTCAGCAGCGTGCTGGCGTTGCCGAGCTGGCCGCCGTAGGCTTCCCAGCGCTCATGGCGCAGGCCGAGCGTGGTCTTCCAGTCCTGCGCGAAGCGCCAGGTGTCCTGCACGTAGAGCGACTGCAGCCGGGTGTTGCCGTTGAAGGCCGAGAACGGCGATACCGGCGATCCGTTGATCCAGTCGAGCGTGTTGCCGACGCTGGTGCGCAGGCGCGCCGTGTCCTGCTGGAAACCGAAGTCGACCACGTGCGCGCCCACGCCTTCGGCCGAGCCAGTGGGCCGCCAGGTGCCCGCGGCCTTGAAGGTGTTCCAGCCCGAGCCGCCCATGTCGGTGGTGCGGCCTTGTCCTCCAAATGCAGCGCCGTTGAAGGCGCCGGGCAGCGGCGTGGTCGGCGTGCGCGAGGTGTCGCTCGAATAGTCGAACAGGCTGGCCGCCACCTCCCAGTCGAACACCCCGCCCGTGTGGCTCTTCACCGACAGGCCGTGCATGTAGTGGGTGAGCGCGGTCTCCGTCGGCGCCAGCGCGGCGCTCGGCGAATCGAGGTTGTAGGTGCGCCCGGCGATGTTCACCCGGCCGCCGTACACGGGCTGGCCGAGCGGATCGCGCAGGTAGGTGTCGACGCTGCCGTGCGTGGTGTTGTTCCAGGCGCCCAGCGTGTAGGTGGCGCGCACGGTCGGCGAGAAGTCGTACGCCACCTTGAGCTTGGCCTGTTCCTGCGTGGTGTCGTAGATGGTCGAGCCACCCACCAGCCACCAGGGCTGGTTCGACGGGTTCAGCCCCAGCACCGCGCCGGTCACCGGCGTGCCGGCGCTGCCCACGGTGCCGGCGCTCACCAGGCGGTTGCCGAACACCAGCGCCTGCCCCTTGCTGTGGGTGCGCGAGGCGCTGAGCCACCACGACCAGTCGCCGCTGCGGCTGCCCAGCGACATGTCGAGCTGCTGGCCGGCCGGCGACGAATGGCTGTTGTACAGGTCGAAGTTCGACGCGAAGCCGCTGAGCTTGACGTGCGCCTCCAGCTGCGTGGGCATGCGCGTCACGTAGTCGACCACCGCGCCCACCGAGTTGCCCGGGTACGCGGCCGAGAACGGCCCGTACAGCACGTCGACCCGCTCGATTTCTTCCGGCGACACCATGCCCCAGCGCGGCGCGTAGGTGGCGCCGTTGCCCAGCGGGTTCGACAGCATGATGCCGTCGGCATAGACCATCGAACGCGCGCTGTTGCCGGTGCCCGAGGCGCGCGTGGCCAGCACCGCATGGTTGAAGTCGCCGATGTAGCGCTTGCGCACCACCAGGCTCGGCAGGTACTTCAGCGCGTCTTCGCTGTCGGTGGCGTTGACCGTCTCGACGATCTGGTCGTGCGTCACGCCTTCGATGGTGGTCGGGATCTGCGCCGGCAGCGAGGTCGGCCGGCCGCCGGTCACGGTCACGGTGCTGAGGGCGCGGCCATTGTTGCCGGCGGTGTCAGGCGCGTCGGCGGCGGGCGCCTGCTGCGCCAGCGCGGTCGCGCCAAAGGGAAATGCCATGGCTATCGCCAGGGCGCGGGAATGCTTTTTCAAGAGGAACCTTCTCCATGAGACTTCAAGCCGGACAGGCCGCATGCGCACGCCGGGCGTGCGAATGCAGCTATCGTTTCGAGAGCGTCAGGAGAAGGTCGGGGGTCCGCGCGCCGGCAGCGGCGCGGCGGTGGCCGCGGCCAGGCGCGCGGCGGGAATGGACTGGACCACGCGGCCCAGCGGCAGGGGAAGATCGAAAGCCGGCGCCACCATGGCCGGCGGCGGGGCGCCGGTCAGCACGCACAGAGGGCAGTCCATGTGCGAGGCGCCGAGCTCGCGCGCGCCGTCTTCGGTGTGGACCACCACCTTGATGGGGCCGGCGCCGGAGCACACCAGTTCCATCGACTGCGGATGCACCAGCGGCGACGCCACCGCCACGCCCAGCGAGAGCACGAACCACAGCAGCACCCAGCGGCCGATGAGGCCGAGGGAGCGGGAGGGAAGGCGCAGCGCGTGCATGGCGGTCGCGATTATCGGCTCACTTTGCCCTTGGCGGCAGGGGCCTTGGCCGGCGCCTTGCCGGCGGCCTTGGCCGGGGCTTTCGCGCCCTTGGCTGCCGGCGCGGCCTTCGCTGCAGCCGGCCTGCCGCCCTTTGCCGCGGCAGCCGGTGCGCCCTTCTGGCCCTTCTGCGCGCGCTGCCCCTTCACGGCCTTGCCGCCATGCGCCCTGGGCGACGGCGACGGGGCCGCGAGCGCCGGCATCGGCACCGCCGTCTGCTCCTGCGCGTTGGTCAGCACCGGCGTCACGGTGAAGCCGCGCGCCGCCATCAGCGTGGGCAGCCCCTGCGGTCCGATCATGTGCAGCGCGCCGACCGCCGCGAACACGCCCTTGCCGCTGGCGTGCAGCCGCTCGATGCCGTCAGCCAGGCCGGGGTTGCGGTCGTCGAGCAGGCGCTTGAGCAGCCGCTGCTCGGCGGGCGTGTTGACGCAGCCGCACCAGTCGGCATAACGCGCCAGCCGGGCCGCGTCGCTGCGGGCCCAGACATCGGCCAGCTCCTTGAGCTGGCCGCGCAGCTTGCCCGACTCCAGTTCGTCGAGCGCGGCGTCGATCTGCTGGCCTTCTTCGTCTTCCGACTCGCCGGTCAGCACCTTCAGCTGGTCGGCCGCGTTCTCGAGCGCGACGATCGGTTTGCTGCTGTTGCGGGCGGACACGGCCAGCGTCTCGTCCACGCCGAACTCGGGGTACAGGCCGTCGGCGCGGCCCGCCAGCGCGGCCAGTGCCGTGACCTGCAGGATGGGCTGCAGCTTCGACGTGGTGCCGGGCGGCACGCAGGCCTCGGTGTTCTGGCGCTCGAGCCGGCGGGCGCGCTCGCCGTCGAGCACGCGGGCCACCAGCGCCGGGTCGGCCGGCTGCGTCATGGTGCGGGCGGTGGCCTCGTCGCGCGAGTCGAGTTCCAGCGCGAGCAGGTCGCTCTGCGCCAGCGCCTTCTGGATGGTCGGCCCGGGCCGCACCCAGTCGCCGCGGCCCACGTGCAGGGTGCCGTAGAGCCACGAGGTGCGGCCGTCGCGCTCGATGCGCCACAGCATCCCGCGGTCGACGCCGTTGCGCAGGCCGATGCCCGGCTTTTCGAGGCTGGCGATGGCCGAAGGCGGGCAGGCCGCATGGGCGGCGCCGAATGTAAAGACGCAGCACGCGCCCGCCAGGATCTGGCGCGGCGCCCGCTGCACGAGGCGCAGGGGCGCCGAGAAATCGATGTCGCGCATCCGCGCCGACATATAGATGCCGCGCATCCGCGCGGCGAGGATCCGGAGTATCCGCAAGGCTTGCTCCACGATGAAAGAAAGTCCGGCATTCTCACAGCACCGTTGCCCATAATCCGAAACCATGCAAAGCATCTTTCACCTTGCCTTCCACGTTCGCGACCTCGACGGCGCCCGCCGTTTCTATGGCGACGTCCTGGGCTGCGCCGAAGGCCGCAGCACCGACACCTGGGTCGACTTCGACTTCTTCGGCCATCAGATTTCCCTGCACCTGGGCGAGCCCTTCGCCACCACCCGCACCGGCCGCGTCGGCGACGCGATGGTGCCGATGCCGCACTTCGGCCTGGCGCTCGCCCTGCCCGACTGGCAGGCGCTGGCCGGCCGCCTCGAGGCCGCCGGCACCGACTTCGTGCTCAAGCCCCAGGTGCGCTTCGAGGGCCAGCCGGGCGAGCAATGGACGATGTTCTTCTGCGACCCGTTCGGCAATCCGATCGAGGTCAAGGGTTTCCGTTCCCTAGACACTCTTTACGACAAGTGACAAGCCCGCGCCTGCACCTGAGGCTGCTCGGGTTCGGGCTTGCCGCCCTCGTGCCCCTGCTCGGGGCCACGGCGGCGCATGCGCAACAGGACTGCGAGCTCAACGGGCGCAGCGTGAACCCGGACAACGGCGCCACCACCGCGGGCCAGACCGGCATCCTGCGCTGCAAGAACCGCGCGACCGGCGAGCTGCAGCGCGAGGAGCAACTGCAGAACGGCGTCTCGATGGGCCTGGTGCGCATCTACGAGAAAGGCAAGCTCGCCAAGGAGCACACCCTCAATGCCAAGGGCAACCTGCAGGGCCGCGCCCGCGAGTTCTCGCCCAACGGCCGGGTGCTGCGCGAGGCCACCTACGACGACGGCCAGGAGCGCGGCCTGGCGCGCAGCTACTACCCCGACGGCAAGCTGCGCCGCGTCATCTTCTATCCGGACACCGGCAGCGGCAGCGAACGCGGCTCGGTCGAGTTCACCGAGCGCGGCCAGCTCTCCGCGCTGCGCTGCGCCGACGCGCCCACGCTGGCGCCGGTGGTCGACGACGCCAAGCTCTGCGGCTTCAGCGGCGGCCCGTCGCAGGTCGACCTGTTCGATGCGCGCGGCAACCTGCGCTCGCGGCTGTCGTTCCTGTCGGGCAAGCGGGTGCGTTCGCAGAGCTTCTACGACAACGGCAAGACCGCGGCGCTCGACGAGACCATGGGCAACCAGCGCACCGAGCAGAACTACTCGTCGGAAGGCGTCAAGCGCCGCGAAACGGTGTTCCTGCTGGTCGAGCGCGCCGCCATCCGCCAGCGCGAGCAGTCCTTTTCCGAAAAAGGCACGCTGGTGCGCGACCAGCGCTGGAACAGCGCGGGCGAGCCGATCGGCGACGACAGCTACTACCTGAACGGCCAGCCGAGCAGCAAGTCGGCGTACAGCGGCAGCGGCAATGGCCGCGTGGTCGACATCACCGAGTTCTACGACAGCGGCCAGCGCGCCGCGCAGGGCCGCTACCAGATCGCGGGCCGCGGCAGGCAGGTGCCTGTCGGCACGCACCAGCGCTTCAACGAAAAAGGCACGCTCATCGCCGAGTCGAGCTTCGACGCCAAGGGCCGCGTGACGCGCGAGCGCGCCTGGGACGAAAACGGCGAGCTGCAGCGCGACGACGAAGTCTTCGAGGACGGCTCGCGCAAGGCCTACGCGAAGTAGCCGGCGGCCACTGCGCGAGGCTCCGGGAGCGTCAGTCCAGCTTGATCCCCGCCTGCTTGATGATCGGGCCCCAGCGATTGGACTCCGCGCGCGACAGCGCCGCGAACTGCGCCGGCGTGCCGGGCATGGCTTCCATGCCGAAGTCCTCGAAGCGCTTCTGCACGGCTGGCGTGCCGAAGGCCTTGTTCAGGTCGCCGTTGAGCTTGCTCACCACCGCGGGCGGCAAGCCGGCCGGGCCCAGGATGCCCTGGAAGGCGAACACCTCGGTGTTGGGCACGCCCACTTCCGCCAGCGTCGGCACGTTGGGCAGCAGCTTGCTGCGCGCGCCCGAGCCGATGGCCAGCACCCGCACCTTGTTGCTCTGCATGATCGACAGGCCCGAGGCCAGGTCGAGGAACATGCAGGGCACCTGCCCGCCCATCACGTCGGCCATGGCAGGCGCGGCGCCACGGTAGGGAATGTGGGTGATGAAGGTGCCGGTGCGCACCTTGAACATTTCCATCGCCAGGTGGTGCGGCGAGCCGTTGCCGGGCGAGGCGTAGTTGACCTTGCCGGGGTTGGCTTTCACGTAGGCCAGGAAGTCCTTGAAGTTCTTGGCCGGGAAGTCCGGGTGCACCACCAGCGCGAGCGGGAACTTGCCGATGGCGCCGATGTAGGTGAAGTCTTTCTCGGGGTTGAACGGCAGCTTGCTGAACAGGTGCTCGTTGAAGGCCAGCACGGCGTTGTCGGCCGACAGGACGGTGTAGCCGTCGGGCTTGCTCTTGGCGACGATGTCGGCGCCGATGTTGGTCGAGGCGCCGGGGCGGTTGTCGACCACGATCTGCTGGCCCAGCGTCTGGCGCATCGATTCGGCCAGCACGCGCGCGATCACGTCGGTGCCGCCGCCCGCCGGGTAGGGCACGACCCAGCGGATGAGCTGCGCCGGGTATTCCTGTGCGCGGGCGAAGGGGGTGACGGCCACGGCGGCGCTCGATGCGAGCGTGGCGAGAAGGGTGCGGCGATCCATGGATCAGTCTCCGGTTGTTGGTTGTTTGCAATCAGGAAGCGGACAGCGATGGTACGGGCAGCGCGCGCAACGCGTCGGCCAGCGCGTCGCGGCAGCGCGCCTCGTCGCCGACCTGCTCGAACAGCAGCAGCGCGAGCCGCGCGAGGAACAGCGATTCGCGCTCGGCGCCCGCTTCGCTGATGGCACGCGCGCACTCGGCGTAGAGGCGGTCGCGGGCCTCGGGGGGAAGAGCGGGGTGGGTCATGCGGAAAGTGTCTCCAGGGCAACGGCGGCCGAAACCGCGGCGCGTTCCAGCGCGGGTTGCAGGGCACCGGCCGGCAGCCGGTGCCAGCGCGCGGCCACGTGGCCGTCGGGACGCAGCAGATAGACCGCGCCGTCTCGCGCGCCGAGCGCCTCGAACACATCGGACGAGGCGTTCGCGTCGACACCGGCGATGCCCGGGCCGGCGATGGTGCGCACGGCGAAGGGCAGCGCGCCCTGCTGCGCGCGCGCGATGTCCGCGGCCGGCAGCACGGCGACATCGGGCCGCAGCACCAGCAGCGTGAAGGTGGGCGCGATCCAGTCGGTCAGGTGGCCGCGCTCGAGCTGCTGCTCGGGCATCGCCTCGCCCGGCAGCGGACCTGCCGGCAGCTCGTCGCCGATGCTGGACAGCGGCGAAGCGGCATAGCGCACCGCCTGCGTCTGGCGCGGGTTGATCAATTGCGCGATGCCACGGTGCGCCTCCGACAGCGACAGCGCCGCCTCGCGCAGCAAGTCGAAGCCGCGCGACGGCGGCGACATGAACTCGGTGCTGCGCATCGCGTTCTCGGCATTCACGTGGAAGGCCTCGATGCGCTCCTGCGAATAGCTGTCGAGCAGCGCCGCGTCCGACAGGCCCCTGGCCACGAAGGCCAGCTTCCACGCGAGGTTGTCGGCGTCGTCGAAGCCCGAGTTGAGCCCGCGCACGCCGAAGATCGGCATCGCATGCGCCGCGTTGCCCGCGAACACGACGCGGCCGTGGCGGTAGCTGTCCAGCGTCATCGCGCCGGCGCGGTAGACCGAGGTCCACACCGTCTTCCACGGCAGGTGGCCTTCGCCGATGGCGTCGAGGTGGCGCTGCACGAACTCGGCCACCGCCGCCGGCTGCAGTGCTTCCTCGGTGCTCTGGCCGGGGCGCAGCTGGTAGTCGATGCGCCAGATGTCGTCGGGCTGGCGGTGCATCAGCACGGTCGAGCCGGGGTTCCACGGCGGATCGAACCAGGCGCGGCGCTCGGTCGGGTGGCCGCTGTGCAACTCGATGTCGATGATCACGTAGCGGCCTTCGTAGCCCGTGCCCTCCAGCGCGAGCCCCATCGCCTTGCGCACGAAGCTCTGGCCGCCGTCGCAGGCCGCGAGCCACTGGCCGTGCAGCCGGTAGCTGCCCTCGGTGTTGCGCACGTCGAGCGTCACGCCTTCGTCGTCCTGCGAGAGACCGATGAGTTCGGTGCCCCAGCGGATGTCGATGAGCCCCGGCGTCGCCTCGTTGCGGCGGAAGATTTCTTCCAGCAGGTAGTGCTCGGCGTAGTACTGCTCCAGGTTGATCATCGGCGGCAGCTTCTGCCGCGCGTCGTGCGGCATCTCGAAGCGGAACACCTCGGCCGTCTTGTAGAAGCTGCGCCCGCCGGTCCACGGCAGGCCCTTGCTCATGAAGTCCGGCAGCACGCCGAGCCGCGCCATGATCTCCAGGCTGCGCCGCGAGATGCAGGCCGCGCGGCTGCCCACGCACACGGTGTCGTCGGCCTCCAGGATCACGCAGCGCACGCCGTGGTTCGCCAGCCCCAGCGCGAGCGCCATGCCGACCGGGCCGCCGCCCGCGATCACCACCGGGTGGCGGCCGGGCTCCACGCCGTCGTGCTCGAGCGGCGGGGTCCACGGCTTGTAGCGGGTGTAGTGGAAGGCGCCGACGGAAGGCGGCAGTTCGGTGGCGCTGGCCGGTGGCGGCACGGGGCCGCCGGCGGCGTCGCCGGGTGCGGCTGCGGGAGAGTTCGTCATGCGACGGGATTGTCCCGATGCGCGGGGACTGCCGATGTCATAACTTCGTACGAGGTAGTTACCCCAATCCCTGACTTTTTTCCCTTCCCATGAGACGCTGGCGCATCCATCCCACCGACACCGCGCTGGCCGCCGGCGTGGTCAGCGACGTGCTCGGCGGCGTGGGCACGGCGCACCTGGCCACCAGCTACCTGAAGGCGATGCAGCGCGTGATGCCCGTCACCTTCTGCACCGTGTTCGCGGTGAGCGCGGCGGGGCGCATCGAGGCGGTGTCGGCGGCCAGCAGCTACGGCAGCACGGCCGAGCGCACGTCGGAGCGCTACGTGGCCCAGCGCTTCGACCTGCTCGACCCCAACATGGCCTGGCTCGCGGCGCGCAAGCTGCCGCAGCGCGCGCAGCTGTGGCTGGGCCATCAGCGCGCCGACGAGGTGGCCGACCCCGCCTACCGCGCGGCCTGCTACGGCGACGTGGGCATCCGCGAGCGCGCGTCGGTGCTGTTGCTGCTGCCCACCGGCCAGCGCGTGGCGGTGAGCTTCTACCGGAGCCTGGCGCAGCCCGAGTTCGGCGCGGAAGACTTCGGCCGCATCGAGGCGCA
Source organism: Variovorax paradoxus (assembly GCF_022009635.1). Lineage (NCBI taxonomy): Bacteria > Pseudomonadati > Pseudomonadota > Betaproteobacteria > Burkholderiales > Comamonadaceae > Variovorax > Variovorax paradoxus. The sequence goes on from NZ_CP091716.1 coordinate 6,456,715, forward strand.
TGCGACGCTGCTGGCCGACGCGACCGCCGCGCACGGGCGCAGCGCGATGGCGGTGCGCGAAGCCGTGGAGCCCGCGCTGGCCTCGCGGCTGCTGACGCTGAGCCTGCGCGAGCGCGAAGTCATCGGCCACCTGATGGCGGGCAAGACCGCGAAGGAGGCGGCACGCGAGATCGGCGTGGAGCTGACGACCGTGCGCACCCACCAGTACCGGGCGTTCCGGCGGCTGGGGATACGGTCGCAGAAGGAACTGCTGCGCGGCGCGGGGCCGCACTGAGCCAGGCCGGAAGCGGGCTCAGTCCTCGGAGGCTTCTTCTTCCGGCGCCTCGTCGGCCTGCGTGCCCGCGGCCGGCTTCACCAGCGACACCGGCGCCTCCTTCGGCCGGCCGGCGGTCGACACGACCTCCTGGTCGATCGCGCCGAACAGCGAGCGCCCGTCAGGCCCCTTCATCTCGATGCGGATGGTGTCGCCGAACTTCATGAAGTCGGTGTAGGGCTGGCCGGTCTGGATGGTCTCGATGCAGCGCTTCTCGGCAATGCACGAGTAGCCCTTTGGCCAATCCATGTGGCCGTTCTTTTCCACGCCCTTGTTGCTCACGGTGCCGCTGCCGACGATGCTGCCGGCGCGCACGTTGCGCGTCTTGGCGATGTGGGCGATGAGCTGGCCGAAGTGGAAGGTCATCTCCGGGCCGGCGTCGCACATGCCGACCTTGCGGCCGTTCCAGCTGCTCTGCAGCGCCAGGTGCACGCGGCCGTGCTGCCAGGCTTCGCCCAGTTCGTCGAGCGTCACGGCCACGGGGCTGAAGGCGGTGGCGGGCTTGCTCTGGAAGAAGCCGAAGCCCTTGGCCAGTTCGGCCGGAATGAGATTGCGCAGGCTCACGTCGTTGGCCAGCATCACGAGGCGGATGCCGTCCAGCGCCTGGTCGGGCGTGGTGCCCATCTTCACGTCGCCGGTGATGACGGCGATCTCGGCCTCGAAGTCGATGCCCATGGCCTCGCTGGGCACGACGATGTCGTCGACCGGGCCCAGGAAGTCGTCGCTGCCGCCCTGGTACATCAGCGGGTCGGTGTAGAAGCTCTCGGGCACTTCGGCATTGCGCGCCTTGCGCACCAGCTCGACGTGGTTCAGGTAGGCCGAGCCGTCGGCCCACTGGTAGGCGCGCGGCAGCGGCGCCATGCACATCGCCGGATCGAAGGGAAAGGCATGGCGGGCGCGGCCGTGGTTGAGCGCGTCGTACAGGTCCTGCAGCTGCGGGCTCATGAAGCCCCAGTCGTCCAGCACCTGCTGCAGCCGGTTCGCGATGCCGGTGGCGTAGTGGGCGAGCGTGAGGTCGCGCGAAACGACGACGAGCTGGCCGTCGCGCGAGCCGTCCTTCAGGGTGGCGAGTTTCATGATGCGGTACTTGCGTGAGGGCGGCCGCCGCTCCCACTTAAACTGGTTGAACGGGCGGCAGTGTACCGAGGTGGTCTCGGTGAACCTCCGTGCCGGCGCCCCACTCCACACACTGATGCCGACGCTCGTCGCCCCCCCTCCGCTGTCCGCCGGCATGCCCGGCCGCCCGTCCTGGCGGGTGCTGGCCGCGCTGACGCTGCTGGTGGCGGTGATCCATCTGCTGGTGCTGGGGCTGGCGCCGACAGCCATCGGGCCGGAGCCCTCGCCGCTGGCCAACAAGTTCATCACGCGCACGATCGTGATCGCACCGCCCGCCTCCGAAAAACCGGCCGCGCCGGCCGCCGCCGCACCGCCGGAAGCCAGGCCGCCGGCCCCGGTGAAGCCGCGCCGGCCGCGCGCGCCGTCGGTGCCGAAGCCCAGGCCAGCACCGGCGCCCGAACCGCAGATCGACAACGCAACGCCCAAGGAGCCGGAAGCGCCCGACCTGACGGTGCAGCCTGCTACGGATTCAGGAGCAATGCCGGCGGACACCCCGGCCAACGCCGCGGGCTCGGACGCCGGCTCGGGCACGGCGGTCGCCGGCACTGGCGACGGCACGGCGGGCGCATCCGCCGGCGCCTCGAACCCCACGTCCGGCAACATCGTCGGCACCCAGTCGCTGCGTATTCCGGGATCGGTCACGCTCGATTTCGCGGCCACCGGGCAGGACGGCTCGTCCCCCATGCAGGGCGTGTTCGGCGAGCTGACCTGGCTGCAGGACGGCAGCCGCTACGACGCCCGGCTGACGCTGAAGGTGCTGTTCAGCACCATCCGCAGCCAGCACAGCACCGGCCGCATCGGCCCCTCGGGCATCGAGCCCGACCGGTACTCGGAGAGCCGGAAGTCCGAGGTGGCCTCGCATTTCGTGCGCGACCAGGGGCAGGTGGTGTTCAGCAACAACGCGCCTCCCGTGCCGCTCCTGGCCGGCGCGCAGGACCGGCTGAGCATCATGATGCAGCTAGGCGGCCTGCTGGCCGGCGACCCGGGCCGCTACCCGGCGGGCAGCCAGATCTCTGTCCAGACGGTGGGTCCGCGCGACGCCGGCGTCTGGGTCTTCGTGGTGGGCGACGAGGAGCAGCTGAGCCTGCCGGCCGGCGAATACCGGGCGCGCAAGCTCACCCGCAGCCCGCGCCAGCAGTTCGACAGCAAGCTGGAGCTCTGGCTGGCACCGGACTACGGTTATTTGCCCGTTCGAATCAAGCAGACCGAGCCGAACGGCAACTTTGCCGACGCCCAGTTGCGCAAATCCCTACCCACAACCCCCTCGAACTGAGGCAAAACTCACACATCGACGTTGAAGTAAACAAAAAGACAACGGGTCTTGAAACTGGCGCGTTGATTGCTACGTAATCTCTATGAATGCCATCGACATCCTTACGGGGCCAGCCATGAACATGCTCTATGACTCGGAGTCTTTCGTCGTCGTCCACGTCCAGCCGAATGAAGGCGACGCGCCCGCGCAGCCGAACATGCCGGTGCTGGAGCGCCACGGCTTCGAGATCGTGGACAAGCGTTCGGGCAAGGAGGTCTACCTGGACGGCTCATGGGCCGAGCTGTTCCAGCAGCAGATCGCCGCCTGGCAGCTCAACACCCCCACCCAGGAAGAAGTCGAGGACACGCTGGAAGGCTATGCCGAACTGGCCCACACGCCGGTCCTCGTGCACTGATCCCCTTTTCCGCTTCCCAGCAAAAAGCGCCCTCCTGGGCGCTTTTTTCATGGGCCGACCGCTCGGTCCTCAGCGACGGCGATAGATCCACCGGAACATCGGCCCGACCAGCAGCAGCACCGCCACCAGCCGGCACACCTGGAACGCCGTGACCACCGGCACGCCCAGTTGCAGCACCTTGGCCGTGATCGACATCTCGGCGATGCCGCCTGGCGAGGTGCCAAGGATCATCGTGGCCGGATGCAGCCCGGTCGCCGCCGCCAGCAGCCACGCCACCCCGCCGCACAGCGCCAGCATGCCGAAGGTGCCCAGCACCACCGAGCCCAGCCAGCGCGGCGCCGTGTGCAGGAACTCCCGGCTGAAGCGCACGCCCAGGCTCACCGCGATCACCAGCTGCGCCGTGTTCGACATCCACGTGGGCACGGCCGACAGCGACTGGCCCGCCATGGTGAAGCCCATCGCCACCAGCAGCGGCCCGATGAACCACGGGTTGGTGCGCTTCAGCGCGCGCATGGCGAGGCCGCCGAGGCCGGTCGCCGCCGCCAGCAGCGCCAGTCCGCCCGGGTTCACCTCGCGCACGCCCGGCGGGTTGATCTCTAGGCCGTGCAGTCCGCTCCACTGCATCGCGAAGGGAATGGTCACCGTCACCACCACCAGCCGCAGGCTGTGCGCCGCCGCCACGAGGTCGGTACGCGCGCCGGCCGATTCGGCCATCAGCGTCATCTCCGACGCGCCGCCGATGGCGCCCGAGAAGTAAGTCGTGGCTCTCATGGATTTCTCGGGCACATGCGGCATGCGCGCCGAGTGCACCCCGTGCAGCCAGCGCCCGAAGCCCCAGCCCAGCAGCAGCGCCCAGCCGATGGCCAGCGCGATCGCCCACCACACACTGGCCACCAGCGACACCACGTGCGGCGTGAAGTACAGCCCCAGCGCCATGCCGATGGTCCACTGGCCCGCGTTGCGCAGCGGCGTGTGGCTGGCCGTCGGCAGCCCTGCGATGGAGGCCAGCGACACCGCGATCAGCGGCCCGATCATCCAGGGCAGCGGCGTGTGCAGCACCAGGCATGCGCCCGCGGCGGCGAGCGCCAGCAGCAGCGTGGCCAGCACGCGGACAAGGAAACGGAAAGGCACGGACGGACAGGAAAAAGCGGAGATGGACGGCACGGCGCCCATGCGCCGAGCGCATAGTATGGCCCGATGGCTCTTTCACGACTCTCGCCCGCGCGGGCTCCCCGCCTCTTCTTTCCCCTGATCGCCACGTTCGCAGCGGCCACCCTCGCCGGTTGTTCGGCGCTGCCGTCCGGCGACGGCGCAGCCGATGCGCCCGGCACGCCCATCGCGCGCCGCGTCGCCGCGCTGCTGCCGGTCGACGCCCTGCTGCTCGGCGAGCAGCACGACGCGCCCGAGCATCACGTCATCGAGCGCGAGACCGTGGAGGCGCTGGTCGCACGCGGCCAGCTCGCCGCGCTGGCGCTCGAGATGGCGGAAGAAGGCCGCGGCACCGCGCATGTCGCGCCCACCGCCACCGAAGCCCAGGTGCAGGCCGCGCTCGACTGGAGCGACAAGGCCTGGCCCTGGGCCAGCTACGGCCCGGCCGTGATGGCCGCCGTGCGCGCGGGCGTGCCGGTGGTCGGCGCCAACCTGCCGCGCGCCCGCATGAAGGACGCGATGGCCGATGTCTCGCTCGACGCCCAGCTCGGCAGCGACGCCTACATCGCGCAGCAGACCGCGGTGCGCGAGGGCCACTGCAAGATGCTGCCCGAGTCGCAGATCATTCCCATGACCCGCATCCAGGTCGGCCGCGACCGCGCGATGGCGCAGGCCGTGGTCAAGGCGCGCCAGCCCGGCAAGACGGTGCTGCTGATCGCCGGCTCCGGCCATGTGGTGCGCACGCTCGGCGTGCCGCAGCACCTGCCGAACGACGTCAGGATCGCCACGGTGCGGATGCTGGCGGCGCCCACGCTGGCGAACGTGGTGCCCGGCGAATACGACCGCATCTGGCAGACGCCGCCCCTGCCCGAGAAAGACTACTGCGCCGAGCTGCGCCGGCCTGCCAAGACCAGCTCGCAGTAAGCGTAAAAAAAGCCGCGAACCCCAAAGGGCCCGCGGCTTTTCGCATGCCGCCTCGCGGCGGCGCTGCTGTCTCAGCGCGTCGCGATCGACGACACCGACGAGTTGCCCGTCGCCGATGCCGTGATCTGGTTGCCCGTGGTGCGCAGCGTGCTGTTGCCTCCGCCACCCGCCACGCCGATGCCCACGCTCGCGCCGCTCACGGTTGCCGTCACCGCGCCGGTGTTGACCTGCGTGCTGACGATGACCGCGCTTGGCGTGCCGTTGTTCAGCGCGGTCTGCGTGATGCGGTTGGTGGCGCTGTTGCCATAGGCCTCGGCGGTCAGGGTGTTGCCCGTCACGCCGACGGTGCCGAGCGTCGTGCCGACCGGGCCGCCGGTCGAGTTGAGCGCCACCATGTAGCTGGCACCCGAACTGCTTGCCGACACCGCGCCGTCATTGGTCTGGCTGTTGCGAATGGCGGCCGCCGCGCTGGCGTTGAGCGCAGCGGGCAGCAGCCCTCCGCCGCCCGTGCCCTGCGCGGCAAGCCCGCCGTAGCCGCTGCCCGCGCTCGACTCCAGCAGGTTGGTGGCCGCATTGCCGCGTGCGAGGGCGCTGGTCGTGTTGGCGTTGAGCGCCACCGAGCCGCCGTTGAGCGGCGAGGGCGCCGTCACCGCCACGTTCGCGGTGGTGCTGGCCTGTGCCGTGACGGCGGCGCTGCTGGCCTGCGTGTTGACGATGCCGCCGGTCGCGCCCTGCACCGCATCGCTCACCAGCGACACCGAGTTGGCGGCGCGGTTGGCCGATGCCTCAGCCACCGTGCTGTTGCGCGCGATGCTGAGCGAACCGCCGGCAAGACCTGCCGTCACCGGCGCGGGCGTGCCGCTGTCGTCGTTGTACAGGTTGGTGGTGGCCTTGCTTGTCACCGCCGCGGCGGCGGTCTGCTGGTTCAGCAGCACATGGTCGCCGGTCGCAGCGATCGCTGTCATCGCCGCGGTGGAGCCCGCCGCGCTCGCGGGCGAGGTGTTGGTCGAGGCCACGCTCAGCGTGTTGGACACGTCGTTGATCACCGCCAGCGACACGTTCTTGTTGCCCGACAGATCGATGCGCGACGACGTCGAGGCCGCCGGCGCGAACACCTCCATCGAGGACGTCGAGTCGACGTTCTTCGCGGTGCTCGTCTGCGTCGACTGCAGCGCCGTGCGTGCGGTGATGCTGTTGCCGGTCAGCTCGACACCGTTGGTCGCCGTGTTGGCGACGGCCTGCGAACCCTGCGCGTTGTTCGAAACGCTCAGCTGGGTGCCGCTGATGCTCGCGCCCGCGGTGGTGTCGATGCCGTAGGCGCCCGACACGCTGGAAGAAATCGCACCCGCGCCGCTCACGGTCTGGACGTTCGACACCGCATGGTCGGCGTAGGCGCCGTTGATCAGGGCGCCCACGCTGGTCGCAATGGCCGGGAGCGCGCCGCGCACGGCGATGGTGTTGCCGTCGACGGCGAGGCTGTTGCTGGCCGAGTTGCCCGTTGCGGAGCCGCTCGCGATGTTGCCGCTGACAGAAACCGCCTGGCCCTGCACCGTGAGCCCGTCGATCTTCACCTGCACGCCGCTCTGGTTCGCACGCGTCGCGGCGGCCGAGCCGATCTGCGCGGTGACGTCGGCACTCGTCTGCTGCAGGTTCTGCACCGCGCTCGTGGTGGCCAGAGCGTTGCCTTCGATGCTCACGCCGTTGGTCGCGCTGTTGCTGTTGGCCTCGACGATGGTCTTGTTCTTGTCGGCGGCCACGCTCGAACTGACCAGGTTGCCCACGATGTAGGTCTGCACCTCCGGCCCGCCGCTTCGCGTGGCCGAGACCGAGCCCTGGCCCGACTGCGCGTTCTGCACGCCGAACGCGGCATTCACGCTGGCCGCGCCGACCGCCACGCCCGCGCCGGAAGGTGCCACCGGAAGCGTGGCGACCAGCGTCGTGATGTTGTTGCCCGTCACCTTCACCGTGTTGCCCGTCGCGCTGTTGCCATAGGCCAGCGCCTGCGTGGTGTTGCCGGAGCTGGACACCGTGGCGTTGGTGACGCTGCCCGAGATCACGGTGCGCACCGGCGTCACGCCGCTGGCGTCGGCCGAAATCTGCGTCGCGTTGCCGGCCACGGACTGCACGTTGGTCACGTTGGCCACGTTGGTTCCGGAGAGCAAGCCCGAGAAGCCCGGCGCCGAGCTGCTCAGGTTGTTCAGGTCCAGCGTCAGGCCGTTGGCCGCGGTGTTGCCGTAGGCTTCGGCGCCCAGGGTATTGCGGTCGTTCGCCAGCTTGCCGCCCGCGGTCGTGTCGCCGAGGTTGCCGGCGACAGTGACCGCGAAGGCATTCAGGCCGGGTGCCGAGGGGCCGCTCGCCACGGCCTTCACGCTGGCCTGCACCGACTGGTCGCCGAGGATGCCGAAGGCGGCATTCACGGTCGGCAGGCTGCCCGCATTGCCGTCGAACGGCAGGCCGCCGGCGCCCACGGTGACGGTGGAGGCAGCGCCGCCCGCGGTCACGGCGGCGATGTTGACCGCATCGATACCCAGGGTGTTTTTCGCCGAGTTCCCGGTGGCGCTGGCGATCTGTTTGTTGTCGGTCAGCGCGATGCTGCTCGCGCTGCCGGTCACGTTGCCGTTGACTGCAAGCAGCGCCGCCGCATTGCTCAGCGTGGCGCTGACGGTCGCACCGGCGTCGCCCATCTGCACGCTGGCGATGCCCGCGCCGGTGCCGAGCGTCGAGCCGGTGGCAAGCGTCAGCGCGTTGGTCGCACCGCTGCCCAGCGCCGCTGCCTGCTGCGTGTTGCCGGTCACGGCAAAGGTGCTGCCCGCAATGGGCGAGGCGACCAGGTTCGCACCCACGAAGACCTGAGAGCCGTCGTTGGTCGCCGCGACCGGGCTGCCGTAGTTGCCCTGCAGGTTGGTGATCGTGGCCGCGCCGCCGGCCGAGACGCGGCCGTCGTTGGCGGTGCCGCCCGTCAGCACGGCGGAGGCGCTGCCGAGGGTCATTCCGCCCGCGTCGATGGCAAGGCTCTGGCTGATCTGGTTGCCCGTGGCCGTCGCCGCGGAGCTGTTGCCGGCCACCGACACGACGGCATTGTTGGTCGTGCCGCCGAAGCCGGTCAGCACGCCGATGTTCGACGCCGTCATCTGGGCCGTGATCGGCGACTGGTAGTTGGCCTGCTGGTTCGACAGGGCGCTGGTGCCCTTGAACGCGCTCAAGCCGTCGGTGCTGGAGATTGCGCTCGACGCGGCATTGCCGGTGGCAGCGGCCGTGACGGCGTTGGCCCGGAGGTCGACGGAACCGCCGCTGGCAATCGACTGCACCGTCGCGCCCACCAGCGCGTTGGTGGTGCTGCTCGTGATGCCCACGCCGATGTTGCCCTGGCTGTTGACGATGGCCAGGTCGGCGTTGACGTTGGTGTTCACGCCCACGCCGTTGTGGGTGCTGTTGTTCAGCGCCGTGGCGGGCGTGCCGATGCCGGCTACCGACACGCCGTCGACGAGGATGAAGTTGCCGGCGGTTCCCGCGGTGCCGCTCAGCGCCTCGTTGCCGGTGGCCGCGCTCGATATGTTGTTGCCCCGCACCGCGAGCGCCGACTGCAGCGTGTTGGTGCCGCCGAGCGGCACCCCGGAGACCACGGCGTCGATAGCCGAGTTGTTGTTGGTCGCGGAGTGCGTGACGGCGCCTGGCGCGGCGTTGTTGTTCACCTGCAGGTTGGAAACCACCGCCGAGCCCGCGAAGGAAGGCGCGCCGCCCGACACGATGGCGGCCGTGTTCGTCGCGCTGTTGCCCTTGAGCACGGCGGCGATGGAGTTGCGTTCGAGCGAAGCGCCGGCGGCAATGGCACCCGAACTCGGCAGCAGCCACAAGTCGACGCGATTGCCCTGGCTCTCGGCGCTGGAGCTTGCGCCCGTGGCCGACTGGAACGTGGTCACGACAATGTTGCCCTTGGCATCGAAGACCTGCGGGGCGCCCACCGGATAGCGGAGCACCGACGAGCCAGCGAGCGCGGTGCCGGACGCGGCCGCCGTGCCCAGCACCAGCGACGAGCCGCTGTTGAGCGTGGTCGTGGCCGAAATCGTGTTGTCCGCGGCGGCCACGCTGCCGGCCTGGATCGTGGTGGAGTAGTTCCCCATCGAGCTGTTCGTCACGCTGCTGGAGATCACGCCGCTGTTCTGCGAGAGCGCCAGCGTCGCGGCGCTGCTCACCGGCGTGGGCGGCGAACCGGGGGTCGGCGCGATGGTGCGCACTTCGATGTTGCCGGTGGCCTTGGCGCTGATCGCGTTGCCGTTGGTGTAGCTCGAGGTGGGAGGCGTCCCCGCGGTGCCGGTGGTGGTGACACCCACGGTGGCGCTGCTGATGGACGCGTCGACCGCGCCCAGGTTGGTCTGCGGATTCACCGAGGTGCTGGTCCCCGTGACGGAGGGAGCGAAAGCGCCGCTGACGGCCGTCTCTGCCGCATGCGCGCCGGTGGCGATCAGGACCATTGCAACGGCCGAGCCGATGCTGCTGAGTGCGGGCCTGCGTGCGGCCCCGTTGCGGATCTTGCGTGCTTTCATGTCATGACTCCTCGGATGTTTGAGAACGATGGGGCGAAGCGTGTGAACTGAATTTCAGGGGCTCGACTTGCTGGACGGATGCGCGGCGGCTCAGCCCCCTTTGCCGGCGCTCTCGGAAGAAATGGAAGCAGCGCTGCCGACCACCGCCCCGCCGATGCGCAGCTTGGCGATCTCCTGCAGCCCCGGGCCGTCGCGGTGGATCGATGTGTCGGCCGCGTCGGGCCGCCAGGTCACGCTGATGGCGCCCGGCGCCACGCCGCGGTTGGCCAGTGCCGAAGTGACGGCGGCGATGCGCTGGTCGGTGAGTTCGTCGCGTTTGCGGGCGTCCCAGTTCTCGGTGTCTCGCGCCACCAGCACGATGTCGGTCGCGCCCTTCTTGGACAGGCCCGCGATCTGGTCGAGCAGCGCCAGCGTGCTGCCGCCGAGCGTGGTCGCGCCGAAGTCGAACGGCACCTGCGTGGCCGTGCCCGTGAGGCGCGCGCCGCCGGGGCCGCCCGCGTTGACGGCCACGCCGCCCTGCACCACGGGCGAGGTGACCGCCGCGCCGCCCACCGTGGCATCGCCCGGGTTGTCGACTTTGCGCAGCTGGTCTGCGGGCACGGTCGGGATCGGCTCGCCGCCGCCCGGGCGCATCGTCATGCAGGGCCGGTGGTCGACCTGCGTGACGGCGGCCATGAGCCGCACCACGCCTTCTTCGAGCGCGGCGCGCACGCCCATCTGCACCGGCTCCTGGCCCTTGGCGCCGATGTCCACGTCGTACAGCTTGCTGCCGAAGAAGCGGAACACGTTCAGGCCCACTTCGTAGCCGTTGAACTGCTTGGTGAGGCTCACCGTGCGCACCACCATCAGCGACTTGGTGTCGACGATGCGCAGGTCCACGCTCACCGACTGGCTGAAGGTGCGCGCCTTCACGCCCACCTGGTTCACCGCGAACTCGGCGCCGCCGGAGTTGATGTTGTAGTTCAGCTCGGTGATGCCGCCGACGATGAAGTAGTCGGACTTGTTGATGGTGCCGCCGAAGTACGGCATCCACGGCACGGTCTGCCCGCCGTTGGGTCCGCCGAGCTGGTGCGTGCGGCCGTCGCCGAGCTGGCGGCGGTCGGCGTAGGCGAGTTCGCGCTCCGCGATCACCGGGTCGAAGCGCTCGGCGATGCTCACCGCGCCGCCGAGCTTGCCGAGCGCCGAATACACCATCAGCGCGCCGCCCTGCGTGATGGCGTTGCCTTCATTGATGCTGTACTTGCCGGTGTAGTCCTTCACGTCGCCCACGCCGATGACGATGGGCGGGCGCCGCGTGGCCGCGATGTGGTCGGCGTAGCAGGCGAGCACCGCCTCCATCGGCGTGACGTTGTCGCGCACGGCGGGGCCGAGCACCACGGGCGCCTCGTTGGGCGCAAATCGCTGCTGCGGCGCGGAGACGCAACCGGCGAGCGCCACGGTCGCGACCGCGGCGAGTGCGAATGTTCGGATGGTGTGCATGTCGCGTGCCCCGGTTTTCAATTGAGCACCCCGAAGGCGCACGCCGAGCTGCCGCCCACGCTGGCTGTCTGCGCGCCGGCGTTGCCCTGCGTCGAGTTCAGCGCCTGGTTGGCCGCGCCCTGCACCTGCGTGCTGGTGCCGCCGACCACGGCCGAGCCCACCGCGCCGCTGTTGGCCTGCGAGGTGCCCACCGTCGCGCCGCCCTGCGAGCCCACTGCGCTGCGGCTGTCGTTGCCCGAGGCATTCGAATTCGCGCCCGCGTTCGACGGCGAATTCGCGACCGTGCTGTTGTTGCCGTCGTTGCCGGTCGAGGTGGCCGAGACGTTGCAGTTGTACTGGCGGCCGATGGTCGTGTTGTAGACCGGGGCGGCGTAGTAGCCGCTCTTCTGCTTGCGGATCATGTCCTGCACCGCCGCCTGGTTGACCTTGTCGGCGCTCGACTGGAACTGCCACGAGGTGTTCTCGCCGACGTTGTTGGCCAGTGCAAGCGAAGAAGACGCGCAGCCGCAGGCCGTGAGTGCCAACGCGATCAGCCTGTGAATCCGATGGCGACGATGACCGGCCTGGCCGAGGCCGGCATGTGAAAAGACGCGCTGCATGACTTCTCCTCTCCGTGTGGCGCACGCCCTGAATTCGTCATTGAATTCACGGGTGCGACGTTTCGCGAGAGGGGATGCTAGGGAGCGGAAGAAGCCGCCGGTATCCCGAGAACCGGTAGAAGTGGTGGGAACAAACCCATGCATGCGCACGCGCCGTGCGACAGAATCGATGCCATGTCACGCACCGCCGTTGCACCCCATCGCCGCCTTCATTTCGCGGGCATCGCGATCCTCATCGCGGGCTGGATCTGCGCGGTGCTGGTCTACATCGTGGCAAGCGGCAACGACAGCGCGACGGCGGCCGATCGCCGCGTCATCGACGGACAGGTGTACGTGGTTCCGCTCGAAACATCGAAGCGCGAACAGCAGGAAATGGAACGGCTGGGCGGAAAGACGACCGTGTGGATGGTCGAGTCCGCGACCTGGCTCGGCTCGCTGTGGCACGGCAAGCGCCTGGCCTTCACGCTGGCGCTGCTGGCTACCGTTATCGGTGGGTCCTGCGTGTACCTCGCGGGCCTTGCCGCGGAGGAAGTGGACGGGTAGCCAGAGGCCGGTTCACGCCGCCGCGGCGTTGTCTGCGGCGGCGTGTGCAGGCAACGCTCAGGCGTGCGCCTTGATCGAATCCGCCAGCGTGTTCACCAGCGTGTCGATGTGCGACTTCTCCACGATGTACGGCGGCGCGATCACCAGCACGTCGCCCGCCGGGCGCACCAGCGCGCCCTTGTGGAAGCAGTCCAGGAAGACTTCATAGGCGCGCTTGCCCGGCGTGCCCGCGATGGGCGCAAGTTCCACCGCCGCGGCCAGGCCGAGGCTGCGGATGCCGATGACGTTGGGCAGGCCCTTGAAGGCGCTGTGGAAGGCGTCGCCCAGCACCTTGCCCATTTCGCCGGCGCGGGCGAACAGGTTCTCCTGCTTGAACAGGTCGAGCGTGGCGATGGCCGCGGCGCAGGCCACCGGGTGGCCCGAGTAGGTGTAGCCGTGGAAGAACTCGACCACGTGCTCGGGCGCGTCGGTCTTCATCATCGCGTCGTAGAGCTTGTCGCGGCAGATCACGCCGCCCAGCGGAATCACGCCGTTGGTCACGCACTTGGCGAAGTTCAGCATGTCGGGCACCACGCCGTAATAGTCCGACGCGAAGTTGGTGCCCATGCGGCCGAAGCCGGTGATGACCTCGTCGAAGATCAGCAGGATGCCGTGCTTGTCGCAGATCTCGCGCAGGCGCTTGAGGTAGCCCTGGGGCGGCAGGTACCAGCCGGCCGAACCGGCCACCGGCTCGACGATGATCGCGGCGATGTTGCTCGGATCGTGCAGCGGCAGGATGCGGGTCTCGAGCTCGACCAGCGGGTCTTCGGCCCACACCGGCTCCTCGTTGTGGATGTAGGCATGGTTCACCGGATCGTGGATGAAGCGCATGTGGTCCACGCGCGGCAGGAAGGCCGAACCGAACACCTTGCGGTTGCCCGGGATGCCGCCCACCGACATGCCGCCGAAGCCCACGCCGTGGTAGCCCTTCTCGCGGCCGATGAACACATTGCGGTGGCCTTCGCCGCGCGCGCGGTGGTAGGCCAGCGCCACCTTCATCGAGGTGTCGGCGGCTTCCGAGCCCGAGTTGCAGAACAGCACCTTGTTCAGGTCGCCGGGCGCCAGCGAGGCGATCATCTCGGCGGCCTTGAAGGCCTTGTCGTTGCTGACCTGGAAGGCGGTGGCGTAGTCGAGCGTGTCGAGCTGCTTCTTGATCGCCTCGTTGATCGGCTTGCGGTTGTGGCCCGCGCCCACGCACCACAGCGACGAGATGCCGTCGATCACCTTCTTGCCGTCGTGGGTGGTGAATTCCATGCCGTCGGCCGCCACGAAAACGCGCGGGTCCTTGCGGAAATGACGGTTGGGAGTGAAGGGCAACCACTGGTTGTCCATGTTGAAGTCCTGGAAGGCCATGTCTCGCTCCTGTGGGTTTCGGGTCGGGGAAAATCGCGATTCTGGCACCCCTGCGACAATCCCACCCCGATGACGACCTCTACGCCCACCTCGCCCGCCTACATCCTGAACCTCTCCTGCCCCGACCGGACGGGCATCGTGCACGCCGTCTCGGGCTTCCTGCTCGAGCATGGCGCCAACATCGAAGAGGCCGCCCAGTACAACGACCACGGCACGGGTCTATTCTTCATGCGGGTGCGCTTTGCCTGCGGCGACCACAGCGAAGCCGCGCTGCGCGAAGAGCTGAAGACCTTTGCCGCCGGCTTCGGCATGACGCTGCAGCTGCACGCCGCCGCCGAGCCGATGAAGACCGTGCTGCTGGTCAGCAAGGAAGGCCACTGCCTGAACGACCTGCTGTTCCGCTGGAAGAGCGGCCTGCTCGCCATCGACGTGCGCGCCATCATCTCGAACCACCGCGACTTCTACCAACTGGCCGCCAGCTACAACGTGCCGTTCCACCATATCCCGGTGACGGCCGCGACCAAGGCGCAGGCCGAGGCCAGGCAGCTGGAAATCATCGAGGCCGAAGGCGCGGAGCTCGTGGTGCTCGCGCGCTACATGCAGATCCTGAGCAACGACCTGTGCCGCAACCTGGCCGGCCGCGCCATCAACATCCATCACTCCTTCCTGCCCAGCTTCAAGGGCGCCAAGCCCTACTACCAGGCGCACGACCGGGGCGTGAAGCTGATCGGCGCCACCGCCCACTACGTGACGGCCGACCTCGACGAAGGCCCGATCATCGAGCAGGACGTGGCCCGCGCCGACCACACCGATACGGTGGAAGACCTCACGGCCCGAGGCCGCGACACCGAGAGCCAGGTGCTGGCGCGGGCGGTGAAGTGGCACAGCGAGCACCGGGTGCTGCTGAACGGCCACCGCACCGTCGTCTTCCGCTAGATCAGTTCCTGTAGGGATTGTTCGGGCGGCGGTCGTAGCGGTTGGGCACGCCGTCGCCATCGCGATCCCAGCGGCCGGCGCTGTACACCCAGCGGCCACCGTCCTGGCGCCATGCCGGCGCACGGTACGCATAGCCCGGACGGGCACGCACCCAGTAGCCGCCCACCCACACGTGGCGACCGCCACGCCACTCATAGTGGCCCGGCGCCCAGACGAAGCCGCGGCGCGGCGGCGGCACGCGTTCGAAGCGCGGCGGAGGCGGCGCCACCTGGATGGTCACCACGGGTTGCGCCTGCGCGGCGGTGGGAACGGTCAGCGCGCCCACGGACAGGAGCGAAGCCGTGCCGATGGAAAGAGCCAGTGCGATTTTTTTCATGAAGGACTCCTCATGAGTTGTTGGACGAGCCTTCATGCTGCCGGGATCATGTGAAGCGCCTGTAAGCGGGACACGAAGTCTTATGTAGAGCTGTTTCGCGATCCTCGTGGGTTGCGAACGCTCACTCCAGCAGTTCCTTCAGGTCGACGGCCGCCGCCATGGCCGCATGTCCGGCCTTGTTCGGGTGCAGGTGGTCGCCGCTGTCGTACTTCGGATTCAAGGCGAGCGGATCGGCGGGGTCGCGCAGGACGGCGTCGAAATCGATCACGCCGTCCACGTCCTGCCGCCCGCGGATCCATGTGTTGACGGCGCCGCGCATGGCTTCCGTCGCGGCCGTCCAGTAGGGCGTGTTGCGGAACGGCGGCACGGTGCCGATCATCAGCTTCACGCCCTTGGCGCGCGCCTGCTTGATCAACTGCTCAAGCCCTTCGGTGACGCGCTCGGCCGTCGGCGCCTCGGACGCGAGGAGTGGGAACCCCGGCACGTCGACGAACGCGCCTCGGCCGATGTCGTTGGTGCCCATCAGCACGATCACGTGCGTCACGCCGCTTTGCGCCAGCACGTCCTTCGCGAAGCGCGACATGCCGCTGGGCCCTGAGCTGTCGAGCAGCAGCCGGTTGCCGCCGATACCCATGTTGATCACCGACAGCCCCGCCGGCACCTTCGGGCTGTCGCGCAGCCGCGTGGCCAGCATGTCGGGATAGGCGCCGCCGCCGGCGTCGTTGCCGCCCGCGGTGATCGAGTCGCCGAAAGCCACCACGATGCGGGCCGGCTGGCTCGTGAGCACGTCCAGACCGGTCACGATGTGGTTCAGCGCCAGCGGCACCGCGCCTTGCAGCCTGGGCGTCGTGACGGCATTGCCCGGGGCGACCCAGCTCGTGCCGGGGCCGCGCTGGTAGATGGTCGCGAAAGGCGTCGGCTGGTCCAGGTAGGTGCTCACCGCCAGGGTCTGTCCGGCCTCGGCCTGCAGGTCGAGGCCGTCGCTCCAGGCGTCCGCGCCGGGCGCGATGGTGAGGCTGCCGCGCCCGCCGAAGCGCAGCACGCCCAGCGTGGCCGGAGACACCGCGTTGCCGCCGGTGACGAGGCCCACGCTCGCGGCGGCGATGTGCAGCGGCGCCTTGCCGAAGCGGTTGGAGAAACGCACGCGCACGCGGCTTCCATCCAGCGCGGGCTGCACCAGTTGGCGCAGCGTCTGCCCGCGAAACACATGCTTGCCCGGCCCCGCCTGCGGCGCGGTGGTGGGGTTCGCCATGAGTTCGCTGAATTCGGTGGGCGCGGCCGCCCAGCTTGCGACCCAATGGGCTTCGGCGGGCTGCCGGGGCGGCTGGCCGTCGGACGATGGCAATGCCCACACGCCGGCGGCCACGGCCGCAAGCAGAAAAGCGATCAGCCAATGCGTTGCGGCGCCCGCGCAAAACCGGGCCCGCCAACGAGAAATCAATTCCATGCGCGCAAAGCGACCCAGTTTACGGAGCCGCCGTGACCCCGGTCGTTACGAGGTCTAGCGTGCGGTTACCAGGTGTCGACGTAGGGCGAGACGGCTTCGTGGCGCCGTCCGGCCGAATCCAGCCCGCGCACCAGCCAGGTGCGCGTGTCGGCCGGGTCGATCACCGCGTCGATCTCCAGCGTCTGCGCCATGTGGATCGCCTCGCCGTTCGCGTACTGCTGCGCCACCAGTTTCTTGAACAGCGCGTCGCGTTCGGCGCCCTCCGGCACGGCGGCCAGTTCCTTGCGGAAACCCAGCCGCACGGCACCTTCGAGCCCCATCGCGCCGAATTCGCCGGTGGGCCAGGCCACGGTAAAGACTGGCGCGTCGAAGCCGCCCGCCGTCATCGCCTGCGCGCCCAGGCCGTAGCCCTTGCGCAGCACCACGGCGAAGAACGGCACGCGCAGATGCGACGCCACCATGAACATGCGGCACACATGGCGCACCTGCGCCTGCGCCTCGATTTCGGGGCCGACCATGAAGCCCGGCGTGTCGCACAACGAAACAATCGGAAGTCCGTGCGCATTGCAAAGCTGCATGAAACGCGCGGACTTGTCGGCCGCCTCGACGTCGATCGCACCGCCCAGGTGATGCGGGTTGTTGGCCATCAGGCCCACGGGCCGGCCTTCGATGCGCGCCAGCGCGGTGACGATGCCCGCGCCGAAGCCCGCGCGCAGCTCGAGCAGCGAGCCGGTGTCGGCCACGCCGCGCATCGCGGCGCGCACGTCGTACACGCGAAGCCGGTTCTCGGGCACCACGTGGCGCAGCGTGCGCGGGTCGGCGCATTGCCAGTCGGTGGTCGCGCCCTGGAAGTACGACAGGTACTGCTTGGCCGCCGCGACGGCGGCGGCCTCGTCGTCCACCAGAATGTCGATCACGCCGTTGCGCGACTGCACGCTGCTCGGTCCGATCTGTTCCGGCGCGAAGGTGCCGAGCCCGCCGCCTTCGATCATCGCGGGGCCGCTCATGCCGATGTTGCTGCCCTTGGTGGCGATGATCACGTCGGCGCAGCCCAGCAGCGCCGCATTGCCCGCGAAGCAGCGGCCATGCACGATGCCGACCACCGGCACCTTGCCCGACAGCGCCGCGAACTGGCTGAAGGTGTGGTTGTTCAGGCCCGCCACGATGGGCATGTCGGTGTCGCCCGGCCGCCCGCCGCCGCCTTCGGCGAACAGCACGACCGGCAGCTTCAGCTGGTGCGCCACCGCCAGCAGCCGGTCGGTCTTGTGGTGGTTGCGCATGCCCTGCGTGCCGGCCAGCACGGTGTAGTCGTAGGCCAGCACCGCGCAGCGCGAGGCCTCGGGGCCGAACTGCTTCGCGTTGATGCTGCCCAGGCCGGTGACCATGCCGTCGGCGGGCGTGTTGGCGATGAGGTCTTCCAGCGTGCGGCGGCGCGTCTGCGCGGCGATGGCGAGCGCGCCGTACTCGATGAAGTTGCCCGGGTCGGAGGCGGTGTCGCACAGGTCGGCGATGTTCTCGCGCGCGGTGCGGCCGCCCTGCGCATGGCGCTTGTCGACGGCGGCCTTGCGGTTGATGTCCAGCGTGGGCGCATGGCGGTCGATGACCTTTTGCAGGTCGGGGCGGACGGCGTCCAGGTCATGCTCGGCGCGCGCCTCGGCCTCGACCGCCTGCGCGTCGACGGCTTCGAGCTGCAGCAGCGACTGGCCTTCGACAAGGTAGTCGCCGGGCGCGGCCAGCAACGCGACCACGCGGCCGGCCACGGGCGCGTGCAGCAGGTGCTCCATCTTCATGGCCTCCAGCACGCCGAGCTGCGCGCCGGCGGGCAGCACGTCGCCCACGGCCACTTCGAACTGCACGAGGCGCGCGGGCATCGGCGCCTTCACCGTGAGTTCGTCCGCGCCGTCGTCCGCGAGAGCGGCTTCCTGGACGGGCGCGGCAACCGTCTTCTTCGCCTGCTTCTCGAATGAAACAGCCGATGCAAGCAGATCGCCCAGGTGCGCCTCGACAAAACGGGTGTGCACCGCCTGCGTCGCGAACTCCGGCCGCGCGGCAATGGCACGCAGCAGCGAGAGGTTGGTGGCAATGCCCTCGATGTGGCATTCGTCCAGCGCGCGCAGCGAGCGCCGCAACGCATCCGCGAAACGCGGCGAAGGCGAATGCACGATCAGCTTCGCGAGCAGCGTGTCGTAGTGCGGCGAAGGCGCGAGGCCCGCGTAGCCGTGCGTATCGACGCGCACACCGGGGCCGGCCGGCAGGTCGAAGCGCGCGAGCGTGCCGCCCGAGGGGCGCGCATTGCCTTGCGCGTCCAGCGTTTCCGCATTGATGCGCCACTGCAGCGCGAAGCCGCGCTGCGACGCGGTGCGGTCGGCCTCCACGCCGAGCGCGCTCAGCGTTTCACCGGCCGCCACGGCGATCTGCAGTTGCACGAGGTCCAGCCCCGTCACGGCTTCGGTCACCGTGTGCTCCACCTGCAGGCGCGGATTGGCCTCGATGAAGACGAAGGGCAGCGTCGACGACTGCGCATCGACCAGGAATTCGAAAGTGCCGAGCCCGCGATAGCCGACCGTCTTCGCCATGCGCAGCGCGGCCTGCGTGACCTGCGCGCGCAGGGCCTCGGGCAGCGAAGGGCTGGGCGCGATTTCCACCAGCTTCTGAAAGCGCCGCTGCAGCGTGCATTCGCGCTCGCCCAGGCTGGCCACTGCCTTGCCGTCGCCCAGCACCTGCACCTCGATGTGCCGCGCGTTGCGCATCAGCCGCTCGACATACACGCCTTCGATGCCGAAGGCCGCCTTGGCCTCCGACATGCAGCGTGCGTGTGCCTGGGGCAGCTCCTGCGCGTCCAGCACCGCGCGCATGCCGCGGCCGCCGCCGCCGCCGATGGCCTTGACCATCACGCCCGCGCCCTGCGCATGCTGCTCGGCGAAGAAGGCCTGCGCCTGCGCGAGCGTCACCGCGCCGGCGCTGCCCGGCATCACCGGCACGTCGCATTGCGTGGCCAGTGCGCGTGCGCGCGCCTTGTCGCCGAACAGGCCCAGCTGCTGCGGCGTCGGGCCGATGAAGACCAGGCCGGCGTCCGCGCAGGCCTGTGCGAAGTCGGCGCGCTCGCTGAGAAAACCGTAGCCGGGATGCACCGCATCGCAGGCCTGCGCTTTCGCCACCGCGATCAGCGCATCGATGTCGAGATAGGCGGACGGCCCGGTGGCATCGAGCGCCACCGCCACATCGGCCAGTTGCGCGTGCAGCGCCGCCGCGTCGTCGCGCGCGTGCACGGCCACGCTGGCAACGCCCAGGTCGCGCAGCGCGCGCACCAGCCGCACGGCGATCTCGCCGCGGTTGGCAATCAGAACTTTGGAGAACAAACGGAACCTCTCAGCTTTTGTCTTTGAGCAGCCGGCGCAGCACCTTGCCGGCGCCGGTGGTCGGCAGTGCGTCGATGAAGCTCACGGCGCGCGGCGCCTTGTAGCTTGCCATGTTGTCGCGCGCCCAGGCCACGAGCGCGTCGGCCTCCAGCGCGGCGCCGGGCTTGCGCACGATGAAGGCCTTCACCACCTCGCCCTTCTCCGCGTCGGGCTGCGCGATGACCGCCGCCTGCGCCACCGCCGGATGCTTGATGAGAATGGTCTCGACCTCTTCCGGGAACACGCTGTAGCCCGAGACCTTGATCATTTCCTTGAAGCGGCCGATGAAGGTGAGGTAGCCGTCGGCATCGAGCTTGCCCATGTCGCCGGTGTGCACCCAGCCGTTGCGCAGCGTGGCGGCGGTGGCTTCGGGCTTGTTCCAGTAGCCCTTGAACGAGCCGGGGCTGGTGAGCACGATCTCGCCGACTTCGCCGGCGGGCATGTCGGCCTGCGTCTCGGTGTCGATGATGCGGATGGTCACGCCCGGCACCGCGATGCCTTGCGTGCCCCAGCGCGGCGCATGGTGCGGCGTGTAGGTGTCGCAGGTATGGGTCTCGCTCAGGCCGTAGGCGGCCTCGAACGAAGTGCAGTTCGGCGCATGCGAGCGCCACTGCTGCGCCAGCGGTTCGGTGAAGGTGATGCCGAAGCTGGTCACCGGGTTCATCTTCAGGCTCGACAGGTCGAAGCCGGCGATGTCCGGCACCTGCATGCAGGCCACGTTCATCGGCGCGATGCTGTACCACCAGCTCACCTTGAAGCTGGCGATGGCCTGCAGCACGGCGCGCGGATCGAAGCGGTGCAGCAGCACCGAGGTCGCGCCGCTGAGCACTGGCACGTTCACGCCCATCAGCATGCCGGCGATGTGATACAGCGGCGCGATGGACAGCAGCACGTCGGCCGGGCCCACGCCGTTGCAGTCGGCCGCGGCGCGCGTCTTGAAGAGCGCATTGCCGTAGCTCAGCATCGCGCCCTTGGGCAGGCCGGTGGTGCCGGATGTGTAGGTCATGAGCGCCACGTCGTCCATCTCGATGGCCACGGGCTGCGGCCTGGCGTCGGACTTCATCACCGCGAGGAAATCTTCGCAGCCCTCGGGCACGGTGCGCGCCGCGTTGTGCTCCACGGCCAGTTCGGCCGGCAGGTCGAGCGAGGGTTCGGCGGACAGCAGGTCGGCGTAGTGCACCGCGAACACATGCTCGAGCGCGCTTTCAGGCTGCACCTTGCGCACCACCGGCAGCAGCGGCGCGGCCGCGACGATCACGCGCGCCTTCAGGTCGTTGACCTGGTAGGCCAGCTCGTGCTCCTTGTTGAGCGGACCGCTCGGGCAGACGATGGCGCCGATCTTCTGGATGCCGAAGTGCGCCACCAGGTACTGCGGACAGTTGTTCAGGAAGAGCACCACCGGTTCGCCCTTCTTCACGCCGAGGGCCTGCAGCCGCGCCGCGAAGGCGTCGCTCGCGCGGTCGAGTTCGGCCCAGCTCATGGCGTGGCCGTACCAGATGCAGGCGGCGCTGGCGCCGCGCTCGCGCGCGTGGGTGCGCAGGTATTCGTGCAGGGGCTGCTGGGGGCGTTCGGGCATTGTCTCCATGGCGTCACTTTCTCAGGGTTATCGATAGCCGCCCATGCATGACGGGCGCTTGCCAATGCCGCATGGTGCACGAACAATCCTACCCATGGGTATAACTTCCGCGACACGGCACAAACCCTCTGGGGACCAGAGCGAGACAACGGCCACCACGCAGCCGCACCTGCCGCAGGGCACCGGCCGCCAGCGCGCCGCCACGCAGGGCACCGACCTGCAGCGCGAGCGCATCCTGCAGGCGGCCGCGCAGCTCTTCGCGGCGCAGGGCTACGCCAACACGACCATGGCGCAGATCGTTCGCGCGCTGGGCGTGACCAAGCCTTTCGTGTACTACTACTTCCGCGACAAGCAGGAGATCTTCGAGACGCTCTCGTGGGCCCCGGCGGTCGACTGCTTCACCGCGCTGGACTTCGCGGCCACAGACTCGCGCCGCGCCAGCGAGAAGGTGCTCGAGGGCATCGAGCGGCTGATCCGGGCGACCATCGCGCACCACCCGGCGGCCTTCTTCGCCTACCGCGAGCCGCAGGTGTACCGGCCCGAGTACCTCGCCGCGCAGAAGAAGCTCGCGCATCACTTCTACGACCTGCTGTGCCCGCTGCTCGAAGAAGCGCGGCGCGACGGCGACCTCGACTTCACCGAGACCAAGATCACCGCGCTCGCGGCCTGCAGCCTGCCCGGCTTCCTGTACAGCTGGTACAGGCCGGGCGGTCGCCTGTCGCCCGACGAGGTGGTGGCCGAGCTCACGAAGCTGGCCAGCCGCGTGATCGGGCTGCGAACGAAGAACTGACCACAACACCCTCCGGAGACACACCATGAAGTTCAACCGTGCGCCATTGGCGCGGATCGCCCTTGCCTCCCTGCTTTGCATCTCGGGTGCCGCGCAGGCGCAGCAGCAGACTTACAAGATCGCCTACATCGACCCGCTCTCGGGCCCCTTCGCCAATGTCGGCGAGCTGATGCTGATGCACACGCAGTACGCCATCGAGGACATCAACGCCAAGGGCGGCGTGCTCGGCGGCACGAAGCTGCAGCTGCTGCAGTTCGACAGCAAGCTGTCGGCGCAGGAGAGCCAGAGCGCGCTGCAGGCGGCCATCGACCAGGGCGCGAAGGCGATCGTCACGGGCGGCTCGGGCTCGTCGGTGGTCACGGCGCTGGTGCAATCGGTGGCGCGCTGGAACCAGCGCAACCCGGGCAAGGAACTGATCGTGCTGAACCACTCGTCCATCGACCCCGAGATGACGGGCAAGGCCTGCAGCTTCTGGCACTTCCAGACCGAGGCGAACACGGCGATGAAGATGAAGGCGCTGGCCAACTACATCAAGAAGACGCCCGACGTGAAGAAGGTCTACCTGCTGAACCAGGACTATGCGCACGGCAAGCAATGGGCCAGCTATGGCCGCCAGATGGTGGGCCTGGCGCGGCCGGACATCCAGTTCGTCGGCGAGACGCTGCATCCCATCGGCCGCGTGAAGGACTTCGCGCCGTATGTCGCGAACATCAAGCAGAGCGGCGCGGATTCGGTCATCACCGGCAACTGGGGCCAGGACATGACGCTGCTGCTGAAGGCGGCGGGCGACGCGGGCTACAACCTGCGCTACTTCAATCACAGCGCGGGCTCGGTGCCGGGCACGGTCACGGCCGTGTCGCAGGCGAAGCTGGGGCAGCTGACCTGGGTGGCCGAGTGGCATCCGGGCGAGGCCGACACGCCGAAGGTGGACGCGCTGGCCAAGGCCTACAAGGCCAAGACGGGCAAGGACTTTCTCGCGCCGCGCATCGACATGACGCCGCGCCTGCTGGCCGCGGCCATCAACAAGGCCGGCTCCACGGACACGGTGAAGGTGGCGCACGCGCTCGAAGACCTGATTTTCGATTCGGTGGTGGGGCCGGTGCGCATGCGCGGCGAAGACCATCAGTTGCTGCTGCCGCAGGTGGTCAACACCATTGCGCCAGTCGACGGCAAGACGGTGAAGGTGGGCTGGGAGGGCACGAACTACGGCTTCCGGACTGACGCGGTCTATACCGGGAACGAGCTGGCCCAAGGCACGGAGTGCAAGATGGTCAGGCCCTGAGCGCGCCTTCCTTCACGCCAGCTGAAGCGGACGGGGTCTTGTAAGGGAAACCCCGTCCTGCCTGCCGCCTGTGCCGTCGGGATACTCCGGCCTAGAAGCCCGGATATCAGAGGCGGGTCCATTCCAAAGGCACAACAAGACCATGGCAGGCAAAAACTCGCTCCACCCGATCCCGCATCCGGCGAAGAAACCCTTCGTCGGCAACCTGCTGTCGATCGGCTCCGATTCTCCCGTGCTCGACATGTGGAAGATCGCGCAAGACCTCGGTGGCATCTACTGGCTCGACATGCCGGGCATGCCCGTGATCGTGGTGTCGTCGCCCGCGCTGGTCGACGAACTCTGCGAGGAAGCCCGCTTCGACAAGAGCACGCGCGGCGCGCTGCGCCGGCTGCGCGCCGCCTCGCACGGCCTCTTCACGTCGGACACGCACGAGGAGACCTGGTCGAAGCCGCACAACATCCTGCTGGCCAACTTCAGCCAGCGCGCGATGCAGGCCTACCACCCGATGATGCTGGACATCGCCGGCCAGCTCGTCACCAAGTGGGAGCGCCTGAACTTCGACGAAGAGGTGGACGTGGTGCGCGACATGACCGCGCTCACGCTCGACACCATCGGCCTGTGCGGCTTCGGCTACCGCTTCAACTCGTTCTACCGCGAAGGTTTCCATCCCTTCGTCGACGCGATGGTGCGCACGCTGGAGACGGTGCAGAACCGCCGCGGACTGCCGCTCGAAGAGCTGATGCTCAAGAAAGAGCTGGCGCAGCAGCGCAAGGACATCCGCTACATGCACAAGATGGTGGAAGACATCATCGAGGAGCGGCGCGCGAGCGGCGCCGACATCGCCACCAAGCCCGACCTGCTGAGCTACATGATCGCGGGCGTGGACAAGAAGAGCGGCGAGCAGCTCACCGACAAGATGATCCGCGACGAGTGCATCGAATTCCTCATCGCGGGGCACGAGACCACCAGCGGCCTGCTCTCGTTCGCCATCTACTTCCTGCTGAACAACCCCGAGGCCATGGCCAAGGCGCAGGCCGAGGTCGACAACGTGTTCGGCCCCGACACCACGCAGAAGCCCACCTACGCGCAGGTCAACCGCCTGCAGTACGTGATGCAGGTGCTGAAGGAATCGCTGCGCCTGTTCCCGACCGCGCCGGCGATCTCGATGCGCGCCAAGGAAGACACGAAGATCGGCGGCCAGTACACCATCAAGAAGAACAACATGGTCATCATGCATGCGCTGGCGCTGCATCGTGACAAGGGCATCTGGGGCGAGAACGCCGACCAGTTCAACCCCGACAACTTCAGCCGCGAGGCCGAGCGCGAGCGGCCGGTGAATGCCTTCAAGCCCTTCGGCAACGGGCAGCGCGCCTGCATCGGGCGGCAGTTCGCCCTGCAGGAGGCGGTGCTCACGCTGGGCATGATCCTGCAGCGCTTCAACCTCGTGGACCACACGGGCTACAAGCTGAAGATCAAGGAAGCGCTGACGATCAAGCCCGAGAACTTCAAGATCAAGGCGCTGCTGCGCGACCCAGCATCGCGCCCACGCGGCAACATGAGCGACGCGGCGGCCGCGCCGGTGCAGCCGGCACAGACCGCCGCCGCGCGCAAGCCGCAGGCGGCGCGCCACGGCACATCGCTGCTGGTGCTGCAGGGCTCCAACCTGGGCACCGCCGAAGACCTGGCGCGGCAGCTCGCGGAAGCGGGCGAGATGCGCGGCTTCTCCACGCAGCTTGCCTCGCTCGACGACTACGCCGAGCGGCTGCCGGCCAACGGCGCGGTCGCCATCGT
This sequence comes from Variovorax paradoxus, assembly GCF_022009635.1. Lineage (NCBI taxonomy): Bacteria > Pseudomonadati > Pseudomonadota > Betaproteobacteria > Burkholderiales > Comamonadaceae > Variovorax > Variovorax paradoxus. The sequence continues at coordinate 6,482,037 of NZ_CP091716.1, forward strand.
CTGCGCCTCGTACAACGGCGTGGCGCCCGACAACGCGGCCGAGTTCCACCGCTGGCTCGACAAGGCCGACGACGCGCTCAACGGCGTGCGCTTCAGCGTGTTCGGCTGCGGCAACACCGACTGGGCCGCCACCTACCAGGCGGTGCCTCGCCGCATCGACGAACGGCTGGAAGCGCTGGGCGCCACGCGGGTGCATCCGCGCGGCGAAGGCGATGCACGTGAAGACATGGACGGCGCCTTCCAGGACTGGAGCGACGCGCTCTGGCCCGAACTGGTGAAGGCCTTCGACATCAAGACCGGCGCTGACACGCCCGCGCAGAGCGAGCCGCTCTACACGTTGGAAGAGCTGCCGCCGCCGCAGAAGAACGCGATCGTCGATGCGCTGGGCGCGGTGGCGCTGCGGGTGATCGAGAACCGCGAGCTGCAAAGCGGCGGCAACGACGCAGAAGCCGGACGCTCCACGCGCCACGTCGAGCTGATGCTGCCCGAGGGCCTCGTCTACCGCGCCGGCGATCACCTGAGCGTGGTGCCGCGCAACAGCCCCGCGCAGGTCGAACGCGCGATGGCGCGCTTCGGCTTCGACCGCACGGCCCATTTGCGCCTGCATGCGGTCGCGGGCCGCAAGGCGGCGCTTCCGGTCGAGCAGGTGATCGCAGTCGACCGCCTGCTGGGCGACTACGTCGAATTGCAGGACGTGGCCACGCGCAAGCAGATCGCCACGCTCGCTGCCTACACCGAGTGCCCCTTCACCAAGCCCAAGCTGGTGGCCCTCTCGGGCAGCGACGAGGCTTCGCAGGCGGCATACAAGGCCGAGGTGCTCCACAAGCGCAAGTCGCTGCTCGACCTGCTGGAAGAGCACCGCGCCTGCCAGGTGCCGTTCGCGGTGTTCCTCGAAATGCTGTCGCCGCTGTCGCCGCGCTACTACTCCATCTCCTCGTCGCCGACCATGACGCCGGGCAAGTGCAGCGTGACGGTGGGCGTGGTGAGCGGCCCGGCCAAGTCGGGCATCGGCACCTTCGAAGGCGTGTGCTCCAACTTCCTGGCGCGCGCCGAGGCCGGCGACACGGTGCACGGCGTGGTGCGCGAGACCACGGCCGAAGGCTTCAGGCTGCCCGAGGATGCGAGCCGCCCGCTCATCATGGTCGGCCCCGGCACCGGCCTCGCGCCGTTCCGTGGTTTCCTGCAGGAGCGTGCCGCCCAGGTGGAGGCGGGCAATCCGCAAGGCGAAGCGCTGCTGTTCTTCGGCTGCCGCCATCCGGAGCAGGACTTCATCTACGCCGACGAACTCCAGGCCTGGGCGCACCGGGGCGTGATGAAGCTGCATACCGCGTTCTCCCGTGCGGGCGAGCGCAAGGTCTACGTGCAGGACCTGATCCGCGAGCAGTCAGCCCATGTGTGGAAGCTGCTCGAGGCAGGCGCGGTGGTCTATGTGTGCGGCGACGGCTCGCGCATGGAGCCCGACGTGCGGCGCACGCTGAGCGATCTGGCGCGCGAGCACGGACACGACAGCGCCGCATGGATGGACAAGATGATTGCCGACCAGCGTTATGTGCTGGACGTGTGGGCGGGCAGCTGAGGCCCGCCGCCCTGCTCAATCGTCCCGATCGGGGTCCGGATACACCAGCGGCCCCAGCAACCCGCGATTGAACGGCTTCCACTGCCCTTCAGGCTGCGCCAGCCGGTCGGCCACCGCATAAAGCACCGCCGGATGCCCGCCCAGCCCCAGGTGGCTGGCCAGCACTTCGATGTTCTCCGACTGCGGCCCGGTCTTCTCGATGCTGCAGCGCCATGCGACCACGCCGTCGGTGCGGCTGAAGATCGAGGTGGTCGGCACCGGCGGCGTCGGCTGCACGAACTTCATGCGGCGCGGATCGTGCGAGCTCTGGCCGCTCACGCCTTCGTACACGCGCCATGCATTGGTGGCGCGAGGGCTGCCGGAGAAAGGGCTGCCCAAGGTGATGACGTTGCGGATCATCGGCGCATAGGAAGACGCCAGCAGCCGCGCATACACGCCGCCCAGGCTCCAGCCGATCACGCTGACTTTCTTGCCGCTTTTCTCGTGCAGGGTCTTGAGCAGCTCGACCATGCCGTCTTCCACGCCTTCGCGCGGACCGAGGTTGCGGCCCAGGCCCCAGCCGTGGGCGTCGTAGCCGCGGCTGCAGAGGTAGCGGCGCAGCAGCAGCGTGGAGCCGTCGCCCGCCACCAGCCCCGGCAGCACCAGCACCGGGTGCCCGTCGCCGCGCGGCGTGAGCTGCAGCAGCGGCCACATGGCGATGCCGGCGCCGGTTTCCCAGAGCGCGCGGGCTTCGGCCAGCAGCAGCAGGCGCGACGGCGGCGTGATGGGATCGTTGGCTCGGGCGTGGGTGGCGGTGGTCATGATGGAGGGCTCCTTGTTGGTTTTTATCTTCTTCAGCACGAAGTTGGGGCTCTGGCAGCCAATGCCCCGTCGGACAACAACGACATTTATCCGAGGTATTTGCCCCTCAGGTAATCGAGGTAAGCCCTCGATTCGCTCGAAACATACGGAGAAACCAGCGTGAGCGTGTAGAAGGCCGCAAGGCCAGGGTCGGCCTGCGCCAGCGCATCGCGCCCCGGCACCAGCCGCTCGAACGACAGCCAGCAGGTGGTGGTGAACACCATCTGCAGCGCCAGGATGCGGGCCTGCTCGGCGCTGGTCTCGATCACGCCCGAGGCCACCAGCCCTTCGCACAACGTCTGCGCGGCCAGCAGGTTCTGCGCCGTGAGGGCCTGCGCGCGCTGGCCGAGCGCCGGGTATTCGCTGGCCAGGAATGCCATGTCGCGGTAGATGAAGCGGTACTCGTCGATGGCCTCGAAGCGCAGGTGCAGCGCCAGCCACAGGTCGTCGATGGCGGCAATGGAGGCCGACGAGCCGTTCAGCGCCTCCAGCCTTTGCTCGAAGCGCCTGAACAGCCACTCGACGATGAGCTGCTTGGCCTTGAAGTGGTAGTGCAGGTTGCCGGGGCTGATGCCGAGTTCGGCCGCGATCTTGTGCGTCGACACGGCCGCGAGGCCTTCCGCGTTGAACAGCGCCAGGCTGGCCTGCAGGATGCGGTCGCGCGTGGTGTTGGAGCTGGCCACAACCGGTGTGTTGTGTGGTGGCCGCTCAGCGTTTGCCGCGTCCGCGCGGAGCGGCGGGGGCGGCAGTCGCGGTGCCTTCGAGCTGCGCCACGCGTTCGCGCAGCCGGGCGACCTCGTCGCGCAGGGCCTGCACTTCGTCGGCGGCGGGCATGCCCAGGCGCTGCAGGGCGGTGGCCACGCGCTGGTCGAACACGTCCTCGAACTTGCGGATGCCGAAGCTGTCGAGCCCGAGGCCGGGCACCTTGCCATGCCCGATGCCGAGCAGGCCTTCGATCACGTTGGCCTGGCGCTTGGCGACGTCGTTGCGCACGTTGTCCAGCGCCTTGAGGCCGGCGCGCAGCAGGCCTTCGGCCTTGCCGGGCTCGGGCGCCTTCGTCGAGGCGGACGCCGCCTTGCGGGGCGCCGGCTTCTTCACGGCCGGTGTCTTCGAGGCCGATGTCTTCCTGGCAGGCGCCGCCCTCTTCTTCGACTTTGCAGTTTCGTCAGGACGGGTCGCCATGCAGTGCTCCAGATACCGGAAAAATGAAAAAGGGCGCCGCCAGGCGCCCCGGGGTCAGGCCGCCTTGCGGGCGGCAGCGCGGCGAACCGGCTTCTTGGCGACGGCCGCCTTGGCCTTCACCGTGCGGACCGGCTTGGCGGCTTCTTCGGCGCCGCTCACGCGGGCTTCGATCTGCTTGGTGCCGGCGACGATCTTGTCGGCGATCTGCACCGAGACGGTGGCGATCGGCTGGTTGATGGCGCTCAGCGTGTTGATGACCGAGGTAGCGACCGGCGATTCGACGCGCGCCACGCGGCTGGCGACCGACTCGATGCCGGTCGTGGTGCCCGCGGCCACGCGGTCCATCACGTTCACGATGCGGCTGGTGTCGATGTCCAGGCGGTTGGCCAGGAAGCCGTTGATCTTCTCTTGCGCGCCGATCAGGTTGGCCTTGACCTTCTCGCTCACCATCGGGATCTGGCGGCCGCCCAGGAAGTCGCTGTAGCGCGAAGCGGCGCCGTTCAGCAGGCGATGCACGCCGGTGCGATAGGCGCCGACCAGGGTCTTGCCGGCGTCGTTGTACTGGCCGACGACGTGAACGGCTGCGGAAGCGATGGTGGTTTGCGTGGACATGGTGTGATTTCCTTGAAGTTGAAAGGCTCGCGAAGGAAACAGTCAGGTGTTCTGTCGCGATGGGCCTATCTTCTTCCCCGGAGCCTAGGCCTGGAAAACTAGAACCGTCGGAAAACTAGTTCAACTGCCCCAATTTTCTTTTCGAGGGCCGGCTCCGGCGCCGATCATGCCGCCGCGGCCCGGGGAGCGCTGGAGCGCTTGGCCGGAGCGGCCTTGCGGGCCGGAGGCTTGGGGGCCGCAGCGGCCTTGGCCTTCTTCGCCGCAGCCTTGAGGGGAGCCTTGACGGGCGGCTTCGCTACCTTCTTGGCCGCGACCTTGACGGGCGCCTTCTTGCGCGCGGCGGGCCTCTTCTTCGCGGCGGCCGGTGCGGCGGCCACCTCGGCCTCGTCCGAAGGCTCCTCGACCGTCTTCGGCGGCACGGGCGCGGGCGCGGCGCCGGCGGCGGCCGGGTGCTTCTGCGTCAATTCCATCAGCAGCTTGTGCTCGGCCAGCATGTAGTCGCCGATCTCGGTGATGTCGGGTACGGCGCGGCGGCAGGCGATGAGGCCGTAGTCCATGCGGCCGTTGTAGCTCTGCACCGTCACGTTCAGCGCGGTGCCGTGGCTGGCGATCGACACCGGGTAGTAGCAGGTGACGAGCGCGCCGGCAAAGTACATCGGGAACGGCGCGCCGGCCACGTTGGAGATGGCCACGTTGGCGGCCGGCGGCAGCAGGTTGACGATGCCGGAGCGCCCCACCATCGACGCGATGCCCGACACCAGCCAGGGCGCGGCGAAGGTCGGGAAGTCGTCCAGGATCACCGCCTTGAAGCGGTTCATGGTCGACTTAGACGAATTCGAAGACGCGTTGATCGCCTTCAGCCGCTGCACCGGGTCGGTGATGTCGGTGGCCAGGCTCACCAGGATCATGCTGGCCTGGTTGTTGGCCGTCTGGTCGCCCGCTTCGCGAAGGCTCACCGGCACGCCGGCCACCAGCGGCTTGGCCGGCAGTTCGTTGTTGTCGGCCAGGTAGTGGCGCAGCGCGCCGGAAACTGTGGCCATGACCACGTCGTTGAGCGACACGCCGAAGTGCTTGGCGATGTACTTGGTCTCGGCCAGCGAGATGGTGCGGCCCGCGAAGGTGCGCTGGTTGGTGATCGACACATTGAGCGAGGTGCGCGGCGCGAAGAGGTTGAACTTCTTCGGCGCGGCGGCGGCGTCTTTCTCGGCCGCCTTCTCGTCGGGCTTGGCGAGGCCACCGATGGCGCGCGCGATGGCCGGCGCCATCTTGAAGAGCTTCACGTACTGCTGCGCCGTGTTGCGCAGCGCGGCGCTCGCAAGTTCGGCCATGCCCAGCTGGTAGCCGCTGCTGCGCGGGCGCGAGCGCGGCGGCTTCACCACGCGGCCGGTGGCCTCCAGGTCGAAGATGGCCTTGCCCACTTCCACGCCGGCCTGCCCGTCGATGCCCGCGTGGTGCACCTTGGTGTAGAGCGCCACCTGTCCGCTCTTGAGGCCGTCGATGATGAAGAATTCCCACATCGGCCGGCTGCGGTCGATGAGTGTGGAATGCAGTCGCGCCACGTACTGTTGCAACTGCCGGTTGGTTCCGGGCTTGGGCAGCGTGATGTGGCGCACGTGGTAGTCGAGGTCGATGTCGTTGTCCTCGACCCAGACCGGGTTGGTCATGTCGAAGGGCATCAGCGCGAGCTTGCGCGTGAACACGTCGGCCAGGTGGATGCGGCTGGCCATGAAGTTCTTGGCGTCTTCGTAGAAGTCGCCCTTGTAGCCCTTGGGCAGGTCCAGCACGTTCAGGGAGCCCACGTGCATCGGCATTTCCGGCGTTTCCAGGTGCAGGAAAGTGGCATCAAGTCCGCTCAGGTGTTTCATGTGTTGTGTCTCCTTGGTGGGGCATGCGCCGCTTGGCAGGATAGCGCGGGCATCGCGTTCTTGGGCCTCTGGTTATTCAGTGTTTCCACCGGGGGGAAGGCACCGGCGGGACAGGGGTTTGCCCCAAGTAATGAAAAAGTGACCGCGGGCAAATCCACCGGGCACGGGTGTGTTTCACGAGGCCTCCGTACACTGGGGCCATGACATCCAGCCTCCCTTCGCAATCGCAAGACGACCATCTCTGGCTCGAGGACATCGACGGCGACAAGCCGCTCGACTGGGCCCGCGCCCAGAACGCCCGCACCGTGCAGGCTTATGCGCAATCGCCCGCTTTCGATGCGCTCCAGCAGGGCATCCTCGAGGTGCTCGACTCGGACGACCGCATCCCGATGGTGCGCAAGATCGGCGCGCGCTTCTACAACTTCTGGCGCGACAAGGACCATCCGAAGGGCCTCTGGCGCCGCACCACGCTGGACGACTACCGCAAGCCGCAGCCCGCCTGGGAGGCCGTGCTCGACCTCGACGCGCTGGCCGCGGCCGACGGCGAGAACTGGGTCTGGCACGGCGCCGACTGCCTGGAGCCCGACTACCGGCGCTGCCTGATTTCTCTTTCGCGCGGCGGCGCCGACGCCGACGTGGTGCGCGAGTTCGACCTGGAGACCCGGCAGTTCGTCGAAGGCGGCTTCTCGTTGCCCGAGGCCAAGAACCACGTGGGCTGGAAGGACATCGACAGCCTCTACGTGGCCACCGACTTCGGCCCCGGCTCGATGACCAGCTCCAGCTACCCGCGCATCGTGAAGGAATGGCGGCGCGGCACGCCGCTCGCCGACGCGGCGACGGTCTACGAGGGCCTGCACGAAGACATGTCCGTCAGCGCGTACCGGGACAACACGCCCGGCTTCGAACGCGACTTCGTCACGCGGCAGATCGACTTCTACGAAAGCGAGACCTGGCTGCGCGGCGCCGACGGCCGGCTGGTGAAGATCGACGTGCCCGACGACTCCAACACCGACATCACGCGCGAGTGGATGCTGATCGAGCCGCGCGAAGACTGGACGGTGGGCGGCCGCACCTACGCTTCGGGCTCGCTGCTGGCCGCGAAGTTCGACGACTACATGGCCGGCGGGCGCGAGCTGACGGTGCTGTTCGAGCCCGACGACACCACCGCGCTCGACGACCACTCCTGGACGCGCAACCACCTGATCCTCAATGTGATGCACGACGTGGTGAACCGCCTGGAGGTGCTCACGCCGCCCGCCGACGGAAAAGGCCCATGGAAGCGCGAAAGCCTGGGCGGCGCGCCCGCGCTCTCGACCATCGCGGCCGGCGGCATCGACGAGGACGAGAACGACGACTACTTCCTCACCGTGAGCGGCTTCCTGCAGCCGACCACGCTCTACATCGGCACCATCGGGCAGGGCGAGCCCCAGGTGCTGAAGGACAGCCCCGCGTTCTTCGACGCCTCGCGCTACCGCGTGAGCCAGCATTTCGCGACCTCGAAGGACGGCACGCGCGTGCCCTACTTCGAGATTTCAGCCAAGGACCTGCAGGCGAACGGCAGGAACCCCACGCTGCAGTACGCCTACGGCGGCTTCGAGATTTCACTGCAGCCCAGCTACAGCGGCAGCATCGGCCGCGCATGGCTGGACCAGGGCGGGGTGTACGTCATCGCCAACATCCGCGGCGGCGGCGAATACGGCCCGCGCTGGCACCAGGCCGCGCTGCAGGAGAACCGGCTGCGCACCTGCGAGGACTTCGCGGCGGTGTCCGAAGACCTCATCGCGCGCAAGATCACCTCGCCCGCGCACCTGGGCGCGATGGGCGGCAGCAACGGCGGCCTGCTGATGGGCAACATGCTCACGCTGTACCCGCAGCTCTACGGCGCGATCGTGAGCGAGGTGGCGCTGCTCGACATGCGGCGCTACACGCAGCTGTCGGCGGGCGCCTCGTGGATCGCGGAATACGGCGACCCGGAGCAGCCCGAGGAGTGGGAGTTCATCCGCACCTTCTCGCCTTATGAGAACGCGAAGCCGGGTCAGGCCTATCCGCCGGCCCTCTTCACCACCTCGACGCGCGACGACCGCGTGGGGCCGGTGCATGCGCGCAAGATGCACGCGAAGATGCTGGCGCTGGGCTGCGACAGCAGCTTCTACGAGAACATGGAAGGCGGCCACAGCGCGGCCGCGGACAACAAGGAATCGGCGTTCATGGATGCGCTGGGCTACGCCTATCTCTGGAAGCACCTGCGGTAGCCGGCGTCATGTGAGGCCGCGCGCCGCGCCTTCGCCCAGCGCGCCGTAGGGGCCGATGTAGCGCCTGCGCTCCAGCCGTTCGCGCAGCTCCGCGCAGGTCATCGGCCGGCCGGTGCTGTAGCGCCCGTCCGTGCACGGGTCGGTGCCCCATCGGTCGGGGTCGCGGTAGCGCAGGCGGCGTGCGCGCTCTTCTTCCTCCCTGTCGAGCCTGCGCAGCAACTCGCCGCAACTCATGGGCCGGCCATAGCTGTAGCGCCCATCGCGGCAGGGGTCGTAGACGGGCGGCGATGGCGAATCGAACTGCGCCCATGCCTCGGCCGCGGCCGCGGACGCGAAGAGGCACGACGCCGCCAGGATGATCACTTCAAGGACAAGGGTGGTCTGCAGGGTGCGCATGTGTACTCCGGTGCTTGGGCAATGCATCTTCCGGCGACAACATGGAGGGAACATTGCGCCTCGCGTTCGGCATGGCCGCAATACTCATGCAATGCACCCTGCCTAGAGTGCGGCACGCCGGAAGAACGCCCGGCGTCGCATTTCTCTCTCTACGAAGGAGCATGACCGTGCGCATCCTGCTGGTGGAAGACGAGCCCGAGATGGCGTCGGTGCTGCGCACCGCGCTGCACAAGCGTGGCGTGCTGGTGGACCACGCCGCCACGCTGGCCGATGGTGGCCGCCATGTGGAAGCCACGCCCTACGACGCGCTGGTGCTCGACCGCCGGCTACCCGACGGCGACGGCCTCTCGCTGGTGTCGGACCTGCGCGCCGCCGGCAACCATATCCCGGTGCTGATGCTCACCGCGCGCGATGCGCTGGACGACCGCGTGCAGGGCCTGGACGCCGGCGCCGACGACTACCTCGGCAAGCCCTTCGCGGTGGAAGAGCTGCTGGCGCGCATCCGCGCGCTGCTACGCAGGCCCGCCGCAGCCCTGCCCGACGTGCTGCGCATCGCGGCGCTGAGCTTCGACTTCACGCATTGCGAAGCCAGCGTCGACGCGCAGCGCATGGAGCTGCCGCGCCGCGAACTGCTTGCCTTGGAAACCCTGGTGCGGCGTGCCGGTCGCACGGTGCTGCGCAGTTCGCTGGAGCGGGCGGTGTTCGGGCTCGACGCGGAGATCCAGTCGAACGCGCTCGACACGCATGTCTCGCGCCTGCGCAAGAAGCTCGCCGACACCGGCGCAGGCGTGGAGATCGCCAGCATTCGCGGCGTCGGCTACCTGCTGCGCTCGCAGTCATGAGCACGGGCACGCAAGGCCAGGGCGCGCAACCTTCGCTCAAGCGGCGGCTGATCCGGCAGCTGGTGTTGCTGCAGGTGGCGATACAGCTGGTGGTGATCGGCGCGCTCGCGGCGACGGGGCAGCTGATCGACTTCAGCTCGCCGGAGAACACGGTCGAGATCCTGCAAGAGGCCGTGGCGCGCGAAGCCGACGGCCGCCTCTCGATGCGGCCGACCGAGCGCCTTGCCGCGCTGCGCCGGGCGCAGCCCGGGCTGTGGTTCTCGGTGCGCGACGCACAGGGGCGGCAGGTGGTGGAAGGCCGCATCCCGCCCGAGTTCGCGCGCATCGGCGACACGCTCGACCAGGTGCGGCAGGCGCGGCTGGGCTGGAACATCGGTGACGCGCCGCGCCAATCCGCGCGCATGCGCTGGGTCGATTCGCCCGCCGGCGAGGTGCAGATACTCACCGGCGCCGACAGCCCCATCACGTGGCGCAACCTCGGCCTGTCGGTGCTGCTGCTGTTGCTGAAGGTGGTGCTGCCGATCATGGCGATCACCGTGACGGCCACGCTGCTGGCAACGCACTTCGTGGTGCGGCGCACGCTGGCCGGTCTGAACGCGGCAGCGGCGCGCGCCGGCCAGATCGACGCCGACCAGCGCGGCGTGCGCCTGCCGCTGTCCGACGTGCCCGGCGAAGTGGCGACGCTGGTGGCGGCCTTCAACGACGCGCTGCAGCGGCTGGACGACGGCCATGCGCGCCACGAGCGCTTCCTGGCGGATGCGGCGCATGAGCTGCGCACGCCGCTCGCCATCCTCAACACACGCCTCGACAACCTGCCCGACAGCGCCGAGAAGACGCGCCTGCTGGCCGACGCGGCGCGCCTGTCCGTGCTGGCGGGGCAGCTGCTGGACCTGCAGCGCATGAAGGGCCGCGAGGAACGCAGGCAGCGCGTGGACCTGGTCGACATGGCGCGCGAGGTGGTGGCCGAAATGGCGCCGCTGGCGCTGGCCTCGGGCTACGACATTTCCTTCGAGCCGCAGGCCGGCCGCGTGGAGATCGACGGCGACCGCGATGCGCTGTCGCGCGCGCTGACCAACCTCGTGCGCAACGCCATCGACCATGCGGGCGGCCAGGGCAGCGTGGTGGTGCGTGTCGACGCCAGCGGCGACGTCGACGTGATCGACGACGGCCCCGGCATTCCGCCCGCGCAGCGCGCGCATGTCTTCAAGCCCTTCTACCGCGTGCACGCCAGCGGGCCGGGCGCCGGGCTCGGCCTGAGCCTGGTGCAGGAGATCGTGCGGCTGCATGGCGGCGAGGTCTCGGTGCACGACGGCCCCGAGGGCGGCGCGCTGTTCCGTATGCGCTTCAGGCCGGCCCGCGCGAGCGGCATGACCGACGCCGGGGCATTCGAATGACGCGGCCGCCTCGCGAGGCGCGCAGCCGGTTGCGCGCGGTGTTGCCGTGGCTGATGTGGCCCGCGCTGTACGGCGCGGGGCTGCTGGGCGCGGGCGCGGCCTTTGCCAGCGATGCGCCGCTGCCGTGGTTCAACACGGTGTACCTGTCGCTCGCGCTCGCGATCGCCGCCTGCGAGCGCTGGATGCCGCACGAGCCGCGCTGGCTCGCGAACGACGGCGAAACGCCGTGCAACCTGGCGCACACGCTGCTGACCAAGGGCTTCGCGCAGGTCGTTGCCGCGCTGGTTGCAAGCGCGCCCCTCGCTGCGGCAACGGCTGTGGCAGCCGCGCGGAACGCCGGCGGCCCTTGGCCTTCGCACTGGCCGCTGCCGGCGCAGGTGGTGCTCGCGCTGCTGGTCGCCGAACTAGGCCTGTACATTGCGCACCGCTCGGCGCATCACCTGCCGCTGCTGTGGCGCTTCCATGCGCTGCATCACAGCGTGCGGCGGCTCTGGGTGCTGAACACGGGGCGCTTCCACTTCATCGACAGCGCGTTCAAGGCGCTGCTCGGCCAGCTGCCGCTGTACCTGCTCGGCGCGCCGCTGGCGGTGTTCATGTGGGTGGGCGCGGTGACGGCAGTGACCGGGCTGCTGACCCATTGCAACATCGAGATGCGGACCGGCTGGCTCGACCGCGTCTTCAGCACGCCCGCGCTGCACCGCTGGCACCACTCGAAGCTGCTGGCCGAGGGCAACCGCAACTACGGCGAGAACCTCGTGCTGTGGGACCAGCTGTTCGGCACCTGGTTCAACCCGCCGCGCCGCCCGCCCGCGGACATCGGCATCCACGGGCAGGTGGCGCCGCGGTTCCTCGCGCAACTGGCGCAGCCATTCACCGCGTCGGGCGTGCGGCAGATCATGGGCATGCCGCCGGTTCGTCGGCACAATGGGCCAACATCCAGCGCCCCGGAAGCGGGGGAGCCCATCCGCAAGACATGAGAGCCCGCGCATGACCGACCACACCACCACCCTCGAACTGATAGGCGCCCCCACCGATGTCGGCGCCAGCGTGCGCGGCGCCGGCATGGGGCCCGACGCGCTGCGCGTGGCGGGCCTGCCGGAGGCGCTGGCGAAGCAGGGCTTCGCGGTGATCGACCGCGGCAACCTCGCGGGCCCCGCCACGCCGTGGGCGCCACCGGCCAACGGGCTGCGCCATCTCGACGAGGTGGTCGCGTGGAACCGCTCGGTCTACGCCGCGATCGACGGCGCGCTGGGCGCCGGCCACGTGCCGCTCATGATGGGCGGCGACCACTGCCTGGCCATCGGCTCGATCAGCGCGGTGGCATGGCATGCGCGCAAGCGCGGCAAGAAGCTGCGCGTGCTGTGGCTCGACGCGCACTCCGACGTCAACACCGAGACCACCAGCCCCAGCGGCAACCTGCACGGCATGCCGGTGTCGTGCCTGCTGGGCCACGGGCCCTCGGTGCTCACGGGCTGGAGCGGCGAGCGCGCGGCGCTGGCGCACGAGGCCATCCGCTTCATCGGCATCCGCAGCGTCGACAGCGACGAGAAGGAAGCCATCCGCACGCTGGGCCTGAGCGTGTTCGACATGCGCCACATCGACGAACACGGCATGCGAACCACCATGACCGAAGCGCTGCAGGACGTGGACGAAGACACGCATCTGCACGTGAGCTTCGACCTCGACTGCCTCGACCCCGGCATCGCGCCCGGCGTGGGCACCGGCGTGCGCGGCGGGCCGACCTACCGCGAGATGCAGCTGTGCATGGAAATGATCGCGGACACCGGCCGGCTCGGCTCGCTCGACGTGGTGGAGCTGAACCCGGCCCTCGATGTGCGCAACCAGACGGCCGAGGTGGCCGTGGAACTCATCGAGAGCCTGTTCGGCAAGTCGACGCTGGTGCGTTAGGGCTTGGCGGCCTGCGCAGCCTTGGCCTTGACCGTGTACTGCTGATAAGCCGGAATCGCGATGGCCGCAAGAATGCCGATCACGGCGATGACCGGCAGCAGCCACGCACCGATGATGACGCCGACGCCGTTGGGCGGCGGCGGCGCGCCGAAGCGGTTGCGGCCCTGGGTGCCGCCCTTGAAGACCCAGATCAGCCCGACGAAGGGAATCAGCGCCAGCAGCAGCGTCCAGGCCGACCAGTCCATGTCGTGCGTGCGCTGGATCGCCACCAGCACATAGAAGATGAAATAGGGAATCAGGGCCAGCACGGTCACGACGCCGATGCCGGTCGGCGTGCCCAGGCCCGCGGCGCCGATGATGCCGCCCAGCACGCCGGCACCGATGATGCACAGCAGGTACGAATAAAGCATGTACGCCAGGAAGCGCACCCGCCCGATCCGGCCCTTGGCGGACCACAGCTTCACAGGCTGCACGCTCGCGTTGTCTTCGTAGATGTCGTCCACCGCGGCGCGGGGCGCGGCATAGGGATTGGCGTTGGTCAATTCCGTCATTTGCTTCTTCTCCTCTGTCTGTCAGTTGTTGAATGATGAGTAGCTGAACGCGAACATTGTGAACAGGGACGGCTACAAAAGACCAGCCCTTTTGACGGCGTGATAGCGGTTCACCAACGCCACCGCCAGGTCGGCCGGCTCGACGTCGACCGACAGCGGATCGTTGCCGACCACGCGCGCGAAGGCATCGCGCCTCGATTGTTCGAACAGATGGGCCGCCGCCACGTCGACCGCGTCGCGCGGCTGCGCCAGCGGCTGGTTGGCGATGCGCCCGAGCACGCGTTCGCGCAGGCTCGCGACCAGCACCAGGTGTTTGCGGCGCAGCAGCTTGATGGCGGGGCGCAGCTCGGTGGCGTCCTCGTCGCGGAAGTTGGTCAGCACGATGACGAGCGCGCGCCGCTTCTGCGTGAGCAGCAGTTCCTGCGCGGCCAGCAGGTAGTCGGAGTGGGTGGCGCCGGGCTGGATGTCGTGCAGCCGGTTCATCAGCGCGTTGAGCGTGGCGGTGCCCTTGCGCGGCGCGAAGTCGCGCCGTTCTTCGGGCGGGCAGCCGAAGGTCATGGCGCCGACCTCGTCGCCCTCTTTCAGCGCCACGTAGCTCAGCAGCATCAGCGCATTGAGCGCCTCGTCGAAGTGGCTGTTGGCCTGCAGTGCCTGCGCGCCTTCGTCGGCGCGCATGCGGCGGCCGCAGTCGAGCAGGAAGAGCACGCACTGGTCGCGGTCGTCCTGGAACTCGCGCACGATGGGGCGGCGCTGGCGCTGCGTGGCCTTCCAGTCGATGTGGCGCAGCGAGTCGCCGGTCTTGTAGTCGGCGAGCTGCCGGAAGTCGGTGCCCAGGCCGCGCTGCGCATAGGTCTTGATGCCGATCTGCGCGAGCCGACGGTCGCCCGAGAGCCACGCATAGCGCGCCAGCGCGGCGAAGTTGGGGTACACGCGCAGCCGGCGCGGTTCGCCCAGCGTCTGGCGCACCTCGAAGCAGCCGAGCCGGGTGCGCCAGCGCAGCTGGGTCGCGCCGAACTGCGCCACGCCGCGCCGCGTGGCCGTGGCCGTGTAGCGCAGCGCGACGCGCGAGCCCCCGGGCACGGTGACGGACTGCGGCAGGCCGTCGAAGCTGAAGTGCGCGTCGAGCTCGTCGAACACCGCCACCCGCCATGGCTGCTCGCCCTCGTTCACCAGCGCGAGCGTAAGCACCGTCGGCACGCCGAGGGAGAACGCGCCCGGCAGGTTGCGTTCGATGCGCAGCGGCGCGGCGCGCCAGAGGCGCAGGCTCCGCCACAGGTCGAACGCCGCGAACACGAGCCCCAGCGCGAGCAGCGCACCCGCCAACAAGGCCACGTAACCCACGGGCACGCCCAGCAGCAGCGCCACGGCGGCGGCCACGGCCAGGCCGGCCAGCGCCAGCACGGCGGCGCGCGCGGGGATCGGAACAGCCAAGCGCATCGACCGGCCTAGAGCCTCGGGGCTTCGACGCTGTCGCGGGCGGCGCGCAACAGCGCGTCGACGCTCACGCCTTCGAGCTGCGCATCGGGCGAGATCATCACGCGGTGACGCAGCGCGGGGAGCGCCTGGCGCGCTACGTCGTCGGGCGTGATGAAGTCGCGCCCGGCCATCAGCGCGGCGGCGCGGGCGGCGCGCACCAGCGCCATGGTGCCGCGCGGGCCGGCGCCCGACGACAAGCCCGGCCAGTCGCGCGTGGCGCGCGCGATGCGGACCGCGTAGTCGATCACGCGCTCGTCGGCCTGCACCAGGCAGGCCAGCCGCTGTAGCTCGAGCACCTGCGCCTCGTCGAGGCAGGGGCGCACCGCGTCGAGCGGAAACTGGTTGCCGGCGCGCTGGTTGGTGGTGAGCTGCACGATGGCGTTTTCCTCGCTGTGGCTGGGAAAGCCGATGTCGATCTTCAGCAGGAAACGGTCGAGCTGCGCCTCGGGCAGCGGGTAGGTGCCTTCGGTGTCGATCGGGTTCTGCGTGGCCATCACCATGAAGGGGCGCGGCAGCGGCATGGCCGTGCCTTCGAGCGTGACCTGGTACTCCTGCATGACTTCGAGCAGCGCGCTCTGGGTCTTGGCCGGCGCGCGGTTGATTTCGTCGGCCAGCAGCAGGTTGGTGAACACCGGCCCCTGGTGCACGCGCAGGGTGCCGAGGCTGCCTTCGCCGCGCGAGGCGATGTCGAGCACCGCATGGCCGGTGATGTCCGAGGGCATCAGGTCGGGCGTGAACTGCACGCGCGCATAGCGCAGCGTCATGGCCTGCGCCAGCGCCCGCGCGAGCAGCGTCTTGCCCAGGCCCGGCACGCCTTCGATCAGCACGTGGCCCGAGGCGACCAGCGCCACCAGCGTCTGGTCGACCGCCTCGAGCTGGCCGACCACGGCCTGGCCGACCTCGGCGCGCAGCGTCTGCAGCCACTGGGCCGCGCGCGTCAGTTCTTCGGGTTGGATGGCTTGCATGGGCGTCGTCTCTCGGTTCAGGGTGTGGAGGGGGAAGAAGATGCAGCGGAAGCAGGCGAAGGCACGAAGGGCCCGTTGGCATCGAGCCGCCGGCGCGCGGTTTCCAGCACTTCCAGATCGAGGGCCATGGCCCCGGGGTTGCGGGCGCGGTCGGCCATCGCCCGCACGAGCATGGCCGCTTCCAGGCCGGTGGCCTTGGCGATCGCGCCAGCGCGCGCCGATTCGTCGTGGCGGGCATAGCCGCGCAGCTGGCGAGTGGCGGATTCGTTCAGCGCGCGCAGTTGCGCCGCGTGCAGCGCATCGCCGCCATGCATGTGCAGGAAACCGGCGGTGCCGCGCACCTGCTCGGCCATGGAGCGCCGGTGCGTGCTGGCCGAAGGCGCGAGCGGGCCGAAGCGCACGGCCGCGCGCCAGAGCGCGGCGGCCAACGCCAGCAGGCCCACGACCCAGACCACCCAGCTTCTGTGCCAGAGCCAGCGCAGGAAGGGCTCGCGCGCCTCCTCGGCAACGAACCAGACCTGCGAGCCGGTGCGCAGCTGCAGCGCTGCCACGGCGAACGGCGCGTTGTCGCCGCGCAGCAGGTTCTGGTTGTGCCACACGCCCGAGGGCAGCAAGGTGACGGTGCCCTGGCCGACGCGCACGCGGATTGCTTCAGCGCCGCGTGCGCCGCGCGCCATCCACAACGGCGGCTGGCGCTTGTCGGAGGGGCTGAACTGCACCGGCTCCGCCCAGGTACAGATGCGAAAGCCGCGTCCGCTGGCAAAGCTCGCGGGCACGGTGTCGGGCTCGGTCAGCATGCGGCAGTCGGCATCCTTGGCGCGCTGCTCGTCGCGCTGCAAGCGGGGCTTTTTCTTCTTCGACGCCACGGGCTCCTTGGGCTCTTCCGGGCGCACCGGCTTTTCGCGGACCAGCGGAATCCAGCTCTCCAGCATGTCGTTGCTGACAAGGTAGCCGGGCATCACGAGATGGCCGCCCTGCTCGACCCAGCGGCGCAGGCGCTGCTCGCGCTCGGGGAACATGTCCCAGTAGCTGGAGGCGAGCACCAGCCGCGCCTGCGCGGGCGGCATTTCGTCCAGGCTTTCGCGCTTGACCACCTCGGCGCCGAGGTGGCGCAGCAGCGACTGCACGGCATAGAAGGCGTTCTTCTTGACCTCTTCGCTCGCGGGCGTCGGCACCTCGGTGTCGGCCCATTCGGTGGCGGAGACCAGCCAGCCGCCCAGCACCACCAGCGCGAGCACCGAAACGATGCGGACCGCCCAGGTGTTCATGCGACGGCCTCCTGTGCGAAACCGGGCTGGGGCGCAAGGGTTGCCGGCAGATGCAGGTCGAACTCGCCGCAGATCGCCAGCACCTGCGCGGTGGAAGGCAGGCGCCCGCCGTAGGCCGCCAGTTGCCAGGCATCGACCAGCCGCGCGAAGAAGGCCTGCGCCTCCGGCCGCAGCCGGGCCGCGGACAGGGCCACGCACTCGCCCTCGGTGCTCGCGGCGCGCACCGGCACGCCGTGCGCATGCACGAGGCGCGACAGCGCGCCGCGGTACAGCAGCGACAACGCCGGCCGGTGCTGGCCGCGCTGCCAGAGCGCCGCGGCGGCATTGCCGACATCGTCGGGCAGGCTCTCGGGCCGGATGTCGAGGCTGCCGACATGGCTGGGCAGCGGCGCCTTGCCGGGCCGCGCGCCGCCGGCACGCACTTGCGCCCAGCGGCGGATGCGAATGACCAGCCACGCCAGCGCCAGCGCGGCCAGCCCCCAGATGAGCCAGCGCGCGCCTTCGGCCACGGCCTTCACGAAGTCGCGCAGCCAGTCGAGGCTGTCGGTCTTCTTCTCGGGCTCTTCTTCCTCGTCGTCGTCGCGCTCCTTGAAGCGCAGCTTCTTCTCGGTCTTGACGCCGGGCATGTTCGGGTCGGCGCGCACTTTCTCGGCGGCCGCCCTGACCTGCTCGCGCGTCGGGGCCGTGTCGGCCGAGGCCGAGCTTGCGCCGGCCGCGCAGCACACGGCCAGCACGGCGGCGAACAACCATCGGCGGATGTCACCGGAACCCACGGCGGAACTCCTGTTCGATGTCCCAGGCTTCGAGCTCGACCCGTCGGTTCAGGTACATCGCAAAACCGGCGCCCACGTAGAACGGCTCCAGCACGCCGACGACGATGGCGTAGGCCCCGGCAGCCAGCAGGCTCTGCAGCGGCGCGTCCGATTGCGTGAGCCAGCCGAACAGTTCGCGCGTGCTGCCTTCCGGCGCGAACCAGAACAGCAGCGACAGCAGGCACACATCGAGCGCCATCTCCACGTTCGCGAACACCAGTTGCATGCCCGTGGCCGCGCCACGGCGCCCGCGCAGCAACTGCGCGCGCCGCTTGCCTCGCGCGCCGCCGCGCTGGCCTTCGAGCTGGTCGATGGCCTGGGTGAACGAGCGCCAGGGCGACAGCCGCCGCCACAGCAGCGTGCGCAGCAGTTGCCCGCCCCACACGGCGCGGCGGTTCTGCCACAGGTCGGCCCAGCGTGTTTCCTGCCCGAACACGGCGCGCGAATGCACGAAGAGCAGGCTGCGGTCGAGCCAGGGCTTGAGCCAGAAGATCAGCAGGCTGGGCAGCCAACCCGCGATCTCGACGGTGCAGAAGGCCAGCAGCACGGTGACCACGTACACCGGCAGGAAGGTGCGCCAGACCGAGCGCGCATGGCTGCGCACGAGCTGCGCGCCCAGGTCCGCGGCCTCGGCCATGGGGCGTGGCCGCAGCGCGATGGCCAGGCCGTCAACCTGCATGGCCGGACTCCTTTGGCGCAGCCGCTTCGGCACCGCCGCGCGGCCGCCCCTGCCAGCCCAGATACGCCAGCACCAGCACCCAGCAGGCACCGCCCACGCCGTACTTCACGGCCGGCGCGATCCAGCGCGCCGAAGACCAGAAGGCCTCTACCGCGGCGGCGATCAGCAGCAGCCCGATGACGCCGTAGACGATCACCACCGCATGGCGCGCGGCCAGCCGCAGGGCTTCGAGCCGGGTGTGGCGCCCGGGCGCGATCCACGCGTAGCCCAGCCGCAGCCCGGCCGCGCCGGCCAGCACGATGGCCGTGAGTTCGAAGGCCGAGTGCGTGACGACGAAGGAAAGAAAGTTCTGCGCATGCCCCGCGCTGATCAGGTAGCCGCCGACCGCGCCGATCTGGATGCCGTTGAACACCACCAGCGCAGCACTGCCCACGCCCGCGAAGATGCCGGCCGCGAAGCAGCGAAAGCCGATGCCGATGTTGTGCATCACGTAGAAGCCGAACATCTGCCAGTCGTCGCCGGCGCTGCGGGTGCGGCCGAAGGCATCGGCGTCGTCGCTGTACATCGCGTCGAACTGCTGCACGTTGTCGGCGTCGAGCAGGTGCAGGATGAAGCCCGGGTCGCGCCAGGCGGCCCAGCCGGCCACCAGCAGCGGCACCACGAACATCAGCGCCGACACCCACAGGTACACGCGGTGCGCCCGCACCGCTTCGGGAAAGTCGATCAGCGCCAGCCGGGCGAAGCGCCCCAGGCCGTAGTCGTGCTGGCGGTAGATCAGCCGGTGCGCGCTCTGGGTCAGGCTTTCGAGCCGCTGCGTGAGGTGGATCGGATAGGCCCTGGCCTGCGCCAGCGCAAGGTGCTCGCACACGCGGCGGTACAGCGTGGCGAGGCGGGCGCCGTCGAACTTGCGCTTGGTCTCGGCCGCGCCGATGACGGCTTCGAGTTCGGTCCACAGGGGCGCGTAGGCGGCTTCGAAATCCAGCGGCGTCATCGCGTCGTGCTCCCTCGTGCATCCGCTGCGCCGCGCCGGCCCAGCACCCATTGCGCCACGCCCAGCAGGCGCTGCGACGCGGAAGCGCCGCCGCCCGCGGAAGTGTCGGGGCCCAGCACCGGCTGCGCGATGCGGGCGAGTTCGTCGAAGCGCTCGGGCGTCAGGCGCGTCGCGCGGCCGGCCCATGAGACGACGGCCATCTGCTCGCGCGCGGACAGCGGCCGTGCGGGCGCCTGCGGCTCGGCGGCGGGCACGCCGCCGTGCAGGCTCACCTGGTCGCTGAACACCACCAGCGTGCCGGCGGCCAGATCGCCCAGCCGCTTGCTGTCGCGCCGCCACAGCATCGAGACGATGCCCGCGCCGTAGAAAGAAGGCACGAAATCGGCCGCGCGCAGCAGGTTGCGGGTGAGCGAGGCGGCGGGCGTCACCGGCAGGCCGGAGTCCATCACCACGCGCAGGCCCATCACGCGCTTGCCGGGCGTGGCCGCAGCGCGCGTGAGCTCGAAGACCACGGGGTAGAACCACTCCAGGCAGAAGTACGCGACCAGCAGGATGCCGAAGCCCATCTTGCCCAGCATGCCGACCGCGATGGAGATGCCGACGAAGATGCCGAGCCGGATCGCGAAGTCGATCAGGTACGCCAGCCCGCGCGCGACCAGCCCGGCCGGGCGCAGCGAGAGCGCGATGCCTTCCGGGGTCTCGGCGGTGTAGAGGGTGTCGAGGCGCACGAACGCTCAGGCCTGCAGCACGACCGTATCGGCGATCTGGTCGTGCAGGCAGCGGCGTGACGCACGGAAGATGAACAGGCTGTCGACCAGCACGAAGACCTGCCCGATCATCGGCACGATGTTCAGCAGGAACAGCAGGCTCTCGCGCAGGCCGAGGATGCGGCCGATGGACGGCTTGGAGCCGTCGGGCCGAGCGATGCGGATCTTGAGCAGCGCCTTGCCGATGGTCTGGCCGCGCGTGGCCAGCAGATAGCCGTGCAGCACGAGGTAGACCAGGATGCCGACGGCGGTGTCGGCGAGGCGCGGCGTCCAGAGGCTGCGGCCGTCGTCGCTCCAGACGTCGTAGGGCGTGAACATCGACAGCAGCCACAGCACGCCGATTGCGATGCCGCCGTCGAGCATGGCCGCCAGGAAGCGCCTGCCGCGCGTCGCGAGCTCGCCCGGCTGCGGCTGGCCGGTCTGCTGCACGTCTTCCACATGGGATTGCGGCGGCGCATAGCGCGCGTCCTGCGACTGGTCTTCCATGCCCGTCCCTCTCCGAAACGATTGATTTCCGGAAGATTCTAGGGTCAATCGAAGTCTCAGCCGGGGCCGGGCGGGCCCTGGCGGGCGGGTTCGAGCGTGCGCTGCAGATGCCGCAGGTCGTCGAGCAGCAGGTTCAGCGGCGCGGCGAGCATTGCATTCGGCAAGGTGCCGTGCGCGGCTTGCGCGCAGCGGTCGAGTTCGGCGAGGTCCGGCGAAACGACCGTGCCCGCGAGCGCGTCGGCCATGCCGGCGATGGCTTTGCCGGCCGCCCGCGCCGCATCTTGTCGGAACGGGTCGGCTGCCTCATCGCCCTTCGCCAGCCGCAGCACGCGGTCCAGCACGACCGCATCCTGGAAGATGCGCGCCGCCAGCCGCGCCCTGTTGCGGTAGGTGCGGCTCGTGCCCGCCGTCGCACCGCGCCGCCACCATCGCGCCTCCAGGTCGGCGCTGCCCGCCAGCAGGGCCAGCCGTCCCAGCGCCGCGCGCGTGCCGGCGTCGATGCGTTCCTTTTCTGCATCGGCGGGCCGGGGCGTGCCCGCCATGCGCTTGGCGATGCCGCGCAGCAAGGCGGCGCAGCCTTCGTCGAAGCGCGCGCCCGCGTGGTACTCGGACATGACCGTCGAGACCGCCAGCGCCACCCCCACGCCGATGCCGATCTGCACCATGCGCAGCACCGCCACCTGCAATGCCGAGTGGCCGGGAATGCCGCCGGCCGACAGGATGATCAGCGCCGCCACGGGCGCGCTGCGCAGGCCCGGTACCGCCGCGCCGGCAAAGGCCAGCAGCATGACGACGGCCAGCGTGACCGGCAGCACCGGCACGCCGTGGTGCTGCAGGTAGACGCCCGCCAGGCCGCACAGCGCGCCGGCCGCGGTGCCGCGCACGCGGTCCCAGCCGGCGTCGAGCGTGGAGCCGGCGCTCGGCCGCATGACGATCAGCACGCTCATCACGGCCCAGAAGCTCTCCGGCAGGTGCAGCGCGACGGAAACGATCCAGGCAAGCGCCACCGCGCCCGCCAGTTGCACGCCGGGACGCCAGCGGCCGTGGCGCCAGAGTCCCGTGAAGTGTTGCAGCGCGGGCGCGGCGTTCATGGCTTCGTCGCTCCGGAAGCATCGAGGAGCGCCAGCGTGGCGCTGAGGCCGTCGATCAGTTCGCAGGCCTGCAGCAGCACGGCACGCTGCTCCGCGTCCAGCGTGGCGCCGATCGCCTCGGTCAGCGCCGATTCACGCGACCGCATGATCGCCTTCAGCCGCTTCGTGCCTTCGGGCGTGAGCGACAGCACCGACTGGCGGCCGTCGCTGGGATGCGGCGCGCGCGCGATCCAGTCTTCGGCTTCGAGTTCGGCCAGCAGCCGCGTCAGCGACTGCGGCTTGACGCGCTCCAGCGCCGCCAGCGCGGTCGAGGTGTTGGGGCCGTGCCGGTGCAACTGGCCCAGCACGCTGAGCTTGGCCACGCTCGGCCCCTCGGGCGTGGCGCTGCCGCTGCGCAGTTGCCGCGACAGCAGCGCGACGGAGTTGCGAAGACGCGTGGCGCATTGCGCCGGATCCGGGGAGGTCGAAGCCATGCCCGGATTGTAAGACTCATCTTATTATTTGGCGACCGATGCCGGCCCGGCCCTGGCTCAGCCCCGGTTCGGCGACGAGTTCACGGGGTAGGTGGTGGCAGGCCCTTCGGCGGGCAACGGGGCCGCGGCCGGTTTCTCGGGCTTTTCTTCCTGGGGCGCATCGGCCTCGTCTTCCGGGCCTTCGAGGAAGCGATCGAGCAGCGCGAAGAAGCGGTCGTAGAAGCGCTCGTCGGTCAGCGTCTGGCTCGCGACCTTGACCATCGCGTCGTCGCTGCCGGCGAACGGCAGCGAGAGCGAGCCGATCGCGCCCACGCCAAGGCTCGCCGAGTTGTTGACCTTCTTGATGCCGTAGCGGTCCTGCAGCGCCGTCGCGAAGGCCACGGTGTTCTTGCTGGCCTTGCCGCCGCCGCGGGTGCTCTCGCGCGCGCAGACCACGCGGAACTCGACCTCCACATGCACCTCTGCCGCCGGCTGGAAGCTCTTGCGGCCGGTCACGAGGTCGGCGTTGGCCGCCGTGATCATGTAGCCCTGGCTCAGCAGTGCGCGGCGCGCGGCCTCGCAGGTCTCGGCCTCGGTCGCCTGGTAGTCGCGGGTGTGGGTGGTGGTCGAGCCGAAGGCCTCGGGCTCGTAGTTGACGCCGCGTGAACCGGTGCTGCCGCAGCCGGCCAACAGGAGAGCGGACGACAGGCCCAGCCAGAGGGCCGGCGCGCGAAGAAAACGGAAGTGATTGGGGTGCATGAACGGCATGGAGCGGCGAATGCTAACCGGCGCCCGTGCCGGCAAGGCTTCGAGCGCGGCGGCGCGCCGGCGTTCCCTGCCCGGCACGAAAGTTTTCACCGCGGGCCCGGTCAGGCCCAGGGCAGCACGTGGTGGGCGCGCACCCGCGTCGCCGCGATCAGCCGGGCATTGGGCGCATCGGTACTGGCGACCCAGGCCCGCGCTTCCTCAGCGCTGCGGCCGAACTGCTGGTGGCGCCGCACCAGCCGCTCTTCACGCAGCGCGTCGTCGATGTCCACGTACCAGACCTCGTCGAGCATCGCCGCCGCGCCGGCCCAGGGGCCGGCGTCGTGCAGCAGGTAGTTGCCTTCGGTGATGACCAGTTGCGTCGTCGGCAGCACCGCGATGGCGCCAGCCACCGGCTCCTCGATCTCGCGGCGGAATTCGGGCGCGTAGACGATGTCGCTGTCGGGCCGCTGCTCGCGCAGGCGCTGCAGCAGCGCGACATAGCCTGCGCTGTCGAAGGTGTCGGGCGCGCCCTTGCGGTCGGCGCGGCCGAGGCGCTGCAGCTCGACGTTGGCGAGGTGGAAGCCGTCCATGGGGACGACCTGGGCGCGGTCGGCGCCCGCCAGCGCGAGCAACGCCGCCGCGAGCGTGGACTTGCCCGCGCCGGGCGCGCCGACGAGGCCCAGCAGCTTGCGCTGGCCGCTGGACATGAGGGCCTGCAGGCGGGCGGCGCTGTCCGCAGGAAGTGGAGGGAGTTTCTGCGCGGGGGTGGTGCTCATCCCCCGAGCGTAGCGCCGCCGGGCGCAAAAAAGATCAGGGATACAGACCGCGTTCCTGACGAGCCATCAGGATGCGCTCGCAAGCCACCGCGTACGTCGCGGTGCGCAGCGGGATCTTGTGCTTGTCCGCCGTGTCCCAGATCTGGTTGAGCGCGTTCATCATGATGCGGTCGAGGCGCACGTTGATCTCGTCCTCGTCCCAGAAGAAGGACGAGAAGTCCTGCACCCATTCGAAGTAGCTCACGGTCACGCCGCCGGCATTGCAGATCACGTCGGGCACCACCAGCACGCCGCGCTCGGCGAGGATGTCGTCGGCCTGCGGCACGGTGGGGCCGTTGGCGCCTTCGAGCACCAGCTTGGCGGTGGTCTTCTGCGCGCGCTCGGCGGTGAGCTGGCCTTCGAGGGCGGCCGGGATCAGGATGTCGCAGGGCGTGTTCCAGAAGTCTTCGTTCGGCACGATGTCGCCGCCGGCCTTGAAGGCGACCACGCCTTCCTTGTTGGCCACGGGGATCAGCTTGGCCAGGTCGAGGCCGTTGCTGTTGACGATGGTGCCGGTGTGGTCCTGCACCGCCACGACCTTGGCGCCCGCCTCGACGAAGAGCTCGGCCGCGACCGAGCCCACGTTGCCGAAGCCCTGCACCGCGATGCGCGCGCCGCGCAGGTCCATGCCCAGGCGTCGCGCGGCTTCGCGGCCGGTGACGAACACGCCGCGGCCGGTGGCCTTCACGCGGCCGAGCGATCCGCCCAGGTGCAGCGGCTTGCCGGTGACGACGCCGGTGGCGGTGCCGCCGACGTTCATCGAGTAGGTGTCCATCATCCACGCCATGATCTGCGCGTTGGTGTTGACGTCAGGCGCGGGAATGTCGGTGTGCGGGCCGATGATGATGCCGATCTCACTGGTGTAGCGGCGAGTGACCTTCTCCAACTCCTGCAGCGACAGCTTCTTGGGGTCGACGCGGATGCCGCCCTTGGCACCGCCGTACGGCAGGTTGACGGCGGCGGTCTTGATGGTCATCCAGGCCGACAGGGCCATCACTTCTTCGAGCGTGACGTCGGGGTGGAAGCGCACGCCGCCCTTGCCCGGGCCGCGGCTCATGTTGTGCTGCACGCGATAGCCCTCGAAGTGGGCGATGGTGCCGTCGTCCATTTCGATCGGCACGTCGACGATGAGCGCGCGCTTGGGGCGCTTGAGGGTTTCGACCCAGCGGGCCAGCGGGCCGAGGTACGGCACGACGCGGTCGACCTGCGAAAGATAGGTGCCCCACGGGCTGTTGGCGGTCGGGCTGACGAAGGAGAGTTTTTCGCTCATGAGAGATCCCTTGGTTGAACGGGTGCCCGCAACGATAGACCTGTGCCGCGCGTTGCGCCATGGCTTATGCGCGCCGCGCTGGCGGTTATGCAAGAGACGTTAGGCCGCCTCGCGCGAGGGCGCGGGCGTACATGACAAAACCGTCATCGACGGGTTATCGATCCGGCGGATGCGCTTCGTAGAGTTGACCTCGCTGATCAACACGCAAGCAACCACTTCAAGGAGTTACGAATGAAGAAGCCATCGTCCACCGCCCGCCTGCTGGCCACCACCGCCGTTGCCGCCCTGCTGGGCGCCGCCGCCGCACCCAGCTTTGCCGGCAACTACGCCGAGGGCGATCCGCGTCCGGTGCCGCTGGCCTCTTCCACCACCCGCGCCGCGGTGACCGCCGACGCGCAGCAATGGCTGAAGGCCGCGCCGACGCAGGGCTACACCGACGCCATCGCGCAGGCACCCGCCGCGGTCTCGACGAACACGCGCGCCGCCGTGGCGGCCGACACGCGCCTGTGGCTGCAGTCGGGCCTGGCGGCCAAGCAGAACGGCGAGGCCGGGGCCGATGCCGCGCAGCCGGGCTACCGCCAGGCCGCCGCCGACTACAGCAGCCGCAAGGCGGCGGCGCAGGCCCAGGCGCAGCCGGGCACCACGCTGCGCTGATCCGGACAAGGGTAGGCATTGGGTAGGCCAAGGACATTTCCTTGGATCTATCTCCTATAGCCGGCTCTCACAGGCCGCATCTTTCGCGAGAAATCGATGCGGGAGCCGGATAATCCTCCGATGCTCGACCTTGACCGCATCGATCTGCGCCTGCTGAAGATCCTCCAGGAAGACGGCCGCATCACCAACCTCAAGCTGGCGGAGGCGGTGGCGCTGTCGCCCACCGCGGTGCTGGCGCGCGTGCAGCGGCTCACGCGCGACGGCTTCATCCTCGGCTACGAGGCGCGGCTCGATCCGCACAAGCTGGGCCGGGGCTTCACGGTGTTCGTCGAAGTGCTGCTCGACCGCACCACGGCCAACGTGTTCGAGCAGTTCAAGGCGGCGGTTCAGGTGCGCGACGAGATCATGGAATGCCACATGGTCGCGGGCGGCTTCGACTACCTGCTCAAGACCCGCATGGCCGACATGGCCGCCTACCGCGACTTCGCCGGCACCGTCCTCTGGCAGCTGCCCGGCGTGCGGGAGACGCGAACCTACGCCGTGATGGAAGAAGTGAAGAGCAGCGCGCGGCTGCCGCTGGGGCTGTAACAACGGGCGAAAGTTGTATGCGACAATAAAATATTGTCGACAATTCGGCAGGAATCCCGACGATGCCTGTCGCGCCAGAGAAGCAGCCCCCATGGAAAACGAGCCCGGAAAAACGCTGTCCCAGACGATTTCGGACCGCCTTGCAGAAGAAATCGTGCTTCACCGCTTCCAGCCCGGCGAGCGGCTGGACGAACAATCGATCGCCACGCGCTTCGGCGTCTCGCGCAGCCCCGTACGCGATGCGCTGCGCCAGTTGGCGTCGACCCGGCTGGTCGAGCACCTGCCGCGGCGCGGCTTCTCGGTCGCGGCCATGGCACCGGCCGACCTGGACGGCCTGTTCGAGGCTTCCGGCGAGATCGAGGCGCTGTGCGCCAAGCTGTGCGCGTTGCGCGCCGCGCCCTCGGAGCGCAAGCGCATCGAGTTCGTCCACCAGCAGGCCGCCAAGGCCGCCGCCGGCGGCGACGCCAAGGCCTACGCCGAGCTGAACGAGGAATTCCACGCGCTCATCTACGCCGGCGCCCGCAACAAGACGCTGCAGGACCTCGCGCTCGGCCTGCGCCAGCGCCTGGCACCGTTCCGCTCGCGCGGCTTCTTCGTGGCGGAAAACCGCCTGCAACATTCGCACGTGGAACACGAGGCGCTGGTCGCCGCCCTGCTCGCCCATGACGGCGACGCCGCCGCCGCGGCCATGCACAGCCACGCGGCAAACTCGGCCATGAACGTGCTGCAGCACTTCGGCAACGGCGGCCGAAGCACGCCCTCCGGCGCAGCCGCCTGACATCTGCCGGCGCATGCCCGGCTCCCTCGCACACGCGCACGCGCCCCTCGGGCGCCCTGTCCTCCCTTTCTTCATCGCCGGCTTGCCCGGCGATGCGTCCTTGCGCCCTCGCCGCACCCGCTTTGCCCCTTCCACCACAAATTCTTGACCTCTTTGAACACGAGAACATAAAATTGCACACAATTTGCAGATACTGAATGCAAAATACAGTTCACGGATTTCGTTCAATCAAAAAATAGGAGTCATCGAATGTCCTGGATCGCACTTGCCACCTACCGCCGCGCCGACCGGCTCGCCCCCTCCCTGGTGATCGACAGCCAGCTCTACGACCTGGAGGCCGCGTTGGCCGCGGGCTTGCCGCCTGCATCGCCGGACTGGCTTTCGGGCGGCGTGGAAGCCATGCTCCGGGACTGGAGCACCGCCCAGGGCTGGCTGCGCGACGCCACGCCGGTGGCCGCGTCGCTCGCGGCGTCCGGCGCGATTCGGCCGGTGCAAGGCGGCGCCTCGGCCGTGGCCGCGCCCTACGTGCCCAACCGCATCTTCTGCGCGGCCTCCAACTACGCCTCGCACGCCAACGAAATGGGCACGGTGCTGGCGGCCAAGTCGCAGAGCAAGCCCTACATGTTCCTGAAGCTGTCAAACACCGTCATCGGCGACGGCGAGACCATCCAGATGCCGCCCGAGACCAGCAAGCTCGACTGGGAAGTCGAACTGGCCGCGGTCATCGGCAAGCGCTGCCGCCGCGTGTCCGTGGAAGACGCGCTCGACGCGGTGGCCTGCTACACCATCGTCAACGACATCTCGGCGCGCGACCTCAACATCCGCGGCGACTACCCGTTCAAGCACGACTGGTTCCAGGGCAAGTGCCACGACACCTTCGCGCCCATCGGCCCCTGGCTGGTGCCGGCATGGCAGATCCCCGATCCGCAGGCGGTGAACATGCGCCTGGACGTCAACGGCGAGCCGATGCAGCAGGACAGCACCGCCAACATGATCTGGACCGTGCGCGAGCAGATCGCCTACCTGTCGACCATCGTCACGCTCGAACCTGGCGACGTGATCGCCACCGGCACGCCCACGGGCGTGGGCATGGGCCGCGGCGTCTACCTGAATGCGGGCGACAAGCTGGTCGCGAGCATCGAAGGCATCGGCCGGCTGTCCAACCAGGTGCAGGCAGAGCGCGTCTGAGCGCAGGCACCGGAGCCGGGACCACCCGGCCCGTGCCTTGAGAGACAACGACAACAACGTATGGAGACAACATGCATTCACCTCGCAGAGGATTCGCCGCCGCTTTCGCGCGCGCCCTGACGGGCATTGCCGCGGCGGCGCTGTTCGGCGCCGCGGGCCCCGCCGCCGCGCAGGAAAAGATCACCTACAACATGGCCTGGCTGCCGCAGGGCAGCTCGGTGGGCGTGATCGTCGCGAAGGAGCAGGGCTTCTTCCGCGAACTGGGCCTGGACGCCACCATCGTGCGCGGCTACGGCGGCAACCGCACGGCCAACGAGCTCGACCAAGGGCAGTTCGAGTTCGGCTACGTCGACCCGATCAGCCTCGTGCTCAACCGCGCCAACGGCGGAAAGATCCGCATGGTCGGCGCGCTCAACACGCGCTGGCCGGCCGGCATCTGCTTCGACACCAAACGCCACCAGCCGAAGACGCCGGCCGACATGAAAGGGCTGGTGCTCGGCGGCGGCTCGGCATCGCCGGTGCACAACGTGGTGCCGGCCTGGCTCGAGCAGAACGGCCAGCCCAAGGACAGCATCCGGCTGCTGCGCATGGACCCGGCGGTGGTCGACGCCTCGCTCATCGAAGGCCGCATCGACCTGGCCGAATGCTGGCGCGCGAGCAACCGCGCCGTCACGCAGAAGCAGGCCAACGCCGCCGGCGTGAAGCTCGGCTGGATCGAATACAGCGACTTCGGCCTCGACGCCTACGGCAGCGGCTTCGCCACCAGCGAGGACGTGATCGGCAAGCGGCCCGACGTGGTGAAGAAGTTCCTGCGCGCGTCGTACCGCGGTTATGCCTACGCGCTCGCCAACCCTGAAAAAGCGGCCGACCTCATGGTCAAGGCCTTCCCCACCACCGACCGCGCCGTGGCACTGGCCCAGATCAGGGACATGGCCGACCTGCTGGTCGATCCGCAGGCCAAGGCCAACGGCATGGGCTACCTGCGCGAAGACCGCATGCGCAACACCGTGCAGTTCGTCGACAAGGCCTTCGGCCTGAACGGCAAGGTGAAGCCGCAGGACACCTACACCAACGAAATGCTGACGCCATGAACATGAAGGAATCCGCGATGGCCCGACGCCCCCGCCCCCAACGCCTCGGCCACGTCGTGCTCAACGTGCGCGACCTGCAGGCCTCGGTGCGCTTCTACACGGAGATCGTCGGCCTCGAGGTGTCCGACCACATCGAGGACCAGATGGCGTTCCTGCGCTGCGGCCACGACCATCACGACCTCGCGCTCGCGCAGATCCCGCCGGGCGATCCGCAGCACGGCGCCACCTACACGCCGGGCCGCCCCGGGCTGGAGCACTTCTCCTACCAGCTCGGCTCGCTCGCCGAGATCGAGGAGGCCGCGCGCTACCTGCAGGAAAAAGGCGTGGACATCGTGCGCGGCATCGGCAAGCACGGCCCCGGCGAAAACCTGTTCCTGGTGTTCAAGGACCCCGACGGCAACTACTGCGAGTTCTACGCCGAGATGGTGCAGGTCACGCCCGAAGAGCCCTACACGCCGCGCGTGTGGAAGAACGACCTGGCGGCCTTCGACCAGTGGCACTTCGACAAGTTCGTGGTGCCGCCGCCCGACTGGGGCCCCAGGCGCTGAGCGCCGCGCGGCAACACAAGAAAAGAAGACGACGACAAGAAAACAGAGATCCGGAGACAAGACAAATGAACCAACCCGTGCCGCGTTCCGAAGCTTGGCGGCGCTTCATCGACCCCGCGCTGCTCTTCATCGTGCTGGCCGTACTTTGGGAGAAGTCGGTCGACGTGTTCGGCATCAAGCGCTACCTGCTGCCGCCGCTGTCGCAGGTGCTCGACAGCCTGTGGAGCAACCGCATGGCGCTGCTCGCGCAGTCGTGGGTCACGACGCAGGAAGTGCTGGCCGGCTTCGCGCTGGCCGCGATCGGCGGCGTGCTGCTGGGGCTGGCCATCCACGCGGTGCCGGTGGTGCGGCGCATGCTGTATCCGCTGATCGTCGTGTTCCAGGGCCTGCCCAAGATCGCGCTGGCGCCATTGATGGTGATCTGGTTCGGCTACGGCGACACCTCCAAGATCCTGATGGCCTTCCTGTTCGCCTTCTTCCCGGTGGTGATCGCCACCATGGGCGGGCTGGCCGGCACGCCGGCGCATCTGGTCGAGCACTTCCGCGCCATCCGCGCGCCGGCGTGGACCACGTTCCGCCGCCTGTACGTGCCCTCGGCGCTGCCGTCGATCATGGACGGCTGCAAGTCGGCGATGCCGCTGGCCGTCATCGGCGCCATCGTGGGCGAGTTCGTGGGCTCGGAGCGCGGGCTCGGCCATCTCATCCTCGAGGCCAACGCCAATGCGCGCACCGACTACCTGTTCGCGGCGCTGGTGGTGATCTCCGCCGTTGCCGGGCTGCTCTACGTGCTGGTCGAGCTGGCCGCCAAGCGCGTCTGGTGGCGCGGGCTCTGAACCTTCTCTTTTTCTCTTTCTTATTTCAACTCCAGGAGACATTCCCATGGCCAAACTACGCCACATCGCCGTCGCGGTTCCCGATCCGCACAAGGCCGCCAAGTTCTACAGCGAGGTCTTCGGGCTCACCATCGTCGAGCCCACGCACTCGCCCATCGCCGACGGCGTGTACCTCTCGGACGGCACCATCTGCCTGGCGCTGCTGAACTACAAGACCGACGAAGCGGCAGGCCTGGAGCGCGGCAAGGACTGGATCGGCACGCACCACTTCGGCTTCTGGTGCGACGACCTCGACGCGCAGCGCAAGACCATCGAGGACAACGGAGGCACCTTCTTCATGGACCTGCCGCACGACAAGAAAAGCCTCTACTACGAGATGAAGTTCCGCGACCTCGACGGCGTGGTCTTCGACATCTCCGAAGGCGGATGGGTCGGAGCGAAGAAGTGAAGCCTGGCGCCGTCGCAACCGGCGAGGCCGCGGCCGGCGCCATGGCCGCGGCCATCAGCGTGCGCGGGGTTGCCAAGACCTTCGACGCGCGCCAGGGCGTGCGGGCGCTGGAGCAGGTGGACTTCAGCGTGCCGCGCGGCGAGTTCGTCTCGATCCTCGGGCCGAGCGGCTGCGGCAAGAGCACGCTGCTGCGCATGGTGGCCGGGCTGATCCAGCCCGACGCGGGCGGCGACGTGCGCGTGCTGGGCCACTCGCAGACGCAGATGTCCGACGACGTGGGCGTGGTCTTCCAGACGCACAACATGCTGCCCTGGGAAACCGTGGAGGCCAACATCCGCCTCGCGGCCGAGGTGCGCAAGCTGCCGAAGAAGGACATCGACGAGCGCGTCGAGGCGCTGCTGCCGATCCTGAAGCTCGAGAAGTTCCGCCGCAACTATCCGCACGAGCTTTCCGGCGGCATGCGCCAGCGCGCGGCGCTCGGGCAGATCCTGGTGATGCGCCCCAAGGTGCTGCTGCTGGACGAGCCCTTCGGCGCGCTGGACGCGCTCACGCGAGACCAGCTCAACGTCGAGCTGCTGCGCCTGTGGCAGGAGATGCGGCAGACGGTGATCCTCATCACGCACAGCATCTCGGAGGCGGTGTTCCTGTCGGACCGCGTGCTGGTGATGTCCGAGCGGCCGGGCCGCGTGATCGAGGACATCCGCATCGACCTGCCGCGCCCGCGCGATCCGCGCACCACCAAGGAGGCGGCCGCCTTCGGCCACTACGTGGTGCAGCTGGGCCACCTGATGGGCGTGGACTGACGCGCCCGACGACTTCAATTTTCCGGAGCCATTTTCTTGAACACATCGAAATTCCACGGGGTCGTGCCGGCCATGGCCACCCCCTTCACCGCGGACCACCGGCTCGACGAGGGCCGCGTGGGCGAGCTGATCGAGAGCTACATCAAGGCCGGCGTGCACGGCATCTCGGTGGCCGGCAGCCAGGGCGAGTTCTTCGCGCTCGAGCGCGACGAGCACATCCGCCTGCTGGAGCTGTCGATGCGCGCCATCGACGGCCGTGTGCCGCTGTACGCGGGCACCGGCGGCGCCACCACGCGCGACGCCATCGCGCTCACACAGGCGGCCGAAGCCATGGGCGCCGACCTGGCGCTGGTGATCACGCCCTACTTCGTGCAGCCCACGCAGGACGAGCTGGTCGCGCACTACACCGCCGTGGCGCGCGCGACAAAGCTGCCGGTGATGCTCTACAACAACCCGCCGCGCACCAGCGTCAACGTGCTGCCGGCCACGCTCGCTCGCTGCATGCGGGCAGCCGACAACATCGTGGGCATGAAGGACTCGGGCGGCGACCTCACGCAGTCGATCGAATACCTGCTGACTGCGCCGCGCCCCGCGCTGCTGTTCTCGGGCCGCGACACCATCGCGCTGTCGATGATGTTCCACGGCGCGCAGGGCACCATCTCGCCGGCCGCCAACGTCTTTCCGGAGCTCATGGTGCGCATGTACGACGCGCTGCGCGCCGGCAACCACGAAGAGGCGCTGCGTTTGTCGAACGTGTTCGCGCCGCTGCGCGCGGCCTGGGCCTGGGGTTCGTTCCCGGTGGTCATCAAGGAGGCCATGACCCTCGCGGGCCGCGGCGCCGGACCGACGCGCCCGCCGGTCGCAGCGCTGCCCGAGAAGCTGCGCGCCGACCTCGAGGCCGTGGTCAAGCGCATCGCAGCCACCGCCTGACGCCGGCATGACCACCGACGGCATGCCGCTGCCGGAAGGCGAGCGGCTGTACAACGCGCGCCTTGCCATACCGCACTACCAGCGCATCTTCGACGGCTGGGCGCACGCGTCGGCCGCGGTGCGTGCATCGGCGGCCTGCCGGCTCGACATCGCGTACGGCCCGCATGCGATGGAGAAACTCGACCTGTTCCTGCCGCAGGGGCGCCCGCGCGGCACCTTGATGTACATCCACGGCGGCTATTGGCGCTCGCTCGACAAGTCCGACGCATCCATCGTCGCGCCGCCGTTCACGTCGGCCGGCTATGCGGTGGCGGTCGTCAACTATGCGCTGTGCCCGGCCGTGGACGTGGAGACCATCGTCGCGCAAGTGCGCCGCGCGGCCCGCTGGCTCGCAAGGCACCACGCCGAATGGAACGCGCCCGCCGGCCGGCTGTTCGCCTGCGGGCATTCCGCCGGCGGACACCTTGCCGCGATGCTGCTCGCGACCGAACCGGAGGTTGCCGCCGCGGTGTGCGTGAGCGCGCTCTACGACCTGCGCCCGCTGCTGCATGTGACGTCGGTGGTGGAGGCCACGGGCTTCACGCCGCGCAGCGTGCCGGCATTGAGCCCCGCGTTGTTGAAGCCGCTCACCGGCGCGCCGCTGCTCACCGCGCTCGGCGACGACGAGAACCCGGGCTTCCATGCGCAGTACGAGGCCATTCGCGAAAGCTGGCGGCACGTGCACGCGGGCCATGTCTCATGCCCTGGCCTCCACCACTTCACGATCCTGGACGCACTGACGCAGCCCGGCGGCGCCATCGCCACGGCCGCGCTGCGCCTGATGCAGACCTTCGACACGACGACCCCATGATTTCCGACAGCGCCCTCGACACCCTCTTCCGGCAGGCCCGGTCCCACAACGGCTGGCTGCCGCGCCCGGTCAGCGAAGCGCAGCTGCGCCAGGTCTACGAGCTGGTGAAGTGGGGCCCGACCTCCGCCAACTGCTCGCCGATGCGCGTGCTTTTCGTGCGCACCGACGAAGGCCGCGAACGGCTGCGGCCATTGCTGTCGCCCGGCAATGTCGAGAAGACGATGACCGCGCCCGTCACCGCCATCATCGGTTTCGACACGGAGTTCCACCGCGAGCTGCCGCGCCTCTTTCCGCACAACCCCACGATGCGCGAGCACTTCACCGCGCCCGGCAAGGAGGCGCACGCGGCGCTCACCGCGTTCCGCAACGCGAGCCTGCAGGCCGGCTACTTCATCCTCGCGGCGCGCGCGGTCGGGCTCGATTGCGGGCCGATGTCGGGCTTCGACACGGAAGCGGTCGACCGGGTCTTCTGGGGCGGCACCACGGTGAAGACCAACTTCCTGTGCAACCTCGGCCACGGCGACGCAGCCCTGCTGTTC
Source organism: Variovorax paradoxus (assembly GCF_022009635.1). Taxonomy (NCBI): domain Bacteria; kingdom Pseudomonadati; phylum Pseudomonadota; class Betaproteobacteria; order Burkholderiales; family Comamonadaceae; genus Variovorax; species Variovorax paradoxus. Next base: position 6,516,524 of record NZ_CP091716.1, read on the forward strand.
GGGCGGCATCCGCGGCTCGCGTTCGACGAAGCCTGCGGCTTCGCCTGAGGTCCGCGCCATGCTCTTCGACACGACGCTGCTGGTCGTCGCGGCCTTCGTCGCCGGTGCGCTGAACGCGGTGGCCGGCGGCGGCAGCTTCCTGACCCTGCCGGCGCTGGTGCTGACCGGCATCCCGGCGGTCAGTGCCAACGCCACGGGCACGCTGGCGCTTCTGCCGGGCTACATCGCGGGTGCCTGGGGCTTCCGCTCCGACACGCAACCGCCGCCCGGACTCTCTGCCCTGACGCTCGCGCTGCTGTGCCTGCTCGGCGGCAGCACCGGCGCCGTGCTGCTGTTGCTGACACCGGACGCCACCTTCCGCCGCGTGGTGCCGTGGCTGTTGCTTCTGGCGACCTTCCTGTTCATGGCTGGGCCGCGCCTTGCGCTGTCGAAGAAGCCGGAAGCCGCGCGGCCCGCGCCGGCCATGCTCGGCGTGTTCGCGGTCACGGCGTACGGCGGCTATTTCAACGGCGGGCTCGGCATCCTGCTGCTGGCGTTGTTCGGCCTGCTGGGACAGAAGAACCTGCATGCGATGAACGGGCTGAAGAACCAGGTGTCGGCGCTGCTCACGCTGATCGCGGTGTCGCTTTATGCCTGGGGCGGGCTCATCGCATGGCGCGAGGCCTCGGTCATGATGGGCGCCGCGCTGCTCGGCGGCTATGCGGGCGCGCGCGTGGCGCGGCGGGTGCCGGTCGTGTGGCTGCGGCGCGGCATCGCCGCCACCGGGCTGACGATGAGCGTGCTGTTCTTCCTGCGCTGATCGGCGTGGTGCGGTGCGGCGCGGCTCAGCCGGCCTTGCGCGCCCGCCCGCCGAAGATCGCGGTGCCCACGCGCACCATCGTGCTGCCGGCGCTGATGGCGGCCTCGAGGTCGGCGCTCATGCCGAGCGAGAGCGTGTCGAACGCGATGCCCGCGCGGCGGATCGACTCGTAGAGCGCATGCGCGCGAAGGAACAACTCGCGCTGCGCGGCGAAGTCGGGCGCCGGTTCGGGGATCGCCATGAGCCCGCGCAGCCGAAGCTGTGGCAGCGCCGCCACAGCCTGCGCGAGCGGCAATGCCTCGTCAGGCGTCACGCCGGACTTGTTCGCGCCGCCGTCCACATTAACCTGAAGGCATACATTCAGCGGCGCCAGATGCGCAGGCCGCTGGGCCGACAGACGCTCGGCAATCTTGAGCCGGTCGATGCTGTGGACCCAGTCGAAATGCTCGGCCACGGGCCGCGTCTTGTTGCTTTGCAGAGGGCCGATGCAGTGCCACTCGAGGCTGGCGCGCAGGTCGGCCAATGCCTCGATCTTGTCCAGCCCTTCCTGCACGTAGTTCTCGCCGAAGGCCGACTGGCCCGCCGCATGCGCCTCGCGCACCGCCTCCGGCCCGAAGGTCTTGGACACCGCCAGCAACCGCACCCCGGCGGGGTCGCGGCCGGCCGTTACACACGCCTTCGCGATCCGGTTGTTTACTTGCTGGAGGTCGTCGCCAATCATCGTCATAATCGTCCAAAATCGTATCAAAACGTCACCGAACTCGATTCGAGGAGCCCCGTGGACATCACCCAACTGCTGGCATTCAGCGTCAAGAACAAAGCCTCCGACCTGCATCTTTCCGCGGGCCTGCCGCCCATGATCCGCGTAAACGGCGACGTGCGCCGCATCAACGTCGACGCGCTCGACCACAAGGGCGTGCATGCGATGGTGTACGACATCATGAGCGACACGCACCGCAAGCACTACGAAGAGTTCCTGGAGGTCGACTTCTCGTTCGAGATCGACGGCCTCGCGCGCTTCCGCGTGAACGCCTTCAACCAGGCGCGCGGCGCCGCCGCGGTGTTCCGGACCATTCCCTCGAAGATCCTCACGCTGGAGCAGCTGAACGCGCCCAAGATTTTCGGCGAACTGGCGCTCAAGCCGCGCGGGCTGGTTCTGGTGACGGGCCCCACGGGCTCTGGCAAGTCGACCACGCTGGCCGCGATGGTCAACTATCTCAACGAAAACGAATACGGCCACATCCTCACGGTGGAAGACCCGATCGAATTCGTGCACGAGTCGAAGAAGTGCCTGATCAACCAGCGCGAAGTGGGCCCGATGACGCTGTCGTTCTCGAACGCGCTGCGCTCCGCCCTGCGCGAAGACCCGGACGCCATCCTGGTGGGCGAGTTGCGCGACCTAGAAACCATCCGCCTGGCCATGACCGCGGCCGAAACGGGCCACCTGGTGTTCGGCACGCTGCATACCTCGTCGGCCGCCAAGACCATCGACCGGATCATCGACGTGTTCCCGGGCGAAGAAAAGGAAATGATCCGCGCGATGCTGTCGGAGTCGCTGCAGGCGGTGATCTCGCAGACGCTGTGCAAGACCAAGGACGGCCAGAGCCGCGTGGCGGCGCACGAGATCATGCTGGGCACGCCGGCCATCCGCAACCTGATCCGCGAGGCCAAGGTGGCGCAGATGTACTCCACCATCCAGACCGGCCAGGGCCAGGGCATGCAGACGCTCGACCAGAACCTGACGGAACTGGTGCGGCGCAATACCATCTCGGCTGCGGAGGCCAGAGGCAAGGCCAAGATCCCCGAAAACTTCCCCGGCTGATCGAACAGCAGCCCTCCCGGAGCAAAGACATCATGGAACGCGATCAAGCCAGCCAGTTCATCAACGACCTCCTGAAGCTCATGGTGAGCCGCGCCGGCAGCGACCTGTTCATCACCGCCGACTTCCCGCCGGCCATCAAGGTCGACGGCAAGGTGACCAAGGTGTCGCAGCAGGCGCTGGGCGCGCAGCACACGCTGGCGCTCACGCGCTCGATCATGAACGACCGCCAGACGGCGGAATTCGAGCGCACCAAGGAGTGCAACTTCGCGATCTCGCCGACCGGCATCGGCCGCTTCCGCGTGAACGCGTTCGTGCAGCAGGGCAAGGTCGGCATGGTGCTGCGGACCATTCCCGCCAAGCTGCCGACCATCGACGACCTGGGCATGCCGCAGGTGCTCAAGGAAGTGACGATGAGCAAGCGCGGCCTGTGCATCCTGGTGGGTGCCACCGGCTCGGGCAAGTCGACCACGCTGGCCGCGATGATCGACTGGCGCAACGAAAATTCGTTCGGCCACATCGTGACGGTGGAAGACCCGGTGGAGTTCGTGCACCCGCACAAGAACTGCGTGGTGACGCAGCGCGAAGTGGGCATCGACACCGACAGCTGGGAAGCCGCGCTGAAGAACACGCTGCGCCAGGCACCCGACGTGATCCTGATGGGCGAAATCCGCGACCGCGAGACCATGGAGCACGCCGTGGCCTTCGCCGAGACCGGCCACCTGTGCATGGCCACGCTGCACGCCAACAGCGCCAACCAGGCACTGGACCGCATCATCAACTTCTTCCCCGAAGAGCGCCGCGCGCAGCTGCTGATGGACCTGTCGCTGAACCTGCGCTCGCTGGTGTCGCAGCGGCTGGTGCCAACCGAAGACGGCCTGGGCCGCGTGGCGGCTTTCGAAGTGCTGCTGAACACGCCGCTGATTTCCGACCTGATCTTCAAGGGCGAGGTGGGCGAGATCAAGGAAATCATGAAGAAGAGCCGCAACCTGGGCATGCAGACCTTCGACCAGGCGCTGTTCGACCTGTTCGAGAGCCACTCGATCACTTTCGAGGACGCGATCCGCAACGCCGATTCGGCCAACGACCTGCGGCTGCAGATCAAGCTCAACAGCCAGCGCGCGCGCAGCAGCGACCTCGCTGCCGGCACCGAGCACTTCGCGATCGTCTAGTCGATCGTCTTCTGCCACGCCGCGAACACGCCCGCGGCCAGCGCAATCACCGCCATCGCGGTGAAACCGTCGAGCGAGGCCATGAACGTGGCCTGCTGCTCGAGCGTTCGGTAGAGCGTGCCCAACGCCATCGCATGCGCCTCGCCCGCCGCATGGCCGGCTGCCGCGAAACCGTGGGTCAGCGACTCCAGCGCCTGCATGAAGCTGGCGTTCGCGGGGTTGGCCGATTCGCCGAGGCGCACTTCGTGCAGCGCCAGCCGGTGCTGCTGCAGCGCGATCACGCTCGACGTGGCGAATGAAATCGCCAGCTGGCGCACCAGGTTCTTGAGCCGGTAGCCGTGCGCGAACTCTTCCGCCGCGAAGGGCCTGAAGGTGAGGTTGGCGACGGGCAGCACCACGAACAGCATCAGCAGGCCGCGCAACAGCAGCGGCCCCAGCAGGGCCTCGCGCCCCGCCTGCGGCGTGACGCGCGACAACCACCAGGCCGCCAGCGCCGCGATGCCGAAGCCCGCGACGATGAGCCACTTCTTGCGCGTCAGCCGCGCCGAGTACTTCAGGTAGACGAACACCAGCAGCCCCGTCGCGAGCGAGGCGGCGCCGGTGAAGTAGCCCGTGTTGCCCACCGTGAAGCCGAGCCCGCCTTCCATCATGCGCGGCAGCAGGTAGCTGAAGCCCGTGGAGAGGTAGTAATAGACGACGTAGAGCGCGAGCCCCACGCGAAACGACGCGTTGCGCAGCGCATGCAGCCGCACCAGCGGCGCCGGGTGCCGCCACTGCTGCCAGCCGAACCATGCGAGCCCCGCCACGCCGGCGAGCGTGAGCCCGATCAGCGCGGGCGAGCCGGTGAACAGCTCGAAGTGCGAGCGCGTCAGCACCACCTGCAGCGCGGCCTGCGCGAGCGCGAACACCACGTAGGCGATGTAGTGCGGCTCGGTGCGCTCGTGCGGCGCGACATCGCCGATATCGGGCAGCGTCCAGAGCACCAGCAGGCCGATCAGCGCGGCGGCCGGTGCGGTGCAGGCGAACAGCCAGCGCCAGTCGAAGTTGGTGACCAGGAAGGCGCCGGCAATGGGCGCCAGCGCGCCGCCGAACACGATCAGCACCATGAAGGCCTTCAGCGCCTGGGCACGGCGCGCGGGCGCGATGCCGATCTGGATCAGGATGCGGCAGGCGCCGAGCATCGGCCCGACGAAATAGCCTTGCACCGCGCGCGCGGCCGTCAGCTGCATGGAGCTGTCGCAGAGCGCGGCGCCCACGCCGCCCAGCGCGAAGGCGAACATGCAGACCGCGAGGTAGCGCCGATAGCCCAGCCGCTCGACCCACGCATGCTGGTGCAGGATGCCGAGCACCGCGCCCAGCGCATAGGCGCTGGAGGCCCACACGAGTTCGTCGGGCGAGGCGTTGACGCCGCCGGCGATGTAGCTCGCGAAGAAGGCGAACAGCGCGTTGTCGAAGTAGTCGATGGCCGTGACGAGGCCGATGGCCCAGGGCAGCAGCGCGACCGCGGCATTGCCGCGCGAAGGCCACGCCAGGGCCGGGGAGCTCATGACACCGGCCGCTCCTTGCGGCGTTGCTCCAGCGCCTCTTCCACAGGCTCGCCGGCGAGGCGGCGCTCCACGTAGTCGAGGTCGCGCCGCAACTGCGCCTGCAGCGAGGCGGCCTCCTTGAGCTCGCGGCGCACCTGGGCCACGCGCGCGTCGAGCGTGGAGAGCTGCCCGGTGAGGGTTTCGCGCAGGGTCTTGAGCGACGCGTTCGACAGGCGCGGACGGCCGCCTTCGGCCGGCGCCTCCATGGGCTGCTGCAGCATGGTGGTGATGGCCGTGAGCGAGAAGCCCAGCGAGCGCATGCGCAGCACGCGCGCCAGCTTGTCGAGGTCGGCCTGCTCGTAGAGGCGGTAGCCGCCTTCGCTGCGCACCGGCACCACGATGCCCCGTTCTTCGTAGTACTTGAGCGTGCGCGGCGTGACCTCGAGCCGGGCCGCGGCATCGCGCACGGTGATGGTCCTGGCGGAGTTCGGCGTGGTCATGATGAGACCATTCTACCCAAACCTGTACGTTCACGTACAGGTTTGAGCCATCGCATCGGTCGCGGAATGGCTTTAAGCTGTCGCCCCATGAGCAGCATCAACACCCGCACCTACGAATCCGTCCCTGCGCAGACCGTCGCCTTCCTGGGCCTCGGCGTCATGGGCGGCCCCATGGCCGGCCACCTGGCCAAGGCCGGCCACGCCGTCACGGTCTACAACCGCACGCCCGCCAAGTCGCAGGCCTGGGCCGCCGAATTCGGCGCGCCCGGCCGCCATGCCCCCACGCCGCGCGAAGCGGCCGCCGGCGCCGACATCGTGTTCTGCTGCGTCGGCAACGACGACGACCTGCGCTCGGTGGTGCTGGGCGACGACGGCGCCTTCGCGGGCATGAAGAAGGGCGCGGCCTTCGTCGACCACACCACGGCCTCGGCCGACGTGGCGCGCGAACTGTCGAAAGCGGCGCAGGCGCTGGGCCTGCACTTCATCGACGCGCCCGTCTCGGGCGGCCAGGCCGGCGCGCAGAACGGCGCGCTCACCGTCATGTGCGGCGGCGACGCGGCCGTGTTCGAGCGCATCAAGCCGGTGGCCATGGCGTTCTCGCGCGCGGTCACGCTGCTGGGCGAAAGCGGCGCCGGCCAGCTCGCGAAGATGGTCAACCAGATCGCCATCGCGGGGCTGGTGCAGGGCCTGTCCGAAGCCATTGCCTTCGGCCAGCGCGCCGGGCTCGACATGGAAGCCGTGCTGGGCGTCATCAGCAAGGGCGCGGCCCAGAGCTGGCAGATGGAAAACCGCGGCAAGACCATGATCGACGGCAAGTTCGACTACGGCTTCGCGGTCGACTGGATGCGCAAGGACCTGGGCCTGGTGCTGGACGAAGCCAAGCGCAACGGTGCGCGCGTGCCGGTGACGGCGCTGGTCGACCAGTTCTACGCCGACGTGCAGCAGGCCGGCGGGCGGCGCTGGGACACCTCGAGCCTCATCACTCGCCTCAAATAAGAAAAGCCCGCTGAGCGGGCTTTTTTCATTCAGCGGATCGGCGCGGTCGTCGCGCCGCTGGCGGGCAGCGGGTCCATCGGCGGCAGCGGCACGCGCGACGAGGACGACGAAGAAGAAGCCGGCACCACGGTCGACGAAGGCGTCGACGGCGTGGCCGACGTCACCGGCGCGGGGCCCTGGCCGCCGCGCTGGGCCGCGGCCTGGTTCGCAGCCTGGCTGGCGGCCAAGTCGGCTTCGGACACGACTTCGACCACGCGCACCACCTTCACCACACCCGTCACGCCACGCGTGATTTCGGTGGCGCGGTCGGTCTCGCGGCGGGTGGCGATGCCCATCAGGTAGACCACGCCGCGCTCCGTCACCACCTTGAACGAATTGGCGAAGATGTCCTTGGCGTCGAGCAGCGAGGCCTTCACCTTGCCGGTGATGTACAGGTCGTTCGAGCGGTCCTGGAAGGTGCTCGAGCTGCCCACGGTCAGCTCGTTGACCACCGAGCGCACGTTGACGACGCGGCTCACCTCGTCCTCGACGCGGCGGCGGTCGGCGTCGCTGCCCACGGCGCCGGTCAGCAGCACCTGGCGGTTGTAGCTGGTGACGCTCACGTACATCTGGTCGTTGGCGATGTCGCGCACGCGGGCCGCGGCGCGAAGCTCGATGCCCTGGTCGTCCAGTTGCGCGCCGGAGCTGCGGCGGTCGGTCGCCACCATGCCCACGCCCACCACGGCAGCGCCGCCCACCACCAGCGGCACACAGGCGGAAAGCCCCGCGACCAGCGCGGCCCCCAGAGTGAGTGCGATGGCGAAACGTCGGGTCGGTGTCGTTTTCATGGTTGCGAGGGTCATGGGGAAACTTCCTGTTCTCCGAGTAACTGGGCATCCACACCGTCGCACAGGCAATGCAGCGCGAGCAGGTGGACTTCGTGGATGCGCGCCGCACGCTCGTGCGGCACGCTGATCTGGACGTCGGTTTCGCGCAGCGCTCGGCCGATGACACCGCCGGTGCCGCTGCCGCCCGCGCCCGGCGCCGAAGGCGCACCCGACACGGCATTGCCCAGCAGCGCGACCACGGTCATGTCGCGCTCGTGCGCCGCCGTCACGGCCGCGAGCACCGCCGCCGACTGGCCGCTGGCGCTCAGCGCGAGCAGCACGTCGCCGGCCTGGCCGAGCGCGCGCACCTGGCGCGCGAAGCGGTCGGCGTCGATGGCACTGGCGCTGTCGGCATTCGGGTCGGTGGTGTCGCCGGGCAGCGCGATGGCACCGAGCTCGGGCCGCTCGCGTTCGAAGCGGCCCACGAACTGCGCGGCGAACTGGGCCGCCAGCAGCCCCGACACACCGGCGCCGCAGGCAAGCACCTTGCCGCCGCTGGTCACGCAGGCCAGGATGGCCTGCATCGCCTGCGAGATGGGTTTGCTGAGGACCGGTCCGGTCTGATATTTGAGGTCGGCACTGTCAATGAAGTGCTGCTGAATCCGTTGCTCGAGCATGAGGCGGGATGATAACTGGGGGCTGTGAAACAAGACGTGTGAGTTGTGGAGCCTTCAGGAGGGCTTCAGTTCCCGCGGAGGTGCTTCAGGCGGCATCGAAGGCGGCCTGAAGCCAGGTGATTTTCTCCTCGACCAGCACCACGTCGAAACGGCACGGCGGCAGCGTGCGCAATTGGTTCAGGTAGTGCCGCGCGGCGAACACGATGCGCCGCTGCTTCAGGCCCGTGATGCTGCCGCCCGCGCCGCCGTGCGCGCCGGTGCTGCGCTGTCGGACTTCGACGAACACCAGCGTCTGGTCGCGCGGATCGCGCATGATCAGGTCGATCTCGCCGCCGCCGCGCCCGGGCGTCCGATAATTGCGCGCGACCAGCACCAGGCCGGCGTCCTGCAGATGGTCGAGCGCGGCGTCTTCCGCCGCATCGCCGCGATGCTTCGTTGTGGTGTCGGTCTTCATGGCTCCCTGCCTGCAATCTTCTTGTTCGATCTGACGGAGAAACTCTTTGGCTTCACTCGCCCCTGCTTCTTTCGGCGCCGCCCTCGCGGCCGCGCACGACGCCGCGGGTGCGCAGCATTATCCGCAAGGCACCCTTTACGTGGTCGCCACGCCGATCGGCAACCTGGCCGACATCACCTTGCGCGCTCTGCATGTGCTGCAGCTGGTCGACGCGATCGCCTGCGAAGACACGCGCCACACCCAGAGCCTGCTGCGCGCCTACGGCATCGACCGCCCCGGCGCACGGCTGCTCGCGGTGCACCAGCACAACGAGGCCGAGGCCGCGCAGACAGTGGTCGCGCGGCTTGCGCAAGGTGAGCGCATCGCCTACGTCAGCGACGCCGGCACGCCCGGCGTGAGCGACCCCGGCGCCCGGCTCGCCGCCGCCGTGCGCGCGGCAGGCCAACGCGTGCTGCCGCTGCCCGGTGCCAGCAGCGTGACCACGCTGGTCGGCGCGGCGGGCCTGGTGGCCGACGGCGGCGACGGCAATGCCAGCAGCGCCTTCGTGTTCGCCGGCTTCCTGCCGAGCAAGGCCGGCGAACGCGACACGGCCGTGCAGGCGCTGTCGCAGGAGCCGCGCGCCGTGGTGCTGCTGGAGGCGCCGCACCGCATCGAGAGCCTGGCGCGCGCGCTCGCGACGCTGGGCGAGCGCCGTATCACCGTGGGCCGCGAACTGACCAAGCAGTTCGAGGAAATCGCAACCGTGGCCGCCAGCGCCCTGCCCGACTGGTTCGGCGCCGACCGCGACCGCACGCGCGGCGAGTTCGCGCTGGTGCTGCATCCTGTGGCGGTGAGCGGCGACGGCGGAGCCGAGGGCGAGCGGGTCCTGAGGCTGCTGCTGGAAGAACTGCCTGTGAAGACGGCGGTGAAGCTGGCCGCCGAGATAAGCGGTTCGCCGCGCAACACCTTGTATGAATTGGCGCTGCGGATTCGCAACGGGGCGGAAGAAACCTAGCCCGACAGGAACTCCGGCGGCACGCTGGCCGTCAGCCAGACACCATTCTCTGCGCAGTGAAAGGCATGCCCCAGCGCATGCATTCCACCGGCGTCGACCACGAGCACATGCACCTTGCCATGCCGTCGTCCGACCTGCACCGCCGTGGCCTCGTCGGCCGACAGATGCACGTGCTGCCGGGTGCCCGGCAAGAGCCCTTGCGCGCGGATCGCGTCCAGAAAGCGCGTGGCCGTGCCGTGAAAGAGCAATGCCGGCGGCACCACTGCCTCGAAGCTGCGGCTGACTTGCGGTGTCGAGTGGCCCTGCAGGGCACGGATGCGCCGCCCGTCGGCAGACAGCTCGTAGCGCTTCTTGGCGCCCGAATCGATGGCATTCAAGACCTCGGCGCGCGAGAGGTCGCGCCCGCCGGCCACCGCGCCCGCCACCAGTGCATCGATATCGGCCCAGCCTTCCGCATCGAGCCGCAGGCCAACCGATTCGGGCGCGTGGCGCAGCACGTAGGCGATGAACTTGCTCGCGCCCTCGGGCGTCATGGCGCGGACTTCCAGTGGTCGCGGTGGGCCAGCAGAGCATCCATGAGCCGCCGCACGTGCGGTGCCGGCGGCCGGTCGGCGGTGTGGAACACATGGTATTCGAGCGCCGGATAGCCCTGCAGCGGGATCGCCACCAGCCCTTTGGGAATCCGGCAGCAGGCATTGACCACGGCGAGGCCGAAGCCCAATTGGGCGAACCGGAGCATCAGTTCCCAGCCGTTGGCCTCGAGCGAGGGCTGCCACGGCACCGATTCGGCCTGCAGCAGCCGGCCGAGCAGCTCTCGGTGCGGCCGCCCCGCCGGCGGCACGATGAGCTGGGCGTCCTTCAAGTCCCTCAGCCGTACCGATTTGCGCGAAGCCAGGGCGTGCGTACGCGGCACGACCAGCACCTGTCCCACGACCGTAAGACGCACCGCCGTGAGGTCCGCCGGCACGGTGCCCAGCGGCGCAATGCCGAGTTGCGCCTGTCCGGCCCGTACCGCCTGGATGGCTTCGTCCCGGTTGCGCGTGAGCAGCTGCAGATGCGGTGAGGCGCCGGGCCCCGAGAACTGCGACAGCGCCTTGCCCAGCAGATAGAGGTAAGCGCCCTCTCCCGCGGCCAGCGTGGCGACCGGCTGGTCACGCCCTTCGGCCAGGCCCTTCACGAAGCGCTGGTTGAGCGTGAGCAGCTCCCGCGCATGCCGCGCCACTTGCTCGCCCACGCTGGTGAGTTCGAGCGCGCCGCCGACCCGCATGTAGAGCTTCGTGTCGAGTTGCTCGGCCAGCTTGCGCACTTTCGCATGCAGGGCCGGCTGGCTGATGTGCAGCAGGCGCGCCGCCTCGCTGAAGTTCAGCGTGTCGGCGAACACCGCGAACGACTGCAGCGCGTCGAGATTGGTGCGGGGAATTTCCATCTATCCATTTTATGGATAGCACATCCAACATCAGTAGTTCCTGGTGATTGGCTTCGTTTCTACGATCCGCCTGCTTCAAACACGAAAAAGGAAAAGAAATGAAAGACACCAATCATCTTCCCCGGCTCGGCATCGACATCGGCCGCGTGCTCATCGCGGCCGAAGGCGCCGGCGGCGCGGACACGTCGTTCATCGGCGGCTCGCTGCAGGACGCCCTGGCGACGCCGCCGTACGAAGGCATGTTCGATGCCGTCGCGCCGCTGGTGGAAAAATTCGAAGGCCGCGTCTGGCTGGTCTCGAAGTGCGGGCCCAGCGTGCAGGCAAAGAGCCGCGCATGGCTGCAGCACCACCGCTTCTTCGAACGCACGGGCATCGCGCGCGCCAACCTGCGCTTCTGCCTCCAGAGGCCGCAGAAAGCCGATCACTGCCGGGAACTGCGCATCACGCACTTCATCGACGACCGTACCGACGTGCTCCGGCATCTGGAGGGCATCGTGCCAAAGCGGTATCTCTTCGGCCCGCAAGACAAGCCTGTGACGGTCGCCGGGCTGGTGCTGCTGCCGTCGTGGAAAGATGCGGCGTCGGTCGTGGAATGAAAGGCCCGGTGCTAGCCATCCAACTCCGCATAGCGCCTGAAGATCCCGTTCTCATTGAACGCAATGCGGCGCGGGCTCTGCAGGTAGTCGTGCACGCGTTGGCGGCGCCTGACGTTGCCATGCAGCTTCTCGACCGCCGGCGTTGCGGCCAGCGCGCGCGCCGTGGCCTTGGGGAACGCGTAGCGCAGGCCATCCACCAGTTGGAACAGCGACAGGTCCGCATAGGTCAGCATGTCGCCGACCAGATGCAGGCTGCCCGCGGGGTTGCGCTGCAGCACCTCTTCGAACCAGTTCAGGAACTTCGGGATGCGCTCTTCGCGAAAGGCCTTCGCGCGCTGCATGGCGGCGTCGCGCTGGTCTTCGTAGTAGGCGCCGGTCGAGATCGGGTGGTGCGTGTCGTGGGCCTCCGCCACCGCGTCGGCGATGGTGAGTTGCAATTGGTGCGTCCACAGCCCGTCGGATTCGCCCACGCCCGAAAGCCCCAGCCGCGGCCCCAGGTACAGCAGGATCGCGGCGGTCTGGCCGACCACGATGTCGCCGTCGACCAGGAAGGGCGGCGCGAACGCGGGACGCGCGTTGCCGGCATCGCCGAGGCGGCGGCCCAGCGCGGACTCTCCCCCGCCCTTCGATTCGGGCAGCCGCGCCACGTCGACGTACTCGGCGCCGGCCGCCTCGAGCGCAAGCCGCACGAATTCACCGCGGCCCTGGATGGTGGGCCAGTAATGCAGTTGGTATGGCATGTGGCCATGGTGTCATGCCTCGGCGGGCCGCCGCAAGGCTTTGGCGCGAAGCATCGGCTTCGGCTGACATGCACGCTCAGCGCAGCACCATGCCCGCCAGCACGGCCACCAGCAGGCCCAGGTAGACCCAGGTGTGGATGCGGTCCGGAATGCGGCCGATCAGCGGCGCGGCCGCGCGCACGCCGATCAGCGAACCCGCCACCAGCGCGGCGAACGCGGGCACGTCCACGTAGCCGATGTGCCAGCCTTCCAGCGACGCGGCGGAGTTCCATGCCAGCCCCATGTAGGTCGCGGTGCCGGCCAACGCGATGGGCAGCGACAGAGGGTTGGCCATGGCCGTCGCATGCGTCATGGCCGCGCCCCGGCGGCGCATCAGCGGCACGGTCATGACGCTGCCGCCCACGCCGAGGAACGCGGCGATCAGCCCGATGACGAAGCTGCCGAAGGTCGCGACCTGCCCCGACAGCGGGCGCGCGACGGCAGGCGCGGTGTGCGCCAGAAAGCCGGGCCGAAACACGCAATCGAGGATGGTCGCGCCGAGGTACACGATGAAGGCCCAGCGCACGAACTCGCCGTCGGCCGCGACGGCCGCTGCCGCCCCCACCACCGCGCCGGCGCCGATGGGCCGCAGCAGCGGACGCACCTGCGCCCAGTCGAGCGTGCCGGCGCGCTGGTGCCGCCGCGTCGCGAGCATGGCGCTGACGATCATCACGCAGGTCGAGGTGGCCACGGCGATGTGCATGGCGGACTGGCCGGTGGCGCTGTCCGCGCCGTGTTCCGCGATCAGCGCCCGATAGAGCAAGGGAACGACGACGAAGCCGCCGCCAAAACCGAACAGCACGGTGGTGACGCCCGCCAGGCAACCGAAGCCGGCAAGCATGAGATAGATCGACACGAAACGCTCCTGGGCATTGAGGACAAGACCGTCACGATAGGTTGGCATGGCTTGGCGCGCTTGCGCATGTGGGCCAATAATGTTTGCATTTCAGCCAAACCGCTTCTTGCCACGACGCCATGCGCAATGTCCCGCTCGACTCCGTGGATGCCATCGCCCGCGCGGTGCTGGCCATAGGCTCCGACTACCCGCCGGGCACGATGCTGCACACGCACAGCCACCGGCGCGCGCAGTTCCTGTACGGCGCCACCGGCGTGATGGAGGTCGGCACCGACGACGGCGCCTGGGTCGTGCCGCCGCAGCGCGGCGTGTGGATCCCGGCCGGCAAGCCGCACCGGGTGCGCATGCTCGGCGTGAGCACGCGCAGCCTCTACATCGAGCCGCGCGACGTGCCGCGCAAGGGCGACCAGTGCGAGGTGCTGAACGTGTCGCCGCTGCTGCGCCAGTTGCTGATGGAAGCGATCGAGGCGCCGGCCGAGTACGACAGGCAGGGCCGCGACGGTGTGCTGATGCGCCTCGTGCTGCACGAGGTGGCGCGCGCCGACGCACTGCCGCTGCTGCATGTGCCGCTGCCGCGCGATCCGGCGTTGGCGGGGCTCTGCGTGGAATTTCTCCGGCGGCCCGACATCCACGCAGCGCCGTCGACATGGGCCGGACAATTGAACGTCAGCGAACGCACCTTCAACCGCCGCTTCAGCCTGGAGACGGGCATGGCCTTCGGCAAATGGCGTCAGCGCGCCTGCGTGCTGGTGGCGCTGTCACGGCTCGCGGCGGGCGAGCCGGTGACGGTGGTGGCGCTGGACATGGGCTACGACAGCCCGGGAGCGTTCTCGACGATGTTCCGCAAGACGCTGGGGCGCCCGCCCTCGCATTTCACGATGGCGTAGCGGCGCTGCGGGAACAGCCGCTCAGGCTCACCAGAACTTCCACCACGGCCGCGGCGCGTTTCGCAGCGCCAGCGGCCGGGTGTCGAGGTCTTCGGTGTTCTGCGACACGATGGAATCGCCGGAGCGGCGGCGCAATTCGGTCTCGAGGGCATGGGCGATGCCGCGCGCCTTTTTCTCGCCGCGCAATGCGCGCCGCCGCCATTCGGCGGCGTGCGCGGCCAGGCTGGCCTCGTCCAGATCAGTCAACTCCGTCATGGGTGGGAAAAAAGAAAAACCGGAAGCTTTTGGGAGCTTCCGGTTTGGTATGTGGTCCCGCCGCCAGGAATCGAACCTGGATCTCAGCCTTCGGAGGGCCGAATTCTATCCGTTGAAATACAGCGAGAGAGGGCTCCGGCAAGCACCGGAGCCAGACATTATCGCCTATCAGGCGTCCGCTGTTTCGGCTTCGTGCGCAACGCTCGTTCCGGACAGCAGCGGACCGAAGCCCAGGCCCGCCAGATAGACCCTGAAAGTGCGCCTGCCGGTGGGCACGAGATCGAAAGCCTCGGGGTCGAGCAGCCAGTTCTGGATGAGCCCGCCGATGAGGGCGTGAAGCCCCTGCGCAGCCATGGCTCCGGGCACCGGCAGCTTGATGCGGGCCCGGCGGGCGGCCAGCCGCAGGGCTTTTTCGAAGTCGCTGACGCAGGCGTTGCGGGCGTCGAGGTGGCGCTGCTGCACCGAGGCCATGTCGTGCGTGTACTCGACCTTGTGGGTCGCCACGTCGAACACGCGGCGCACCTGCGGGTCGGTGGTCATGAGGGTCAGCGCATGGACCATGCCCTCTTCTATTTCAGCCAGCGGGTCGTCGATGCCGCTGGCAATGGCGGCCTTCGGCCCCGCTTCGAGCGGCAGGATGACGCGCTCCATCATGGCGTTGAACAGGTCGGCCTTGTCCTTGAAATGCCAATAGATGGCGCCGCGCGTCGCACCCGCCTGCTGCGCGATCTGCTGCAGCGTGGTCTGCGAGACGCCTTGCGCCTGAAACAGCAGCTCCGCGGCATCGAGCAACCGATGACGCGTGGCCATTGCTTCTTCCTTCGTACGACGTGCCACCAAGTCTCCTGATTTGTAAAGCAACGCCCTTTCCGGATCGTGGGGCCATTGCACGGCCGTCACTATACATCCATGAATGTATGTAAACTACCGGGCTTCCCCGATGGCCCACCTGCCCGTACAGGTTTCCGGCTCGCCCGAGAACGCGCCATCTCCCGTCTTCGCTTCAAAGGAATCGCATGCCTCTCCTGCATGTTTCGCGTCAATCGTCCTTTTCGCCGCGTCTCGCGACCGTGGCCGCCGTCGCCCTGCTGGTCCTCGCGGGCTGTGGCAAGAGCGACGCGCCCGCCGGCGCAGGCGCACCCGGTGGCGCTCACCCGGCACCCGAAGTCGGCGTGGTGGTGGCTGCTCCCGGCGACGTCGGCCTCGTCACCGAACTCCCCGGCCGCCTCGAGGCTTCGCGCGTCGCCCAGGTCCGCGCCCGCGCCTCGGGCATCCTGCTCAAGCGCGAGTTCCGCGAAGGCAGCGACGTGAAGGCCGGCCAGCTGCTGTTCCGCATCGACCCCGCACCGCTGGCCGCCGCCCTGCAGAACGCGCAGGCCACGCTGGCCCGCGCCGAAGCCAATGCCGTGCAGGCCAAGGCCCTGGCCGACCGCTACAAGCCGCTGGTCGAGGCCAACGCCGTGAGCAAGCAGGAATACGCGACGGCCGTGGCCTCGCAGAAGACCGCAGAGGCCGACGTGGCTTCCGGCCGCGCCGCCGTGCAGACCGCCAAGATCAACCTCGGCTATGCCGACGTGACCTCGCCCATCTCGGGCCGCATCGGCCGCGCCCTCGTGACCGAAGGCGCGCTGGTGGGCCAGGGCGAAGCCACCGAGCTGGCCGTGGTGCAGCAGATCAACCCCGTGTACGTCAACTTCACTCAGTCGGCCACCGACGTGCTGAAGCTGCGCCGCGCGCTGGCCGACGGCCAGTACAAGCGCGCCGGCAGCGAGGAAGCCGCCAGCGTCCGCGTGGTGCTGGAAGACGGCAGCGAATACGCACTGGAAGGCAAGCTGCTGTTCTCCGACCTCACGGTCGACTCGACCACCGGCCAGATCATGCTGCGCGCCGAAGTGCCCAACCCCAAGGGCGAGCTGCTGCCCGGCCTGTACGTTCGCGTGAGGCTGGAGCAGGCCCAGGCCACCAACGCGATCACGCTGCCGCAGCAAGCGGTCACGCGCACCCAGCAGGGCGACACCGTCACGGTGGTCGACAAGGACGGCAAGCTGTCCAAGCGCAACGTGAAGATCAGCGCCGCCAAGGACAACCAGTGGGTGGTGCTCGACGGCCTGAAGGCCGGCGAACAGGTGATGGTCGACGGCTTCCAGAAGCTGCAGATGATGCCGCCGGGCACGCCCGTGAAGGCGGTGCCGTGGACCAAGCCGAACCCCGCCGCAGCGGCCAAGCCGGCTGCGGCGGCGCCTGCCGCCGCCGAACCGGCGGCCACGGCCGAGAAGAAGTAATCAGGAGCGCGCCCGCAAATGGCCAAATTTTTTATCGACCGCCCGATCTTCGCGTGGGTGATCGCACTGTTCATCCTCGTGGTGGGCGGCGTGGCAATCACCCAGCTGCCGATCTCGCAGTACCCGCCGGTGGCGCCTCCCGCCATCGTGATCAACGTCGCCTACCCCGGCGCCTCGGCCCAGACGCTCGAGGACAGCGTGCTGTCCGTCATCGAACGTGAAATGAACGGCTCGCCGGGCCTGATCTACATGGAATCGGTGGCCCAGGCCGACGGCACCGGCTCCATCACGATCAGCTTCGAGGCCGGCACCAACGACGACCTCGCGCAGGTGGACGTGCAGAACCGGCTGTCGCGCGCGACGCCGCGCCTGCCCGCCGCCGTGACGCAGCAGGGCGTGCGCGTGGACAAGTCTCGCAACAACTTCCTGATGTTCGTGATGCTGTCCTCCGACAACCCGAACTTCGACCCGGTGGCGCTCGGCGACTATGCCGCGCGCAACGTGGTGCCCGAACTGCAGCGCGTGGTCGGCGTGGGCCAGGCCCAGCTGTTCGGCTCCGAGAACGCGATGCGCATCTGGATCGACCCGGCCAAGCTGCAGGGCTACAACCTGTCGGCCACCGACGTCAACAACGCGATCCGCGCACAGAACGCGCAGGTGTCCTCCGGCACCATCGGCGACCTGCCCAACATCCCCGGCCAGGCCATCGCGGCCACCGTGGTGGTGAACGGCCAGCTCGCCAACGTCGACCAGTTCAAGGACATCGTGCTGCGCGCCAACACCGACGGCTCGACCGTGCGGCTGAAGGACGTGGCCCGTGTCGAGCTCGGCGGCCAGTCGTACGCCACCTCGGCTCGCCTGAACGGCGTGCCGGCGGTCGGCGTGGGCGTGCAGCCCACGCCCAACGGCAACGCGCTGCAGTCGGCCAAGGCGATCCGCGCCAAGATGGCCGAACTCGAGCGCTACTTCCCGCAGGGCGTGAAGTGGGCCATTCCGTACGACAGCTCGCGCTTCGTGCAGATCTCGATCACCGAAGTGGTCAAGACGCTGCTGGAAGCCGTGGCGCTGGTGTTCGTGGTGATGTTCCTGTTCCTGCAGAACTGGCGCTACACGATCATCCCGACCATCGTGGTGCCGATCGCGCTGCTGGGCACCTTCGCGTCGCTGCTGGCGCTGGGCTTCTCGATCAACGTGCTGACCATGTTCGGCATGGTGCTGGTGATCGGTATCGTGGTGGACGACGCCATCGTGGTGGTGGAGAACGTCGAGCGCATCATGAGCGAAGAGGGGCTGTCGCCGCTCGAAGCCACGCGCAAGGCCATGCGCCAGATCTCCGGCGCCATCATCGGCGTGACCGTGGTGCTGGTGTCGGTGTTCGTGCCGCTCGCTTTCTTCGCGGGCTCGACCGGCAACATCTACCGCCAGTTCTCGGCGGTGATGGTGGCGTCGATCGGCTTCTCGGCGTTCATGGCGCTGTCGCTTACGCCGGCGCTGTGCGCCACGCTGCTCAAGCCCGTGGAAGCAGGCCACCACCACGAGAAGCGCGGCTTCTTCGGCTGGTTCAACCGCGGCTTCTCCCGCACGGCCAAGGGCTACGAAAGCCTCGTCGCGCGCGTTCTGCGCCGCGCCGCGCGCTACCTCGTGATCTACGTCGCGATCATCGGCGCGGTGGTGTTCACCTACACCCGCCTGCCCAGCTCGTTCCTGCCGCAGGAAGACCAGGGCAACATCATCGTGAACGTGCAGCTGCCCCCGGGCGCCACGCAGGAACGCGCGCTGTCGGTCATGCAGCAGGTCGAGGGCTTCATCCTGAAGCAGCCCGAAGTGCAGAGCATGGTGGGCGTGATGGGCTTCAGCTTCTCGGGCCAGGGCCAGAACGCGGGCCTCGCCTTCGTGACGCTGAAGGACTGGGACGAGCGCAAGGACCCGGCCCACTCGGCCAGCGCGCTGGCCGGCCGTGCCTTCGGCGCGCTGTCGGGCATCCGCGACGCCTTCATCTACCCGCTGAGCCCGCCGCCCATTCCCGAACTGGGCAACGCCAGCGGCTTCAGCTTCCGCCTGCAGGACCGCTCGGGCGCAGGCCACGAGGCGCTGATCAACGCACGCAACCAGCTGCTGGGCATGGCCTCGCAGAGCAAGATCCTGTCGCAGGTTCGCCCTGACGGCCTGGAAGACGCGCCGCAACTGCAGATCGACATCGACCGCGACAAGGCGAACGCACTGGGCGTGAGCTTCGACGCGATCAACGCGACGCTGTCGACCGCGCTGGGTTCGAGCTACATCAACGACTTCCCGAACCGCGGCCGCCTGCAGCGCGTGGTGGTACAGGCCGATGCGCCGGCGCGCATGCAGCCCGACGACCTGCTCAAGCTGAACGCCAGCAACACGCAGGGCCTGCCGGTGCCGCTGTCGGCCTTCGCGACCACCAAGTGGGTCACGGGCGCCACGCAGACGGTGCGCTACAACGGCTACCCCGCGATCCGCATCAGCGGCGACGCGGCGGCCGGCTACAGCACCGGCGCCGCGATGGCCGAGATGGAAAAGCTCGCCTCGCAGCTGCCGCAAGGCTTCGGCTTCGAATGGACCGGCCAGTCGCGTGAAGAAAAGCTCGCGGGTTCGCAGGCCATCGTGCTCTACGGCTTCGCGATCCTGGCGGTGTTCCTGTGCCTGGCCGCGCTGTACGAAAGCTGGTCGATCCCGCTGTCGGTGATCCTGGTGGTGCCGCTGGGCGTGCTGGGCGTGCTGCTGGCAACGATGCTGCGCGCCTATTCGAACGACGTGTACTTCCAAGTGGGGCTGATCACCATCATCGGCCTCTCCGCGAAGAACGCGATCCTGATCATCGAGTTCGCCAAGGACCTGCAGGCGCAGGGCAAGGGCGTCATCGAATCGGCACTGGCCGCCGCCCACCTGCGGTTCCGCCCGATCGTGATGACCTCGCTGGCCTTCGGCCTGGGCGTGCTGCCGCTGGTGCTCGCATCGGGCGCCGGCTCGGCCAGCCAGCGTGCCATCGGCACCGGCGTGCTGGGCGGCATGGTGACGGGCACGGCGCTGGCGGTGATCTTCGTGCCGGTGTTCTTCGTGGTGGTGCGCAGCCTGTTCAAGGGCAGCGCGCGCCAGCGCGAAGCCGACAAGCGGCATGCGGAAGCAGCCGGCATTACGGAGGAACCAAAGCATGACTAAGAAACTGATTCCCACAGCCCTGGCAGCGGCAATGCTGCTGGCCGGCTGCTCGCTGATCCCGACCTACGAGCGCCCCGCCGCGCCGGTGCCGACCACCTTCCCGGGCGACCCGGCGCAGCCGGCCGGACAGGCCGCGGCCAACCTGGCCTGGCAGGACTTCTTCACCGACCCGCGCCTGGCGGGCCTGATCCAGACGGCGCTGGCGAACAACCGCGACCTGCGGGTGTCGGTGCTCAACATCGAACAGGCGCGCGCGCAGTTCCAGATCCAGCGCTCGGCGCTGTTCCCGGCGCTGGGCGTCACGGGCACCGGCTCACGCTCGGGCCCCAACCCGTACCAGGGCATCGAGCCCGGCATGGGCAGCGTGGCCTCGCAGTACAGCGTCAACTTCGGCTTCACCGCCTGGGAGCTGGACTTCTTCGGCCGCATCCGCGCGCTGAAGGACCAGGCCCTGGCGCAGTACCTGGCCACCGACGAAACGCGCAAGGCGGTGCAGATCAGCCTGATCGCGTCGGTCGCGAACGGCTGGCTCACGCTGCTGGCCGACGACGAGCTGCTCGAGATCACGCGCCAGACCATGGTCACGCGCGAAGAGTCGGTGCGCCTCACGAAGCTGCGCTTCGACAACGGCGTGTCTTCCGAGCTCGACTACCAGGCCGCTAACGGGCAGTTCGAAAGCGCGCGCGCCGCCTATGCGCAGCAGCTGCGCGCCCGTGCCGAAGACGAGAACGCGCTCGCCCTGCTGCTGGGCGCGCCGGTGCCGGCCGAAGCCACGGCGGGCGGCGCCAAGGGCCTCAACGGCATCAAGCCGATGCCCGATGTGCCGGCCGGCCTGCCCTCGGACCTGCTGGCCGAACGGCCGGACATCCGCTCGGCGGAGCAGCAGCTGATCGCGGCCAACGCCAACATCGGCGCGGCGCGCGCGAACTTCTTCCCGCGCGTGTCGCTGACCAGCTCCATCGGCACCGCGAGCACCGAGTTCTCGGGCCTGTTCGACCGCGGCTCCAAGGCCTGGTCGTTCGCACCGACGGTGACGCTGCCGATCTTCAACGCGGGCAGCAACCGCGCGACCCTCGAGTCGGCCAAGGCCGGACGCGAGATCGCGGTGGCGCAGTACGAGAAGTCGATCCAGACGGCGTTCCGCGAAGTGGCGGACGCCCTCGCGGGCCGCGCCACGCTGGGCGAGCAGGTGCGCGCGCTGCGTGCGCAGGCCGACTCGGAAGCGGTGCGCTTCAAGCTGTCCGACCTGCGCTATCGCAACGGCATCGCCAGCGCGCTCGACCTGCTCGACGCCCAGCGTTCGCTGTTCGCGGCGCAGCAGTCGGCGGTGACCACGCAGCTGCTGCAGCTGCAGAACCAGGTCACTCTGTACAAGACGCTGGGTGGCGGCTGGGCCACGCGCGACGGCAACAAGGGCTGATGCGTTGAGAAACTTCGGCGTCCGCTAAGGGTAGGTCCCTTGCCCGCTTGGGCAAGGGGTCTCTCTATAATCGCCGGTTGGTTAGGAAAAGCCCCCCGACGAGCCCCCGATATTGAGGACGCCAATGAGCGCAGACCCGCATTACCAGGCCACAGAAGAAGCCCACACCGGGCCGATCAAGAACCCGAAGCAGCTGCTTCTCGCGGTATTTTTTTCCTTCATCGCCCCGATCCTGATCATCGTGGGTCTTGTCTCCTACGTGGTCTCGGGCGACAAGCCCTCGGGCACCGCGCAGGGCGACAACATGGCCCTCTACGGCGTGACCAAGGAAGCGCGCGACCGTGAAGTGGCGGAACGCCTCAAGAAGGTCGGCGCCATCGAGATCCGCGACGCCAACCGTCCGCTGGCCACCGGCGAGACCGTCTTCAAGGCCCAGTGCGCCACCTGCCATGGCTCGCCCGGCATCCCCGGCGCGCCGCACTTCCAGGACGCGGCAGCCTGGGGCCCCCGCATCGGCCAGGGCTACGCCACGCTTCTCGAACACGCCCTGAAGGGCAAGGGCGCCATGCCCGCCCAGGGCGGCGGCGACTTCGAAGACCTCGAAGTGGGCCGTGCCGTGGTCTACATGGCCAATGCAGGCGGCGCCAAGTTCCCGGTGCCCGATCGCCCGGCCCCGGCCGCCTCCGCCGATGCACCCGCCGCCGAAGGCGCTGCTGGAGCGGCTCCCGCAGCTGCGGCCGGCGCCGCGGCTGCCGCACCCGCGGCCCCCGCGGCGGCAGCAGCCCCCGCGGCAAGCGCTCCCGCTGCCAACTAGGCGTTTACCCTAGTCTCAAGAACGAAGCCGGCCCAGTGCCGGCTTTTTTCATGGGCGTGCAGCTGCAGCGGCTTCGGCGTGGTGTTGCGCCGGGCTCAGCACGTGCCCGAAGCGGCCGGGCAGCAGTTCTGCACGCACGTCCTCCGGCGTCCAGAGACCGCGTTCGATGGCCTCCGCGGCGATGCCCACGTCCTGCGTGTGCACCAACCCCAGCCCGACGGGCGAAGACAGGTACAGCCGGCCATCCTCGTCGAGCAGGCAGCCCGTCACCTCGACCGGCTGCCCGGTGTGCGCGGTGACGGTGAAACCGCCGTTGCCCTGCTCGGCCACGCGCCACACCAGCGGCGCCGCCTCCAGCTCCACGTACACGCGCTGCGGCCCGTTCTGGAAGAACCACTGGCCTTCGTCGTCGTGCTCGTAGTTGCGGTGAATGAAGTCGATCAGCTTGTCGTGCCTGAGCATCGATCCCTTGGCCGTGCGGAACGGTCCCTGGGACTGCGTGCGGTCGTCGCGCATGTACCAGTTGCCGCGCGCGTCCAACCCGAGCCAGCCGTAGCAGTGCGGCACGTTGGGCCACTTGGCGAGTGCCTGTTTGACGATGTCATCCATGAAGCTATTTTGCTCGCCCTCAGGCGTGGCGGGCCAACCAGCCGCCCACTCGCTCGGGCATGCCGCGCACGTGCCCCGGCGGCAGTCCCATGGGAAAGCCCACGTGGCCGCCGTGCGCGGGCTGCCACAGCGTGACATGCGCCCCGACCTCGCCGGGCTGCGGCAGGCTGGCGGCGGGAATGAACGGGTCGTTGCGCGCATTCACCACCAGCGCGGGCACGCGGATCGAGGCCAGGTGCGGCTTGGCCGAGCCCCGGGCCCAGTAGTCGTCGGCATCGCGAAAGCCGTGCAGGGGCGCTGTGAAGATGTTGTCGAAGGCATAGAGGTCGCGCGCGGCCAGCAGGCGGTCGCGGTCGAACAGGCCCGGGAACTGCGCCAGCTTGGCCATCGCCTTGGGCTTCATGGTCGCGAGGAACATGCGCGTGTAGACCAGCTTGTTGAAGCCCCGGCCGATGGCTTGGCCGCCCGCGGCCAGGTCGAGCGGCGCGCATACGGAGGCCACCGCGTTCACCACGCCGGCAGCCGTTTCACCGGCCTCGCAGGCCCATCGCATCAGCGCATTGCCGCCCAGCGACACGCCCGCGGCCAGCACCGGGCCGCCGCCGTTGCGTGCATGCTGCTCGCGCATGCGCGCGAGGATCCAGCCGATCTCCTCGAAGTCGCCCGAGTGATAGGCGCGCGGCGCCAGGTTCAGCTCGCCGCTGCAGCCGCGGAAATGCGGCACCGCGAAAGCCATGCCCTGCGAGGCGGCGAACGCGGCGAAGGCTTCGGCGTAATGGCTGCGCGAAGAGCCCTCCAGCCCGTGGAACAGCACGAGCAGCGGCGCCTGCTGCTGCGGCGCGTCGACGAAGTCGACGTCGATGAAGTCGCCATCGGGCGTCTGCCAGCGCTCGCGCCGGTAGACCGGCGCCGGTCCGTCGAAGCGCCGTGCATAGAGCGCGGGCCAGATCGTCTGCAGGTTGCCGCCGGGCAGCCAGCGCGGCGCCGTGTAGCCCATGGCCGTCAGGGGAGAGGGGCCTGAAGAAGAGGAAGAAGGCGTTGAAGGAACGAAAGACGGCATCGATCAATGCAGGGTCTGGGGCGGATCGTTCGCGTCGTCGGGTTCTCGCGCGCTGCCCGGGCTTGCGTGGTGCGCCACCAGCCGCCAGCCCTGCGCGGTCTTGTGATAGACGTTGGTGGCCAGCACGAAGGCGTGGCGCGGGCCCTCGGCCGTGAGCACCTCGATGCGCTCCAGCACGTTGTGCACCGCGCTCGCGAGCGACTCGATCTTGCGCACCCGCGCGGGCGTGGCGTGGATGGCGCCGTTGCCGAACATCTGCTCGAAGGCGGCGCGGATCGCGACCGCGCCCACCAGCCGCGGGCCGCCGGGGTGTACGCAGAACACCTCGTCCTCGTCGGCCCAGCAGGCCATCAGCGCATCGATGTCGCCGCGTTGCAGCGCTTCGTAGAAGGCCGCTTCGACGTCATCGGCGGTGCCGCCGATGGCCGCTGCGGCGCGGAGTGGAGTCTTGGGCATGGCGTGATTCTGCCGCGCCGTCCGTGACGAGGGGACTGCACCGCTTTGGCACGGCCCGCACCGGCTTGCCGCAATCCTTGCGAATCGCCTGCTCCGTTTGGGACCAAATGGTCAAACAAGAGTCGATGAATCCTATTAAGTCATTGATTTAAAACGACTTATCCAGCTGGCACGCCGCATGCAAGGAGCTGCGCAATCACGCAACAGGAGTCCTTCCATGAACGTCGGCATCTTCATTCCCATCGGCAACAACGGCTGGCTGCTTTCCGAGAACGCCCCGCAGTACAAGCCCAGTTTCGAGCTCAACAAGCAGATCACGCTGAAGGCCGAGCGCTACGGCGTGGACTTCGCGCTGTCCATGATCAAGCTGCGCGGCTTCGGCGGCAAGACGGAGTTCTGGGACCACAACCTGGAGTCGTTCACGCTCATGGCCGGCCTCGCGGCAGTCACCAGCAAGATCAAGCTGTTCGCCACCGCCGCCTCGCTGGTCATGCCGCCGGCCATCGTCGCGCGCATGTCCTCGACCATCGATTCCATCTCCAACGGCCGCTTCGGGCTGAACCTGGTCACCGGCTGGCAGCGCCCCGAGTACTCGCAGATGGGCATGTGGCCCGGCGACCAGTTCTTCGGCACGCGCTACCAATACCTCAGCGAATACATCCAGGTGCTGCGCGACCTCTGGGGCACCGGCCAGTCGGACTTCAAGGGCGAGCACTTCAAGATGGACGACTGCCGCATGAGCCCGCAACCGCAGGCCGACATGAAGGTGATCTGCGCCGGCCAGAGCGACGCGGGCATGGAGTTCTCCGCCAGGTACGCCGACTACAACTTCTGCTTCGGCAAGGGCGTGAACACGCCCAAGGCCTTTGCGCCCGCGGCCCAGAAGCTCATCGAAGCCACCGCGAAGACCGGCCGCCATGTCACCACCTACGTGCTGATGATGGTGATCACGGACGAAACCGACGAGGCCGCGCGCGCCAAGTGGGAGCACTACAAGGCCGGCGCCGACCACGAGGCCATTGCATGGCTGGGCCAGCAGGGCGCGGCCGACACCAAATCGGGCGCCGACACCAACGTGCGCCAGATGGCCGACCCGACCTCCGCCGTGAACATCAACATGGGCACGCTGGTGGGTTCGTACGAAAGCGTCGCGCGCATGCTCGACGAAGTGGCCGAGGTGCCTGGCACCGAAGGCGTGCTCTTGACCTTCGACGACTTCGTGCTGGGCGTGGAGGCCTTCGGCGAGCGCATCCAGCCGCTCATGAAGAGCCGCGCGCACGTGCAGAGCCCCGTGCCGTCGCAGGTCGAGCCCGAGCGCCTGGCCGCCTGAACGAGGAGCGCCACATGAACGCACCCGCACGCAACACCACGCTCACCTCGAGCACGCCCGTCGGCGCGCCGCGCCTGCCCGGCATGCCCGCGCCGCTGGTGCTGCCGGCACGGCCCGAGCCGCTCGCAATGCACGCCAGCGACTCGGCGCTGATCGTCGTCGACATGCAGAACGCCTATGCCTCGATCGGCGGGTATGTCGACTCGGCCGGCTTCGACATCTCCGGCGCACAAGGCACCATCGCCAACATCCTGCGCGCCATCGCGGCAGCGCGCGCGGCCGGCATGCTGGTCGTGTTCCTGCAGAACGGCTGGGACGCCGCCTACGTGGAAGCCGGCGGCCCCGGCTCGCCCAACTGGCACAAGTCGAACGCGCTCAAGACCATGCGCGCCAGGCCCGAACTGCAGGGCAAGTTCCTCGCCAAGGGCGGCTGGGACTACGAACTCATCGACCAGATGAAGCCCCTGCCCGGCGACATCGTCGTGCCCAAGACGCGCTACAGCGGCTTCTTCAACAGCACGCTGGACAGCACGCTGCGCGCGCGCGGCATACGACACCTCGCGTTCACCGGCATCGCCACCAACGTGTGCGTGGAGTCGACGCTGCGCGACGCCTTCCATCTCGAGTACTTCGCCGTGATGCTGGAAGACGCCACGCACGAACTCGGCGGCCCGGCGATCCAGAAGGCGTCCGTCTACAACGTCGAGACCTTCTTCGGATGGGTCTCCACGGTGGACCAGTTCTGCACCACCTTCGCGCCACAAGCCGTTTCCCAACCTGCATCGGCCGAAACGGCCATCGCCTGATTCACTTCGAGGAGTTCCCCATGCCCAAGCAAGCCATCATCCCTCCCGGCACCGGCGTGCCGCTCGCGCCCTACGTTCCCGGCACGCTCGCCGACGGCGTGCTCTACGTGTCGGGCACGCTGCCCTTCGACAAGGACAACAACGTGGTGCACGTCGGCGACGCGAGCGCGCAGGCCAGGCACGTGCTCACCATCATCCAGGGCGTGGTCGAGGCCGCCGGCGGCACCATGGACGACGTGACCTTCAACCAGATCATGCTCAAGGACTGGGCCGACTACGCGAAGATCAACGCGGTGTACGCCGAGTTCTTTCCCGGCACCAAGCCCGCGCGCTACTGCATCCAGTGCGGCCTGGTGAAGCCCGACGCGCTGATCGAGATCGCCTCGATCGCGCACATCGGCAAGAAGGGCTGAGGCGCCGCATGCCTTCGCTGCACTACGAGGTGCACGGGCCGTCCGATGCACCGTCCACCGTGCTGCTGTCGTCGGGCCTGGGCGGCTCGGCGGGCTTCTGGCAGCCGCAGCTCGGCGCGCTGATCGCCGCCGGGCACCGCGTGGTCGCCTACGACCAGCGCGGCACCGGCCGCAGCCCCGCCGCGCTGCCCGAGGCATACGCAATCGAGGACATGGCGCGGGACGTGCTGGAGATCCTCGACGCCACCCGGACCGCGCAATGCCACTTCGCGGGCCATGCGCTCGGCGGCCTCGTCGGGCTGCGGCTGGCGCTCGATGCGCCCGCGCGCGTGGCCAGCCTGGTGCTCGTCAACGCATGGTCGAAGCCCAACCCGCATTCGGCGCGCTGCTTCGATGCGCGGCTCGCGCTGCTGGGCGCCGTGGGCCCGCGCGCCTACGTGGAAGCGCAGCCGATCTTCCTGTACCCCGCCGCATGGTGCGCGGCCCATGCGAAGCGCGTGGCCGACGAGGTCGATCACGCCTTCGCGCACTTTCCGGGCGAAGCCAACATGCGCGCGCGCATCGCCGCGCTGCGCGCCTTCGACATCGACGCGCGCCTGGGCGACATCACCGCGCCCACGCTGGTGGCCGCCGCCAAGGACGACGTGCTCGTGCCCTGGACCTGCTCGCAGCGCCTGGCCGACGAACTGCCGAATGCCACGCTCAACCTCATGGCGCACGGCGGCCACGCGCACAGCGTGACCGAGGCCGACGCCTTCAACAGCACCCTGCTGGCCTTTCTCTCGCGGGTCGATGCGCCCGCCGTTACTGCATGACCACCCTCGCCAACACACTCGACGACGCCGCGCTGTCGCTGCTCTTCACCGCCGCGCGCAGCCACAACGGCTGGACCGACGAACCCGTCACCGACGCGCAACTGCAGCGGATCTATTCGCTCGCGAGCCTCGGACCCACGTCCGCCAACTGCTCGCCCGCGCGCTTCGTTTTCGTGCGCACGCCCGAGGGCAAGCAGCGCCTGGCGCCCGCGCTGTCCAAGGGAAACCTCGACAAGACCATGAGCGCGCCGGTCACCGTCATCGCCGCATGGGACCGCAAGTTCTACGACAAGCTGCCCACGCTGTTCCCGCATGCCGACGCGCGCAGCTGGTTCACCGGCAGCCCCGAGGCCGCGCACGAGACCGCCTTCCGCAACGCGAGCCTGCAGGCCGGCTACCTGCTGCTGGCCGCGCGCGCGGTGGGCCTGGGCGCCGGCCCGATGTCGGGCTTCGACAAGGCGAAGGTCGATGCCGCCTTCTTCGAGGGCACCGACTGGACCGTCAACTTCCTCATCAACCTCGGCCACGGCGATGCGTCCAAGGTGTTCGGCCGCCTGCCGCGGCTGCCCTTCGACGAAGCCTGCGTGCTGGCCTGAAGGAGTCGCACCACATGCTCAACGCCATGGCCTCCCATGCTTCTTCGCCCAGCCCCGCCGGCCTGCCGCCCGGCCTGCAGAAGGCCGACTACCGCAACGCGATGGCGCGGCTGGGCGCGGCGGTGAACATCATCACCACCGACGGCCCGGCAGGCCGCGCCGGCTTCACCGCATCGGCGGTGTGCAGCGTGACCGACGAGCCGCCGACGCTGCTGGTGTGCCTGAACCGGTCCGCTTCGGTGTACCCGGCGTTCAAGGCGAACGGCGTGCTGTGCGTGAACGTGCTGGCGGCCGGCCACCAGTCGCTCTCCGCATTGTTCGGCGGCAAGACGCCGATGGACGAGCGCTTCGCCGCCGGCCGCTGGAGCAGCAAGACCACCGGCTCGCCGATGCTCGACGACGCGGCCGTGTCCTTCGACTGCCGCGTGGTGCATGCGACGAGCGCGGGCACGCACGATGTGCTGTTCTGCGAGGCGGTGGCGATCGCGATCGGTGGCGCGGCGCAGGGGTTGATCTACTTCGACCGGCGATATCACGAAATCGCGGCACCGGCGCAGCACTGAATTGCTCCTTCCCCCTCTGGGGGAAGGCTGGGATGGGGGCAGGCAGAGCGCTCGATGGATACGCTGCCTGCCCCCACCCCGACCCTCCCCCGGAAGGGGAGGGAGCAAGGCAATGCTCAACGCGGCGCAATGCCCTGCAGCACGATGCGCTGAACGTTCTCCACCGTCTGCTCGAAGAACGCCGCATCTTCCAGCGTGTGCCCCGTCAGCGCCTGCACCTGCACGCCGAAGTCAGCGTAGTGCTGCGTCACCGCCCACAGCGCGAAGATCAGGTGGTGCGGATCGACCGGCGCCAGCTTGCCGGCCTCGACCCAGGCGCGGATCACTTCCGATTTCTTCTCCACCAGCGCGCGCAGCTCTCGGTCGAGTTCGTCGCGCAGCAGCGGCGCGCCCTGGATCATCTCCAGGCAGAACAGCCGCGACGCATCGGGCCGGTCGCGCGACACCACCAGCTTGCGGCGGATGTAGCCGCCGATGGCCTCGGCCGGATCCTGCTCGGCGCTGAAGCCGCGCAGCGGCTCGAGCCACAGCGCGAGCAGGTCGCGCAGCACGTTGACGTACAGCTCTTCCTTGTTCGCGAAGTAATAGAGCAGGTTGCTCTTCGACACGTCGGCACGCGCCGCCACCTGGTCGATCGACGTGCCGTGCAGGCCGAAGCGCGAGAACAGCCCCAGCGCCGCGCCGAGGATCGCGCTGCGCTTGTCCTCGATCTGGCGCAGCCGCCGGTTCACGGCCGACGCGCTGCGCACGGCGGGCTTGGCGCGCTTGCGCGCCGGTTTGTCGGTGCTGCTGCTGGCTGCGGCCAGCGCCTTGGTCTTCGGCATCTTCCCTCGCTCTTCTCTTCACGTTCATCGGTTTTCAGACGGCGCACCACTGTAAGGCCACGGTGCATCGCCTTGCGTCGCGACCACCTGCGCAGAGCCTCGCCGCGCACCATGCTGACGCGGCCCATGCGATTTGTCCATTTGGTCCAACTGGCACAGACGTTGCATGGCGAAAGGCATGCCAACGCATGCACGAACGCATGACTGACTGAATGAGGAAGCCGCCATGACCCTGCTGTCCGTTCCCATCATCGATCTCGCGCCCTACTTCGACGGCACCGCCGAAGGCAAGTCGGCGGTCGCGAGAAAAGTCGACGAAGCCTGCCGAAGCATCGGCTTTCTCGTCATCACCAACCACGGCATCGCGCCCGGGTTGATAGAGCGCGTGTCCTCGCTCTCGCGCAAGTTCTTCGACATGCCGCTGGCCGAGAAGCGCAAGGTCGACCGGCCGCGCGAAGACGCGGTGCGCGGCTACAGCGCGGTGGGCGAGGAGGGCCTGTCGTACAGCCTGGAAGAAGCCGCGCCCGGCGACCTGAAGGAGTCGTTCTCCATCGGCCCGTCGAACGTGCCCGACGACGACTACCACCGTGGCCCCGCCGCCGGCCCGCACTTCGAGCCCAACAGCTGGCCGCCCATCGACGGTTTCCGCGAAGCCTACGAAGGCTACTTCGAGGCCATGAGCGACCTTTCGCGCTCGCTGATGCGCATCTTCGCGCTCGGCCTTTCGCTGCCCGAGACTTTCTTCGACGACAAGATCGACGAGCACATCAGCATGTTCCGCGTGCTGAGCTATCCGCCGCAGCGCGAGCAACCGCTGCCGGGCCAGCTGCGCGCGGGCGCGCACAGCGACTACGGCAGCCTCACCATCGTGCTGCCCGACGACAAGGGCCTGCAGGTGTTCAACAAGGCCGGCCAGTGGGTCGACGTGCCGCAGGTCGAAGGCGGGCTGGTGGTCAACATCGCCGACCTGATGATGCAGTGGACCAACGACCAGTGGGTGTCCACGCTGCACCGCGTGATCAATCCGCCCTTCGAGGTGGCGAGCACCAACCGCCGCCAGTCGCTGGTGTTCTTCCACCAGCCGAACTACGACGCCATGGTCGAGTGCCTGCCGAGCTGCCTCGCGCCCGGCGAGGTCGCCAAGTACGCGCCCATTTCCTCCGGCGATCACCTGACATCGAAGTTCGTCAAGCAGACGACCTTCGGCGGCACCAAGGTCACGGCCTGAGCCGGCTCGAACCCATGGCACACCTGTCCTACGTCAACGTCTTCGCGAAGGACGTGGTCGCGCTCAGCGGCTTCTACCAGCGCGTGTTCGGCTTCCCCGAGATCGAAGCCATCCGCTCTCCCATCTTCCGCGGCCTGGACACCGGCAAGTCGAGCCTCGGCTTCAACGCGCTCGACGCCTACGAGCTGCTGCACCTGAGCGAGTTCTCCGACACGCGCGGCGTGAAGTTCCTGCTGAACATCGACGTCGACAGCCAGGCCGACGTCGACCGCATGGTGCCGGTGGCGCTGGAGGCCGGCGCCACGCTGGTGAAGGCGCCCTACGTCACTTACTACAACTGGTACCAGTCGGTGCTGCTCGACCCCGAGGGCAACGTGTTCCGCATCAATTTCATGATGTAGCCGCACGGCCTTCTCCCCTTCCCTCTTCTATCCCCCGCTCCTCACGAAAGGTTGCTTCATGCCGCGCACTCCCTCCCACGGCCCCGTCCTCGGGCTTGCCATGACCCTCGCTGCCGGCAGCGCGCTCTTCATCACGCTGCCCGCCGCGGCCGCCGACGGCTTCACGCTCAAGGACAAGCCGAAGATCGCGATGCTCTACTTCGGTCCGAAGAACGACGGCGGCTGGACGCAGGCCTTCGACGAAGCCCGCGTGAAGATCGAAAAGGAAATCGGCCAGAAGATCCAGTTCGTCGAGAACGTGCCCGAGGACGCCTCGGCCATCAAGCCCGCCGCGGAGAAGTTCATCCAGCGCGGCGCCAACATCGTCATCGGCACCGCCTTCGGCTACTCCGACAGCTTCAAGGACCTGGCCGCCAAGTACCCCGACGTGGCCTTCCTCAACGGCTCGGGCACCACCAACGGCAGCAACCTCGAATCGTTCTACGGCCGCACCTACGAGAGCCAGTACCTCTGCGGCATGGCGGCCGGCGCGGCTTCCAAGACCGGCAAGCTCGGCTTCGTCGCGGCCAACCCCTTCGGCGTGGTGAACTGGACCGTCAACGCCTTCGCGCTCGGCGCGCAGAAGATGAACCCCAACGCCACCGTGAACGTGATCTACACCGGCGCATGGAACGACCCGGTGAAGGAACGCGCAGCCGCCGCCGCACTGATCGACCAGGGCGCCGACGTGATCGGCCAGCACGTCGACAGCCCCACGCCGCAGATCGTGGCGCAGGAGCGCGGCGTGTACGGCACCGGCCACCACCGCGACCTGCGCCAGTTCGCGCCCAAGGCCACGCTGTGCTCGTCCGTGTGGGTGTGGGACCGCTTCCTGGCGCCGGAGCTCAAGAAGATCATGGCCGGCAACTGGAAGCCTGCCCCGTACGGCGCCTTCATCGAGATGAAGGACGGCGGCACCGACATCGCCGGCTTCGGCCCGGCCGTGCCCAAGGACAAGGCCGCGCTCATCACCGCCGAGCGCGACGCGATCATGAAGGGCAAGCAGATCTACGCCGGCCCGCTCGCCGACCGCGACGGCAAGGAGCGCGTCGCCAAGGGCGCGGTGCTGTCGGACGCAGACCTCTGGAAGATGGACTGGTTCGTCAAGGGCGTGGTCACGCAGAAGTAAGCAGGCCCATGCCCAACGCACTGGAACTCACCGGCATCCGCAAGTCCTTCGACGGCTTCGCCGCGCTGACCGACGCCCACTTCACCGCGCGCTGGGGCGAGGTGCATGCGCTGCTGGGGGAGAACGGCGCGGGCAAGTCGTCGCTCATGAACATCGCGGCCGGGCTCTATGCGCCCGAAGCCGGGCAGCTGCTGGTGGACGACAACGCGGTGCGCTTCGCCGGGCCGCGCGATGCGGCCCGGCAGCGCATCGGCATGGTTCACCAGCATTTCAAGCTGGTGCGGCCGTTCACCGTGGCGCAGAACATCCTGCTCACCGCGCCGCCGCCTGTCGGCTTCCAGAGCCACGGCGAAAGGCTGCGCGAGATAGAGCGCGACATCCGCAACAAGGCCTCGGAGCTGGGCTTCGACATCGATCCGTCCAAGCGCGTCGATGCACTTTCGATTGCCGAACAGCAGCGCGTGGAAATCCTCAAGGTGCTGCTCGCGGGCGCGCGCATCCTGATCCTCGACGAGCCCACCGCCGTGCTCACCGACCAGGAGGCCGCGCGCCTGCTGCAGACGGTGCAGGGCCTCGCGCGCAAGGGCGCCGCGGTGGTGCTGGTCACGCACAAGATGGCCGACGTGAAAACATACGCCGACCGCGTGACGGTAATGCGCGGCGGCCGCACGGTGGCCACGCTGAACCCGGCCGACACCACGGCCGCCGAACTGGTGAAGCTCACGGTGGGCGAGTCGATCGCCAGCCAGGGCTTCCAGGCCCCGGCCGCTTCGCGCGGACCGGTGCGCCTCACGGTGCGCGGGCTGCGCACGCCCGCTTCGCCGGAAGGCCGCCGGGTGCTCGACGGTGTCGACCTGGAGTTGCATGCCGGCGAAATCTACGGCCTTGCCGGCGTCGGCGGTAACGGGCAAGGCGAGCTGGCGGGCGCCATCATGGGCCTGCCGGGCGAGGCGACCGAAGGCGAGATCCGGCTCGAAGGCCACGGCGACCTGAAGACCATGGCCGCGTCCACGCGGCGCGGCATCGGCATTGCCGCGATTCCGGCCGACCGCTACGGGCTCGCGCTCGCGGGCGGCCTGTCGGTGGCGGAGAACTACGCCATCGGCCGCGTGCACACCGGCCGCTACGGCCCGGTGTGGCGCCTGCGCCGGGGCCGCATACAGGCGGACACGCAGGAAGCCGTGCGCGCCTTCGACGTGCAGGGCGTGCGCTCGGTCGCACAGAAGGCGGCGCTGCTGTCGGGCGGCAATGCGCAGAAGCTGGTGCTGGCGCGCGAGTTCGGCAAGTCGCCGACTCTGGTGCTCGCGCACAGCCCGAGCCGCGGGCTCGACGTGCGTGCCAGCGCCGAGGTGCATGCGCGCCTTCGCGCCGCCCGCGACGGCGGCGCGGCGGTGCTGCTGATCAGCGAAGACCTCGACGAAGTGCTGCAGCTGGCCGACCGCGTGGGCGTGATGACGCGCGGGCGCATCGCCGGCGAGTTCGCGCAGCCGGCCGACCGGCAGGCGATAGGGCAGGCGATGGTGGACCATGGTTGAAGCATCCCTCTCCGCAAACATGGCAAGCGCACCGAAGACCATCGCGGCAAAGTCGCCGCAACCCCAGCCGCTCGCGCGCCGCCGCTATGCGCTGGAGATACGCCAGCACATGGCGTGGCGCTGGCAGGCGCTGATCCTCGCGGCGGCGCTGCTGGTGGGCTTTGCCATTTCCGCCGCGATCCTGGTGATGGCCGGCGTGCCCGCCGACGAACTGGCCAACGAGTTCGTCACGCAGACCTTCCTCGACGGACAGAACTTCCGCGCGGTGCTGTTCCAGGCCGCGCCGATGATCCTCGTCGGACTGGCTGGCGCCATCGCGTTCCGCGCGCGCTTCTGGAACCTCGGGCTCGAGGGCCAGATGATCTGGGGCGCCATCGGCGCCACGGCGGTGTCGATGTGGCAGATCGGCCCCGAGAACCTGCGCCTGCCGCTGATGTTCGTCGCGGCCGTCGGCTGCGGCCTGCTGTGGGTGCTGGGACCGGCATGGCTCAAGCTGAAGCTCGGCGTGAACGAGATCATCTCGACGCTGATGCTCAACTACATGGCGGCCAACTTCCTGCTGCACCTGGTGTACGGAAGCTGGAAGGACCCGAAGGACAACTTTCCCTATTCGCCGCAGTTCCGCGCATTCGAGCGGCTGCCCGAGATCGGCGCCGGCGTGGGCAGCTCGATCCTGCTCGCGGGCGTGGTCGCGCTGCTCGCATGGTGGCTGGTGAGCGTGAGCCGCGCGGGCCTGTACCTGCGCTTCGTCGATGCCAACCCGCGCGTGGCGCATGCCAACGGCGTGCCGGTGCGGCGCACCATCTACGGCGCGGTGCTGCTGTCGGGTGCGATGGCCGGGCTCGCGGGCTTCGCTGTCGCGGCGGGGCAGGAAGGCCGGCTCACGCAGGCGTTCTATCAGGGCTACGGCTTCTCCGGCATCCTCATTGCCTTCCTTGCGCGCAACAACCCGCTGGCGGCCACGGTGGTGGCGCTCCTGGTTGCGGCGCTGTTCGTCACCGGGCGCAGCCTGCAGGTGTTCTACCAGGTGCCGTTCTCGATGGTGCAGCTCATACAGGCCATCATCGTGGTGTGCGTGGCGTCCAGCGATTTCTTCATTCGCCACCGGCTGCGGCGCGTGGGCGCGGAGGCTTCGGCATGAGCGGAGGCATCGTTCTCAACTGGCTGGCTAGCACGCCGGACTTCGCGGTGCCCTACGCGCTCGCGGCGCTCGGCCTGATCATCTGCGAGCGCGCGGGCGTGCTCGCGCTCGGCGCTGAAGGCCTGATGCTGGTGGGCGCATTGGCCGGCATCGGCGCGCAGATCGTGATCGGCCAGCCGGCGGTTTCGCTGGTGCTGGCCATGCTCGCGGCCAGCGTGGTGTCGGTGCTGTTCGCGGTGATGGTGATCTGGCTGCGGGTGAACCAGGTGATCGCAGGGCTGGCGCTGGTGTTCTTTTGCCAGGGGCTCACGGCGCTGGTCGGTTCGATGGCCGAGTGGACCAACCACGCGACGGAAGGCATCGGAGCGATGGGCCTGTGGCCGCTGTCGATGCTCCCTGGCGTGGGCAGGCTGTTCGAGCAGAACGCGATGGTGTGGCTCACGCTGCCGATCTTCGGCGCGGTGGCGTGGTTCTTCGCGCGCACCTCCACCGGCCTGCGACTGCGCGCCGTGGGCGAGAACCCGCAGGCGGCCGACGCCGCCGGCATCCGCGTGACGGCATGGCGCTTCGCGGCGGTGCTCGCGGGCTCGGCGCTGGTGGGGCTGGCGGGCGCGTACATCTCGGTGGTCAGCACCAAGCTGTGGATCGCGGGCATGACCGGCGGGCGCGGCTGGATCGCGGTGGGCCTCGTGATCTTCTCGCGCTGGTCGCCGTGGAAGGCACTGGTGGGCGCGCTGCTGTTCGGCTGCATCGAGGCGCTGATTCCGCAGCTGGCCGCCGCCGGCGTGCAGCTGCCGCAGTACTTCGTGATGATGACGCCCTATGCGGTGACGCTGGGCGTGATGGTGTGGGTCGCGCTCTCGCGGCGCGGCGCCGATGAAGAGCCCGGTGCGCTGGGCCAACCCTATGTGCGGGAAGAACGCCGATGAAGGCCTGGGTCTACAACGAGGAGCGCGAGCTCGACGCGGCGAAGTTCGCCGACTACCTGAACCCGGCGACGACGGCCGTGGTTTCCATCGACATGCACCGGGGCCATCTCGACGACGACCCCGACTGCCCCTGCCCTGCGCCGCGCGCCCGCGACGTGGTGGCGCCCATCGACGGCTTCCATGACGAAGTGCGCGCGCTGGGCGTGCGCATCGTGCATGTGCGGTCGGTGCTGCGGCCCGGCGGCGTGGACGACATCAACGGCATTCCTTCCGCTTGGCGGCGCACCTTTCCGCTGCACGTGGGCGAGATTCCGAATGCCGACGCGCATGCCATCGAGGGCTCGAAGTGGACCGAATGGGTCACGCGCGTGGAGCCCGGCGACATGCGCGTGGACGGCAAGCGCCGGCTCTCGGCCTTCTACCCGACCGACCTGGACTTCCTGCTGCGCAACCAGCGCATCGAGACGGTGGTGCTCGACGGCGGCTTCACCGACTGCTGCGTGCTCAACACCGCCTTCGACGCCAGCAACCGCAACTACCGCGTGATCGTGCTGCGCGACCTGGTGCGCGGCACCGATCCGCACCTGGAAGGCGCGGCGCTCGCGATGGTGTCGCTGCACCTGGGGCTGGTGATGGAGTCGGCCGAGCTGCTGCGCAAATGGCGCGAGTGACGGCGCGAGTGGTGGCGCCAGCCTAGGCCCGCGCCCCCAGCCAGCGCCGCGCCTCGCCTTCCATGTCGCCCTGCGACGCGCGCCACACCAGCTCGGGCGCGGCCACGTGCACGCCCGGCGGCGCGATGCGCAAGGCGATGTCGACCAGCTCCGCCACCTTCGACGCGCGCACCGGCTGCTCGCTGCTGGGCACCATGAAGCGCACCACCGACAGCATCCACGCGGCCACCCGCTCGAAGGGGTTGGTGAGCTTCGCATCGGCCGGCTTGCGCGCCGAGCGCACCAGGATCACGCGCTCGAAGCCGTTGGCCACCACCGCCTGCTCGTCGAGGCTGGCGAGGCCGCGTTTCAGCGCCTCGGGCAGCCGGCCCTGGTCGTGCGGCTGCACGATGGCCAGCGTCTGCACGCCGCAGGCGCGCAGCCAGCGGGACAGCTCGGGCAGGTCGGACGGCTCGGGCACCCACAGCGCGCGCTCGCGGTCGTGATACAGGCGCGGCGGGTCGAACGCGACGATGGCGGTGTGCGCCGAGGTGAGCGGCCATTGCGCGATCGGCTGGCTAGGGCTCAGGCAGGCTTCCACGCCGCGCAGCCCGTCGCGGATCGGCTCGCGCGCCAGCACCCGGGTATGGGCATGGCGGTGGCTGCCCGCCAGCCGCCGCAGCAGCTCCGCGCCCAGCGCGCCGGTCGCGCCCGCGATCAGCAGGGTGCCGAACGCGGCTGAAGCGAAGGGCAATGCCGCGCGGTTCGCGGCCTGGAGGGCGTGAAGCGGGTCGAGGGCCATGGGGCAGCTATGCTACCTTCGGCCCATTCTGCGGAGGTAATGCAAATGATGATGAAGCGCTGGTTCCTGATCCTTGCGGCGGTCGTGTCCCTGAGCGGCTGCGGCTACAACCAGTTCCAGTCCCTCGACGAGGCCAGCAAGTCGGCCTGGAGCGAGGTGCTCAACCAGTACCAGCGCCGTGCCGACCTGGTGCCCAACATCGTCGCCACCGTCAAGGGCGAGGCTTCCTTCGAGCAGGACACGCTCACCAAGGTGGTCGAGGCCCGCGCCAAGGCCACGTCGATCCAGGTCACGCCCGAGACGCTGAACAATCCGGAGGCCTTCGCCAAGTTCCAGCAGGCACAGGGCGAGCTTTCCTCGGCGCTGTCGCGGCTGATGGCGGTGTCGGAGCGCTACCCCGATCTCAAGGCCAACCAGGCATTCCGCGACCTGCGCGTGACGCTCGAGGGCACCGAGAACCGCATCACCGTGGCGCGCAACCGCTACATCGAGACGGTGCAGGAGTACAACGTGCTCGCGCGCAGCTTCCCGACCAACATCACGGCCAAGATCTTCAGCTACGCGCCGAAGCCGACCTTCACGGTGCAGAACGAAGCGCAGATCTCCGTGCCTCCAACGGTCGACTTCAGCACCCCGAAAAAGTAACCTCCCCCAGTCTTCGTGCACTTCGTGTCACTGCGCCTTCCCCCTCACCGGGGGCAACACCAGCGGCCCGGCAAAGCCGGTTCCGCGGTGTTTCTGGAATGGGCCGCACGCCTCCTTGCGGCACTCATGCTGCTGACGATGGGCGGCGCATTCGCGCAAGGCCTGCTGCCGGTCCCTGCGCTCACCGCGCGCGTGATCGACCAGACCGGCACGCTCGACGGCGCGCAGCGCAGCGGCCTCGAGACCAGGCTCGCCGCCTTCGAGCAGCGCAAGGGTTCGCAGATCGTGGTGCTGATGGTGCCGACCACCGCGCCCGAGGACATCGAGAGCTACACCCAGCGCGTGGGCGACGCCTGGAAGATCGGCCGCAAGGGCGTGGGCGACGGCCTGCTGGTGGTCGTGGCCAAGAACGACCGCCGCATGCGCATCGCGCCCGCCAAGACGCTCGAAGGTGCGGTGCCCGATCTCGCGGCCAGCCGCATCATCGACGAGGAGATGAAGCCGCGCTTTCGCAACAACGATTTCTCCGGCGGGCTGAACGCGGCGGTGGACCGCATCATCGGGCTGGTCGACGGCGAGCCGCTGCCGGCCCCCGCGCGCGACACCGGCGACGCCGGCCGGGGCGGCGGCTTCGACTGGGAGAACCTCGCGATCTTCCTGTTCGTGGGCGTGTTCATCGGCGCGCCCATCGCGCGCTCCATCCTCGGCAAGAAGCTGGGCACCGTGGCGGTGGGCGGCGGCGTGGGCGTGATCGTGTTCTTCATCACCACCAGCATCGCCATCGCGGTGATCGCCGGCCTGGTCGCGCTCGTGTTCTCGCTCGTCGCGGGTGCCGGCAGGCCCGGCGGCGGGGGCGGCGGCGGAGGCTGGGGCGGCGGTCTTGGCGGTGGCGGCTTCGGTGGTGGTGGCGGAGGCGGGGGCGGCGGTTTCAGCTCCGGCGGCGGCGGCAACTTCGGCGGCGGCGGCGCCTCGGGCAACTGGTGAGCACGATGACGACCGAAGCAACCCTGTTCACCAAGCTCGGCCGGATCTGGCGCCATCGCTGGATCGACGAAGCCGAGGTTCGCCGCGCGCTGCCCGACGAGGCCATGCAGCGCCTGACGCGCCGCGTGGCCGCGAGCGAGCGCCGCCACAGCGGAGAGATCCGCATCTGCGTGGAGGCCGGCCTGCCGATGTCCTACCTGTGGCGCCATGCCTCGGTGCGCGAGCGCGCCGTCATGCTGTTCGGCAAGCTGCGCGTGTGGGATACCGCGCACAACAACGGCGTGCTCATCTACCTGCTGCTGGCCGAGCATGCGATCGAGATCGTGGCCGACCGGGGCATCCATTCGCGCGTGGACGGAGCGGCGTGGGAGGCGATGATGCAGCGCATGAGCGCGGCCTTCCGCGAGGGGCGCTTCGAGGATGGGCTCACGCAGGCGCTCGAGGAGATTTCGGCGCTGCTGGTGGAGCACTTTCCGCTGGGCGAAGGCGAACTCGATGTGAACGAGTTGCCGGACGAGCCTGTAGTCCTCTGAGTCTTTCTCCCTCCCCTTCCGGGGGAGGGCCGGGGTGGGGGCAAGCAGCCGTCGATGAAGCACTGCGCAAAAACCTGCGCCGCCTGCCCCCATCCCAACCTTCCCCAGAGGGGGAAGGAGCGAATTCACTCCGACGCGGGCAGCGCCCAGACGGCCGATCCGCCCACTGCATGAAAGCGCCGCCCCGGCGCCTGCTCCATCATCCACCCGCCGGTGAATTCGCCGAAGGCGGGCAGCACCGCCTGCCCCGCCTCGCTCACGAAACACGGCAGCCGCACGCTGTCGCGCCCCGGCCCATGCAACCGGCAGACCGGATGCAGATGCCCCGCGAGCACGAAATGCGTGGCATGCGGCTGCGGATGATGGCAACAAGCGAACGGGCCGATCAGGTGCGGCTCGTCGACCACCTCGATGCCCAGCGCCGCGGGCGGGTCTCCCGCGCGGCTGTCGTGGTTGCCGCGCACCAGCGTCATCGCGATGCCGGCGTGGCGCTCGCGCCAGGCCTGAACGCCGGCGAGCACCGTGCGTGCCTGCGCCGCATGCATGAAGTCGCCGAGGAAAACGATGCGCCGCGGGCGCCAGCGCCCGATCAGCGCGTCGAGCCGCGCGAGGTTCTCCTGCGTGGTGCCGCCCGGCACCGGCTGGCCCAGCGCGCGGTAGGTCGCGGCCTTGCCCAGGTGCAGGTCGGCCACGAACAGCAGGCCGCCGGCGGGCCACCACAGCGCCCGTTCGGGCAACAGGTGCAGCACCTCACCCGCCCAGCGGACGGGAAAGGTGGTCGATTCAAAAGAGTCTGCGGACGTCACGGCTGACGAGTTTCGCAAAAGACGCTCCGGCCGGCGCACGCCTTGCAATTGGCCCCGGCGGCCCCCAGTTCTTGCGCATGACCGAATCGACCTCGCTGCACATCGTCTGTCCGCACTGCCACACGACCAACCGCGTGCGCGCGGACCAGCTGGGCAGCGCGCCCGACTGCGGCAGCTGCCACCGACCGCTGTTCACCGGCCATTCGACCGCGCTCGCGGACGAAGCCACCTTCGACAGGCACATCGCGCGCAACGAGATTCCGGTGCTGGTCGATTTCTGGGCGCCTTGGTGCGGTCCGTGTCGCCAGATGGCGCCGGGCTACGAGCAGGCCGCGGCCCAGTTGGAGCCGAAGGTGCGGCTGGCCAAGGTCGACACCGAGGCGGTGCGTTCGCTGGGCGCGCGCTTCAACATCCGCAGCATCCCCACGCTGGCGCTGTTCAAGGGCGGCCGCGAAGTCGCGCGCCAGGCCGGCGCCATGGGCGCGGCGGACATCGTGCGCTGGGTGAAGGCGCACGGCGCCGGCTAGGCAGCGGTCTTTCACCACGCCCTCACAGCGGCGGCAGCGGGCGTGACGGCCGCCTGCGCTCGCGCCGCGGCGCCGGCGGCTTGCCCGCACCTTCCTGGCCGAACGCCATCGTGCTCTTCACGCGCTCGACGCCGCCGGCCGTCACCGCGCCGCCGGCGGCTTTCTCCAGCTGCTCGACCATGCGCGCGATGCGGTCGGCCACGCTCTCGTTCGACAGCTTCTCGCGGAACAGCTCGACCATCAGCGGGAACGAGAACGGCGTCGGCCGCGCGAGCGGCTTCAGCACCAGTTGCTGTCCGGCCATGCGCACGAGGCTGGCGCGCAGCCGGCCGATCTCCAGCTCCTGCGCGAGCAGTTCCTGTTCGGCCTGCTGCAGCAGCCGGTTGTCGGGGTCGTATTTGCGGAACACCTCCCAGAACAGGGAAGACGATGCCTGCAGTTGCCTGCTGCTGCGTTTCTCGCCCGGGTAGCCCTGGAAGACCAGGCCCGACACGCGCGCGATCTCGCGGAAGCGGCGCTGCGCCAGTTCGCCGGCATTGAGCGACGCCAGCACTTCATGCAGCAGCGCCGCGTCCGCGCCGCCCGCTTCGCCGTTGCCCTCGGGCAGGCGCAGCACCTGCGGCAGCAGCGCGGGCCAGTCGACCTCGGTCGCGCTCAGCAGCTCGAAGCCGTAGTCGTTCACGGCGATGGAGAAGGTGCGCGCCTCGTGCTGCGCGACGCGCCAGGCCAGCAGGCTCGCGAGCCCCAGGTGCACATGCCGCCCCGCGAACGGATACAGGAACAGGTGCGAGCCCTCGCGCGTGGCCAGCGTCTCGGCCAGCAGCGTGTGCGGCGTGGGCAGCGCTGACCATTGCTGCTGGATCTCTAGCAGCGGGCGCACGCATTGCAGCTCGGGCGAGTCGTAGGCGCCGTCTCCGGCCAGCGCCAGCTGCCGCACCACCGCGTCGGCCAGCGTGTTCGACAGCGGCATGCGCCCGCCGTTCCAGCGCGGCACGGCGGGCCGCTTGCCGCTGGCGCGCCGCACCCAGGCCGTCATGTCGTGGATACGCACGAGTTCGAGCAGCCGCCCGCCGAACAGGAAGCAGTCGCCGGGCTTCATGCGCGCGACGAAGCTCTCCTCGACGCTGCCGATCTTCGCGCCGCCGACGAACTGCACCGACATGCTCGCGTCGCTCACGATGGTGCCGATGTTCATGCGGTGCCGCCGTGCGAGCCGCGCATCGGGCACGCGCCAAACGCCCTCGGCGTCGGGCACGGCGCGGCGGTAGTCGGGGTAGGCCGAAAGCGAAGGGCCGCCTTGCGAGACGAAGTCCAGGCACCACTGCCAGCTCTCGCGCGAAAGGTTCTCGTAGGCGGCGGTGCCGCGCACCTCGGCGTACAGGTCGTCGGGCAGGAAGCCGCCGCCGAGCGCCACCGTCACCAGGTGCTGCACCAGCACGTCGAGCGGCTGGTCGGGTGAGTGGCGCGCCTCGATGTGGCC
This sequence comes from Variovorax paradoxus, assembly GCF_022009635.1. NCBI lineage: Bacteria > Pseudomonadati > Pseudomonadota > Betaproteobacteria > Burkholderiales > Comamonadaceae > Variovorax > Variovorax paradoxus. Next base: position 6,559,066 of record NZ_CP091716.1, read on the forward strand.
CTCGGCAATGGCCGCGCGCGCCGCCGCGCCCTCGACCATCTCGATGCTGTGCGTGGGCACGAGCGTGATGCGCGACGGCCGCCCCGGCGCATGGCCCGAGCGCCCCGCGCGCTGCAGCAGCCGCGCCACGCCCTTGGGCGAGCCGATCTGCAGCACGCGCTCGACCGGCAGGAAGTCCACGCCCAGGTCCAGGCTCGAGGTGCAGACCACCGCCTTCAGCTCGCCGCTCTTGAGGCCCAGCTCGACCCACTCGCGCACCTCGCGGTCGAGCGAGCCGTGGTGCAGCGCAATCGACCCCGCCCACTCGGGCCGGGCCTCCAGCAGGGCCTGATACCAGATCTCCGACTGCGAGCGCGTGTTGGTGAAGACCAGCGTGGTCTTGCTCGCGGCGATTTCCTCGATCACCTGCGGCAGCATCGTGAGGCCCAGGTGGCCGCCCCACGGAAAGCGTTCGGCACGCCCGGGCAGCAGCGAATCGATGACGAGCTTCTTGGGCACCTGGCCCTGCACCAGCACGCCTTCTTCGTGCCCGAGCAGCGCGTGCATCGCTTCTTTCAGATTGCCCAGCGTGGCCGACATGCCCCAGACCGTCATGCCGGGGTTCCAGCGCCGCAGCCGCGCGAGCGCAAGCTGCACCTGCACGCCGCGCTTGTTGCCGAGCAGCTCGTGCCATTCGTCGACCACCGCCAGCCGCACGCTGCCGAGCACCTCATTTGCATCGGCGCGCGCCAGCAGCAGCGAGAGGCTCTCGGGCGTGGTGACGAGCACGCTGGGCAGGCGCTGGTTCTGCGCGCTGCGCTCGGCCGACGAGGTGTCGCCGCTGCGCGCGCCGGTGCTCCAGGGGTGCACCTCGGCGCCCAGTGCTTCGAGCGGCTGCTGCAGCGCCCGCAGCGTGTCGGCCGCGAGCGCGCGCATCGGGGTGAGCCACAGCACCGTGAGCGGCGGCGGCGCGGGGCGGGCCGTTTCCTTGCGGGGCAGAGAGAAGGCCTGCAGCGCGCCGAGCCAGACGGCGTAGGTCTTGCCCGCACCGGTGGTGGCGTGCAGCAGGCCGGATCGGCCCTGGGCGATTGCCTTCCACACGTCGCGCTGGAACTTGAAGGGCTTCCAGCCGCGCTCGGCGAACCACGCATCGAGCGCAGCCTTGACCTTTGTCTTGCTCCTTCCCCCGCTGGGGGAAGGCTGGGATGGGGGCAGGCGGCCTTCGGTAGATAGCGGGTCCTCGATACGCCGCCTGCCCCCACCCCTGCCCTCCCCCGGAAGGGGAGGGAGAAAATCCTCGGGCTCCGGCTTGGTGCTCATGCCGGCAGCAACGCGGCAAGCGTCTGCAAGGTATCGGCCTCCTCCACCGGCTTGTCTTCCCGCCACCGCAGCATGCGCGGAAAGCGCACCGCGATGCCGCTCTTGTGGCGCGTGCTGCGCGCGATGCCCTCGAAGCCCAGCTCGAACACCAGCGTCGGCTTCACGCTCTTCACCGGGCCGAAGCTCTCCACCGTGGTCTTGCGGATGATCGCGTCCACGCGCGCCATCTCCGCATCGGTGAGGCCCGAGTAGGCCTTGGCGAAGGGCACCAGCTTGCGGTCTTCCTGCCCGGGCGGGCTGTCCCACACCGCGAAGGTGTAGTCGCTGAACAGGCTCGCCCTGCGGCCGTGGCCGCGCTGCGCGTAGATGAGCACGGCGTCGATGCTTAGCGGATCGATCTTCCACTTCCACCACACGCCCACATCCTTGGTGCGGCCCACGCCGTATTGCGCGTCGCGGCGCTTGAGCATCATGCCTTCCACGCCCATGGTGCGTGCCGCCTCTCGTTGCGTGGCCAGGTCGGTCCAGTCAGCGCCTTCGAGCATCGGGCTGGGCAGCAGCGAAGGGTGCCGCATGCGAGCCACCAGTTCATCGAGCAGCACGCGGCGCCGCGACTGCGGCAGCGCGCGCAGATCCTGGCCTTCCCATTCGAGCAGGTCGTAGGCCAGCAGCACGACCGGGATGTCGCGCAGCAACTTGGCACCGAGCGTCTTGCGGCCGATGCGCTTCTGCAGCTCGGCAAAAGGCTGCACCTTGCCGTCGCGCCACACGGCGATCTCGCCGTCGAGCACGGTGCCGTCGGGCAGGGCTTCGCCGAGTGCGGCGAGCTCGGGAAATCGCTCCGTCACCAGTTCTTCGCCGCGCGACCAGACCCATGCCACGCCCGCGCGCTTGACCAGCTGTGCGCGGATGCCGTCCCACTTCCACTCCACGATCCAGTCCGAAGGCGGGCCGAGCACGGCGTCGAACTGATCGAGCGGCAGGTTGAACGGATGCGCGAGGAAGAAGGGGTACGGCTGCCCGCTGGTCTTCTGCACCTGCTCCATGCCCGACTCGGGTGCGATGAGCGCGCGGTAGTCGTCCGCCTGCGGCCGCGCGCCGATGTGCGTGTAGCCCATGAGCCGCTGCGCGACGCGCTTGGCGTCGATGCCGCCGACGGCCGCCAGCGCCTGCGTGACCTGCAGCTTCGACACGCCCACGCGGAACGCGCCGGTGATGAGCTTGAAGTACACCAGCCGCTCTTCGGCCGCGAGCTGCCGCCACTGGGCGCGCAGGCGGTCGGCCAGTTGGTCGGGCGAGGCTTTCGCGGCATCGCGCAGCGGAAGCAGGTGCTGCTCGACCCAGCCCGCGAGCCCGAGGTCATGCACTTCGCTGGGCGGCGGCAACAGCAGCGCGATGGTCTCGGCGAGGTCGCCCACGGCGTCGTAGCTTTCGTCGAACAACCACTCCGGCAGGCCCGCGGACTCCTGTGCGAGCAGGCGCAGCAACTTGGTGGGCACGAGCTGGCGCGGCTTGCCGCCGGCCAGGAAGTAGACGGCCCATGCGGCATCGGCCGCGTCCGCCTCGCGCAGGTAGCGTTGCAGCGCGGCCTGCTTGGCGAGGTTCGATGTGCTGGCGTCGAGCTCGCGGTAGAGCGCTGCGAAGGCTTTCATGCGTTGACTCCTTCCCCCTCCGGGGGAAGGCCGGGATGGGGGCTTTCGGCGTTCGCATCGGGCGCCACCTGGTCGTCTTCATCGCCGTACTCGGTCTTGAACCCTTGCGCATCCAGCCCGTTCTCCGAGAGCCAGCGCACCATCACCTGCACGCTGCCGTGCGTCACGAACACGCGCTGCGCCCCCGTGCCGGCAATCGCCTGCTGCAGGCCGGGCCAGTCCGCGTGGTCCGACATCACGAAGCCGCGGTCCACGCCGCGCCGTCTTCGGGTGCCGCGCAACTGCATCCATCCGCTCGCGAACGCATCGGCGTAATTGCCGAAGCGCTTCATCCACGGCGTGCCCTGCGCCGACGGCGGGGCCAGCACCAGCGCGCGCTTGAGCAGCGCGGCGTCGACGCCCGCGTCGCTCACGCGCAGGGTCGGCGGCAGCGCCACGCCCGCCGCGCGGTACACGGCATTGAGCGGCTCCACCGCCCCGTGCACCACGATCGGCCCGATGCCCGCATCCACCCCGTGCAGGATGCGCTGCGCCTTGCCGAAGGCATAGCAGAACAGCACCGACGCGCGCCCCGCCTCGGCATTGGCGCGCCACCATGCGTCGATCTCGGCGAACAGCGCGGCCTGCGTGGGCCAGCGGTTGATCGGCAGGCCGAAGGTCGATTCGGTGATGAAGGTGTCGCAAGGCACCGGCTCGAAAGGCGCGCAGGTGCCGTCGGGCTCGGTCTTGTAGTCGCCCGAGGCCACCCACACGCGCCCGCCGTGTTCGAGCCGCACCTGCGCCGAGCCCAGCACATGGCCGGCCGGGTGCAGGGAGACGCGCACGCCGTGGTGGCTGATGGCCTCGCCATAGGCCAGCGTCTGCAGGTCGATGTCGGCGCCCAGCCGCGTGCGCAGCGTGCCGGCGCTGTCGGTGTGGGCCAGGTAGTGCGCATGCCCCGTGCGTGCGTGGTCCGAGTGGGCGTGGGTGATGACCGCGCGCGCCACCGGCCGCCACGGGTCGATGTAGAAATCGCCGGGTGGGCAATACAGGCCTTCGGGCCGGGCGACGACGAGATCTTCTGGCTGCGTTGCGGGCATGGCATGCCATCGTAGGCGCACCCGGCGCCCCGCGCCGCCGAATGGCAGCCGCGAAGCGCTGTGGGCCGGCGCCTACCCGCGGGCCCGCTCTGCCGTGACCGCTAGGGCCGCTTCGGCCGGTTGTTCATCATGTCGATGACGTTCATCTTCATGCCGTTGGGCATCACCATGTCGCCGGGTTTCTGGTCGGCCTTGCAGGGGCCGACCCACCTGGCTTCCACCACGCTCGTGCCCTCGCTGCGACCCATCAGCGGCGGGTTGTAGCTCGACTTGCTTTCCATGCGGTAGGCCGAATTGAAGTCGCCGCTCATCACCGCGTGCGAGGTGGCGGTGCTGTTGCCGATCTTGCAGACGGAATCCATCACCAGCTTGCCGCCGTCGAGCCGCAACTCTTGCTTCGAGCACAGGTCCTTGCCCATGCCCTGGCCCATTTCGCGCAGCGACTTGTCGCTAGCCGCGTCGATGCACTGCTGCATGGTGTGGCCCTGCCCCTTGCCGCCGTCGCCGGTCTGGATCTCCCAGAGGCCGGGCTTGCGCGCAGGGTAGTCGACCGCGAACGCGGGCATGGCGATGGCAGCCGCGGCAAGGCAGGCCGCGGCGGACGACAGGCGAATCTTCATGGCAAGGCTCCGCATCGGATGGACAACGACGATGCCGGATTTGTACCGCGCGCCCAACGGCGGCGGAATAGCGCGATCGGCCTAAGCCGGACGCGCCAGCACAGCCGTGGCGGCCGCCTCGCGCTGCCGCGTGGCCACGCCCAGCAGCACGCCCAGCGCAAGGCCACCCAGCACGTCGACGAGCACATGCTGGCGCACCGCCATCGTCGAATAGACGATGCCTGCGGCCCACGCCACGTTGACGACGCGCAGCCACGCCGGCGCGCCCACCTCGCGCAACTGCCGCGCGAGCATCACGCAGGCGAACACCGAGAACGAGACGTGCAGCGACGGAAACGCATTGCCGGCCGAATCCACCATCTTCAGGAACTGCAGCGAGGTGCCCGGCGTGGTGGCGACCGTGAAATTGGGAATGGCCGTGGGCATGAACCAGAACACGAGCAGCGCCAGCAAGGTCATCGCCGCGCAGCCGAGCGAAAAGCGAGACAGCTCGCGCATGTCCTTGGCCAGCAGCACCGGCAGCGCGATGTAGCCCCACAGCGAGAGGTACACCGGCAGCAGCGCGGGCAAGAAGGCGATGGCGCGGTCGAAGGCGGTGAGCGGCAGCACCCAGGCCTGGCCCGCGTTCTTCGCGATCCAGAAGTACAGCGGAAAGAAGCCGAGCGTGGCGACGGTGTTGCCCACCAGCTTCAGCGGGAACAGTGTGATGCAGCGCCGCCAGAGCGCCGCGGGCCATGTCCGCCTCGTCGAGCCCGAGGCGCCGGTGTCGTTGTTGCTGGTGGTTGTGGATGTCATGGAAGCCCGCGGCGGCGCGCGTGCGCTACCAGGGCGTCCACTTTAATTCGCTTTGCGCCGAAGCCACCGTGCGTTCGATGAAGCGCACGCCGCGCGCCCCGTCTTCCACGCGCGGATAGTCGGCGGCCAGCGGGTCGGCCTGCCGGCCTTCGAGCCGGGCGTGGATGTCCGCCGCCACGCCCGCGTACACGTTGGCGAAGGCCTCGATGAAACCTTCGGGGTGCCCCGCCGGCAGCCGGCTCGCGCGCTGCGCGGCTTCGCACAGCCAGGGCGCGCCGCGCGTCAGCACGCGCTTGGGTCCGTCGTGCGGCAGGTGCAGCAGCTGGCTCGGCTGCTCCTGGTGCCATTCGAGCGTGCCCAGCGTGCCGGAGACGCGCAGGCGCAGGTCGTTCTCCAGGCCCGTGCTGATCTGCGAGGCGATGAGCACGCCGCGCGCGCCACCCTTGAAGCGCAGCAGCAGGCTGCCGTCGTCGTCGAGCATGCGGCCCGGCACCAGCGCGCTCAGGTCGGCGCACAGGCTTTGTATTTCGAGGCCGGTGACGCTGGCCACGAGGTTCTCCGCATGCGAGCCGATGTCGCCGATGGCCCCGGCAGCGCCGCTGCGCGCGGGGTCGGTGCGCCAGTCGGCCTGCTTGTTGGTGCCGCCTTCGACATGGCTGGCGAGCCAGCCCTGGTTGTATTCAACGACGACCTTGCGAACCTCGCCGATCTGGCCCGAGCGCACCATCTCGCGGGCCTGCCGCACCATGGGGTAGCCGGTGTAGTTGTAGGTGACGCCGAACACCGTGCCGCGCTTGGCCACCGTGGCGACGAGCGCGTCGGCCTGCTCTCGCGTGTGCACCAGCGGCTTGTCGCACACCACGTGGAAGCCCGCGTCGGCAAAAGCCTGCGCCACCGGGAAGTGCACATGGTTGGGCGTGACGACCGAGACGAAGTCGATGCGCTCGTGCGCCGGCCGCTTCAGCTCGTCGGCCAGCAGCGACTGCCAGTCGCCATGGTTGCGCCCGTCGGCCAGGCCGAGGTCGCGGCCCGAGGCGAGCGCCTTGTCGGCGCTCGATGAAAGCGCCCCCGCCACGAGCTCGATCTGGCCGTCGAGCGCCATGGCCTTGCGGTGCACGGCGCCGATGAAGGCGTCGCGGCCGCCGCCGACCATGGCGTAGCGCAGCTTGCGTGGAGCGATCTGGATCACCTCAGAACGGCGAGTTGGGGTGGTAGAACTCTTTGGCGTTTTCCTTGGTGATCAGCACCGAAGGAATGATCGTCGTCGCCGGCAGCTTCTCGCCCTTCAGGCGCGCTTCGGCCGTGAGCTTGATCGCGTCGTAGATGAACTTGGGCGAGTAGCTCACGTCGGCCGTGATGCGCGGGTCCTTGCCGTCCATGATGGTCTTGACCATGTCCTTCGCGCCCGCGCCGCCGAACACGATCTTGATGTCGTCGCGCTTGGCCTGCGAGATGGCCTTGAGCACGCCCACGGCCATGTCGTCGTCGGCGGCCCAGATGGCGTCGATGTTCTTGAAGCGCGTGAGGTAGTCCTGCGTGACCTTGAAGGCGTCGTCGCGGTTCCAGTTGGCGTACTTGGCGTCCAGCAGCTTGATGTCGGGGCTGCCCTTGAGCACGGCGTTGAAGGCATCCATGCGCTCGTTGTCGAGCGTGGTGGCAATGCCGCGCAGCGCGACCACGTTGCCCTTGCCGTTCAGCTGCTTGACGATGTATTCGGCCGGGATCTTGCCGAAGGCGGTGTTGTCGCCGGCCACGTAGGCGTCCTGCGCGCTGGTGTCGGTGAGGCCGCGGTCGACCACGGTCACGTAGGCGCCCTTGGCCTTGACCTGCGCGACCGGCTTGGTCAGCGCGGCGGACTCGAACGGGAACACGACCAGCGCGTTGATCTTGGTCACCGTCGACAGGTCCTGCAGCTGGTTGGCCTGCTCGGGCGCGTTGGCAGCCGTCTTGATGGTGATCTTCAGGTCCTTGTGTTCCTTCTCGAGGTCCTTCTTCGCCTGGTTGGCCCAGTAGTTGATGCCGCCCATGAAGCTGTGCGTGGCCGCGGGAATCGAAACGCCGAGGTTGACCTTCTCCGCGGCGAGCGCGGGCAGGCTGGCGAACGCTGCGGCGGCAACCGCCGTGAGCGCGAGGCGTCTGGTGAAAGTTGTCATGCTGGATGTCTCCTCTTGGTGGGTGGAACGGAACGGGAAAAACGAATCAGCGGCGTCCTCGCTGCAGGAACGCGACGATGATGATCACGAAGCCCTGCACCGCGGCGTTCAGGTACACGCTGATGATGCTGGTGAGGTTCAGGATGTTGCTGATGACCGAGAGCAAGATCGCGCCCACCACGGTGCCGGTGATGCTGCCCGCGCCGCCCTTGAGCGCGGTGCCGCCGACGATCACCGCGGCAATGGCTTCCAGCTCCCACAGCAGGCCGGTGGTCGGCGAGGCCGAGCCCAGGCGCGGCACGTACAGCAGGGTGGCGATGCCCACGCACACGCCCAGCAGCACGTAGGTGAGGATCTTCACGCGGTCGACGTCCACGGCGGCGTAGCGCGCGACCTGCTCGTTCGAGCCGATGGCCTGCACGTAACGCCCGTAGGCGGTACGGTTCAATATGACGCCGCCGATGATCGCGACGATCACGAACACCCACACCGGCACCGGAATGCCCGCGAGGCTTGCGTAGTACACCGGTGCGTAGAGGTCCGACAGGTCGTTGTCGAGGGTGAGCGCGCCGCCGTCGGCAAAGTAGGTGAGGTAGGCGCGGAAGATGCCGAGCGTGCCCAGCGTCACGATGAAGGGCTCGATGCGCCCCTTGGTGATGAGCAGGCCGTGCGCCAGCCCGAACACCGCGCCCAGCACGATGGCCAGCACCGCGCCCATCACCACCGCCAGCAGCGGCGAGCCCGAGGCCGGCCCGGCCCAGTTGATGAACATGATCACACTGCCCGCGATGAGCGCGGCCATCGAGCCCACCGACAGGTCGATGCCGCCCGAGATGATCACGAAGCACATGCCCACCGCGATGATGCCGATGAAGGCGGTGCGCGTGAGCACGTTCATCGCGTTGTCGAGCGTGGCGAAGTCGCCGTTCAGCAGCGTGCCGGCGATGCACAGCAGCACCAGGCCGATGACCGGGCCGAGCCCGTGCAGGCGCTCGGTCCAGCGCGGCTTGGCCTCGCCGCGGTGCTGCTGCTGCGCGGCTTCAGGCGTGCGCGGCGGTGGTGTCTGCTGTTCCGGTGGCATGAGCGATGAGCTCCTCTTCTGTCAAATGGTCCGCGTCGAGCGTGGCGACCAGCCGGCCCGCGCGCATCACCGCGACGCGGTGGCACAGGCCGATCAGCTCCATCAGCTCCGACGAGACGACGATCACCGCGAGCCCTTCGCGGGCCAGTCGCTGGATCAGGAAATAGATGTCGCGCTTGGCGCCCACGTCCACGCCGCGCGTGGGCTCGTCGAGCACCACCACCTTCGGCCGCGGCTGCAGCACCTTGGCGAGCGCGAGCTTCTGCTGGTTGCCGCCCGACAGCGACGAGGCCTTGACCTCGAGCGATCCGGTGCGAATGCCGTATTCCTTCACCGCGCCGGCCAGCGCGCCGCGTTCGGCCTCGGGCCTGAGCCAGGGCTGCGCATAGCGTTCGAGCGCCATCAGCGTGAGGTTCTGGCGCAGGCCGAAGTTGACGTGCAGGCCCTTGCCCTTGCGGTCTTCGCTCAGGTAGGTAAGGCCGTGCTTCGCCGCGTCGCGCGGGTTGCGCCAGCCCTTGCCGCCGGGCACGGGCTTGCCGAGCATCTCGACGTTGCCGCTCGCGGGGCGCAGGCCGAGCAGGCCTTCGAAGAGTTCGGTGCGGCCCGCGCCGACAAGGCCCGCGAAACCGAGGATCTCGCCGGGGCGCACCTCGAAGCTCGCGTCTTGCGCCCAGCCGGGCACATTGAAATCACGAACGCGCATGGCCGGCGCGTCGGCGGCCACCACCACGTCGCGCGGCGGGTACAGGTCGGCCAGCTCGCGGCCCACCATGAGGTTGGCCATCTGCTGGCGCGTGACCTCGGGCGTGGGCGCGCGCGCGACGAAGCGGCCGTCGCGCATGACGATCACCTCGTCGGTCACCTGCTCCACCTCGTCGAGCTTGTGCGAGATGTAGACGATGGTCACGCCGTCCGCGCGCAACTGCGCGATGAGCTTGAACAGCCGTTCGGTCTCGCCCGGCGTGAGCGTGGCGGTGGGCTCGTCCATGACGAGCAGGCGCGCGCGGCGGGCAATGGCCTTCGCGATCTCGACGAGCTGCTTCTCGGCGACGATGAGCTTTCGCACCTTGGTGCGCGGGTCGATGTTCAGGCCGACGGCCGACAGCGCGGCGGCGGCTTCGCGCTCCATGGCCGCGTCGTCGAGCAGCCAGCCCTTCTTCTTTTCATGGCCCAGGAAGATGTTCTGCGCCACGCTCAGGTCTTCGGCGAGGTTGAACTCCTGGTGGATCAGCACGATGCCCAGCGCCTCGGCATCGCGCGAGCTGCCGAACTGCTGCGGCTGGCCGTTGATGCGCAGCGTGCCGCCGGTGAGCTGTTCGTAGCCCGCGAGGATCTTCATCAGCGTCGACTTGCCCGCGCCGTTCTCGCCGAGCAGGCCGTACACGCGTCCGGGCGCGAGCGCGAAGCTCACGCCGTGCAGCACCTGCACCGGGCCGAAGGCCTTGACCACGCCGTCGAACTCGACGGCGACGCTGGCCTTGTTGCCCATTGCGCTGTCGCCGTTCATGGCGCCACTCCGCGGACCTTCAGGGTCTCGTGCATCGCGAGCACGCCGGCGCCGATCAGGCCGCCCTGCATGCCCAGCGGCGTGTACTGGATCTCCAGATGCCGCGTCGACAGCGCGAGCGAGCGCTGGTACACGCTCTGGCGCACCGCCGCGAGAAACAGCGGCCCGATGCGCGTGATGCCGCCGCCGATGAACACATGCGACGGATTGAAGAAGTTGACCACCGACGCGAGCATCTGGCCGATGAGGCTGCCTGCGCGCTGGATGATGCCGTTGGCCGCAACATCGCCGCCGCGGCTGGCCTGGCCGACGTCGATCGCGTCGATGCGTCCGTGCATGCGCAGGCACTCGGCCAGAAGCTCGCTTTCGCCGGCCTCGGCCGCCTGCACGGCCATGCGCGTGATCGCGGGGCCGGCGGCCATGGCTTCGACGCAGCCCAGGTTGCCGCAGTGGCAGCGCGGGCCTTCCTGGTCGACGCAGATGTGGCCCACGTCGCCCGCCGAACCGGCGGCGCCGCGGTACACCTCGCCGTGGCAGACGATGCCGCAGCCGATGCCGGTGCCGATCTTGATGACGAGGAAGTTGGTCAGCGAGCGCTTCAGGCGCCACAGCTCGCCCAGCGCCATGAGGTTCACGTCGTTGTCGACGAAGACGGGGGCGGCGTAGTCCTCGCGCAGGTAGTCGCGGATCGAGAAGCTGTCCCACGCCGGCATCAGCGGCGGATTCACGAGCTGGCCGATCTCGAAGTTGACGGGGCCGGGCACGCCGATGCCGATGCCCAGCACGTCGCGCGCCGTGTGGCCGCCTTGCGCCAGCAGCTCGCGCATCAGTACGCGCACCCGGGCCAACAGCACCGCCGGGCCGTCGCGCACGTCGGCGGGCTCTTCGTGTTGCGTGAGCACGGTGAGGTCGGGGCGCAGCACGGCCACGCCGAGGCTGGTCGCGCCGATGTCGATGCCGACCAGCACGCCGAGCCCGAAATGCAATTGGAGGTTTTCTGCGCGCCGCCCGCCCGAGGAACGCTGCAGGCCCGCTTCGGCCAGCAGCCCCTGCTCGACGAGGCCGGCGATGAGCGCGTTGGCCTTGCTCTTGGAGAAGCCGAGCTGCTCGGCCATGGCATGGCGCGATCCGCCGGCCGACCAGAAGGTCGTTTCCAGCAGCCGCATTTCATCGGCGGTGATGCCGCTCCAGGGTGCCACGCGTTTGTCTCCGGTGTTCTCTTTGAAGTCGCCGCCCGCAACCTTCGGCCGTCGGGCGAAGGCGAATACTAGGCGCGCGTCTTCAGCCGGACAAGGCCGAACTTCGACCAAGTTCAGACCAAAGATGAACTGATGCGAAGAGCCCGGACGCAAGAAAGCCGCCCGGAGGCGGCTTTCTTGGGTCGGAAGGGAGCGGTGAGGCTCTTACTTCTTTTGACGGTACTTGCGCAGCGCCGCGATCTGGGCAGCCATGACGGCCAGCTCCGATTGCGCCATTGCGATATCGATGTCGCTCTTCGCGTTCTTCAGTGCTTCCTCGGCCGCGGCCTTGGCCTGGTTGGCCTTCTCGTCGTCGAGGTCCTTGCCGCGGATCGCGGTGTCGGACAGCACGGTCACGGCGTTGGGCTGCACTTCGAGAATGCCGCCGGCCACGAAGACGAACTCTTCGGCGCCATCGGCCATTTCGATGCGCACGGCGCCGGGGCGGATGCGCGTGATCAGCGGGGTGTGGCGCGGGTAGATGCCGAGCTCACCGGCTTCACCGGGCAGCGCGACGAACTTGGCTTCGCCCGAGAAGATCGACTCTTCCGCGCTGACCACGTCCACATGAATGGTGCCTGCCATGGTGATTCCTTCTTAAGCGACCTTCTTGGCCTTTTCGAACGCTTCGTCGATGCTGCCCACCATGTAGAACGCTTGTTCCGGCAGGTGGTCGGCTTCGCCGTTCACGATCATCTTGAAGCCACGGATGGTTTCGGCCAGCGGCACGTACTTGCCGGGAGCGCCGGTGAACACTTCGGCCACGTGGAACGGCTGCGACAGGAAACGCTGGATCTTGCGGGCGCGGGCCACGGCGAGCTTGTCGTCGGGAGCCAGTTCGTCCATGCCCAGAATCGCGATGATGTCGCGCAGCTCCTTGTAGCGCTGCAGCGTGCCTTGCACGGCGCGGGCCACGTTGTAGTGCTCTTCGCCGACCACGTTCGGGTCGAGCTGACGCGAGGTCGAGTCCAGCGGGTCCACGGCGGGGTAGATACCGAGCGAAGCGATGTCACGCGACAGCACCACGGTCGAATCCAAGTGGGCGAAGGTGGTGGCGGGCGACGGGTCGGTCAAGTCGTCGGCGGGAACGTACACGGCCTGGATCGAGGTGATCGAGCCGACCTTGGTCGACGTGATCCGCTCTTGCAGACGGCCCATTTCCTCGGCCAGCGTCGGCTGATAGCCCACGGCGGAAGGCATGCGGCCCAGCAGAGCCGACACTTCGGTACCGGCCAGCGTGTAGCGGTAGATGTTGTCCACGAAGAACAGAACGTCACGGCCTTCGTCGCGGAACGACTCGGCGATGGTCAGGCCGGTCAGCGCCACGCGCAGACGGTTGCCCGGGGGTTCGTTCATCTGGCCGTAGACCATGGCCACCTTCGAGTCCTCGAGCTTCTCGAGGTTCACGACGCCGGAGTCGGCCATCTCGTGATAGAAGTCGTTGCCTTCGCGGGTACGTTCACCCACACCGGCGAACACCGACAGACCCGAGTGAGCCTTGGCGATGTTGTTGATGAGTTCCATCATGTTCACGGTCTTGCCCACGCCGGCGCCGCCGAACAGGCCCACCTTGCCGCCCTTGGCGAACGGGCACACCAGGTCGATCACCTTGATGCCGGTTTCCAGCAGGTCTTGCGAGGGCGACAGTTCGTCGTATGCGGGAGCCTTGCGGTGGATCGAAGCGGTGAGCTCCTGGCCGACCGGGCCGCGTTCGTCGATGGGCGAACCCAGCACGTCCATGATGCGGCCGAGCGTGGCCTTGCCGACGGGCACGGTGATGGGCGCGCCGGTGTTCGTGACGATCAGACCGCGGCGCAGGCCGTCGGACGAGCCCAGCGCAATCGTGCGCACCACGCCGTCGCCGAGCTGTTGCTGGACTTCGAGAGTCAGCGCGCTGCCTTCGAATTTCAAGGCGTCGTACACCTTGGGCATCTGGTCACGCGGGAACTCCACGTCGACCACGGCGCCGATACATTGGACAATTTTTCCTTCAGCCATGGCGTTTCCTTCTGGATGGATCTCAATAAATTTGCGACAGGTTCTTGCAGAAGCGTCCTGGTGCCAAAACGGGCCGCTTTTGCAAGAATGCCGGACGGGCCGGCACCCTTGATTGGTTCAGATCAGCACTTCATTGCCGTGGCTTGCGCAGCGAAGGCGTCCGAGGCAGCCTTGCAGGCCTGGCCCAGAGCAGCCTTGTCGGCGCCCATCGAAGCCCAGGTAGCCTTGGTCTGGTCGAGGCTGGCCTTCATCGCGTCGGCGGCGGCGCCGCTTTGCGAGGACACGCAGGCCTGGACCTTCGCCAGGTAGTCGTTGCATTCTTGCGGCAGGTCGGCCGAAGCCGTCGATGCCGCGGCGGGGGCTGCGGGCGCAGCAGCAGCAGGCGCTGGTTCGGGAGCCGGCGCGGGCGCAGGCGCCGCGGGTGCAGCAGCCGGAGCCGGAGCAGGCGCTGGCGCCTCTTCCTTTTTGGAGCAGGCGGTCAGAGCGGCAGCCACTGCCACCAGAGCAAGAATTTTCTTCATTTGCGCATAGTCCCCTAGAAAGAAGGCCTTGGATCACCGTGCGCGCGGAGCGCGCACGGCAGGCAATGTGGCCTGTTGCATTGCCTCACCAACCATCAGACGCCCGCGGCAGCCGCGGCGCCGGACACGATCTCCGAGAGTTCCTTGGTGATGCCGGCCTGGCGGGTCTTGTTGTAGACCAGCTTCAGTTCGCTGATCACGTTGCCCGCGTTGTCCGTCGCAGCCTTCATGGCCACCATGCGCGCCGAATGCTCGGACGCCATGTTCTCGGCCACGGCCTGGTACACCAGCGATTCCACGTAGCGCACCAGCAGCTCGTCGATCACGCTTTGCGCGTCGGGTTCGTAGATGTAGTCCCACGAATGATGTCCCGACTCGGTCTGCAGCGTTTCGGCCTTGAGCGGCAGCAACTGCTCCACCATCGGCTCTTGCTTGATGGTGTTGATGAACTTCGTGTAGCACAGGTACACGGCCGACAGCTTGCCTTCCGCATAGGCGTCGAGCAGCGTCTTGACCGGCCCGATGAGCTTGTCCAGATGCGGCGTATCGCCCAGTTGCGTCACATGGGCCACCACGCGGGCGCCGATGCGGTTCAGAAAACCCAGGCCCTTGCTGCCGATGGCCACCGACTCCACCACGTTGCCGGCGGCCTGCGCTTCGCGCAGCCTGGCCGTCACGGCACGCAGCAGGTTGGTGTTCAAGCCGCCGCACAGGCCCTTGTCGCTGGTCACGATGATGAAACCGACGCCCTTGGCCTCGGTCGTCTTCATGAACGCGTGGGTGTACTCCGGATTCGCCTTGCCGAGGTTGGCCGCGATGTTGCGGATCTTTTCGCTGTAGGGGCGAGCGGCGCGCATGCGTTCCTGCGCCTTGCGCATCTTGGAAACCGAGACCATTTCCATGGCCTTGGTGATCTTCTTGGTGTTTTCCACCGATTTGATCTTGCCGCGGATTTCCTTACCAGCTGCCATGAGAGCTCCTTCTTGCGTCGATCAAGGCGTCGATCAGGCGAACGACTTCTTGAACGAAGTGGCGGCGGCCAGCAGTTCGGCTTCGGCGTCCTGGCAGGCCTTCTTGAGCGCCTTCTTGGCGTCGCTGTCGTCGGCCTTGGCGGGCTTGACGTCCCACTTGGCACCGTGCTTTTCCATCGTTTCCAGCAGCGAGGCGTGGCTCGACTTCAGGTACTGGTGGAAGCCGTGTTCGAACGAGAGCACCTTCTTGACGTCGATGTCGTCCATGAAGCCCTTGTTCACCGCGAACAACGTGGCGCTCATCAGCGAGATGGGCAGCGGGTTGTACTGGGTCTGCTTCAGCAGTTCGGTCACGCGGGCGCCGCGGTCGAGCTGCTTGCGGGTGGCTTCGTCCAGGTCCGATGCGAACTGGGCGAAGGCCGCGAGTTCGCGGTACTGCGCCAGGTCGGTACGGATACCGCCGGACTGGTTCTTCACCAGGTTGGTCTGAGCCGACGAGCCCACGCGCGACACCGAGATACCGGCGTTGATGGCGGGACGGATGCCGGCGTTGAACAGGTTGGTTTCCAGGAAGATCTGGCCGTCGGTGATCGAGATCACGTTCGTCGGAACGAAGGCGGACACGTCGCCGGCTTGCGTTTCGATGATCGGCAGAGCAGTCAGCGAACCGGTCTTGCCCTTGACTTCACCCTTGGTGAAGGCTTCGACGTAGTCGGCGTTCACGCGGGCTGCGCGTTCGAGCAGACGGCTGTGGAGATAGAACACGTCGCCGGGGTAGGCTTCGCGGCCTGGCGGGCGGCGCAGCAGCAGCGAGACCTGGCGGTAGGCCACGGCTTGCTTGGACAGGTCGTCATAGACGATCAGGGCGTCCTGGCCGCGGTCGCGGAAGTATTCGCCCATCGTGCAGCCCGAGTAGGCCGACACGTACTGCATGGCAGCCGATTCGGAAGCCGATGCCGCCACCACGATGGTGTAGTCCATCGCGCCGGCTTGTTCGAGAGCGCGAACCACGTTCTTGATCGACGAAGCCTTCTGGCCGATCGCAACGTAGACGCAGGTCATGTTCTGACCCTTCTGGTTGATGATGGCGTCGATGGCCACTGCCGTCTTGCCGGTCTGGCGGTCACCGATGATCAGCTCGCGCTGGCCGCGGCCGACGGGCACCATCGAGTCGACGGACTTCAGGCCGGTCTGCATCGGCTGGTCGACGGACTTCCGTGCGATCACGCCGGGAGCGACCTTTTCGATCACGTCGGTCATCTTGGCGTTGATGGGACCCTTGCCGTCGATCGGCTGGCCCAGTGCGTTCACCACGCGGCCGATGAGTTCGGGGCCGACCGGCACTTCCAGAATGCGGCCCGTGCACTTGACGGTGTCGCCTTCGGAGATGTGCTCGTATTCGCCCAGAATCACGGCGCCGACGGAGTCGCGCTCGAGGTTCAGTGCGAGGCCGAACGACGGCGTGCCGTCTGCGCTCGGCGGGAATTCGAGCATTTCGCCCTGCATCGCGTCCGACAGGCCGTGCACGCGCACGATGCCGTCAGTCACCGAAACCACGGTGCCTTCGTTGCGGATGTTGGCGCTGACCCCGAGGCCCTCGATGCGGCTCTTGATCAGTTCGGAAATTTCTGCGGGATTGAGTTGCATGACTCTTTCCTTCTTTCTTTGTAAGGCGATGGAGACCGTCAGGCCGCCAGCGCAACTTTCATTTGTTCAAGGCGCGCTTTGACGGAGGTGTCGAGCACCTCGTCGCCGACCACCACACGAATGCCACCGATCAGTTCCGGCTCTTGCTGGACCGTGACCTGGAGCTTGCGACCGAAACGCTTTTCGAGCGCGGCCGACACGTTGGCGAGGGCCGCGGCATCGATCGGGAAGGCGCTGTAGACAACGGCGTCGGACGAACCGCTCTTCGCGTTGGCCAGTGCCCGGAACTGCTTCGCAATTTCCGGCAGCACCGAAAAACGCCCGTTCTCGAGGAGCGCACCCAGGAAGTTCTGGGCAGGAGCGGCAAGCGGTGCACCGAATGCACCGGCGACCACGCCGATCACCTGTTCGGCCGTGGCCTTGGGGTTGTCGGCGAACTGCTTGAGCTCCGGGCTGGCCGCGATGACGGCAACCTTTTCAAGCCAGGCGCTGGTGCCGGCGACGTCGGACGACGACGCCTTGAAGAGCGCCTCGGCGTAGGGGCGTGCAATGGTGGCGAGTTCTGCCATGGCTTCTATCAGAGTTCGGTCTGCAGACGGGCGAGCAAATCGGCGTGAACGCCCGCATTCACTTCCTTGCGCAGAATCTGCTCCGCGCCCTTGACGGCCAGCGCGGCAACCTGCTCGCGCAGGGCTTCACGGGCCTTCAGTGCCTGCTGGTCGGCTTCGACGCGTGCGGCTGCAACGATCTTGTTGCCTTCCTCGGTCGCGCGGGCCTTGGCCTCTTCAACGATGGCCTGGGCGCGACGTTCGGCGTCGGCAAGACGCTGTGCGGACTCATTGCGTGCCTGACCCAGTTCGGCTTCCACGCGCTTGTTGGCGGCGGACAGCTCGGACTTGGCCTTGTCGGCGGCAGCGAGGCCTTCGGCGATCTTCGCAGCGCGGTCGTCCAGCGCCTTCGCGATCGGCGGCCACACGTACTTCATCGTGAACCCGACCAGGATCAGGAACACGATCATCTGAACGATCAGGGTACCGGTAATGCTCACTTTTCACCCTCTCTATGGGATTGAATCGAAGCCATTCCGCGAAGGAACGACAACGCTAGGTCCGACGAGAAAGACTTACTTCGGCAGGTTGGCGATCTGAGCCAGGAACGGGTTGGCCGTTGCGAACCACAGTGCGATACCGGTGCCGATAATGAACGCGGCGTCGATCAGACCAGCCAGCAGGAACATCTTGGTTTGGAGTTCACCCATGAGTTCGGGCTGACGTGCGGCCGACTCGAGGTACTTGCTGCCCATGATGCCGATGCCGATACATGCGCCAACAGCGCCCAGACCGATGATCAGGCCGGCGGCCAGTGCAACAAAGCTAATAACTTCCATGATGACTCCTAGAGGACTTTGGTTGAAGAGAAAAACAAAAACAGAAACGAAAACTGATGATCAGTGGTGATCGTGGGCCTGGCCGATGTAGACCAGCGTCAGCATCATGAACACGAAGGCTTGCAGCGTGATGATCAGGATGTGGAAGATGGCCCAGGCCGTGCCCGCGATGATGTGGCCGATGGCCAGGCCGATGCCGGTGGCCGACATGGACCAGGCACCACCCATCAGGGCGATCAGCAGGAAGATCAGTTCACCGGCGTACATGTTGCCGAACAACCGCATGCCGTGCGACACGGTCTTTGCGATGAATTCGATCATCTGCATGGCGAAGTTGAAGGGATACAGCGCCCAGTGGTTGCCGAAGGGCGCGGTGAACAGCTCGTGGATCCAGCCGCCGGCACCCTTGATCTTGATGTTGTAGTAGATGCAGATCAGCAGCACGGCCACCGACATGCCCATCGTCACCGAGAGGTCGGCCGTGGGCACGACGCGCAGGTAGGCGTGGTGCGGGTCTTCGCCGGCAAGGCCGAAGATCTTGGCCCAGATCGCCGGGAACAGGTCGACCGGGAACAAGTCCATTGCATTCAGCAGGAAGATCCACACGAAGATCGTGAGGGCCAGCGGCGCGACGAACTTGCGGCTCGTGGCGTTGTGGACGATGCCCTTGGCTTGCTGATCGACCATTTCGACCAACAGCTCGACAGCCGCTTGAAAACGGCCAGGAACGCCCGAAGTAGCCTTGCGTGCGGCAAGCCACAGCAACCAGCAGCCCAGGATGCCGAGCGCGATCGAGAAAAACAGCGAGTCGAAATTGAAAACCGTAAAGTCGGCCACACCTCCAGGCTTGGAGCTTTGCAGGTGCGTCAAGTGGTGAACGATGTATTCACCCGCGGTCTGACTATGTTCCGCAGCGTTTTCAGCAGCCATTCCGTTACTCGTCTCTCTGTTTCCGGCGCCGGGGCGAGAACATCACCGCCAACCAGGCCGCCTTCATTGTCACCACCAGGCCGACCAGCATTGCTGGCCAGCTCAGCGCCGTAATCAGCCTTGGCGCAGCGATCAGCATCGCCACCGACAAGGCCATCTTGACCATTTCCCACAGGAAGAATCCGAACACCGCAGTGCCCGGATTCAGGGAAGAAAACCGACCGGTCAGCCCCCGTGCGAATACCGCCGATGGAATGACCACCGCGATCGCACCGTAAGCGGCGGACCAACCCAGATTTTGCCTCCCCGTCAGTCCCCAGATGGCCAGAGCCACCAGCAGACCGACAACCAACTGACCCACGACCACCCGCCAAGGGGAGATCGAAGGGTTCTTTGCACGCAGTTCACTCGCCTCCTCGGCGGTCAACGGCTTGAATTCTGCATCGAGGTCTTCAGCGACCTCCGAGTCTTGTCGGGCGATTGTTTTCATTTTGAATGAAGCCCGGATGACGACCCAGAATTTCTACAAAGCCATTGATTATAAGTAAAAACCCAACCCATCCGGCCACCTGACGTGTCGCGCATGCAAATCACTCCTGCATTCCCTGACGCGAGCCCGACCCGGCGCACGCAACCATAATTCCTTCATGCACCCTATCACCGACGCCCTGCCCGCCACGCTTTGTTACCTCGATGGCGAGTACACCGCACTGCGCGACGCGAAGATCAGCGTCCTGGATCGCGGCTTCATTTTCGGCGACGGCATCTACGAATACGTCCCCGTCTACTTCGGCCAGCCCTTCTGTTTCGAGGAGCACATGGCCCGCCTCGACCGCTCGCTCGCCGAGCTGCAGATCGAGAACCCGCTCTCGCTCGCGCAGTGGCGCGAGATCGTGATGCGCCTGGTCGCCCCCGGCGGCGAAGCGCCGCAGTCCGTGTACTTTCAGGTGACACGCGGCGTGGCTCCGCGCGACCACGCGATGGTGCGTGGCATTCGCCCCACGGTGTTCGTGATGGTGAACCCGCTGCCGCCCATCTCCGAGGCCATCCGCGCCAAGGGCGTGGCCTGCGTCACCGCCGACGACTTCCGCTGGCAAAAGGCCCACATCAAGAGCACCAGCCTGCTGGGCGCCGTGCTCGCACGGCAGATCAGCGTGGAGGCCGGCGCGGCCGAGACCGTCATGTTCCGCGGCGAATGGCTCAGCGAAGCCTCGTCGAGCAACGTGTGGATCGTGAAGGACGGCGTCCTCGCCGGTCCGCCCAAGGACAACCTCGTGCTGACCGGCATCCGCTACGGCCTGCTCGAGCGCCTGTGCGAGGAGCGCGGCATTCCGTTCGCGCTGCGCCGCATTTCGCGCGACGAAGTGTTCGCCGCCGACGAGCTGCTGATTTCCTCGGCCAGCAAGGAACTGCTGCCCGTGGTCACGCTCGACGGCAGGGCTATTGGCAACGGCCGCCCCGGCCCCATCTACAAGGGCTTGTACGCGGCCTACCAAGAGGCCAAGCTACGCAACGCACAGAAGCACGGAGTCCCGGCATGACCGACAACACGACCACCACCGAAACCACTTCGATCCCCGACCCGCGCAAGGAGTCGCTGATCGAGTACCCCTCGCAGTTCCCGATCAAGGTGATGGGCGCCAAGACCGACGGCCTCGTGCACGCCATCACGCAGATCGCCGAGCGCTTCGATCCCACCTTCGACGCCAGCACCGTCGAGCTGCGCGACAGCAAGGCCGGCAACTACCTCGGCGTGACCATCACGGTGACCGCCACCAGCCGCGAACAGCTCGACGACCTGTACCGCGCGCTGTCGTCTCACCCGCAGGTCAAGGTCGTGCTTTGACCCGTCTGCGGCACGTCGCGGCGGCGCTGTGCGCGGGCGGCCTGCTGGCCGCCTGCTCCACGCCACCGAACCCGTACTACGACGCCAGCCGCAGGCATCACCGACCCGACGGCTTCCAGGACAACTACGTCGATTTCAAGCCGAAGAATTTCTTCACCGACGTGCTGCTGGGCTGGCAGATTCCTTCGTGGTTCAAGGGCCTGCCGCCCGCGCCTGAAGCACCGCCGCCGGTGGTCGCGCCCGACCTCGCATTCATCGCATCGAACGCCGGCGCGCGGACGCAACCCGCGGCCACATTCATCGGCCATGCCACCGTGCTGGTGCAGGTGCCGACCGCGAACGGCGGCCTCAACGTGCTGACCGACCCGGTGTTCGGCGAGCGCGTCTCGCCCGTCTCCTTCGCGGGACCGAAGCGCTTCCAGCCGCCCGGCGTGGCGCTGAAGGAGCTGCCGCATATCGACCTGGTGCTGATCAGCCACAACCACTACGACCACCTCGACGAAGACAGCGTGAAGGCGCTCGATGCGCAGGCCGGTGGCCCGCCGCTGTTCGTGGTGCCGCTGGGCATCAAGCCGTGGCTCGCGGCGCGCGGCATCACCAATGCCGTCGAGCTCGACTGGTGGGACAGTGTCACGCTGCCGGCCGCGCCTTCCGCGCAGCCGCTCGTCCAGCGCAACGGCGCGGGCATCGCAGCCGGCGCAACCGGCGACGCCGTGCAGGTGTTCCTCACACCCGCGCAGCACTGGAGCGCGCGCGGCCTCGGCGACCGCATGAAGACACTCTGGGGCGGCTTCGCGCTGCTGTCGCCGAAGCTGCACGTCTTCTATTCCGGCGACACCGGCTACTCGAAGGATTTCGCGGACATCCAGGCCCGTCTCGCGCCGCGCCAGGCCAATGCGCAGGGCGGCGGCTTCGACCTGGCATTGCTGCCCGTCGGCGCCTACGAGCCCCGCTGGTTCATGAAGGACCAGCACGTCAACCCCGACGAGAGCGTTCGCATCCACCGCGAGCTGCATGCCAAGCGCAGCCTGGGCGTGCACTGGGGCACCTTTTCGCTCACCGACGAAGCGCTCGACCAGCCGCCGAAGGACCTTGCCGCCGCCCGCAAGGCGCAGGGCGTGGCGGACGACGCCTTCTTCACGCTCGCCATCGGGGAGACCCGCAAGCTGCCCGCACGGCAGGCCACGCCATGACAGACACCGCCATCGCACCCTCCGCCATCGAGCTGCATCCGCTGGGCCGCGTCGATTACGCCGAGACCTTCGCGGCCATGCAGCAGTTCACGCTCGAGCGCACGCCCGAGACGCCTGACGCGCTGTGGATCTGCGAGCACGCGCCGGTCTTCACCCAGGGCATTGCCGGCAAGCAGGACCACATCCTGAACCCCGGCGCCATTCCGGTCGTGCAGACCAACCGCGGCGGCCAGGTCACCTTCCACGGCCCCGGCCAAGTGGTGGCCTATCCGCTGATCGACCTGCGGCGCGCCGGCTACTTCGTCAAGGAATACGTCTACCGCATCGAGGAATCGGTGCTGCGCACCCTCGCCCACTTCGGCGTGACCGGCCACCGCGTGCCGGGCGCGCCGGGCATCTACGTGCGGCTGGACGACCCGTTTTCGCACGCGATGCTGAAAGCATCGCCTTTGCCTGGTTCAGCCCTGACCGGCCCGCTGCCCGCCGCCGACCCGTTCCGCGGCCTCGGCAAGATCGCAGCGCTGGGCATCAAGGTGAGCCGCCATGCCACCTACCACGGCGTGGCGCTCAACGTGGAAATGGACCTCGAACCCTTCTCCCGCATCAACCCTTGCGGCTATGCGGGGCTGCAAACGGTCGACCTTTCTACAATCGGCATCCAAACCACATGGGAAGAAGCCGCCACGGTGCTGAGCCAGAAGCTCCGCGCCTTCCTGGCGCCTTGACATACCAATGAGCACCACAGAAGTCGTCCGCGACGCACAGAGCGCCGAAACCTACAACCCCCTGGCCAAGCAGAAAGCGGCGGCCAAGCTCTCGCGCATCCCCGTCAAGGTGGTGCAGACCGGCGAAGTGCTCAAGAAGCCCGACTGGATCCGCGTCAAGGCCGGCAGCCCGACCACGCGCTTCTACGAGATCAAGCAGATCCTGCGCGAAAGCAACCTCCACACCGTGTGCGAGGAAGCCTCGTGCCCGAACATCGGCGAATGCTTCGGCAACGGCACCGCCACCTTCATGATCATGGGCGACAAGTGCACCCGCCGCTGCCCGTTCTGCGACGTGGGCCACGGCCGCCCCGACCCGCTCGACAAGGACGAGCCGCTCAACCTCGCCAAGACCATCGCCAAGCTGCGCCTGAAGTACGTGGTGATCACCAGCGTCGACCGCGACGACCTGCGCGACGGCGGCAGCCAGCACTTCGTCGACTGCATCTCCAACATCCGCGAGCTTTCGCCGATGACGCAGATCGAGATCCTGGTGCCCGACTTCCGCGGCCGCGACGACCGCGCCCTCGAGATCCTCAAGGCCGCGCCGCCGGACGTGATGAACCACAACCTGGAAACCGCGCCGCGCCTCTACAAGGAAGCGCGCCCCGGCAGCGACTACCAGTTCAGCCTGAACCTGCTCAAGAAGTTCAAGGCGCTGCACCCCAACGTGCCGACCAAGAGCGGCATCATGGTCGGCCTGGGCGAGACCGACGAGGAAATCCTGCAGGTCATGCGCGACATGCGCGCCCACGACATCGACATGCTGACCATCGGCCAGTACCTGTCGCCGTCGGGCTCGCACCTGCCGGTGCGCCGCTACGTGCACCCCGACACCTTCAAGATGTTCGAGGAAGAGGCCTACAAGATGGGCTTCAGCCACGCCGCCGTGGGCGCGATGGTGCGTTCGAGCTACCACGCCGACCAGCAGGCGCATGCGGCCCAGCAGGCCGTGACTCACCAGGAGTGAGCCGGCAACCCGCGCGGCCTCTCAGCCGCGCGTGGCGTTCTCTTTCATCTTCGCCAGCGCGATGGCAATCGCCGCGCCGCCCAGCGTCTTGATCAGCCCCGAGTGCTGCGCATAGAACTGGCTCACTTCATCGATGATGCCCGCGTGCTGCTGCTCGGCATGCGCGGCGATTTCCGTCACCTGCGCGGGTGACAGCTGCGAAGCCTGATCGGGCGTGATCTGCGTCTGGCCCGGCTGCAGCATGCGCCCGAGCACGCCGCCCGCGAGTGCCGACGCGGCCGCCGGGCCGAGCGTGGCCAGGATCTGGTTGAGCACGCCGGCCTGCTGCTGCGGCGACGACTGCCCGAACAGCTGTCCGACCATGTTGCCGAAAGGCGGCGTCTGGTCGGAGCGCATGGCCGCCGCGAGCCCCGCGCCGACTTCGTCGGTGGAGGCATGCTGCGTGACCTGGTCGATGTGGGCCTCGGGGCTGCTGTTGCCGCCGATGGCCTGCTGGAGGATGTCGAGTAGACCCATGAGAAGAACTCCTTGTCAGCGGGTCACGAGATGCCAGACCCCGAGCAGCAGGGCCGCGCCAATCACCGAGGCGATGAAGCCGGCGCCCGCGCCCGCAGCGTACAGCCCCAGGGCCTGTCCTGCATAGGTCGCCACCAGCGACCCGGCAATGCCCAGGATGACGGTGAGGATGAACCCCATCGAGTTGTTGCCCGGCAAGACGGCGCGGGCGATCAGCCCCGCGATGAAACCGATCAGGATCGTCCAGATGATGTGCACGAGAAGCTCCCTGTTTGCTGAAGGTGACGCGGTCATCGTGGACCGCTCATCCTGAGCGCTGGCTGACGGTTTGCGTCCATGGCCGCAAGGTCGCCAAGGCGCTGGCCGAAAGCGTGAACATTTCGCTATCCTGCCCTTTGGTTGGTCAAGAAGAAGGAATGACTTTGCAAACGCACCCTGCCGTTCAAGCCGCGATGGAACGCAACTTCGGCGCCATCGCCGACCTGGTCCGTCTCCATGCGCAACACACGCCCGGCCAAGCCGCGCTGGCTGACGCCCACCAGACGCTGGACTACCGCGCGCTGGACGCGCTGATGGACCGCATCGCGGCCAGCCTGCAGCGCGACGGGCTCAAGCCCGGCGACGCCATCGCGATATGCGCGTCGTCTTCGGTCAACTATGCGGCGGTGTTCCTGGGCGCGCTGCGCGCGGGCGTCGCGGTGGCACCGCTGGCGCCCGGTTCCACGCCCGCCAGCCTGGCACGCATGATCGAGGACGCCGATGCACGCATCCTGTTCAGCGACGCATCGGCCGCCGAGGTGATCGGCCCCGCCAGGGAGGGCGGCATCGCCCGCGTCGCGCTCGACGGCTCGGCCGTGGGCCGCGGCTTCGAAGGCTGGCTCGCGCCGGCCGGCGCGCAGCCCGCGCCGGTGGAAGTGCAGCCTTCGTGGGCCTTCAACATCATCTATTCGTCGGGCACCACCGGCGAGCCCAAGGGCATCGTTCAGGGCCACGGCATGCGCTGGGCCCATGTGCAGCGCGGCGCCAAGTACGAGTACAGCCCCGACACCGTCACCCTGCTGTCGACGCCGCTCTACTCCAACACCACGCTGGTGGTTTTCTTCCCCACCATCGCCTTCGGCGGCTGCGTGGTGCTGATGCCCAAGTTCGACGCGCTCGGCTACCTGCAGCTGGCCGCGCAGCGCCGCGTGACGCACACCATGCTCGTGCCGGTGCAGTACCAGCGGCTGATGGCGCACCCGCGCTTCGGCGAGCACGACCTGTCCTCCTTCCGCCACAAGTTCAGCACCAGCGCGCCCTTCAACGCCGCGCTCAAGGCCGACGTGCTCGCGCGCTGGCCGGGCGGGCTGGTCGAGTTCTACGGCATGACCGAAGGCGGCGGCACCTGCATCCTGGAAGCGCACCTGCACCCGGCCAAGCTGCACACGGTGGGCCAGCCCGCCGAGGGCAGCGACATCCGCCTGATCGACGAAGAAGGCAACGAACTGCCGCGCGGCAACACCGAGGTGGCCGGCGAGGTGGTGGGCCATTCGGCCGGCATGATGACCGGCTACCACCGCCAGCCCGGGAAGACACGCGAGGCCGAGTGGTTCGACGCCACCGGCAAGCGCTTCATCCGCACCGGCGACGTGGGCCGCTTCGACGCCGAGGGCTTCCTCACGCTGTTCGACCGCAAGAAGGACATGATCATCAGCGGCGGCTTCAACATCTACCCGAGCGATCTCGAAGCCGTGCTGCGCGGCCATGCGGCCGTGGCCGACGTGGCGGTGGTCGGCGTGCCGTCGCAGCAGTGGGGCGAGACGCCGGTGGCCTTCGTGGTGCGCCGCGAGGGCGACGCCACCACCGAGGCCGCGCTGCTGCAATGGACCAACGACCAGCTCGGCAAGACCCAGCGGCTGGCGCGGCTGAGCTTCATCGACGAACTGCCGCGCAGCGCGATCGGCAAGGTGCTCAAGCGCGAACTGCGCGAACGCGACGCCCGCTGACGCGCGGCGGCCCGAAGAACGGGCAGGATCGCGGCAAATGAAATCCCTGCGCGGTCAATTGCTCTTCTTCTGGGTGCTGCTCTTCGGCATGTGCGCCGCGCTGGCCGTGGTGATGCTCACGCTGTACCGCAGCAGCGCGGGCGCGCAGGTCGCGGCGGGGCGCACCGCCACCGAACAGTCGTGCCGGGCCATCGCGGCGCGCTACGCCCGCTCGGCCACCGCGCCTGCCGCGGGCCGGCCGCAGGTCGACCTGCTCCAGGTGCTGCTGCAGCTGGTGCTGATCGAGGCGCCCCATGTCGAAGGCGGCGTTTGGCAGGCCGCGGGCGGCCACCTGGCCTACGCCTATCCCACCTACGAAGGCAGCGGCGTCAAGCGCGACGTGCCCGCGGCCGAGCAGCCCCTGATCGCCGAACTGGCCCAGCTCGCGGCGCGCACGCAGCAGCCGCAGACCGACGTGGTGCGCGGCAGCCGCGAGGCGCTGATCGTCTCGGCCTGTCCGCTGGCCGCCCCCGGCAACGACCTGGCCGCCTGGACCATGACGCGCACCAGCGGCGGCGCGCTGGCCGCGCAGGACAGCCTGCGCGCCGGCCTGGGCGTGTTGCTGCTGCTGGTGCTGGCCTCGGGCCTGTGGCTGGGCTTCATCCTGCTGCGCGGGCTGCGCCACGTGCAGCGCCTGGAAAACCTGCTCGTGCAGGCCGATGCCGACGGCGGCGCCGTGCCTGAATTGCCGCGCACCGGCGTGCGCGAGCTCGACCGCATCGTCGACGGCTTCAACCACTACCGGCTGCGCTTCGAGGAAGCCCGCACGCATCTGCGCGCGGCCGCCCAGCAGCGCAGCCGCGACCAGCGCCTGGCCGCGCTGGGCCGCATGACCGGCGGCATCGCGCACGAGATCCGCAACCCCATCGCCACCATGCGGCTGAAAGCCGAGAACGCGCTGGCCGCCGCGCCCGAGCGGCAGGGCGCGGCACTGCAGGCCATCGTCGGGCAGATCGACCGGCTCGACGGCCTGGTGCAGAGCCTGCTGGCGCTGGTGCAGCCGGTGGCGCTGGCGCCGGTGGAAGTGGTGCTGCACCGCTGGCTCGACGAGCGCGTGGCCGCCGTGGCGCCCAAGGCCGATGCCGCCGGCGTGCAGGTCACGCTGCATCACGACATGCCCACCAGCGCCGTGTTCGACCCGGTGCACCTGGCGCGCGCGGTCGACAACCTGCTCGACAACGCGGTGCGCCATGCGCCGCGCGGCGGCCACGTGGTGCTCTCGGCGCTGCAGCCCGAAGCCCGCACGCTGGCCATCCGCGTGGACGACGACGGCCCCGGCGTGCCCGAATCGCTGCAGGCCAGCCTCTTCGAGCCCTTCGCCACCGGGCGCGCCGATGGCACCGGGCTGGGCCTGGCGCTGGCGCGCGAAGTGGCGCTGGCGCACGGCGGCGACCTGCATCACGTGCCGCTGACGCCGGGCGCCCGATTCGAACTGGAGCTTCCATGGCGCATCTCCTGATCGTCGACGACGACGACGCCTTTCGCGACACGCTGGCCGAGACGCTGCAGGGCCTGGGCCACGAGACCGTCGCGGTCGCCAGCGGCGCGGAGGCCGTCGACACGGCTTCGCGCCAGCGCTTCGACGCCGTGTTCCTCGACCACCGCATGCCCGGCATGGACGGCCTGCAGACGCTCGCGGCCCTGCAGGCGCGCATGGCGCGGCTGCCGCCGGTGATCGTGCTCACGGCCTTCTCGAGCGCCGGCAACACCATCGAGGCGATGCGCCTGGGCGCCTTCGACCACCTGGCCAAGCCGATCAGCCGCGAGGCGGTGCGCGAGGTGCTGCAACGCGCGCTGCAGCAGCACACGGCGGCTTCGTCGGCGGCCACCGTCACGCAGGACGACGATGACGGCACCGACCTGATCGGCCCGAGCCAGGCCATGCGCGAGGTGCACAAGCGCATCGGGCTGGCCGCCGCCAACTCGATGCCGGTGCTGGTGCTCGGCGAAACGGGCACCGGCAAGGAAATGGTGGCGCGCGCCCTGCACCGTCATTCGGCGCGCGCCGGCCGGCCATTCGTGGCCGTCAACTGCTCGGCCATTCCGAAGGAGCTGCTCGAAAGCGAACTCTTCGGCCATGTGCGCGGCGCCTTCACCGGCGCCACCGGCGAGCGGCCCGGGTGCTTCCGCGCTGCGGACGGCGGCGTGCTGCTGCTCGACGAGATCGGCGACATGTCGCTGGACGTGCAGGCCAAGATCCTGCGCGCACTGCAGGAGGGCGAGGTCACGCCGCTGGGCAGCCACAGGACGGTGAAGGTCGACGTGCGCGTGGTCGCCGCCACCCACCGCGACCTGGCCGCCGCCGTGCGCGAAGGGCGCTTCCGGGAAGACCTGCTGTACCGGCTCGACGTGCTGTCGATCCGCATGCCGCCGCTGCGCGAACGGCTGGCGGACATCATTCCGCTGGCGGAGCACTTCCTGCGCCGCGCCGCGATGCAAGGCGCGCCCGATGCCGTGCCCAACAAGGCGCTGTCCGCCGAGGCGGCGCAGCGGCTGCTGAGCCACCCGTGGCCGGGCAACGTGCGGGAGCTGCGCAACGTGATGGAGCGCTGCCACGCGCTGGTGCGGCACCGCGTGATCGGCGGCGCGGACCTGGACCTCGCGCTCGGTGCCTCGCCAGCCGGCGAAGCGTCCGCCACCCTGCCCGCCGACTGGCTCGAGGGCGAACTGCCCGCCGCCGTCGAGCGGCTCGAGCGCCTGCTGATCGCCCACGCACTCGCCCAGACGCAGGGCAACCGCGCCGAAACCGCGCGGCGGCTGGGCATTCACCGCCAGCTGCTCTATCGCAAGCTGGCGCAGTACGGGCTCGACTGAGCCGAGGGTGTCCGCAAACCGGACACCCGGTGTCTCCGGATCATGCGGCGGCAAACCGCCGACCGCACGCAAGTCATTGATTTCAAAGGATTCGTGGGCTGGCACGTTGTGTGAGATGTCCTTGGGCATCCATCCACAAGGAGCCACACATGACAACACCGCGCATTGCCTTCATCGCCGCCGCCTGCCTGCTGGCGGGCAGCACCGCCTTCGCCCAGGTGCCACCGCCGCCGCCTGGGGGCCCGGTGCCTCCGCCGCCGCTCGGCGCCACCGCGCCGGAAGCGGGCACCGTCGCCAGCGGCCGCGTGCAGCAATGGCTGATCAACCCGAGCGGCGAGGCCGATGGCCTGCTGCTGAATGACGGCACGCAGGTCGCATTTCCGCCGCACCTCTCGGCCGCGGTGATGCAGATGCTGAAGCCGGGCGACACGGTGCATGTCAGCGGCTGGCGCGCGCCCAACGTGCCGGTGGTGCGCATGCAGTCGCTCGTGGCCAACGGCCGCAGCCTGGTCGACCAGCCGCCGGCGCCCGGCATGGCCCCGCCACCGCCGCGCGAACCGGGCGCGCTCGTCGCGCTGTCGGCGGGCGGACGCATCGAGCGCCTGCTGTACACCGACCGCGGCGACGTGCGCGGCGTGCTGCTCGCGGACAAGACCACCGTGCGCTTCCCGCCGCACATCGGCGCGATGTACGGCGCCCAGTTGCAGCCCGGCGCGCAGCTCCATGCGCGCGGCTGGGGCACGCGCGGCGCGCAGGGCACGGCGCTGGAAGCCACCAGCCTGGGCCCGACCGCGGACACGGTGCGCGAAGTCTTCGGCGGGCCGAGCCTGGAACCCGCTCCCCGTGGCCCCGGCGCACCGCGGGGCCCGAGAGGCGCCGGCCCCACGCCGCCCGCGCCGCTGATGGCGCCTCCGGCCCCGGTGCCGGCCTCCTGATCTTTCGCCCCGGCCCGCCATGACCGCCCCCGCCGCCCCCTCGCGCCGCAGCCTGCGCGCACTCGACGCACTGGCCTTCTTCGCGCCCGACATCCAGGGCGGCGTCGGCCCGTTCCTGATCGTCTTCATGGCCGGCACGCTGGCCTGGGACCCGCAGCGCATCGGCACCGTGATGTTCGTCTCGGCGCTGGTGGGGCTGCTGGTGCAGGCGCCGGCCGGCGCGCTGATCGACAGCGCGCGGCACAAGCCGCGCTGGATCGCGGGCGCCATCGCGCTCATCGCGGTGTGCCTGGTGGTCATGGCGAACTGGCCGGGCTACGCCGTGATCCTGGCCGGCCAGTCGCTCATCGGCGCGGCGGGCACGCTGGTGGCACCCGCCATCGCGGCCGTCAGCCTGGGCATGGTGGGCCGCGCCGGGCTGGATGCGCGCGTCGGCCGCAACGCCGCGATCACCGCCTCGGGCACGGTGCTGTGGGCGCTGGGCACCGGCTGGGTCGGCCACGCGTTCGGCCCGCATGCCATGTTCTTCTACGCGGTGGCGATGGCGCTGCCGACCATCGCGGCAGCCATGCTGATCCGCAAGCGCGACGTCGATCCGAAGCTGGCGCGCGGCGCCGATGCCGATGCCGATCACGAGGAGGCCGATGCGCCGCACTCCAAGGCACGCTGGTACGACCGCCGCTTCATCGTGCTGCTGACCTGCGCCTTCCTGTTCCACCTGGCCAACGCCGCCATGCTCACGCTGGTGGCGCAGAAGGTCGGCGCGCAGGCCGGCACCTCGGCCACGCTGTGGCTGTCGGGCGGCGTCATCGTCACGCAGCTGGTCACCGTTCCGATCGCGCTGGCGGTCGGGCGCTGGGCGCCGCGGCTGGCGCGCAAGCCGATCTTCCTGGCCGGCTTCGCCGTGCTGCCGGTGCGCGGGCTGCTGTACCTGCTGGCCGACAGCCCGGCCGCGCTGCTGTCGCTGCAGGTGCTGGACGGCATCGGCGCCGGCATCTTCGGCGTGATGCTGACCCTGATGATCGGCGACCTCACGCGCGGCAGCGGCCACTTCAACTTCGCGCTGGGCATCGGCGCGGCCTGCGTGGGGCTGGGCGCGGCGCTCAGCAACCTGGTGGCCGGCACGGTCGCGCACCTGGCCGGCTACGGCACCGCCTTCGTGATGCTGGCGGGCATCGCGGCCGGTGCGCTGACGCTGTTCGCGCTCGCGATGCCGGAAACTCGCGACCGGCGCCGTTCCATGGCGAACGCGCCGGCCGCTTCCGCACTGACCACCGCCGCTCCATGACCACCAAAGACACCGTGCCGACCCTGGCATCTTCCCCGCCCGCCGCTCCCGCTGCCGATGCCCCCTCGACCCACGAAGGCGGCGGCAACGGCCTGCTCTGGGTGCTGGTGGCGGTGGCGGTGCTGTTCGCCTTCATCCGCCCGCGTGCGCCGATGGACTGGCTCAAGCTGGTCGACTGGCAGACCGTGGGCGCCCTGGCCGGGCTGCTCGCCATCACGCAGGGCGTGGAGCGAAGCGGCATGCTGCAGTCGGCGGCCCAGCGGCTGCTGGCGCGCACCACCGACCTGCGCCAGCTGGCGCTGCTGCTCACCGCCACGGCCGCGGTGCTGTCGGCGCTGGTCACCAACGACGTGAGCCTGTTCCTGCTGGTGCCGCTCACGCGGGTGCTGGCCACGCAGGCGCACCTGCCGCTGGCGCGGCTGGTGGTGCTGCAGGCGCTGGCGGTGAACGCGGGTTCGGCGCTCACGCCCATCGGCAATCCGCAGAACCTGTACCTGTGGCACCGCACCGGCGAGAGCTTCGGCGGCTTCATGCTGATGATGGCGCCCACCGTGCTGGTGATGCTGTTCTGGCTGTTCGTGGCCGTCTGGCTGCTGGTGCCGCGCACGGCCATCGCGCTCAAGCCGGCGGCCGAGGCCGCGCCGGTGCAGCCGAGGCTGCTGGCGCTGTCGGGCGTGCTGTTCGTGGGCTTCGTCATAGCGCTCGACCGGCACTGGCTGCTGGTGGGCCTGGCGGTGGTGTTCGTCGCCTACCTTCTGTTCCAGCGCCGCGTGCTGCTGGGCGTCGACTGGGCACTGCTGGCGATCATCGCGCTGATGTTCGTCGACCTGCGCCAGCTCGCCGAACTGCCGGCCGTGGCGTCGCTGGTGGGCCAATGGCCGATTGCCGAGGGCTGGCGCGCCTACCTCGCGGCCATCGTCACTTCGCAGTTCATCAGCAACGTGCCGGCCACCATCCTGCTGGACCGCTACGTGCACGACCTGCCCGCGCTGGCGGCGGGCGTGAGCGTGGGCGGCTTCGGCTGCGTGCTGGGCTCGCTGGCCAACCTCATCGCGCTGCGGCTGGCCAAGGTGCCGCACGGGCTGCGCGAGTTCCACCGCATCGGCATTCCCTTCCTGATCGTGTGCGCGGCATCGGCGGTGCTGCTGCGGCTCGGTTGATCGCGTTTTCTGCTCCACAAACACACTGACAAAGGACATCCCATGCCACATCCCCATCATGAATCCCTCGACGTCTGGTCGGTCGAAGGCCGCTTCCAGCATCTGATCTACAGCCCCAAGGGCCGCATCGAAGGCGTGCTGATCGACACCGACAGCGTGCCCACGCAGTTCGTGTTCGAGCGCCACGACGAAGACGCCGCGGCCGCGTTCGCCGGGCTGAAGCCAGGCCAGGCGCTGGTGATCGAAGGCACCGAGGAAGGCCCCTCGCCCAAGGGGGAGCCCGAACACACGGTCTACCGCTTCGAGCGGCTGGCCTCGGTCGACGGCAAGGCGCCGCGCCAGGCGGACATCGCTGGAAGCGTCGACGGCAAGGTGGTGCGCTTCAACTACGCGCGCCACGGAGAGGCCAACGGCGTGGTGCTGGACACCGGCGACTTCGTCCACACCAAGCCCCACGGCCTTGCGCTGCTGGGCCTGAAGCTCGGCGACAAGGTACGGGCCGAAGGCCGCACGCAGCCGCTGGCGACCGGCGAAGGGCGCGTGGTCGAGGCGGTGCGGGTCAACGGGCAGCCGCTGCGGGAGGCCGACGAGGGCTGATCCTGCTTGTGGCGCAGCGGGGGCTGCGCGGACAATCCGCGGCAGCCCATGCCCGCCACCGGTTCTTCCCCGTCGCCCCGCCATGAACTCGCCCTGCGCGACTACGGCCGCTCGCACGGCAGCCACGCGCACGACCACTTCCAGGTGCTGATCGGCCTGCACGGCGTGCTCGAGATCGAAGTGGAAGGCCGGGGCGCCGGCATCGGCGCGGGCGAGGCGCAAGTGATTGCACCGGGCGAGCGCCATGACTTCAACGGGCGCAAGCACGGCAGCCTGTGCCTGGTGCTCGACACCACGCAGCCGGCCTGGGCCCGCTGCGCGGAGCGCGCACCGCCCGCCGCAACGCGGCTGCACACGCTGGCTCACTACCTGGCGCAATGCATGAGGCAGCCGCAGGCTTCGGCACTGGCCCTGCTGCACGGTCCAGCGCTGCTGCTGGAGGCCTGGAGCCCGGAGCCGGCCTCTCCGGATTCGCGCCGTCGCCGCATCGACTGGGCGCTGCTCACCGACTGGGCCCGCGCCCGCTGGCATGAACCGCTGGGCGTGGCCGACCTGGCCGATGTCGCCTGCCTGAGCCCGAGCCAGTTCGCGCAGCGCTGCCGCGAAGAACAGGGCACGAGCCCGATGCACTGGCTGCGCGCGCTGCGGCTGGCGCATGCGCGCGAGCTGCGGCTCGGCGGCCTGGACGTGGCGGAGACGGCGCGCCGCACCGGCTATCGCTCGCCGTCGGCGCTGACCGCCGCGCTGCGCCGCTGATTCGGCACGAACCGTCGTTGCGCGACGACAGTCCGGCATTGCGCGACGGGCGCATCGCGTAGCCTCGCCGGTCATGCCGTCCACTTTCCATGCCCTGCTCGCCATCGCGCTCTGGGCCACGCTCGCCTCGCTGGGCACTTCGCTGTCGCACCTGCCCCCGTTCCTCACGACCGGCATCGCGCTGATCGTCGGCAGCGTGCCGAGCTGGCCGCTCGTGCTGCGCGACCGCGGCGCGTGGAAGGTGCCGCCGCGCACGCTGGCGCTGGGCATCTACGGTCTCTTCGGCTATCACTTCCTGCTGTTCATGGCGCTGCGGATCGCGCCGCCGGTGGAGGCCAACCTCGTCAACTACCTGTGGCCGCTGCTCATGGTGGTGCTGGCACCGGTGCTGCTGACCGGCATGTCGCTGCGGCCGGTCCACGTGGTGGCGGCGCTGCTGGGGTTCGCGGGCGCGGCGGCGGCGATCCTCGGGGCGCAAGGGGCCGCGGCCTCGGGGCCGGCGACGTCGTACTGGGGCTTTTTGCCCGCGCTGGCCTCGGCCGTGATCTGGGCCAGCTACTCGCTGTGGACGAAGCGCGTGCCCGCCTTCCCGACCTCGGCCATCGGCCTGTTCGGACTGGTCTCGGGCCTGCTGGCGCTGGCCTGCCACGCGGTGCTGGAAACACCGGCCGCGTTGTCGGGCCGCGACTGGCTGCTGCTGGTGCTGTGCGGCCTCGGCCCGCTGGGCGCGGCCTTCTTCCTGTGGGACATGGCGCTCAAGCGCGGCGACGCGCGGCAGATCGGCATCCTGAGCTACATCACGCCGCTGGCCTCGACCGCGCTGCTGCTGGCCGTGACGGGCAGGCCGCTGACGTGGAGCATCGCGCTCGCGGCCATCCTGATCATCTCGGCCGCGCTGATGGGCACCCGCGCGCGCTGACCGGATGAATGCGTCCGCGTCCGACGGCGCCGCGCCTGTTTTCTGGCAGAGTGGCGGCTCAGGAACAAAGGAGCCACGCATGAATGAAAAGAACAGGGATTTCGAGATCACGCCCAAGCTCGTGTTCGACATGAACCTTGCGCTGTACCTCGACCTGGTGGCCGCGCTCGAAGGCGCGGGCGCCGTCACCTACCGCCAGATGGCGGCCCGCGTTCTGAACATCAGCATGGATGCCCGCGACGACGGCGAAGCCGGCCTGTCGACGGTGCTCGAAGGCATCGCCAAGGGCTTCGCGGGCCGGGGCGACGGCCTGTCGATCGAGCTGCTGAAGGCCGCGCGCGGCCTGCGCGAGGACGACGCGATGGGCGACATTCCCATGCGCCCCGAGGACGACTGAAGCGTCCCCGGCATCCTTCCATCAGCCAGTCAGTCAGTCTTCGGCGACCTGCAGCACCAGCTTGCCGAAGTTCTCGCCGGCGAAGAGCTTGTTGAGCGACTCGGGGAAGGTGTCCAGCCCCTTGACGATGTCTTCCTTGCTCTTCATGCGGCCGTCCTTCAGGTAGCCGGCCATCTCGGCGATGGCGACGTGATACCGGTCGGCGTAGTCGAACACCACGATGCCTTCCATGCGCGCGCGGTTCACCAGCAGGCTCAGGTAGTTCTTCGGGCCGGCGGCCGGCATGCTGTTGGCGTTGTTGTACTGGCTGATGGCGCCACAGATGATGATGCGCGCCTTGCGCGCGAGCCGCGCCAGCACCATGTCGAGGATCTCGCCGCCGACGTTGTCGAAGTAGATGTCCACGCCCTTCGGGCAGTGCGTCTTGAGGCCTTCGCGCACCGCGCCCGCGCCGGCCTTGTAGTCGATGCAGGCGTCGAAGCCCAGCTCCTTCACCACCCAGTCGCATTTGGCCGCACCGCCGGCGATGCCGACCACGCGGCAGCCCTTGATCTTGGCCAGCTGGCCCACGGTCTGCCCCACCGCCCCGGCCGCGCCGGAGACCACCACGGTCTCGCCGGCCTTGGGCATGCCGACGTCCATCAGGCCGAAGTAGCCGGTCATGCCGGGCATGCCCAGCACGTTGAGCCACTGGGTGATGCTGCCCACGTTCAGGTCGATCTTCACCAGGCCGTTGCGCTTGATGTCTTCCTGCGCGATGAGGATGTATTCCTGCACGCCGAGCGTGCCGTACACCGTGTCGCCGACGGCGAATTTCGGGTTCTTCGAAGCGACCACGCGGCCGACGCCGCCGGCGCGCATCACCTCGTCGATGGCCACGGGCGGGATGTAGCTCTTGGCGTCGTTGAGCCAGCCGCGCATGGCCGGGTCGAGCGACAGCGACAGCGTCTTGACCAGCACGCCGCCCTCGGCCGGCTCGGCTACGGGCTCGGTGGTGAATTTCCAGTTCTCGCGGGTGGCGGCGCCTTCGGGGCGCTTGGCGAGGCGGACCTGGTGATTGGTGAGGGGGCTGCTCATGGTGTCTCCTTGAATGACGGACCGGGCGCCGGCGTGGGCGCGGAGGCGCATCGTAGCCGCGCACCCCGCGCCCTTCGTAGCGCCGCCTGTAGCGCAGGCGACAGCCCGGCGCCGCCCCGGGCTACACCAGCCGGACGACGATCTGCAGCCCCGGCGAGGCGTTGCGCACCATGAGTTCGCCGCCGTGCGCCTCGGCGATCAGCCGGCACAGGTACATGCCCAGGCCGACGCCGCCGGTGGCACGCGCCCGGGCACCGTCGGTGCGGTAAAAGGGCTCGGTGAGCCGGTCCAGCTGCGCTTCGTCGACGCCGGGGCCGTGGTCGCGCACCTCGATCTCGACGCCCTGCCTCTTGCCGTCCAGCGCCGCGCGCAGCGACACACAGGGCGGGCGCGGCGCGCCGTTGCTGTAGCGCAGCGCGTTATCCAGCAGGTTGCGCACCAGGAGGCGGATGCGCATGCGGTCGACGGCGTGCGGCGGCAGGCCGTCGGCCAGGTCCAGGTGCACCTGCTGCGCGCCCGGCATCTCGGCCACGGTCTCGCGGATCAGCGCGGCCAGGTCGACCGGCTCGCGCTGCAGCGCCACGTGCGGGCTCGCCAGCCGTTCGCTTTCGAGCAGGTCGCTGATGAGGTCGCGCATCTCGTTCAGGTCGCGCAGCAGCGCCTCCCGCTCAGCCTGGCCTTCGGGCGTGGCCGGCAGCAGCTCTGCATTGAGGCGGGCACGGGTGAGCGGCGAGCGCAGTTCGTGGCTCAGCGCGAGCAGCAGGCCGCGCTTGGCGTCGAGCATGGCCTGGATGTCGTCGGCCATGGTGTTGACGCGTTGCGCGAGATCGCCGAGGTCGTCGTTGCGGCGGATCGGGATGGGTTGCGAGAACTCGCCGCGCCCGAAGCGCTGCGCACCCTCGCGGATGTCGATCAGCGGCCGCAGCAGCCGGCTCACGTAGGCATAGGCCAGCAGCACGCACGACAGCAGCACGCCGAGCGTGGCCCAGCCGATGACGCGCGGCGCCTGCTCCCAGAGCTTGGGCGACCAGCCGAAGATCACCTGATGGCCGTCTGCCGTGGGGCGGACGAACCACTTCTCGCCACCGAACAGGTCTTCGTGGTCATGCATCCAGTTGCCAGGATGATCGGCGCCGCCGGAGTGATCGTTGTTGCCGGGGTTGGAGTTCCAGTTGACCTTGGGGCCGACGATGCGGATGGTGATGGGCAGCCGGTTCACCAGCGCCTGCGCACGCGCCACATCGGGCGGCGTGCCGAGCTCGGCGACAAGGCGATCGTTGTAGTCGATAAGCAGCGGCCGCGCGGCCTCGGCCCAGCCGGTGGAAAAGGCACGCTTCATGCCGCCCATGAACACCGCCGCCATCACCATCGCCAGCACCACGAACATCAGCACCAGCCGCACGCGCAGCGAACGGCGCCAGCGGCGCTTGCCCTGCACTTTCTCGTTCCAGCGCGCATGCCACTGCTTGTGCCACTCCTGGCGCCATTCTTCGTCGTGGCACTCCATGCGCCGCCGCATCTCGCGCGGGAATCTGCGGTTGAAGCTCATGCAGTCTCGCTGCGTGCCACGGCCAGCGCGTAGCCGGCATTGCGCAGGGTCTTGATGCAGTCCAGCGGCTCCAGCTTCTTGCGCAGGCGGCTCACCACGATGTCGACCGCGCGCGTGTACAGCTCGGCCTCGTGGCCGCGCAGGCGGTTGAGGATGTCGTCGCGGCTGAAGACCTTGCCGGGCTCGCCGGCCAGCAGCGCGAGCAGTTCGAACTCGGTGCCGGTGAGTTCCACGCGCTCGCCCTGGCGCAGCACCTGGCGGCGGTCGAGGTCGATCGACAGGCCGTCGAACACGCGGTGCTGCGCGCTGCTCGCCGCCGGCGGCGCGCTGCGCTGGCGGCGCAGGATGGTCTGCACGCGCGCCACCAACTCGCGCGGCTCGAAGGGCTTGGGCACGTAGTCGTCGGCGCCCAGTTCGAGGCCGACCACGCGGTCCATCACCTCGCCGCGCGCGGTGAGCATCACGATGGGAATGTCGCTTTCCTTGCGGATCTCGCGGCACAGTTCGAAGCCGTCCATCTCGGGCAGCATGACGTCGAGGATCGCCGCGTCGTACTGGCCGGCCCGCAGCTTGGCAAGGCCTTCGCTCGGGCGCACGGCGCTTTCGAGCGTGCAGCCGAAGCGTGCGAAGTAGGTGGTCAGCGGCGCGGCGAGGTGTTCGTCGTCGTCGATCAGCAGGATGCGCGGCATGGCGGGATTGTGCCTCCTGGCAAGCATGTGGCGAATGACTTCGCTGACCATCAGACCGGCCGGCATCGCACCGCCCAGGCCAGGCCCGTCACGAGGAATGAGAGCAGGAGCGCGTGGTAGACCACGTCGCCCACGGAGCCGGGTCCGATGCCGGCGACGATGGTGCCCAGCCCGACCAGCGTGCCCAGCAGCGCGAAGCCCTGGCCGAAGATGGCGGCACGCCGCGCATGCGGGGGGCGCAGCCAGGTCTCGACCGACGCCAGCACCAGCACCGTTGCGATCACCGCCTCGGCGATGCGCGCCTGCGCATGCGCGTGGCCCGGCACGAGGTAACCGGCATGCACCGTCGACGCGACGCCGAGCGTGAACGCCTCGGCCAGCATCCATGCGCGCGCGGTGCGCGGTCGCATGACAGGAGCGGCGACGGTGCTCACCATGGATCGGCCCGGCCGACGCGGCCGAGATGCGTGTTGCCGAAACCGGCGGCGTACTTGAGCCCGTAGCCGAGCGCGCGGTCGAAGCCGATGTGGGCGAACCAGATCAAGCCTCCGGCCACCGCCCACGGCGTTGCCGCGAGCACGCCGAGCGCGAGCAGCAGCGCGGGGCCGACGTACGAGTGCGTCGCGTTGTACAGCGCCGCACCCACGCGCGGCCCGGCGAGGTAGCCGAGCATCGCGACATCGGGCAGCAGCAGCCAGAGCGCGAACACGCCCCAGCCCAGGCCGTACTGGGCGTACGCGGCGAGCGCCACGCCAAGCACCGCCGCGCCTTCGAGGCGCAGCAGCGCGCGCACGCCTCCCCCCGCCGCCGCTGCCGCGGCCATTGCCATTGCCGCTGTCTGTTCGCGGGATACCGCGGAACCGGCTTCGCCGGGCCGCAGGTATCGCCCCCGGAGAGGGGGAAGGCGAAGCGACACGAAGTGCGCGAAGCCTGGGGGTGAGTGAAATCTATCCACGATGGCTCCAGCGGCGGCCGCCGCGCTCCATGAAGTCGCGCACCTTCTGCTGCTGCGCGGCGTTCAGGTTGTCATAGAAGTCGGCGGCGGCCGCGATGATCTCGGGACTGCCCGCGCGCACGGCGGCGGTCTTCTCGTCGACGAGTCGCGCGGCACCGGCCTGGTCGAGCTTGTTGCCCGCGAACAGCGCCTTGAACTGCGAACGCGGGTCGCCCGAGCCGCCTGCACCGCGCATCGCTTCACGCTGCGCCTGCAGCTTCTCGGCCAGCACGGTGAGCTTCTGTTTCTGGTTGGCGTCGAGCTCGAGCTTGCTGCCCACGCGCTCGACCATCCTGGCGCGGAACTCGGCGCTGTCGCCGCTCCAGCCGTGGCGTTGGCCGGCACAGCCGGCGATGCTGCCGGCCACCACCGCGAGGCCCGCAAAACCGAAGAGAGTACGTTTGATCCAGTGCTTCATGGGAGGTCCTTGTGTTGTCTGTGAGGAGGAAGCTCCATGGTGCGATCCGCACCGGGCCAAGTCCTCTCGCCGCGGTATCGGCGTGTTTCGTTTTATTGCCGCACGGTCCGATTACAGGCGGCTGCTCTTGGCGTTGGCCGCCGAGGCGCGCGCGTCCACCGGGTTCTGCAGGGTCGAGATGACCTTGCTGTTCACACGCGAGCCGGACGACACGTTCTGGTCGGGCGCCGCAGCGGTGCGCACGGCTTCGGCGACGATGCGCGCGCGCTCGGTCGACACGGCCATGGTTTCGGCGCCGCGCGAGCCGCGCACCACGTTCTGGTTGGGCGCGGAGGCGGTGCGCACGGCTTCGGCGTTGACTTCCGCGCGGCTCTTGGCCGACACGGCGGGCTGCACGCCCTCGTAGCTTTCAGCCTTGGCGCCGGCCGCCGCGAGCATGGCGAACGAACCGACGGCGATGATCTGGGTCAGGGAGAGAGATTGCTTCATTTGGCAGGCCTTTCTTTCAGGGTTGGAAGAGAAGGCCTGATCGTGCTTGCGGGGGCGCCGCAAGTCCTTTCGCCGCAGTTTCGGCGTGTTTCGTTTTATTGCGACGCTATTGCTTTCGCAGTAACCGCAGCAACACCACGAGCGCAATGCAGGGCGCGAGCAGCGCCCAAAAGCCCGCATGCGCATAGCCCAGCCCACCCGCCAGCGAGCCGGCCGCGAACGCAGCCACCGGCGGCCAGGCCTTGTGCACGCGGGTCGCGGCAGCGGCCATGCCGGGCGCGCGCGTCGCGATGTCGACCAGATCCATCACCAGTTGCGTGACGTTGCCGGTCATCACGGTGCTGGGCGTCAGGCGCGAGAACACGCTGCGCGCGGCGGTGTTCTGAACCGACATCGCCAGCACGCCCATCAGGCCGACGCCGATGGCCTGCATGCCGCCGCCGTGCGCGAAAGGGCCGGCCCACACGCCGGCGAGCATGAAGGCCACGAGGCCCGCGAGCTGGATGACGACCAGCGGCGCGGCGGTGTCCCGCCCCTGCCGCTCGCGCCGCAGCTGGAACAGGCGCGTGGCCGCGACGCCGATGACGAAGGTCGGCAGCGCCAGCAGCTTGCCGACCACGCCCGCATGGCCGTCGCCCGCCATCGCCGCGCCGATCAGCACGAAGTTGCCGGTGACATGCGCGGTGAAGAGGCCGAACAGCGCGACGAAGCCCAGCGTGTCGACGAAGCCGCCGGTGAAGGCCAGCAGCATGCCGTGGCCGGGAGGATCGACAGGCGCCGCGTCGGCGGCGTGCGGGACGAGCGTGGACGAAGGCGAAGTCATGCGAGCGATGTCCCCTTGGCAATGCGCGGCGGCGCATGCGGCGCCGCGCCCCACGAAAAGACTCAGCCCGCGAGCGCGGCGGCCGGGTCGTCGGAATCGAGCACGCCCCTGGCCCACGCCTCGAGCTTGCTGGTGTCGGCGCGCAGCACTTCCTGCTTCACGGCGAGGATGCGCGAGGGGTGCATCGAGAAGCTGCGCAGGCCCAAGCCGAGCAGCAGCCGCGTGAACGCCACGTCGCCCGCCATTTCGCCGCACACCGACACGCCCTTGCCTTGCCTGCGGCACTCGGCGATGGTGTCGGCCACCAGCTTGAGCACCGCCGGGTGCGCGGGGTCGTAGAGGTGCGCCACCGACTCGTCGGCGCGGTCGATGGCCAGCGTGTACTGGATCAGGTCGTTGGTGCCGATCGAGAGGAAGTCGAAGTGCTTCAGGAAGATGCGCAGCGTGAGCGCGGCGGCCGGTATCTCGATCATGGCGCCGAGCTTGACCTGGCCGTACACCGCGCCGCGGTTGTCGAGCTCGGCCCGTGCGAAGTCGATCAGCGACATGGTCTGGCGGATCTCGCTGGCGTGCGCGAGCATCGGAATCAGCAGATGGATCTCGCCGTGCGCGGCGGCCCGCAGGATGGCGCGCAGCTGCGTGAGGAACATCGCCGGATCGGCCAGGCTCCAGCGGATGGCGCGCAGGCCGAGCGCGGGGTTCAGGTGCTCCTGCTTGTTGGCCGACTTGCTGTCCAGCGGCTTGTCGGCACCCACGTCGATGGTGCGGATGGTGACCGGCATGCCCTGCATGCCCTCGACCGCGCGCTTGTAGGCCTGGTATTGCTCTTCCTCGTCGGGCAGGCGCGTCTGGCGCGCCGACGACTCGCGGCCCATGAAGAGGAATTCGCTGCGGAACAGGCCCACGCCCACCGCGCCGGCCTTGACGGCGCCCACGGTGTCCTCGGGCATCTCGATGTTGGCCAGCAGCTCGACGCGCTGGCCGTCGAGCGTGACGGCCGGCTTGTGGCGCAGCCGCGCGAGGCGGCCGCGCTCCAGGTCGCCCTGGCGCTGCTTGAAGCCGTACTCGGCCAGGATGATCGGCGAGGGGTCGATGATCATCACGCCGGCGTCGCCGTCGATGATGACCCAGTCGTCCTGGCGCACCAGCTGGCTCGCGGTGCGCGCGCCGACGATGGCCGGGATGTCCATGCTGCGCGCCACGATGGCGGTGTGCGAGGTGCGCCCGCCCACGTCGGTCACGAAGCCGGCGAACACGCTCTTCTTGAACTGCAGCATGTCGGCCGGCGACAGGTCGTGCGCAATGAGCACCAGCGGCACGTCGATGCCGTCGCCCGCGGTGGGGTCGTCATGGTCGTCGTGGTCGTCGAACGGCGCCGCGGCGCGCTTGCGGCGCGGCGGGCTCGGCGCGAGCACGGCGGCCGTGCCCTTCATGCGGTGCAGCAGGCGCTCGACCACCTGCTCGAGGTCGGCCTTGCGCTCGCGCAGGTAGGCGTCTTCCATCTCGTCGAACTGGCGCGCGATGATCTCCAGCTGCGTGGTCAGCGCCCATTCGGCGTTGTAGAGCCGCTCGCTGATCCAGTGCTTGACGCCGCCGCTCAGGGCCTCGTCCTGCAGCAGCATCTGGTGCACCTCGAGCAACGCAGCCAGTTCGTGCGGCGCGTCGTTCGGGCCCATCTGGGCCACGTTGGCCTGCAGCTTGGTGAGCTCGTCGGCCACCGCGTTGCGCGCGGTGCGCACGCGGTCGATCTCGGTCTCGATTTCTTCGGGCTTGATGAAGTAGTGGGCCACGTCGATGCGGCTCGACACCACCAGCACAGCGCGCCCGATGGCAATGCCACGGGCGACAGGGAGGCCGTGGACTGCGAAGGTCATGGGAGAGTCCTTATTCGCCTTCGCCGAACTTGTCGTCCATGAGGTGGACGATGGCGTTCATCGCTTCTTCTTCCTGGGGGCCGTTGGTTTCGAGCTCGACGGTGGAACCGAGCCCGGCGGCCAGCATCATGACGCCCATGATGCTCTTGGCATTGATGCGGCGGTCGCCGCGCGAGAGCCAGACCTCGCAGGGAAAGCTGCCTGCGAGCTTGGTCAACTTGGCCGATGCGCGTGCATGCAGGCCCAGCTTATTGCTGATGGTCACGGATTTCTTGATCACTGTGCTTTCTCTTCGCCTGGTTCTGGGGAGCGGCCGCCGCCACCTGCATGACACCGGCGGTGCCACCGGCCAGGGCCCGTTGCACCAGTGTCTCGAGCGGTTCGTGCCGGTAGGTGACGGCGCGCAGCAGCATCGGGAGATTGACCCCCGCCACCAGCCGCGACCGGACGCCGTCCACCAGCTTCTGCGCCACGTTGCAGGGCGTGGCGCCGAACACGTCGGCCAGCACCAGCACCTGCGTGCGCGGCGTGTGCAGCTGCTGCGCGAGCGTGATGCGCGCGGCGGCCAGCGTTTCTTCAGGCGACACGTTGGGCAGCACGTCGAGCGCGACGATGGCTTGCTCGCAATCGGGGAACACATGCAGCGCGCACTGCCGCAGCGCATGTGCGAACGGTGAGTGGGCGATGATGAGAATGCTGTTCATGCGAGACGGAGGACGACGCGCCGATTATGCGGGGGCGCCCAGTGGATGTAGATATCTGACACAACGCGGCAGCCCGGCAAACCGGACAGAACCGCACGAGGACAAGCCGCCTGGACGGCTATCAAAACAATAGCAACCCCGCCTTACGGGCTTCACGGGAGACGCAGTCCCTCGAAGAAGGTCTGCGAGGCGTCCGCCGCCGACGGCTTGCCCAGCACGGTGGCCTGGTAGAGCGCGACGCTGCCGTCTTTCTGCGATTGGGCGAACCACAGCACCTGTACCTGGGCGCCGGCTTGTGCCGGCTGGGCGTCGAGCCGCAGCGGCGGGGGCGTGGCGGTCGCGCGCTGCACGCTGGCGCCGGTTTCGGCAACCTGAGCGTCGCCCAGCTGGCCACGGGTGGCGGCGCGCCATGCGTTGAGCCAGGCTTCGGCCTGCGCCGGCCCGTTGGCCGAGGCGTGCGCAATGGCGAAGGTCGCGCCGCCGGCTTCGCAGCCCGTCATGTCGACCTGCACCGATTCGGCGCCGAGCGGCACGGCGC
The DNA here is from genome assembly GCF_022009635.1 of Variovorax paradoxus. Lineage (NCBI taxonomy): Bacteria > Pseudomonadati > Pseudomonadota > Betaproteobacteria > Burkholderiales > Comamonadaceae > Variovorax > Variovorax paradoxus. The sequence goes on from NZ_CP091716.1 coordinate 6,603,278, forward strand.
GGTTCGCCTTGTCGGCCTTGCAGGGCAGCATCGCGATCAGCCCGGTGTCGCCGACGGGCACGTCGCGCCAGTTGAAGGTGGGGCTGCAGGCGGCGAGCATGAGGGCCGCCGCCGCGGTCAGCGCAAGCCAGGAAGAAGGAACGGGCGACGACGGCATGGGGGAGCGATTATCGAGCCGCCCGGGGCCGGCGGGGCGTCGCCAGCACGATCCGGCGGGCGGAACTAAAATCGCGCGCCCCTTCTCTCTACGCTGCCATGAAAAAATACATCGCTGCTGCCGCCGTCGTCATCGCATTGGCCACCGGCGTGGGGGTGTACCTCGGCTCCGGCGCCACAGCGGCACCGGCTTCGACCTTCGTGCTGCTCGACGGCACGCAAAAAAGCACGGCCGACCTCAAGGGCAAGGTCACGCTGGTCAACTTCTGGGCCACGAGCTGCGTGACCTGCGTCGGCGAGATGCCCAAGGTCATCGCCACCTACGACAAGTACAAGGCGCAGGGCTACGACACGCTGGCGGTGGCCATGAGCTACGACCCGCCGAGCTACGTCGTCAATTTCGCCGAAACGCGCAAGCTGCCGTTCAAGGTGGCGATCGACAACACCGGCAGCGTGGCGCAGGCCTGGGGCGACGTGAAGCTCACGCCGACCACCTACCTGGTCAACAAGCGCGGCGAGATCGTGAAGCGCTACGTGGGCGAACCCGATTTCGCCGAACTGCACAAGTTGATCGAAAAACTCCTGGCCGAAGCCTGATCCTTCGGCCGGCGGCCAGAAAAAAGGCGCTCCGAGGAGCGCCTTTTGTTTTTACTGGTTGCGGAAGCTGTCGTGACAGGCCTTGCAGCTCGCGGCGGTCGGGCCGAACTGGGCCTTCAGTGCGTCGATGTTGCCGGCCTTGGCAGCGACCAGCAGCTTGCCGGTCTCGTCGATCAGCTTCTGCTGCCGTTCCTTGAACTTGGCGTCTTCCTTCCACACTTCGGGCTTGGCCTTGCCGCCCTCGGTGCCTGGGCCGAAGGCGGCCCAGGGCAACTTCGCCATGTCGGCGACCACTTCGGCGTTGGCGGCGGCAGCGGCGGCGTCGTAGGGCGCGCGGCCGTTGGCCATGGCACCCAGGCGGCCGAAGTGCTGGCTCATCACGAACAGCGCGCTCTGGCGGTACTTGATGGCGTCCTCGGGCTTGGCGAACTGGGCCGCGGCCGGCAGGGACATTGCAGCGCAGGCGGCTGCAAGGGCGAACGAAGCGAATCGGGTCATCGTGGGTCCTCGTGTGGGAAACGCCGTCTGGCGCGGCGCCGGGCGAGTGTAGGACGCGCCGATGTCGGGCGCATAGCAACAACCCGAAGCGAACGAGGGTCCGGACTTTGCTAATCTGCGCCTTCCGCAGCATTGCGCCCTCCGCGCCTTCCTCGATGACCGACTCCTCCGTGGCCGCCCCTCGCGCGGCCTCCGGCAACGGCACACCCACCCGGGTCTGGGACCTGCCGACACGCCTTTTCCACTGGGCGCTGGCCATTGCCGTGATCGGCCTGATCGGCACCGGCCTGAACGGCATCATGGAATGGCACTTCCGCCTGGGCTACTCGGTGTTCGCGCTGCTGCTGTTCCGGCTGGTCTGGGGTTTCGTCGGCGGGCGCTGGTCGCGCTTCGGGGCCTTCATCTACGGGCCGGGTTCCGTGCTGGCTTACCTGCGCGGCAAGGCGCATCCGGACCACCTGATCGGACACAACCCGCTGGGCGCGCTGTCGGTCTTTGCCGTGCTGGCGATCCTCGCGCTGCAGGTGGCGACCGGGCTGACGGCGGACGACGAGATTTCAGCCTCCGGGCCGCTCACTCGCTTTGTCTCGAGCGAGGTGGTGAGCCTTGCCACCGGATGGCACAAGGCGCAGGGCAAGTGGATCGTGATTGCGCTGGTAAGCCTGCACGTGCTGGCCGTGCTGTTCTACGCGCTCGTCAAGCGCCACCGGCTGGTGCGGCCGATGGTGACGGGTGACAAGCTGATATCTGCGGGCACCGAGGGCAGCGTTGCATCGAGCCGTGACGACGCCGCCTCGCGCATGTTCGCTCTCGTCGTCTTCGCGCTGTGCGCGGGCGCCGCTTACTGGATTTCGTCGTTGCGCATATGAGCTTTTCCGTTTCACGCCCCTTGCCGCTGTCGGCGATGCCGGCCGTCGTGCTGCTCTCGCCCGATGAGGCGCACGAGATCGACGCCGTGCGCGCGATCTTCCGCGACTATGCGAACTCGCTGGGCATCGACCTCGACTTCCAGGATTTCGAAGGCGAACTGGCCGGCCTGCCGGGCGAATACGCCGAACCGCGCGGCACGCTGCTGCTGGCGCTGGTCGATCCGGTCAACGTGAAGGAAGAAGCCGGCCGCCAGGCGCCGACCTTGAAGCGCGCCGACGGCACGCTGGCGCATGTGGCGGGCTGCTGCGCGCTGCGCCCGCTGGACAGCGCGGACTACGCCAATGCGGCCGAGATGAAGCGCCTGTACGTGCGCCCCGGTTTCCGCGGGCTGGGCCTGGGCCGGCAGCTGGCCGAGGCGATCCTCGACGCGGCGCGCAGCGCGGGCTACGGCTGCGTGCTGCTCGACACTCTCGACGACATGGAGTCGGCGCGGGCCCTCTACGAAGACCTGGGCTTCGCGGAGGTGCCGCCTTACTATCACAACCCCGTTGCCGGGGCCCACTACCTGAAGGTGGATCTCTAGCCGGATCAGCCGCGGGCTTGCGCCAGCAGCGTCTCGGCGTTGCTCACTTCGAACTTGCCCGGTGCCTCGACGTTCAGCGTCGCGACCTTGCCGTCCTTCACGAGCATCGAGTAGCGATTGCTGCGCAGGCCCATGCCGCGGCCGGTCAGGTCCAGCGTGAGACCGGTGGCCTTGGCGAAATCGGCACTGCCGTCGGCCAGCATGCGCACCTTGGCGCCGGTCTTCTGGTCGCGCGCCCAGGCGCCCATCACGAAGGCGTCATTCACGCTCACGCACCAGATCTCGTCCACGCCGGCGGCCTTGAAGTCGTCGAAGTGCTGCACGTAGCCCGGCACGTGCTTGGCCGAGCAAGTGGGCGTGAAGGCGCCCGGCAGCGCGAACAGCGCGATGGTCTTGCCGGCCGAAGCCTTGGCCACCCGAGTTCGACACCAACCGCGCTAAGTGCTTGATTTGTATGGGCCAAGACTCTCGGCTGCCACTACAGCAGGCTCAATTGGGTGTCTTGCTGGGGTTTTTTGATCTTCAGTGCGGCCAGCACATCGGTCTGGCGTTGGACGATGGAAGAGACGCCCGCAATGGGCGCGGCATTGTTGATGCTCACACGGTGGCGCTGAATTCGCCGCAAGTCCGCCAGGGCAGCCTCCGGTGACAAATCGCTGCCACTCATCTTCAGGCGCTGGCGCATCACGCGGTACAGGATCAGGGCCAGCATGCAAATGCTCGCATGCGCCTTGATGCGCTCGGGCAGGCGGTGGAACACCGGCGCAATCTCGATCTCCGACTTCAGCACCCGAAATCCCCGTTCGATGTCTGCCAGTGCCTTGTAGCGCTGCACCACCTCTTTGGGTGTCAAGTCCGCCACGTTGGTCACCAGCAGCAGCTTGCCATCCATCGCCTGGGCGCGGGCCAGAGCTGCCTGGTCGATGTCATACGTGAACAGATCGGCATGCAAATCGACCTTGATGATGCGCTTGAGGTGCGCCTCGCTCACCTCATGGAAGAAGCGTGCCGTCACACCCGCATCAGACAGCTTTCTACCCCGGTGTGCCTTGCCTGCATCTTGCGAATCGAGCTTGCCCACCAGCTGGTCGGCGCGCTGGCGCAATTGGTCAATGCGCGCCTGACGACTGGCAGTCTGCTCGGCCGCCTGCTGCGGGTTATGGGCCGCCACCAGACGAAGACCCTGCCATTGCGCCTCATCGATAGTCTCTTCTGTCGTTTCTTGCTCTGATGCGCGGGCTCGGGCTCGGGCGTTGATCGGCTCCAGTATGTCTGCGAACTCGCCATAGCGCCGCCCCGGCACTGCCAGGATGAACTCCAGCGCTTGATCGGTTGATCCGCTGGCCCCACCCGACAAGCGCAACTCGGACAAGGCCTCTATGTTGTCCAGCGAAAGCAGCCCACGGTCAGCCACCACCACCAGGCGGCGGATGTGCGGGTAACGCGCCATCACCTTCTTCAAGGTCGGCTCCAACGTCGGTGCCTCGGCTGTGTTGCCCGCAAACACCTCGTGATAGATAGGCATGCCGTCGGCTGTTTGCACCACGCCGAGCATGAATTGGCGCACCACCATGCCTTCCTTGGACATCCCATAGCGGCGCACGTCACCCTCTTGCTGGCTCAGTCCTTGGGCGCGGATGGTGGTCAGGTCGTAGAACACCACCGACAGATCCTCATCAATCAGCGGGCGCAAAAGGCCCGCCACGCATTCATCCACCGCGTCCTGGTGGTCCATGAGCGCATCCATGCTGCGCAGCAGTTGCTGGTGGGTGAGTGCCTCTGCATCGATACCCGGCATGCTGACGGTTTGCAGCCAGCGCAGCACCCCGAGCTTGGAGTCGGGGTCGCACAGCCGGTTAAAGACCATCACCCGCAGGGCATGCTCGATGGGGTTGGTAAAGCGTGCGCGGCGAAAGACAGCAGCCAAGCCATCGAAACCCAACTCGTGCCAGAGTTGATCCAGCGCCCAGACATCGCCCAGGGCCAGTGCGGATTCAAAACGCACCTGGGGAACGGATGTCTCACTCAGTGAGCGACCCTTGGCGCGAAGCAGACCGCCCAGCAGTGAGTCGACTTGTCCATCTGTTTCGTCCACCCGCCCGATGGTGGCCAGCGTGCGCTGGCGGGGTTTGCCGTGTTCGTCTCGGAAGGACTCCACCAACTGGGCGTAGGTGTGGCCGCCTGAGCGGGTGAGCTTGATGAACATAGAAGAAGTGTAGCAAAAAAATACGGGCAATTGCCAACACATCAGCAATAAAACATTGCCACTACATAAAAATCAAAACGCCTCAGCTAAGTGCTTGATTCATATGGCACCGGTCCGCGAAAACATCGGAAAACGGCGGTTTGGTGTCGAACTCGGGTGGCCACGTCCACGGCATTCGGGCCGATGCTGCAGCCCTCGCCTTCGACTTCGGAATACTCCTGCAGGGTGGCTGCGGGAAGGGTGTCGCCGACTTTGATCATTCGATGTGCTCCAGAAAAAGAAAAACGGCCCACATTGTGGGCCGTTTCCGGATTGGTTGCCCCTGGGGGCTCCAATGATTGATCAGACCAGAACGGCCTTCTCGACCAGACGGGTCACGACCCAGTTCTTGGTCTTCGAGATCGGACGGCTTTCCGTGATCTCGATGGTGTCGCCCAGCTTGTACTCGCCCTTTTCGTCATGGGCGTGGTACTTGCTCGTCTTGGCCACGATCTTGCCGTAGAGCTCGTGCTTCACACGGCGCTCGACCAGCACGGTCACGGTCTTGGCACGCTTGTCGCTGACCACCTTGCCGATCAAGGTGCGCTTGAGGGATTTTTTAGCTTCCGTCATGTTCACTCCTTACTTGGCGGCTTGGGTTTCTTGCTGCTTCTGAGCAAGAATGGTCTTGGCGCGCGCGATGTCGCGACGCGTCACGCGCAGCGTCGAGGTGTTCGACAGCTGTTGCGTGGCTTTCTGCATGCGCAGACCGAAATGGGCCTTCTGCAGATCCTTGATTTCGGCTTGCAGGCCTGCGACGTCCTTCGTGCGCAGGGTTGCGGCCTTCGTCACCTTGGCCGGAGCCGCGGTTTCTTTCTTCTTACGGGTTGCCATGGGTGTTCTCCTCTCAGGCGCCGAGCTGGCGAGCGACGAAAGTCGTACGCAGCGGAAGCTTGGCGGCGGCCAGGCGGAACGCTTCGCGGGCGAGTTCTTCGGGCACGCCGACGATCTCGAACACGATCTTGCCAGGCTGAATTTCAGCGACGTAGTACTCGGGGTTGCCCTTACCGTTACCCATCCGCACTTCTGCGGGCTTGGTCGAGATCGGCTTGTCCGGGAACACGCGGATCCAGATACGGCCACCGCGCTTCACGTGACGCGAGATCGCGCGACGAGCGGCTTCGATCTGGCGCGCCGTGAGGCGGCCGCGGTCGGTGCATTTGAGACCGAAGTCACCGAACGCAACCGAGTTACCCGTGGTTGCGATGCCGGTGTTGCGGCCCTTTTGTTCCTTGCGGAACTTTCTGCGTGCAGGTTGCAGCATGTTTTATTACTCCGTGAGGGCCCCAGGCACTTGCGTGCCCGGGAGCGACCGATTACTCGGTCTTGGCACCGTCCGCTGCTGCAGCGGGCGCGGCTTTGCGGACGCGCTTAACGGCGGGTTTCGAGTCTGCACCGGCACCGCCGGTTGCTTCTGCGGGCTTGTCGCTGCCATCGGCCGGCGCGGTGTTGCCACCGATCGGGCCACGGCCGCCGGCACGGGGGCCGGGACCACGACGGTCGCCACCCGGACGGTCGCCAGGGCGACCATCACGGCGCGGACCGCGCGGACGACGTTCTTCTTCGGGACGCGGCGTTTCAACGGCCGGCAGGTCGTTACGACCCAGCGTGTCGCCCTTGTAGACCCAGACCTTGACGCCGATGACGCCGTAGGTGGTCTTGGCTTCCGAGGTGCCGTAGTCGATGTCGGCGCGCAGGGTGTGCAGCGGCACGCGGCCTTCGCGGTACCACTCGGTACGTGCGATTTCGATGCCGTTCAAGCGGCCAGCCGACATGATCTTGATGCCCAGGGCACCCAGACGCATGGCGTTCTGCATGGCGCGCTTCATGGCACGGCGGAACATGATCCGCTTTTCGAGCTGCTGCGTAATGCTGTCGGCGATCAGCTGCGCATCGATTTCGGGCTTGCGCACTTCTTCGATGTTGACCGCAACCGGCACGCCGAGCTGCTTGCCCAGTTCGCGCTTGAGGTTCTCGATGTCTTCGCCCTTCTTGCCGATCACGACGCCCGGACGTGCCGAGTAGATCGTGATGCGTGCGTTCTTGGCGGGACGTTCGATCATGACGCGCGACACCGAAGCGTTCTTCAGCTTCTTCTTCAGGTATTCGCGAACCTTGATGTCTTCGGCCAGCATGCCCGCGAAATCGCGGTCGCTTGCGTACCAGCGGCTGGACCAGTTACGGGTAACCGCAAGGCGGAACCCGGTTGGGTGGATTTTCTGTCCCATATTTCTTCCAGGCCTTCTTAGTTGCCAACCGTCACGTACACATGGCACGTGGGCTTGCTGATGCGATTGCCGCGACCCTTGGCCCGCGCGGTGAAGCGCTTGAGCGTTGCACCTTGCTCGACGTAGATGGTCTTGACCTTCAGCTCGTCGATGTCGGCACCGTCGTTGTGCTCGGCGTTGGCGATAGCCGACTCCAGCACCTTCTTGATGATCACAGCGGCCTTCTTCTGCGTGAATTGCAGAACGTTGAGCGCTTGATCGACCTTCTTGCCGCGGATCAGGTCAGCGACCAGACGGCCCTTGTCGACCGACAGGCGGACACCGCGGAGGACTGCACGTGTTTCAGACATGGTCGTTCCTTACTTCTTCTGGACTTTTTTGTCCGCGGGGTGCCCCTTGAACGTGCGCGTGAGCGCAAATTCGCCGAGCTTGTGGCCGACCATCTGGTCGGTGATGTACACGGGCACGTGTTGCTTGCCGTTGTGCACAGCGATGGTCAGACCGATGAATTCGGGCAGAACCATCGAGCGGCGCGACCAGGTCTTGATCGGCTTCTTGTCCTTGGTCGTCACGGCCTTGTCGGCCTTGGCCACGAGGTGGTGGTCGACGAACGGACCCTTTTTGAGAGAGCGAGTCATTGGCTATCCCTTACTTCTTGCGACGCGACACGATGAAGACCTGCGTGCGCTTGTTGTTACGGGTGCGATAGCCCTTGGTCAGGTTGCCCCATGGGTCGACAGGATGGCGGCCTTCGCCAGTCTTGCCTTCGCCACCACCGTGCGGGTGGTCGACCGGGTTCATCACCACGCCGCGAACGGTCGGGCGAATACCCATGTGACGCTTCACACCGGCCTTGCCGAGTTGGCGCAGGCTGTGCTCTTCGTTGGCAACTTCACCGATGGTCGCGCGGCATTCGATGTGAATGCGGCGAACTTCGCCCGAACGCATGCGGACCTGGGCGTAGACGCCTTCGCGGGCCAGCAGCGTGGCCGACGTACCGGCCGAACGAGCGATCTGCGCGCCCTTGCCGGGTTGCAGTTCGATGCAGTGGATCGTCGAGCCGACCGGGATGTTGCGGATCGGCAGGGTGTTGCCGGCGCGGATCGGCGCTTCGGCGCCCGACAGCAGCGTTGCACCGGCTTCCAGACCGCGCGGGGCGATGATGTAGCGGCGCTCGCCGTCGGCGTAGCAGACCAGCGCGATGTGGGCGGTGCGGTTCGGGTCGTATTCGATGCGTTCGACCTTGGCCGGGATGCCGTCCTTGTTGCGCACGAAGTCGACAACGCGGTAGTGGTGCTTGGCACCGCCGCCACGATGACGGATCGTGATGTGACCGTTGTTGTTACGGCCGGCCTTCTGGAACTGGGGTTCCAGCAGGGGAGCGTGAGGAGCACCCTTGAACAGGTGGTCACGCGAGATCTTCACCGCGCCGCGTTGGCCCGGCGAAGTGGGTTTCATCTTGATGACGGCCATGATTAAGCGCCTTCCCCGACGAGGTTGAGCTCTTGACCCGGCTTCAGGGTCACATAGGCCTTGCGCACGTTGTCGCGGCGGCCGATGGACTTGCCAAAGCGCTTGGTCTTGCCCTTGGTGTTGAGCACCGACACGCCCTGGACTTCGACCTTGAACATCAGTTCGACAGCGGCCTTGATCTCGGGCTTGGTGGCGTCTTGCAGCACCTTGAAAGTGACAGCGTTCGACTTCTCGCCGACCATCGTGGCCTTTTCGGACACGATCGGGGCGACCAGCACCGCCATCAGGCGGCCTTCTTCGAACGTACGTTCAGCGGCGGTAGGGTTCACGCGGCTCATGCGAACATCTCCTTGAGCTTGTCGACGGCACCCTTGGTGACCAGCACCTTCTTGTAGTGAACCAGCGACACCGGATCGGCGTAACGGGGTTCGACCACGAGAACGTTCACCAGATTGCGCGAGGCAAGGTACAGGTTTTCGTCGACTTCTTCGGCGATCACGAGCACGGACTCGAGATTCATCGCCTTGAAACGGGCAGCCAGCGGCTTGGTCTTGGGCGAGTCGACCTTGATCGAATCGACCACGGCCAGACGGCCTTCGCGAGCGAGTTGCGAGAAGATGGAGGCCATGCCGGCGCGGTACATCTTCTTGTTGATCTTCTGCGAGAAGTTTTCGTCGGGCATGTTCGGGAAGATACGACCACCCCCGCGCCACAGCGGCGAGGACGTCATACCGGCACGGGCGCGGCCCGTTCCCTTTTGCTTGAAAGGCTTCTTGGTCGAGTGCTTGACCTGTTCGCGGTCCTTCTGGGCGCGCGTGCCTTGACGGGCGTTGGCCTGGAATGCAACGACGATCTGGTGGACCAGGTCTTCGTTGTAGTCACGGCCGAACACGGTCTCGGGAGCGTCGTACTTCGACGCGGCCTGGCCTTGTTCGTTCAGGAGTTCGAGTTGCATTACTTCGCTCCTTCAGCCGCTTGCGGCTTGGCCTTGATGGCGGGACGCACGGTGACGAAGCCACCCTTCGAACCCGGGATCGCGCCCTTGATGAGCAGCAGTTGGCGTGCTTCGTCGATGCGGAACACGTCGAGGTTTTGCGTCGTGCGGGTGACGTCGCCGAGGTGGCCCGTCATGCGCTTGCCGGGGAACACGCGACCGGGGTCTTGTGCCATACCGATCGAGCCGGGAACGTTGTGCGAACGGCTGTTACCGTGCGACGCGCGTTGCGAGCTCATGTTGTGACGCTTGATCGTGCCAGCGTAGCCCTTGCCGATGGAGGTGCCTTGCACGTCCACCTTCTGGCCCACGGTGAAAACGCTGTTCACGGCGATCACGCCGCCAGCCTTGTGCTGACCTGCGGTATCTGCGGTAACGCGGAATTCCTGGATGATTTCGCCTGCTTCGACACCCGCCTTGGCGAGGTGGCCGGCTTCGGGCTTGGTCACGCGCGATGCTTTGCGCGAACCGAACGTCACTTGCAGGGCGACGTAGCCATCGGTCTCTTGGGACTTGATCTGGGTCACACGGTTGTTGGACACATCCACCACCGTGACAGGAACTGCATCCCCGTCATCGGTGAAGAGACGCATCATCCCCACCTTGCGGCCCAGCAACCCGAGGGAGTTGCTCAGACTCATATGTTTTCTCCAAAAATGGAAATCCTCTTCCGCCACTGCCACTTCAATTGGCAACAGCGTTTGCCAGATTTCTCCGGCTACGGAAGAAGGTTGATAAATCTCTGCCCGCATGACGCCTTGCGGACGCAACAAGGGCAGAGCCAGCGATTATAGCCCGCCATGCGCGGGCCATGCAAGTGGCCGCTCAGGCCCTTGTTTCCGGGACCGAAGCTCGGATCTTCTGCCTATTTGGCAGGCAACGAGATGATCTTTTCGCCGCCGGGCGCAGCCTTAATTTCACCCGTGGGCTTCATGGAGGGCGCGTCCGGACCGGTTTGCACCGGGATGGAGACGGCGCTGCGCGCGTTGCCCTGCGCGATGAAGACATTCAGATAGGCAAGGCCCTCGCGATTACTCACCACCGTGACGGTGGCGCTGGAGCGCGCGCCCGGGGGCAGGGCCAACGTGTTGCTGCCCGACAACGTCAGTCCGGCGTCCGGGCTCAGGCGCACGGTCGCGCCGTCGGGACTCGTGACGCCGTCGAACTGCAGGGTGATGACCGTCGGCTTGCCCACCTGGGGATTCGCGGAAAACTGGTATTGCAGCGCGACGCCTGAGTCGTTGGACTTCCTGGATGCTGCGACAAGAGGCTGGACAGCCACCTGTCCGGCGCCGCGGGGGGCCGGCGTGCCATCGGCCAAAGCCGGCGCCGACATCGTTGCCAGCGCGAGCCATGCCAGCGCCATCGTCGAATGGATGCGGATGTTCATGGCAAGCCTTCCTATTGAACGAGAACGGAGAAACACCTTGGCGGCAGGTTGTTCGCGCCGGACACCGGGGCGTCATCCCGAACCGCGAGAACATAGTCGCCTGCGCCCAGGCTGACCTTGTTACTGGTTCTTGCGATCAATCCGCCCTTGAAGAGATCGAAGTTTGGCACGCCGCTTCCTCCGCTGAGCTGGATCGTGTAGTCGCGGCTCGCGGGTGCATGGAAGCCGAGATAAGAAATATTGCCGAGCTTGTTGACGGTGCCGGCCACATTGGAAATGCATGCAATGTTGGGGGACAGGACGCCGACCGTCACGGGGGAGTACAGCGGCAGCACATCAGGGACCGGCATGGCGGCCGCGCTGTCATCGCTCGTTTCGCCGACGCCGTAGGCATCGGTGGACGTGATGCCTTGCCCCATGAGCAGGGCTTTCAGCGCCGGCGCGCTCCCGGGCGCGACTGTGTCGAGCACCGAAGCGAACAGGTGGATCGAGGTGACGGGCGTCGCGCTGCGGAACTGGAAGCTCGTCATCGTGTCGTTGATCGGCTTGAACCCGACCTGCTGGTTCAGATTCCAGAGGACGGACTGGATCGAAACCTCGCGGTACCAGCCGGGGTTGGTCGACGGGCCGGCCTTGAGATCGACCAGTATGGAGTCGGTCACCTGGCCCGGACCACGGGAGTCCACGTAGGTGCTCCGACCCAGCGCAATGCCCGACCAGGCGTTGCCCCAACCCTCGGAGAACGCCAACCGACGATCGACACGGTCGCCGCCCGAGTGCTCTCCGCCCGGCGAGTCATCGCGGCTGAAGGACGACTGGTAGTAGTGCCCCCATTCATGCGCGATCACCGGCGAATCGAACTCGTCGGTGTCGACGTTCTCCTTGCCCAGCACGTAGATCTCGCGGCCGGTGCTCTTGCTGACGAAATAGGTGGTGGTGATCTGCCCCAATGCCGGATTGCCGGGCGACGGCGCATTGTTGGGACTCCAGTACACGCGCAACGACGGGAAATTCGTGGCGGGGGCAACCGACAGCACCTTCTGCATCGCCGTGTAGACCGTGTCGAGGATTGCGAAAGGCGCCGCCACGCGCGGCGAGGCATATCTGGACCCGTCCCAGCCGGTCGATGCCCGAAGGTCGCGCGTCAAAGCCGCGGTGCCCGACGAGAACGCCGCCGTCTGCATCGAATACAAGGCGTTGCCCTGGGTGTTGTCGCGCACGCTGACATCCCAGGCTGCGCCGGGCGCAGCGCGGGTCAGCTGGGCCCTCACGCGCACGATCACGGTCGCATTCGCCGGAACGCTCACTGAATAGGCGCCGTTGTCGTCGGTGGTGGCGACAGCGAGCTGCGCGGAAGAAGCAGCATCGACCACCTCCAAAGACGCCCCTCGTATGGGCTTGACCGACGTGGATGCGTACACCAGGTTGCCGCTCGGATTCGGCACCGATTCATAAGTGGCTGTGCCTGTCAGCGTAACCGGCGCCGCGCTCACCGGCAGCACGAAGGGCAACACGCCTCCACCACCCCCTCCCCCGCCACCGCCGCCACAGCCGGCCAGCAATGCAGCGGCAATGCATGCCGACGACGCAAACGCAAAAGAGAACCTGTGGTTCATAGCTGGTGCTGCCCTCGTTTCAGCCCCCGGTCGATACGCCGGAGTTGCCGCCGCGCGAGGATGCCATATCTGGGCAAAAAAGCACAAAGCCCGCCGGCATTTCTGCGGGCGGGCCTTGCTAAAACGCGACGCGTGTCGTGTTTTTCTTACTGCAGCTTGATTTCGACGTCCACGCCGGCCGGCAGGTCGAGCTTCATCAGCGCGTCCACGGTCTTGTCGGTCGGGTCGACGATGTCCATCAGGCGCTGGTGCGTACGGATTTCCAGCTGGTCGCGCGACGTCTTGTTGACGTGCGGCGAACGCAGGATGTCGAAACGCTTCATGCGGGTCGGCAGGGGCACGGGACCCTTGACGATCGCGCCGGTGCGCTTGGCGGTGTCAACGATTTCGGCTGCCGATTGGTCGATCAGCTTGTAGTCGAACGCCTTCAGGCGGATGCGGATTTTTTGCTTGGTTGCCATGGTGATTCCTTTGCGTCCGTCTTAGATGTCGAGGATCTTGGCCACGACGCCCGAACCCACGGTGCGACCGCCTTCACGGATGGCGAAGCGCAGGCCTTCTTCCATCGCGATCGGGTTGATCAGCTTGACGGTGATGCTGACGTTGTCGCCGGGCATGACCATTTCCTTGTCCTTGGGCAGCTCGATCGCACCGGTCACGTCCGTCGTGCGGAAGTAGAACTGCGGGCGGTAGTTGTTGAAGAACGGCGTGTGACGGCCGCCCTCGTCCTTCGACAGGACGTACACCTCGGCGGTGAAGTGCGTGTGCGGCTTGATCGAGCCGGGCTTGCACAGCACTTGGCCGCGTTCGACTTCTTCGCGCTTCGTGCCGCGCAGCAGCACGCCCACGTTGTCGCCGGCTTGACCTTGGTCCAGCAGCTTGCGGAACATTTCCACGCCGGTGCAGGTGGTCTTGACCGTCGGGCGGATGCCCACGATTTCGATTTCTTCACCGACCTTGATCACGCCGCGCTCGACGGCGCCGGTCACCACGGTGCCGCGACCCGAGATCGAGAACACGTCTTCCACGGGCATCAGGAACGTGCCGTCCACGGCGCGCTCGGGCGTCGGGATGTACGTGTCCAGCGCTTCGGCCAGCTTCATGATGGCTTCTTCGCCCAGCTTGCCCTTGTCGCCTTCCAGGGCGAGCTTGGCCGAGCCGTGGATGATGGGGGTGTCGTCGCCAGGGAACTCGTACTTGTCGAGCAGCTCGCGCACTTCCATTTCGACGAGCTCGAGCAGCTCGGCGTCGTCGACCATGTCGCACTTGTTCAGGAAAACGATGATGTAGCCCACGCCCACCTGGCGAGCCAGCAGGATGTGTTCACGGGTCTGGGGCATCGGGCCGTCAGCGGCCGAGCACACCAGAATGGCGCCGTCCATCTGGGCAGCGCCGGTGATCATGTTCTTCACGTAGTCGGCGTGGCCGGGGCAGTCGACGTGTGCGTAGTGGCGGTTGGCCGTTTCGTACTCGACGTGCGCGGTGTTGATCGTGATGCCGCGTGCCTTTTCTTCAGGTGCAGCGTCGATCTGGTCGTAGGCCTTGGCTTCGCCGCCGAACTTGGCCGACAGCACCGTGGCGATCGCAGCCGTCAGCGTGGTCTTGCCGTGGTCGACGTGACCGATCGTGCCCACGTTGACGTGAGGCTTGGTGCGGGTAAATTTACCTTTTGCCATTTTTCAATCCTTGAAAGAGCAGTTCCCGTGTATTGGTTTTATGTCTGCACCCGATTGCTGGTTCGCCTCGCACGGGAACGCGGCGGCACCGGATCGCAGACAACGAGGGCCGCGCACTGCGCGGCCCCGCATTCTTGAAAACTTACTTGGCGCGAGCGGCCACGATGGCTTCGGCGACGTTGCGCGGAGCTTCAGCGTAGTGCTTGAACTCCATCGTGTACGTGGCACGGCCTTGCGACATCGAGCGCAGCGTGGTCGAGTAGCCGAACATTTCCGACAGCGGCACTTCTGCCTTGATGGCCTTGCCGCCACCGACCATGTCGTCCATGCCCTGCACCATGCCGCGGCGGGACGACAGGTCGCCCATCACGTTGCCGGCGTAGTCTTCGGGCGTCTCGACTTCCACGGCCATCATCGGCTCGAGGATCACGGGGTTGGCCTTGCGGGCACCTTCCTTGAAGCCGAAGATCGCGGCCATCTTGAACGCCATTTCGTTCGAGTCCACGTCGTGGTACGAACCGAAGTGCAGCGTGACCTTGACGTCCACGACGGGGTAGCCCGCCAGCACGCCTTGCGTCAGCGCTTCGACAACGCCCTTTTCCACCGCGGGGATGTACTCGCGAGGAACCACGCCGCCCTTGATGGCGTCGACGAACTCGAAGCCCTTGCCGGCTTCCTGCGGCTCGAGCTTCAGGATCACGTGACCGTACTGGCCCTTGCCGCCCGACTGGCGAACGAACTTGCCTTCGGCTTCTTCGACGGTCTTGCGGATCGTTTCGCGGTAGGCCACTTGCGGCTTGCCCACGTTGGCTTCCACGCCGAATTCGCGCTTCATGCGGTCCACGATGATTTCAAGGTGGAGCTCGCCCATGCCGGCGATGATGGTCTGGCCCGATTCTTCGTCGGTCTTCACGCGGAACGAAGGATCTTCCTGAGCCAGGCGTTGCAGGGCGATGCCCATCTTTTCCTGGTCGGCCTTGGTCTTCGGCTCGACGGCCTGCGAGATCACCGATTCCGGGAACACCATGCGCTCGAGGGTCACGACGGCCGTCGGGTCGCACAGGGTTTCGCCCGTGGTCACTTCCTTCAAGCCCACGCAGGCGGCGATGTCGCCGGCGCGGATTTCATTCACTTCTTCGCGGTTGTTGGCGTGCATCTGCACGATACGGCCGATACGTTCCTTCTTGCCGCGCACCGGGTTGTAGACGCTGTCGCCCTTGGTCAGCACGCCCGAGTAGACGCGCACGAAGGTCAGCTGACCCACGAACGGGTCGGTCATCAGCTTGAATGCCAGAGCCGAGAATTTCTCGTTGTCGTCAGCCTTGCGCACGACAGGCGCTTCGTCTTCGTCCAGGCCGGCCACCGGCGGGATGTCCAGCGGCGACGGCATGTATTCGACGACGGCGTCGAGCATGGCCTGCACGCCCTTGTTCTTGAAGGCCGAGCCGCACAGCATCGGCTGGATTTCGCCGGCGATGGTGCGCTGACGGATGGCCTTCTTGATTTCTTCCTCGCTCAGCTCGCCGCCTTCGAGGTACTTGTTCATCAGCTCTTCGCTGGCTTCGGCAGCCGCTTCGACGAGCTTTTCACGGTATTCGTTGCAGACATCGGTCAGGTTGGCCGGGATGTCGCCGTACTGGAAGGTCACGCCCTTGTCTTCGTCCCAGATGATCGCCTTCATCTTCACGAGGTCGACGATGCCCTGGAAGTGCTCTTCTGCACCGATCGGGATCTGGATCACGACGGGGTTGGCCTTCAGGCGGTCGATCATCATCTGGCGAACGCGCAGGAAGTCGGCGCCGGTACGGTCCATCTTGTTGACGAACGCGAGACGGGGCACCTTGTACTTGTTGGCCTGGCGCCAGACGGTTTCCGACTGGGGCTGCACGCCGCCGACGGCGTCGTACACCATGACGGCGCCGTCCAGCACGCGCATCGAGCGCTCGACTTCAATGGTGAAGTCCACGTGGCCGGGGGTGTCGATGATGTTGATGCGGTGTTCGTCGAACTTGCCAGCCATGCCCTTCCAGAAGCAGGTAGTGGCAGCGGACGTGATCGTGATACCGCGCTCTTGCTCTTGCTCCATCCAGTCCATCGTGGCGGCACCGTCGTGCACTTCACCGATCTTGTGGTTCACACCGGTGTAGAACAGGATACGTTCGGTCGTCGTGGTCTTGCCAGCGTCGATGTGCGCGGAGATGCCGATGTTGCGGTAGCGCTCGATGGGGGTCTTGCGGGACATGATTTACTTTCGGGTTGAAATGCGTTGAGCGCTGGGCCCCGGGCACGGGCACAACGCCCGAAACCCGACACCCAACGCCCAAGCGAAGTTTGATTTTTAGAAGCGGAAGTGGCTGAACGCCCGGTTGGCTTCTGCCATGCGGTGCACTTCGTCGCGCTTCTTCATGGCACCGCCACGGCCTTCCGTGGCTTCCATCAGTTCGTTGGCCAGACGCAGGGCCATCGACTTCTCACCGCGCTTGCGGGCGGCTTCCTTGATCCAGCGCATCGACAGGGCGAGGCGACGGACGGGACGGACTTCGACCGGCACTTGATAGTTCGCACCGCCGACGCGGCGCGACTTCACTTCGACCATCGGCTTCACGTTGTTGATGGCAACGGTGAACGCTTCGAGGGGGTCCTTGTCCGGGTTCTTCTTTTCGATGAAGTCGAGTGCACCGTAGATGATGCGCTCGGCAACAGCCTTCTTGCCGCCTTCCATGATCACGTTCATGAATTTCGACAGCTCGACATTGCCGTACTTGGGATCCGGCAGGATTTCACGTTTGGGGACTTCGCGACGACGTGGCATTTTCTTAACCTCTTTGCTTCAGTTGGCACCGTTTCCGGTACCGCGAGAGCCAGCTGGAACTCTCACTTACTCGACCCGACATTGGGTCACTTCGTTCGATGTGCCAGCCAAGGCAACCGAACACCGTTTCTTGTCTTTCGACAACCAGAAGGCTTAAGCCTTCTTGGGACGCTTCGCGCCGTACTTGGAACGCGACTGCTTGCGGTCTTTCACGCCTTGCAGGTCCAGCGAACCGCGCACGATGTGGTAACGCACACCGGGCAAGTCCTTGACACGACCGCCGCGAACCAGCACGACGCTGTGTTCCTGCAGGTTGTGGCCTTCGCCGCCGATGTAGGAGATGACTTCGAAGCCATTGGTCAGACGGACCTTGGCAACTTTACGAAGCGCCGAGTTGGGCTTCTTGGGCGTCGTGGTGTAGACGCGGGTGCAGACACCGCGACGTTGCGGCGAGTTCTGCATGGCAGGGCTCTTCGAATTGATCTTCTCGACCGTTCGACCCTGACGCACCAGTTGATTGATGGTTGGCATGAATGAATTAGTCCCAAAACGACCCGGCCCTGGCTGTGAAACCGCCCCTGTTCGTGACACAAGGAGACCGGGAATAACGAAAACGTGAAACCCTTCGGAAAATTCCGAAAAGCCCACGAGTATAGCAAACGAGCTTGAAACGGCAAGGTCAGACGCCCCGGACACCCCGCCGGCAGCCCTGTCTTGCCCCTCTTTTACATATGCGACTTACTTGATCCAGAGCCGCACGGCGTCCCAGGCGCGACCGAAGACACCGGCCTGCTCGACCGCTTCCAGGGCCACCAGCGGCACGTCGGCCACGGGCTGCTCGTCCAGCGTCACCTTGAGCGAGCCGACCTGCTGGAATTTGGTGAAAGGCGCCACCAGCGGATCGGGCCGCGACACCTGCGTCTTGATCTTGCTGGCACTGCCTGCCGGCACCGCCACCACGATGGCCTCCGGACGCCCCAGCTTCAGGGTGTTGTCCTTGCCCTTCCAGACGGCGGGGGTGGCGGCCGGCTGGCCGGCGTCGAACAGGCGGACGGCGTCGTAGGCCGTGTAGCCCCAGTTCAGTAGCTTCTGCGATTCGTTGGCGCGAACGGTCTCGCTCGTGGCGCCCAGAACGATCGACAGCAGACGGCGGCCGCCGGTCAGGTTGGGGAAGTCGCGCTTGGCGGTGGCGATCATGCAGTAGCCCGCAGCATCGGTATGGCCGGTCTTCAGGCCGTCGACGGTGGGATCGCGGAACAGCAGCATGTTGCGGTTGGTGTCATTGGTCGACGGCGTGCCCGGATAGCGGTACTTCTTGATGGCGTAGTACTTGGCTTCCTCGGGGAAGTCGCGCACCAGGCGGGTCGCCAGGATGCTCAGGTCGCGGGCCGTGGTGGTATGGCCGGGCGTCGTCAGGCCTTCGGGATTCTTGTAGGTGGTGTTCTTCATGCCCAGCACCTTGGCCTGGGCGTTCATCATTTCGACGAAGTGCTCGACGGTGCCGCCCACGCCTTCGGCCAGCGCCACCGTGGCGTCGTTGCCCGACTGCACGATCAGGCCCTTGATCAGGTCTTCCACCGGCACCTGCATCTTGGGGTCGATGAACATGCGCGAACCGGGCATCTTCCAGGCACGCTGGCTGACGGGCAGCGTCTGCGTCAGCGAGATCTTCTTGGTGCGCAGCGCGTCGAACACCACGTACGCAGTCATCAGCTTGGTCAGCGAGGCCGGCTCGACGGGGCTGTCGATGTCCTTCTGCGCCAGGATCTGGTTCGCGGTCACGTCGAGCAGCAGGTAGCTGCGGGCGGCAATTTCGGGAGGCGCCGGCACTTGGGCGGCGGCAATGAAACTGATGGATGCGGCAGCGGTAATGACCAGCGCGCGGAGCGCACCAAGGAAACGATTCATCGGGAGTTTGGGAAGAGACGAAAACAGGCCTGCAAGGCCTTCACGCAGCGCCCGCGCGGAGATGGCGGGCAACGAGACTTTTGAGCAGCGGCAATTGTCCGTGAAAGAAATGGCCGCCCCCGGGGATGACTGTGACAGGAAGTGACTGCGGCCGCGCCCAATCCATCACGGCGGACAAGGCCACGGTGTCGTCGGCCTCGCCGTGAATGACCAGCGCGCGCTCGCGCGCCTCGACCGGCAACGGAGCCACGACATTGCGCGCGGCGGCGGTGCCGACCAGCACGATCTGCCGCACGTCGCGCTCGCCCCACAGCCTGGAGACGGCGCCACTCGCGACAAAGGCCCCGAACGAGAACCCGGCAATCGCCAACGGCCCTTCGGGCGCCAGTTGGCCGACGACATTCAGCATGTCCTCCAGCTCGCCGCGCCCCTCGTCATGCACGCCTTCGCTGGCGCCCACGCCGCGGAAATTGAAGCGCACCGAGGTCCAGCCGCTGGCGACGAAAGCCCGCGCCAGCGTCTGCACCACCTTGTTGTCCATGGTGCCGCTGAACAGCGGATGGGGATGGGCGATGACGGCAACGCCGCGCGGCGCTTCAGCGGGCTGGTCGCGCTGCACTTCGATGCGGCCGGCGGCGCCCTGGAGGGTGATCTTTTCTGTCTGGGAATTCATTGGCGCAAGGTACGAGCAAAGGGGTCGGCGGAAAGTTCAGCGCCCGATGTCGGGCGGAAGCAGCAGCCGCTCGACGACTTCGCCGTTCTTCAGATGGGATTCGACGATCTCGTCGATGTCGTCGCCGTCGACGAAGGTGTACCAGATGGCCTCCGGATACACCACCGCGACCGGCCCGCCCGCGCAGCGGTCGAGGCAGCCGGCCTTGTTGACGCGCACCTTGCCGGGCCCGGAAAGCCCCGCCTCCTTGACCTTGGCCTTGCACCGGTCGAAACCTTCCTGCGCGTTGTGCAAGGCACAGGAGTCCTCGCCGTTCTTGCGCTCGTTGAGGCAGAAGAAGATGTGGCGGCCGTAATAGCCGGACGGCGCGGCGGTTGAAGAGCTGGGCATCCGACGATTTTAGTGACCGCCCCCTGCGGCCGGGCCGCCATCGCCGCTGCCGCGCCCTCGCCGCGACAGCGCCGCTACCACATAGGCCAGCACGGCGAAGGGCCATACCCAACCCAGCCACTGGGCCAGTCCATGGAAGCGAATGAAACGCCCCTGCTCCCATGTGGCCAGGGTCTGGGCAAAATACGCGCTCTCGGGCGCTTGATTCAGCAGGCTCAGCTGCAGCACCAGCCCCATCAGCAGCAGGGCCGCGCACAGGCGGCGCGGCGCCAGCAGAAGCAGGATGCCGGCAAAGAGCGCCGCAGCCATGCCGACCTGCACTGGCAGATCAAGCCACGCCCAAGCATGCGCCGGGCCGTAGCTCAGGGCCGCCGACAACGCCGAAGCCGCCACGCCCACCAGCAGGATCAGCGGCAGCATGATCGCCCGCTGCACCACGGAGCGCGCCACCAGATAGCCCAGCAGGCACGGCACCAGCGCCCCGAGCATCACGCACAGCAGCTCCACGGCGGGCACCAGCGGCTCGAGCTCGAACTGGCGCAGCGGCAGCCAGTCGATGAAAGGCGTGTCGAGCAGCCACTCGGAGATCGCGACCTCCAGCCGCTCGAACACCTGTCCGAGCCCGAAGGTCACGGCCGCCGGGAACAGCAGCGCAAACGGCCACAGCGCCAGCAGCACCAGTGCGCCACGGGATTCTTCGACGAACCACTGCGACCGCGCGCGGCTCCAGTGCGCAATGGCCCCGAGTCGTTCCAGCCCCGCAGCCAGCACCGCGCCGATGATCGTGCCGGTCGTGTTCAGCGCCAGATCCACATTCGAGGGAATGCGCACCGGCAAATAACTCTGCAGCGTCTCCATGGAAAAGGCGATGGCCGCGCCAGCCACCGTGGCACGCAACACCACCCGCCATGCGCTGGCGCTGCGGCGCGTGCGAAGCACCGCCAGCGCGCACAGGAACCCGAAGGGCACATAGCCCACCACGTTGATCGCGAAGTCGAAGCCCGTCCAGTACTTGGGCCAGGGCGCCCACAGGTAGGCCCACGGGACGATGCCCTGGTCGCGCCAGTCGGCGAACGGGTACAGGCTGGCGTAGACGATCAGCGCCGCATAGGCGAGCGCCAGGGGGAACGCGGCGGACTTGTGCGGCTTCTCCACCGTGGCCACCATGCCTGCCAGCGTCAGAACGGCTTGACCACCACCAGGATCACGATGCCCAGCAGCAGCAGCACCGGCAGCTCGTTGAACCAGCGGAACCAGCGGTCGCTGCGCCGGTTCTCGCCCGCCACGAAGCGGCGCAGCAGCACGCCGCACCCGTGGTGATAGCCGATGGCCACCACCACCAGGGCCAGCTTGGCATGCATCCAGCCGTTGCCGGGGCCTCGCCCGATCCCATAGCCCAGCCAGAGCCACAGGCCGAAGCCGAGCGCGGGAACTGCCAGGAAAGTCGTGAATCGCAAGAGTTTGCGGGCCATCAGCAAAAGCCGGTCGCGTTCAGCCTTCGATTCGGGCGGCACCATGGCCAAATTAACAAATATCCGCGGCAGATAGAACAATCCGGCGAACCAGCTTGCAATGAAAACGATGTGGAGAGATTTGACCCAGAGCATGGCGGCAGTTTAGTGGCGCCCCCTCTTCGGCCCCTCTGAAACAGGCTCCGTGAAAGGTCTCCGGGCAAAAAAAAGCCCGACGTCTTCACGTCGGGCTGGGAAGCCCTTTTGCTGTCACACATCAAGGCACCCGCTCAGGGAGGAAAAGCGGGGAGCGGCAAGCCGCCCGCTTCAGAATTTAACAAAGACGAAACAAGGTTTCAAGCGACTGAGGCACTTTCTTTGACATTTAAACCAAAAAATTGAGAACCTTAGGCCTACGATTTACCGTAGTTGTCAGACAACTGCCCGCCGCAACGCCGGCACTGAGAATTGTTGCTTCAGGCACAATTTTGGGTATATGACGTCATCAAATTTACCTTTGGCCATGTTCCCCGCCGGCCGTCCGCGACGCCTGCGCCGCGACGCATTCACCCGCAACCTGGTGCGCGAACATGCACTGACGGTCAATGACCTGATCTATCCGGTCTTCGTGCAGGAAGGCGAGAAGCAGCGCGAGGCGGTGCCGTCGATGCCCGGCGTGGACCGCCTGAGCCTCGACCTGCTGCTGCCGGTGGCCGAGCAATGCGTCGAAGCCGGCATTCCGGTGATGGCGCTGTTCCCGGTGATCGACGCCAGCCTCAAGACGCCCGACGGCCGCGAGGCCTTCAACCCCGACGGGCTGATTCCCCGGGTGGTCGCCGCCCTCAAGGCGCGCTTCCCGGAACTGGGCGTGATGACCGACGTCGCCCTCGACCCCTACACCAGCCACGGCCAGGACGGCCTGCTCGACGACACCGGCTACATCCTCAACGAGGAAACCGTCGAAATCCTGGTGAAGCAGGCGCTCACACAATCGCAAGCCGGCGTGGACATCGTAGCCCCCAGCGACATGATGGACGGCCGCATCGGCGCCGTCCGCCAGGCGCTCGAAGCCCGCGGCGACATCCATACGCGCATCATGGCCTACAGCGCCAAGTACGCCAGCGCCTTCTACGGCCCCTTCCGCGACGCCGTCGGCTCGGCCGCGACGCTCGGCAAGAGCAACAAGAAGGTCTACCAGATGGACCCCGGCAACAGCGACGAAGCCCTGCGCGAAGTGGCGCTCGACATCGCCGAAGGCGCCGACATGGTGATGGTGAAGCCCGGCATGCCTTACCTCGACATCGTGCGCTGCGTGAAGGACGAGTTCCGCGTGCCCACCTTCGCCTACCAGGTGAGCGGCGAATACGCCATGCTCAAGGCGGCCGCCCAGAACGGCTGGCTCGACCACGACGCCGTGGTGCTCGAAAGCCTGCTGGCCTTCAAGCGCGCCGGCGCCGACGGCGTGCTCACGTACTTCGCGCTCGATGCCGCGCGCCTCCTGAAGAAGTAACGGCCCGCCGGCACCGGGCATGCGCATTTTCGAAATCAACCGTTCGCGGGTCAGCGAACACGCGGCGCTGGCGCCGCTGGCCGTGCCGGGCGCGTGCGGCGCCGGCGGCTATCTCTGGATCTCGCTCACGCGCGAGGAATTCAAGGCCTCGCTGGCCGAAGTCCAGCAGATCCTGCAGACCCTCTGCCTGACGCAACTGGTCGACCTGCACGTGGCCGACCTGCTCAACGAGCAGTTGCCCTCGCACTACGACTACACCTCGAAGTACGACGTGCTGGTGTTCCGGCGCCTGGCCAACGGCCAGGGCCAGGCGGCGCTGGGCAACGGCAAGGGCAACGGGAACGAAGCGCCCCCTGTCCCCACCCCGCCAACGCCCCGCGGCGGCCCGCCCGTGCTGCGCCGGGTCGACACCCGGCCGGTCGGCTTCGCCGTGTTCGACCGCGTGCTGCTGTCCGTGCACCCGGAAGACGGCGCGGTGCGCGACGCCTTCGCCGCCCGGCTGCTGGCCGCCGCCTCGCCCGACGACCGGGGCGCTCCGGCGCTCGATGTGCGCGCCACCTCGGCCCGGTTGCCGGCAAGCCCCTCGGACCTGATGCTGCGCGTGATCAACCAGATCGTCGACGGCTACCTGGATCTGCGGCGCGAGCTCACCAAGCAGCTCGACCACTGGCAGACGGAACTGATCGATCCGCGCAGCCGCTTCACCAACTGGAGCGCGCTGATGGAGGCACGCCAGTCGCTGCACCATCTGGACGAGATCTGCGAAGACCAGCGCGCCGCCATGCAGGACTGGATCGACTCGCTCGAGACCCTGCCCGTGCCCAAGGGCGAGGCGGAGCAGCGCGAGCGCGAACTCATCATGATCCGCAGCCGCGACGTGCTCGAGCACATCGAGCGGGTGGTGCACCACGTGCACCGGCTCGAGCAGAACGCCGAGACCGCCGTGCAGATGCACTTCAGCGTCCAGGGCCACCGGGCCAACGACATCATGCGGGTGCTGACGGTGCTGACCGCCGTTTTCCTGCCGCTGAACCTGATCGCGGGCATCTTCGGCATGAACTTCGAGTTCATCCCGCTGGTACACAAGGCCGACGGTTTCTGGATCGCGATGACCTCGATGCTGGTCATCGCCGTTCTGCTGGTCGTGATCTTCTGGCGCAAGCGCTATCTGGCCCGCACGCGCTGACACGCCGAATCCGTCCCGCCAACGAAAAAGGGCCACGCTTTCGCGTGGCCCTTTTCGATTTCGGCAGCCCCGGAAGGGCCGCTTCGATTACTTGGCGACGGCGCCCGAACCTTGCTGGGCTTGAACGCGAGCGTCCATCGGGTGTTGCATGGTCGAAATGACCTTGCTGTTGACGCGCGAGCCGCCGGTCACGTTCTGGTCGGGAGCGTAGGCGGTGCGAACGGCTTCTGCCTGGACGATCGAACGGTCCTTCGACACGGCGACCGTTTCCGGGCCGCGCGAACCGCGGGTCACGTTCTGGTTCGGAGCCGATGCGGTGCGCACGGCTTCGGCGTTCACTTCGGCACGGCTCTTGGTCGAGACGGCGGTGTTCACGCCTTCGTAGGTTTCTGCTTGCGCGCCGGCGGCGGCGAACAGGGTCAGGGCGGCAACTGCGAGGATTTGCGAGGTCTTCATATTCATTTCTCCTGGATGTTCGTTGGACCGTTTGTCCACCAGGCTTGCATGGTCGCTTGCCTGTGCAGCGAGTTTCGGGGCGAAACGCATGGCCGAAACGCGCCGATCAGAGACACCGTGTTTCCTCTATTGAAACAATGGCGACATGAAGGCATGCAAGTAAAAAAGCCGGCCCGGTTCGCACCAGGCCGGCCTGTCGCGAAATACCGCTTTGCCGGGCTACGGACGCCCGGTGCCGCGCTGCGGGGGCACCTCGCTGTTGAAGAAGGCGCGGCGGTCCAGGTTCTGGTTCGGCGCATGGGCCGTGGCCACGGCCTCGGCGCGAACCGATGCCCGGTCGCGCACGCTGGGCCGCGAAGTCAGGGGCTCCGCCACCACGTCTCCATATATGTTGCCGGCACGCGCCGCGGCGTCCGCCCCCGCCACCACGTCGGCCCGGCTGGTCACGGCCTGGAGCGGCTGAACCGGCGCATAGCCCTGGGCCCGCACACCGGCGGCGGCCAGCATCGAAAGGGCTGCGGCGGCGATGATGTTCGAGGTCTTCATGTCAGTTCCTTGGGGCAAGCGGCGGCATGTAACCGAAGTGTCGCCCAATCTGGTTAGGAAAAACCCGGGAGAATCGAACCATCGCGTTCCCAAAACGGAAACAATGGGCTCATTCACATGGACAGTCTCGATCTGATCAGAACCTTCCGGGAAGTCGCCTCCCACGGCAGCTTTTCCCAGGCAGCCAAGAGGCTCGACATGTCGAAAGCCACCGTCAGCAAGTATGTGGCGGAGCTGGAAACCCGCTTCGGCGTGCGTCTTCTCAACCGCTCCACCCGCTCCGTGAGCCTCACCGACGCCGGCCAGCTGCTGCTCGACCGCAGCACCCCGATGCTCGAGATGGTCGAGCTCACCCAGTCGGAGCTGCAGGACCGCGCCAGCCAGCCCGGCGGGCGGCTGCGCATCTCGGCGCCGCACGGCATGGGCAGCGGCGAATTCCCGAACCTGCTGGCCGACTTCATGCGCTACTACCCCGACGTGACGATCAGCCTGCAGCTGACCAACCGCACCGTCGACCTGGCCGAGGAAGGCATCGACGTCGAGCTGCGCAGCGGCCCCGTGGAAGACGCCAACCTCATCGTGCGCAAGCTGCGGCTCATGAACATGGTGGTCTGCGCCTCGCCGGTCTACTGGAAGAAGCACGGCAAGCCCGAGCATCCGCGCGACCTCGCCAGCCACGATGCCCTGACGTTCTCGCTGCTGGGCCAGCAGCCGGTCTGGCGCTTCGACGACAACGGCACGCCGCTCGACGTGCCGGTGAAAAGCCGCATGGACTGCACCGAAGGCGCGCCGCTGATCCGCGTGGCCATGCACGGCTTCGGTGTGATCTACCTGCCGTCGATCCTGGTGCAGTCGCACCTGGACCAGGGCGAACTGGTGCCGGTGCTGCAGGGCTACGCCCGCAAGGACATGTGGCTCTCGGCCGCCTACCTGCAGCGGCGCCACAACAGCGCCGCGCTGCGCGCGCTGCTCGACTTCCTGCAGACCCGCGTCGGGCCCGGCAGCACGCCGCGCAAGAGCCATTGAAAAACCCGGCAGCGCCGGGTTTTTTCATTCAGCGCGGAAACCGCTCAGCCGAGGTGCTTGGCAAAGAACGCCAGCGTGCGCTCGCGTGCCAGCTTGGCGGCGTCCGCGTCGTACGAGCCGCGCTGGTCGCAGTTGAAGCCGTGGCCGACCGGGTACACGTGCACCTCCACTTCCGGGTGCGCCTTCTTGAAGGTCTCGATGGTGTCCAGCGGAATCCAGTGGTCCTGGTTGCCGAAGTGCGCGAGCACCGGCACCTTGGGCTGGCGGGCGGTTTCCTCCGGCGTGGTCATGCCGCCGCCGTAGTACGGCGCCGCGGCCGACAGGCCCGGCAGCAGCGCGGCGGCGCGCCACACCAGCAGGCCGCCCCAGCAGTAGCCGACGATGCCGACCTTGCCCGCCTTCGACGCATAGGCGATCGATGCCTCGATGTCCAGCAGAACGCCGGGCGCCGGCAGTGCCTCGACCGCCGTCTTCAGGCCGAAGCCGTTCTTCATGTCGTCGTCCGAATAGCCCAGTTCCACGCCCTGCTTCACGCGGTGGAAGGTTGCCGGCGCCACGGCCAGGTAGCCCTCGGCCGCATAGCCGTCGGCCACCGAGCGGATGTGCGAGTTCACGCCGAAGATTTCCTGCACCACGACCACCGCGCCGCGCGGCTTGCCCGCGGGCTCGGCCACGTAGGCGGGGAAGGTGAAGCCGTCCTTGGCGGTGAGATCGATGAATTGGCCCATGTGCTGGTACTCCTAGATGGTGAATCGAATGAATGAATGAGTGGGCGCCGGGCTACGCGCGCAACGCCCGTTCGACGAAGTCCAGGCGATCTTGCCCCCAGAATATTTCGCCATCGATGACATAGCTCGGCGCGCCGAACACCTGCGTGTCGATGGCTTCCTGCGTGTATGCCTCGTAGCGCTCCTGCACCGCCTGGCTCTGCGACTGCTCGGCACGCTTGGCCGGCAGGCCGCACTCGACGACCAGCGCTTCGAGCACGTTCGGATCGCCGATGTTCCGCTCCTGCACCCACACCGCCTCGAACACGGCCGCGCACATGCGCATCGCGGCATCGGTGCCGTCGTGCAGGTCGACCGCGATGATCAGCCGCGCCGCGTCGTCCCCAGCCACCGGAAAGAACTTCGGCTTCGGGTTCAGCGGCAGTCCGAGGTGGCGCGAGAAGCGCGCCAGGTCGACCAGCCGGTAGGCCTGGCGCTGCGGTGCGCGCTTGCCCAGCGGCAGCCCGCCCGACACCGGGAAAACACTGCCCATGTCGATAGGCCGCACGCGCACCGCGGCGCCGGCTGCCTTGGCAATCGCCGCGAAGCGGGAATGCCCCAGATACGTCCACGGGCTCTGCGGAGGAAAGTAATAGTCGATCGTCTTGCTCGTGCTCATTCGCATGCCCCCGGTGATGTAATCAGCCGACGGTTTTAACTGACACGCAGTTTCTCTGCAGGAGGTAGGTTTTGGACCAGGTGCTCTTGATCACGGGCGGCGGACGCGGCATCGGCGCCGCCACCGCCCTGCTCGCCGCGAAGCGCGGCTACGCGGTCGCCGTCAACTACGCCAGCAACTCGCTGGCCGCCGACGAAGTGGTGCGCGGCATTCGCGCGGGCGGCGGCACGGCCATGTCGGTGCAGGCCGACGTGGGCGACGAGGCCCAGGTGCTCGCCATGTTCGAGAAGGTCGACGCCAAACTCGGCCGCCTCACCGCGCTGGTCAACAACGCGGGCATCGTCGACGTGCCTGCGCGCGTCGACGAAATGAGCGTGGCGCGGCTCGAGCGCATGTTCCGCATCAACGTCATCGGCAGCTTCCTCTGCGCGCGCGAGGCCGTGCGCCGCATGAGCACGAAGCACGGCGGCGCGGGCGGCGCCATCGTCAATGTTTCCAGCGGCGCCTCGCGGCTGGGCTCGCCGGGGCAGTACATCGACTACGCCGCGAGCAAGGGCGCCATCGACACCTTCACCATCGGGCTGGCCAAGGAAGTGGCGGACGAAGGCATCCGCGTGAACGCGGTGCGCCCCGGCGTGATCGACACCGAGATCCACGCCTCCGGCGGCCTGCCCGACCGCGCCGCAGCGCTCGGCCCGCAGGTGCCGATGAAGCGCGCCGGCACCGCCGACGAGATCGCCGGCGCCATCCTGTGGCTGCTCTCGGCCGAGGCCAGCTACACCACCATGGCACTGCTCGACGTCACCGGAGGCCGCTGAGCCATGAGCACATCGATGGACCTGATCAAGCCGCTGGTCACGCTGGTGGCCATCGTCAACCCGCTGGCCATCGTGCCTTTCTTCATCCACTACACGCAGGGCTACACCGACGCGCAGCGCCGGCACACGGTGCGCATGTCGGCCTTCAGCGCGTTCGTGGTCATCGCCGTGAGCGCGCTCATCGGGCTTCAGCTGCTGTCCTTCTTCGGCATCTCGATCGCGAGCTTCCAGGTCGGCGGCGGGCTGCTGCTGCTCATGAGCTCGCTGTCGATGCTCAACGCCAAGCCGGCCGAGAGCAAGACCAACGTCGAGGAGCTGCGCGCCACCGAAGTCAAGGCGTCGATGGGCGCATCGATCGCCGTGGTGCCGCTGACCATTCCGCTGCTCACCGGACCGGCCGCCATCTCCACGGTGGTGATCTACGCCGACAAGGCGCAGCACCTGTGGGAGCTGGCCATTCTGGTGGGCTACGGCGTGGTGGTGGCGCTGGCCACGGCGCTGGCGTTTTCGCTCGCGCAGCCGATCGCACGGGTGCTCGGCAAGACCGGCATCAACATCATGACGCGGCTGATGGGCCTGATCCTCGCGGCGCTCGCGGTCGAAGTCATGGCCGACGGCCTGGGCAAGCTGTTCCCGATACTGAACAAGCTCGCCTGAGCCGCCCGTCAGGCCAGCATCTTCTCGATGATCTTCCAGTGCGCCGGCTCCACCGGCGTGATCGACAGCCGGTTCCCCTTGCGCAGCACCACGAGGTCGGCCAATTCAGGCCTGGCGCGCAGCTCGGGCAGCGCCAGCAGCCGCGTCTTGCGCAGCGCCTGCACGTCCACCAGCAGCCAGCGCGGATCTTCCGGCTTGGCGCCTGCGTCGTAGTAGGGCGACTTGGGGTCGAACTGCGTCGGGTCGGGCTTGATGCCCGAGGCCACCCGCGCGATGCCGGCGATGCCCGGCTCCGGGCAGCTCGAGTGATAGAACAGCACGCCGTCGCCGACCTTCATGCCGTCGCGCATGAAGTTGCGTGCCTGATAGTTGCGCACGCCGGTCCACGCCACGGTGGCGCCGGGCGCGGCGAGCGCATCGTCGATCGAGACCTCGTCGGGCTCGGATTTCATCAACCAGAAATTGGGGGAATGGGTGGGCATGGTCCCGTCATGGTGTCACATAGTCGGACACCACCACCCACTTGCCGTCCTTGATCTGCGACAGCCGCGACTGGTCGTTGCCCAGGCGCTTGGTGGCCGTGTAGGTGCTCTTCGGGCTGCCGAACATGTCGGGCTCGAAGGTGATGCTGTCCATCGCCTTGATGAAGCTGTCGGTCGTGAGGTTCGGGCCGGCCTTGGTCGCGGCCTTGATGAACGAATCGATGATCACGTAGCCGTACACCGAGAACACCGTCGGGTCTTCGTTGAACTTGGTCTTGTACTTGTTGGCCCAGAAGCGCAGCGGCTGCGACTGCTCGTCGGTGTAGGGGTTCTGCACCGTCATGGTGGCGTAGATGCCGTCCATCGCCTTGCCGCCCAGCTTGTGGATCAGGTCGGTGTAGGCCGCGCTCGAGCCCAGGAAGGTCGGGTTGAAGCCGGTCTTGCGCGCCTCGCCCACGGTGCCGATGGTCTCGCGGATGATGGTGCCGAGCACCACGAGGTCGCAGTTGGCGGCCTTCATCTTCGCGACCTGCGAGCTGAAGTCGGTGGCGCCGCGCTTGAACGAGGTCTTCTCGGTCAGCTCCATGCCCGCGGCCTTCAGGCCCGCCTCGGCGCCGCGCTGCACCTCGAGCCCGAACTCGTCGTCCTGGTAGATGGTGCAGACCTTCTTGGCGCCCTTGTCCTTGATCATCTTCGGCAGCGCCAGCCGGATCTGGTCGTAGTAGGTGGCCGCGAACGAGTACTTCAGCCGGTTCAGCGGCTCGTACATTTCGCGCGCCGCCGTGATGGGCATGTAGTTGATGACGTTCTTGTCGAACTGCACCGGCATCGCCGCCATGTTCTGCGCCGTGCCGATGTGGCCGGCCATGATGAAAATCTTTTCCTGGTTCACCAGCTTCTGCGCCGCCAGCACGGCCTTCTTCGGGTCGTAGCCCGAGTCCTCCACGAACAGCTTGAGCTTGCGGCCGTTGACGCTGCCCTGCTCGTTGAGTTCGTCCACGCGCAGCTGCATGCCGTTGCGCGCCTGCTTGCCGAAGCCCGCGAGCGGACCCGACAGGTCCTGGATGGTGCCGATGCGGATCTCGTCCTTGGTCACGCCCTGCTGCTGCTGCGCGGACGCGAGCGTCGCGATCAGTCCCAGCACGGCCAGCGTCGTCAGTGTCTTGAGCTTCATGCGGTTGTCTCCTCGGGTTGACGGAAAAAACGAATCACCGGTACATGGCTTCTATGCGCTCGGCGTACTTGGTCTGCACCAGCTTGCGCTTGAGCTTCATCGTGGGCGTGAGCTCCTCGTCCTCGGCGCTCAGCTGCGTCTCGAGCAGGAAGAACTTCTTGATCTGCTCCACGCGCGCGAACTTGGCGTTGACGCGGTCGATCTCGCCCTGGATCAGGTCCAGCACCTCCTTCGTGCGCGTCAGGCTCTCGTAGTTGCTGAACGGCACGTCGTGGTCCTGCGCAAACTTCTCGACGTTCTCCTGGTCGATCATCACGATCACCGTGAGGTAGGGCTTCTTGTCGCCGATCACCACGGCGTCGGTGATGTAGAGGCTGAACTTGAGTTCGTTCTCCAGCTCGCTCGGCGTGACGTTCTTGCCACCTGCCGTGATGATGATGTCTTTCATCCGGTCGGTGATGCGGAAATACCCGTCCTCGTCCATCACGCCGACGTCGCCGGTGTGCAGCCAGCCTTCGGGGTCGATGGTCTCGGCGGTCTTCTCGGGCAGGTTCAGGTAACCCATGAAGACATTGGGGCCTCGCACCAGGATCTCGCCGGTGGCGGGGTCGATGCGCACTTCGTTGTAGCCGGTGGCCGGCCCGATGGAGCCGGGCTTGATGCGCGTGGCCGGCACCGCGGTGGAAGCGCCGCACGACTCCGTCATGCCCCACACCTCCAGCATCGGCACGCCGAGCGCCAGGTACCATTTCACCAACTCGGGCGAGATGGGCGCCGCGCCCGTCACGAGAAAACGCGAGCGGTGGATGCCGATGAGCTTGCGCGCGTTGTCCAGCGCCAGCAGGCGCGCCAGCCTGAACTTGAACTTGAGCCCCGCCCCGACGGGCTCGCCCGCAAGCACCTTCGCCGCAATGGCTTCGCCCACGCCGATGCTCCACTTGTAGGCGGCCTGCTGCAGCGGGCCGGCTTCCTTCAGCGCGATCATCACGCCCGAATAGAACTTCTCCCACACGCGCGGCACGGCGGTGAACACGGTGGGCGCGATCTCGCGCACGTTCTCGGGCACGGTCTCGGGGTTCTCGACGAAGTTGAGAATCGAGCCGGTGTACATCGCGAAGTACTCGCCACCCATGCGCTCGGCGATGTGGCACAGCGGCAGGAAGCACATGCGCTCGTCCTTCTCGTCCTGCGCGATGAGCGTGTTGTAGCCGCGCGCTGTGTACACCAGCCCCGCATGGCTGTGCATGGCGCCCTTGGGCTTGCCGGTGGTGCCCGAGGTGTAGACGAGGATAGCGAGGTCTTCGGGCCGGCAGGCGGCCACGGTGCGCTCCACCGCCTGCGGGTCGGTCGACAGGCGGGCGCGCCCGAGTTCGCGCAGCGCGTCGAGGCTCATCACGCCCGGATCCTCGAGGTCGCGCAGGCCCTCCATGTCGAACACCACGATGCAGCGCAGGCCCGGCAGGCCGGCGCGCACTTCGAGCGCCTTGTCGAGCTGTTCGTCGTCTTCCACGAAGAGCACGGTGGTGCGCGAGTCCTCGCAGAGGTAGTGCACCTGCGAGGCGGCGTCGGTCGGATAGATGCCGTTGGACACGCCGCCGCAGCTGAGCACGGCCAGGTCGGCAAGCACCCATTCGATGACGGTGTTGGACAGGATGGACGCGCACTCGCCCGGCGCGAAGCCGATGGACTGCAGGCCGGCCGCTATCTCGCGCACGGCGTCGGCGGTCTGGTGCCAGCTCCAGCTGCGCCAGATGCCCAGCTCTTTCTGCCGCATCCAGATGCTGTCGCCGCGCTGCTTCACGGCGTTCCAGAACATCGCGGGAATGGTGTCGCCGGGCACGACGACGTCGAGCCGGGGTTCGAAGGTGTTGAGGTCCCAGAGTCCTTGCATGGCGGTGGCTACCTCCAGGTCTTCTTCTTTTTCCAGCGCCGCTCGCCGCGCACGCCGTCGTCCTTCACGCCGAGGTAGAACTCCTTGATGTCTTCCTTTTCCCTCAGGCGTTCGCAGGAGTCTTCCATCACGATGCGGCCGTTCTCGAGCACGTAGCCGTGGTCGGCGGCATTGAGCGCCATGTTGGCGTTCTGCTCGACGAGGAGGATGGTGGTGCCGCGCTCGCGGTTGATGCGCACCACGATCTCGAAGATTTCCTTCGTCAGCTTGGGGCTGAGGCCGAGGCTGGGCTCGTCCAGAAGAATGAGATGCGGCGCCGCCATGATGGCGCGCGAGATGGCGAGCATCTGCTGTTGCCCGCCTGAAAGAAGGCCCGCGTCCTGCGTCGCGCGTTCGCGCAGGATGGGGAAGTAGGCATAGACGGTCTCCATGTCCCGCGCCACGCCGTCGCGGTCCTTGCGGGTGTAGGCGCCCATCAGCAGGTTGTCTTTCACCGAAAGCAGCGGAAAGACTTCGCGGCCTTCGGGCACATGGCTCAGGCCCTGCTGGACGATGTAGGCCGGGTCCTTGGCGGTGATGTCCTTGCTCTGGAATTCGATGCTGCCTTTTCTCGGGTCGATGATTCCGGAGATCGTCTTCAGGATCGTCGTCTTGCCTGCGCCGTTCGAGCCCAATACCGTTGCGATCTCGCCCTGCCGTACTTTCAGGCTCACGCCTCTGATGGCCTTGATGGGGCCGTAAGCGCTCTCCACGTTGAGCAACTGGAGCACGATGTCGCTCATCTTTGTCTTCCTGCGTTCGGGGAGCGGCGCTCAGAGTGTTTCCACCCTAGCCAAGCCCGGTGTGCGGTGCGGGGCGGGTGCCCCCTCTGTGCCGCCGAGGAGCGCAGCGTTTCGCGGACAAGGGCTCGCAGCTGTTTGAGCGAAGCGAGTTCTGCGAGACCCCGCGAAACGCGAGCACCGCAGGGGAGCCGCGAAGCGGCCGGCATAGTGGGGGCGCCCGCCCCGCACCGCATACCGGGCGTCCCCAAAGAGGCAACGAACGAAGCATTCACGCCGCCACCCTCCTCAAACTGCTCACGTCATCCACAGTCCCAAGGTAGGCCTCGACAACACGCGGATCAGCCTGCACCTCACCAGGAGAGCCGGTAGCCAGTACCTCCCCCTGGTTCATGGCAAGCACCCGGTCGGACACTTTGGAAACAAGCGACATGTCGTGCTCGACCATCAGCACGGACACCCCCAGCTCATGCTGGATGTCCTGGATCCAGAACGCCATGTCCGCCGTCTCTTCGACATTGAGCCCCGACGACGGCTCGTCGAGCAGCAGCAGCTTGGGTTCGGTGCACAAGGCACGCGCCAGCTCCACCACCTTGCGAACGCCATAAGGCAACCCCGCCACCATCGAATCGCGATGATGCTGCAGGTCCAGCAACTCGATCACCTGCTCCGCCTTCTCGCGCGCCGCGATCTCCGCGCGCCGCGTCGCGGGCGTGAAGAACACCTCGCTCCAGAACCCCGTCTGCCGGTGCGTGTGGCGGCCGATCAGCAGGTTGTGCAACACCGTCGCATGCTCGAACAGCTCGATGTTCTGGAACGTGCGCGCAATGCCCAGCGCCGCGATCGCATGCGGCGCCTGCTGCGTCAGCGCGAGCGGGCCGCCCTCTTCGCCATGCCAGGTGATCTCGCCCGTGGTCGGCGTGTAGATGCGGCTGATCAGGTTGAACACCGTCGTCTTGCCAGCGCCGTTCGGCCCGATCAGCGTGAACACCTCGCCGCGCCGCACGTCGAAGCTCACCTTGTTCACCGCAAGCACGCCGCCGAAGCGCACGCTCAGCTCCTTCGCGGAAAGAAGAATGTCACCGCTGCTCATCTCAGGCGATCCGACTTGGTGAACGACTTCTGCCGCTTGAACAACCCCTTGCGGTAGAACGGAAAGAGCTGCAGCCAGGTGCGCACCTTGAGCCAGCGCCCGTACAGCCCCAGCGGCTCGAACAGCACGAAGGCGATCAGCACCACGCCATACACCAGCCCCTGCAGCCCCGGTGCCTGCCCGATGGCCTCGGGCAGCCAGTCCTTGCCGATGGAGATCAGCTGCGGCATCGCGATCAGGAAGATCGCGCCCAGGAATGCGCCGTGCACCGAGCCCAGCCCGCCGATCACCACCATCAGCAGCAGGTCGATCGATTGAAGGATGCTGAACTGGTCCGGCGAGATGAAGCTCAGCTTGTGCGCATACAGCGCGCCGCCCAGCCCCGCGAGCGCGGCCGAGATCGCGAACGACATCGTCTTGTAGCGCGCCAGGTGAATGCCCATGCTCTGCGCCGAGATCTCCGAATCGCGGATGGCGACGAAGGCCCGCCCCGTCGGCGAGCGCAGCAGGTTCAGGATGCCCAGCGTGGCCAGCACCGCCACCACCAAGCACAGGAAGTAGAAGCCCTCGCCCGAACCCAGCGACCAGCCGAAGAGCTGCGGCGACTTCACATGCAGCCCGGCGTTGCCGCCCGTCACGCTCTCCCAGCGCGCGAACACCTCCTCCACGATGAAGCCGAACGACAGCGTGGCAATGCCCAGGTAGATCCCCTTCACGCGCAGCGCCGGCAGCGCGACCACCACGCCCACCGCCGCCGACAGCGCCGCAGCCGCGACCAATGCGAGCGGAAACGGCACGCCCAGATTCGTCAGCACACCCTGCGTGTACGCCCCCGCGCCCAGGAACGCCGCATGCCCGATGGAGAACTGCCCGGTAAAGCCGGCCAGCAGCATCAGCCCCAGGCCGACGATGCCGTAGATCAGCACGAAGGTCAGCTGCGCGAGCCAGTACTCGTCGATGACCCACGGCGCGGCCAGCAGGAACGCCACGAGCAGGCCA
Organism: Variovorax paradoxus; assembly: GCF_022009635.1. Taxonomy (NCBI): domain Bacteria; kingdom Pseudomonadati; phylum Pseudomonadota; class Betaproteobacteria; order Burkholderiales; family Comamonadaceae; genus Variovorax; species Variovorax paradoxus. The sequence goes on from NZ_CP091716.1 coordinate 6,638,841, forward strand.
TACCAGAACATGTGGCCGCCGTGACGCGCGAGGCGGATGTCCTGGTCGTAGCTTGTCTTGAAGATGAAGCGCATATGGGACTTACACCTTCTTGCGGAGCTTTTCGCCGAACAGCCCGTTGGGCTTGATCATGAGCATCAGCAACACCACGATGTACGGCGCCGTGTCCTTGAAGCCGTCCGGCAGGTAGAAGCCCGCGAACGACTCGACGATGCCGATGACCAGCCCGCCGACGATCGCGCCGGGCAGGCTGCCGAAGCCGCCCACCACCGCCGCCGGAAAGGCCTTGAGCCCGATGAAGCCCATGTTCGCGTGCACGAAGGTGATGGGCGCGAGCAGCATGCCCGCAATCGCCGCCACCGCCGCCGCCAGGCCCCACACCAGCCCGTTGAGCCGCTTCACCGGAATGCCCATGTAGTAGGCCGCCAGCTGGTTCTGCGACGAGGCCTGCATCGCGATGCCGAGCTTGCTGTAGCGGAACATCGCGAACAGCAGGCCGCACAGCACCGCGGTGGCGATGATGATCGCGAGCTGCTCCAGGTTGACCACCAGCTCGCCCAGCTTCCAGATCTGGTCCTTGTAGGGCACGGCCAGCGTGTGGGTCTCGGTGCCGATGCCGGGCACCATGGTGATGACACCACGCGCCACGTAGGCGATGCCGATGGTCAGCATGACGATGGAGAACTGCGGCTGCCCCAGGATCGAGCGGATCACCACCAGCTCCAGCAGCACGCCGAAGGCCGCCATCGCCACCACCGCGAGGATGGCCGCGAGCCAGAACGGCATGCCGAACAGCGACATGCCCGCGAACGCGCCGAAGGCGCCCAGCATCATCAGGTCGCCCTGCGCGAAGCTCACGGTCTCGGTGGCCTTGTAGATCAGCACGAAGCCCAGCGCGATCAGGCCGTAGATGCAGCCCTGCGCGATGCCCGACAGCAGCAGTTGAAGAATCTGCATGCCCGCCGCCCGCGCTACTGACGGAAGCCGCCGGCCAGGTCGTGCAGCGCGAGGCGGCGCGAGCCGGCCACGATGTCGCTGGGCTTGAGGCCGTAGACCTGGCGGATCGAATGGCTGAAATGCGTGGAGTCGGGGTAGCCGGTGTCGAGCGCGATGTCGGTGAGCGTGCTGCCCTGCTGCACGTAGCGCAGCAGGCTGCGCGCGCGCTTCCATGCGCGGAAGGCGCGGAAGGCCATGCCGGTCTCCTGCTTGAACAGGTGCAGGAAGCGCGAGAACGACAGGTGCACCGACGCGGCGCACTCCTCGGCCGACATCGGCGTGGCGGGGTCGGCGTTGATGGCGTCGGCCACCTTGCGGATGCGCGCGTCGAGCACGCGCGGCGCGAGCGCCTCGCCGAAGAACAGCGCGTCGAAGTCGAAGCCCTCGAAGTTCATGCCGCGCGCAGAGGCGGCCAGCAGGTGCGCATGCGCCTCGCGCACGCGCTGCACGAAGGCCGGCGCATCGACCGGGCCGCAGTGCTGCAGGAAGGCCGGCAGGCGCGCGGGGTCGACCGACTCCGACTCCACCAGCAGGTTGAAGATCAGCGGATGCGCGCTCTCCACCTGGTGCGGCACGTGCGGCGGCACGACGATGAATTCACCGGTGAGCCACGCGCCGCCGCCGACGCGGATGCGGTTCGGCGGCGCGCCGGCGGGCGACACGTACACGCCGTGCCCGCCCATCGTGCGTTCGGCGGCCGCGCCGAGCAGGCCGGCGTAGAACACGCGGTGCGGCGTGAGCCACATCAGGCGCTCGCCCTGCCGTGCGGCGCCGCTTGCCGCCGGCGTCGTCCTCGTTCGCTGCATGGTGCTTGTCTCCTGCATCGGTGGACTGCCGCTTCGAGGCGGCGTCCTTTGTTGGCTGGATCGTAGCGGCGCGGGCCGCCGGCGCGGCATCGATTTGCGCGGGGACTTTCCCTAGGCTTCGGCGAAGGCCCGGCGCAGTTCGGCGGCGCACAGCGCCACTGCGGTGTTGGCCTCGTCGAGCACCTTGCCCATGGGCACGAAGCCGTGGATCTGGCGCTCGAAGCACACGTACACGGCGCGGTTGCCGGCGGCGGTGAGCGCGTCGGCATACGCGGCGCCCTCGTCGCGCAGCGGGTCGTAGCCGGCGGTAAGCACCAGCGCGGGCGGCAGCTTCGACAGGTCCGCGTGCAGCAGCGGCGAGGCGCGCCAGTCGAGGTCCTGCGCCGGATCGGTGATGTAGTGGTCGTGGAAGTAGGCCATGGTGTCGCGGGTCAGCAGGTAGCCCTGGCCGTTGGACTGGTGCGAGGGATGGCCGCGGCGCATGTCGGTGGCCGGGTAGATCAGCAGCTGGAAGGCCACGGGCAGGTCGCCCGCATCGCGCGCGGCGATGGCCACCGCCGCCGCGAGGTTGCCGCCCGCGCTGTCACCGCCCACCGCCAGGCGGCTCGCGTCGAGCCCCAGCGTCGCGGCCTCGCGGCGTACCCAGCGGGTGGCGGCCAGCGCGTCGTCGAAGGCGGCTGGGAAGCGGTGCTCCGGCGCCATGCGGTAGTCGACCGCAACCACCGCGCAGCCCGCGCCGTTGGCCAGCTCGCGGCACAGCACGTCGTGCGTGTCGAGGTCGCCGATGACCCAGCCGCCGCCGTGGTAGTACACCAGCACGGGCAGCGGGCCCACGCCGGAGCCCATCGGACGGTACAGGCGCACCGGGATGGTGCCGTGCGGCCCGTCGGCGGCGAGGTCGCGCACCTCGGCCACTTCGGCCGGTAGCGGCTGGGTGGCGGTGCGGCGGTCGCGGTAGAAGGCCCGCGCGTCGGCCGGCGAAAGCGTGTGGGTCGGCGGAATGCCGCGCGCCTCGATGAAGTCGAGCAATGCGCGCGCCTGGGGATGCAGCATGGTGTCTCCGGTGGATTCGCCCGACCATGCCCGTGCCATCGCGGCGCGGCTTGCGGAAACTGGCTATGCCTTGCGGGGTTTCACGCGCGAAGCGGCTTCCTTGGCCAGCTTGCGGGCCGTGTCGGTGTCGGCCGCGTGCACCAGCGCCACGCCCATGCGGCGCTTGGTGAAGCTCTCGGGCTTGCCGAACAGGCGCACTTCGCTGCCGGGCACCTGCAGCGCATCGGCCACGCCGTCGAATGCGATGCCGGTGGCGTCCACGCCGCCGTAGATCACGGCGCTGGCGCCCGGGCTCTTGAGCGAGGTGTCGACCGGCAGGCCGAGGATGGCGCGCGCATGCAGCTCGAATTCGTTCTGCCACTGCGTGGCCATGGTGACCATGCCGGTGTCGTGCGGGCGCGGGCTGACTTCGCTGAACCACACCTCGTCGCCCTTCACGAAGAGTTCCACGCCGAACAGGCCCTGGCCGCCCAGGTCTGCGGTGACGGCCTGCGCGATCTGCTGCGCCTTCGCGAGCGCGGCGGGGGCCATGGGGTGCGGCTGCCAGCTTTCCACGTAGTCGCCGCTGACCTGCACATGGCCGATGGGGTCGCAGAACTTCGTTTCCACGCTGCCTGCGGCATCCTTGGCGCGCACGGTCAGCAGGGTGATCTCGTAGTCGAAGTCGATGAAGCCTTCGACGATCACCCGGCCATGGCTCACGCGGCCGCCGGCCATGGCGTAGTCCCAGGCCTTCTGCACGTCGGCCGGGCCGTCGATCTTGCTCTGGCCCTTGCCGGAGCTGCTCATCACGGGCTTGACGATGCAGGGGTAGCCGATGCCCGCATCGATGGCGGCCTGCAGCTCGGCCAGCGAGTCGCAGAACTTGTAGGGGCTGGTGGGCACGCCCAGCGTCTCGGCGGCCAGGCGGCGGATGCCTTCGCGGTCCATCGTGAGGCGGGCGGCGCGGGCGGTGGGAATCACGCGCACCACGCCGGCGTCTTCGAGCTGCTGCAGCATGGGCGTGGCGATGGCCTCGATCTCGGGCACCACCAGCGCGGGCTTCTCGGCCTCGATCAGCGCTTTCAGCTGCTCTGGGTCGCTCATGGTGATGGTGCGCGCATGGTGCGACACCTGCTGGCCGGGGGCGTTCTCGTAGCGGTCGACGGCGATGGTCTCGACGCCGAGGCGCTGCAGGGCGATCAGCACCTCCTTGCCGAGTTCACCGGAGCCGAGCAGCATCACGCGGGTGGCGGAGGGAGAAAGGGGGGTGCCGAGGGTGGTCATGGTCACGGGACAGGAAGATGGGGGAAGAAAAGCAACCGCAGCACTGTAAGCCACCCGCCGGCCCCCGGTGTCACGCGCGGCAACGGCGGGGGTGCGGGGCTGATCCACAATCGATGCTCCCTGCCGCGGCGCTCGCCCCCGCGCACCCCGTTTTTTTGTTTCTTCAAGGAGTTTTCTCATGGCTATCCAGACTGTCGGCATCATCGGCGCCGGAACGATGGGCAACGGCATCGCGCAGGCCTGCGCGGTGGCCGGCGTGAAGGTGGTGATGGTCGACATCGCCCAGGCGGCGGTCGACAAGGGCCTGGCCACGGTGTCGGGCAGCCTCGACCGCCTGATCAAGAAGGAAAAGCTCACCGCCGAGCAGAAGACCGCCGCGCTGGCGCTCATCCAGGGCTCCACCAACTACGAAGACCTCAAGAGCGCGCAGCTGGTCATCGAGGCCGCCACCGAGAACCACGCGCTCAAGCTCAAGATCCTCAAGCAGGTCGACGAGATGCTGGCGCCCGAGGTCATCATCGCCTCGAATACCTCGTCCATCTCGATCACGCAGCTGGCCGCCGCCACCTCGCGCGCCGACCGCTTCATCGGCATGCACTTCTTCAACCCGGTGCCGATGATGGCGCTGGTGGAGCTGATCCGCGGCTACCTCACGAGCGACGCCACGCACGACACGGTGAAGGAACTGGCCGAGCGCCTGGGCAAGTCGCCGATCACGGTGAAGAACGCCCCGGGCTTCGTGGTCAACCGCATCCTGGTGCCGATGATCAACGAGGCTTTCTTCGTGCTGTCCGAGGGCATCGCCACGGCGGAAGACATCGACGCCGGCATGAAGCTGGGCTGCAACCAGCCCATCGGCCCGCTGGCGCTGGCCGACATGATCGGCCTGGACGTGTGCCTGGCGGTGATGGAGGTCTACCTCGAGCAGTTCGGCGACTCCAAGTACCGCCCCTGCCCGCTGCTGAAGGAAATGGTCGCCGCCGGCCAGCTCGGCCGCAAGACGGGCCGCGGCGTCTACACCTACTGAGCAACAGAACCATAACAACACGGAGACAAGACCGATGACCGCGACCCCCACCACCCCGCCGGCGGAAGGCTGCATCGACACCCAGGTGCTCGACCACGTGCTGCTGATCGGCATCAACCGCCCCGCCAAGCGCAACGGCTGGACGCCGCCGATGTTCAAGCAACTGGCCGAGGCCTACACCCGGCTCGACGACGACCCGAACCTGCGCGTGGGCGTGCTGCACGCGTTCGGCGACCACTTCACGGCGGGCCTGGACCTGCCGGCGGTCACCGAATACATGAAGCGCGGCGAGAAGGCGATTCCCGCCGGCCTGGTGGAGCCGCACGACTTCGGCCTGCCCGGCTACCGCCGCCGCACCAAGCCGATGGTGGTGGCCGTCAAGGGCATCTGTTTCACGGTGGGCATCGAGCTGATGCTGGGCGCCGACATCGTGGTGGCGGCCGACAACTGCCGCTTCTCGCAGATGGAAGTGCAGCGCGGCATCATGGCCACGGGCGGTGCCACGCTGCGCATGGCCGAGCGCGCCGGTGTGGGCAACGCGATGCTGCACCTGCTCACGGCCGACGAGTTCGACAGCGCCGAGGCCTATCGCCTGAACTTCGTGCAGAAGGTGGTGCCGGCCGGACAGGAGCTCGACGCGGCGCTGGCCATCGCCCAGCGCATCGCGGCGCAGGCGCCGCTGGCGGTGGTGGCCACGCGGCTGAACGTCATCAAGGCGGTGGAGCAAGGTCCGCTGGCCGCGGTGTCGGAATTCATCGAGACGCAGAAGCGCCTGTCGAACAGCGAAGACGCCGCGGAGGGCGTGCGCTCCTTCGTCGAACGCCGTCCGGCCCGCTTCAGCGGCCGCTGACCCGGTTTCGACTCACCTCCAGACAAAAACAATCACCATGCCTCTTTCCACAGCACGCACGGCGCTTGCCGCCGCCCTCACCCTGCTCGCAGTGAACACCACCAACGCACAGACGCCCGCGCCCGCCGCGCTGCCCGACCCCGCGGCCACCTCGGTCGATGCGATGGGCTGGATGAAGGGCTTCCCGCCCCCGCCCGACAAGCTCATCACCTTCGACAACCCGGCCGGCGGCGTGTTTCCGCGCACGCGCTGGAGCTTCTCGCACGTGCGCGAGACGGTGCCCACCGCCAACGTGTGGCGTGGCGCAGGCGCGGCCAGCCCGCTGCCGTCGGCAACTTCGCCGGTGCAGATCGAGGCCGTGACGTTCAAGCCCCTTGGAAGTACAGGCAGCGACCAGACGCTCAACTTCGCCCAGATGATCTCCGGCACCTACACCGACGGCATCCTCGTGATGCACCGCGGCAAGGTGGTCTACGAGAAGTACTTCGGCGCGCTCACGCCCGAGCGTCCGCACATCGCGATGTCGGTCACCAAGTCCTTCGTGGGCACGCTGGCGGCCATCCTCGCGGACGAAGGCAAGCTCGACCCGGCCGCGCCCGTCACCAAGTACATCCCCGAGCTGAAAGACACCGCATACGGCGACGCCACCGTGCGCCAGGTGATGGACATGACCGTGGGCGTGCACTACTCCGAGAACTACGCCGACCCCAAGGCCGAGATCTGGGACTACGCCCGCGCCGGCGGCATGCTGGTGCAGGGCCCCGGCTATGCGGGTCCGAAGTCGTTCTACGAATTCCTCGTCACGCTGAAGAAGGAAGGCGAGCACGGCGACGCCTTCGCCTACAAGACGGTCAACGCCGAGGTGCTGGCCTGGATCGTGCGCCGCGCCAGCAACCAGTCGCTGGCCGACCTGCTGAGCGAGAAGATCTGGCGCCGCATCGGCGCCGAACAGGACGCGTATTTCATGGTCGACCGCATCGGCACCGAGTCGGGCGGCGGCGGCCTGAACACTGTTCTGCGCGACCTGGTCCGCTTCGGCGAGACCATGCGCAACGACGGCCGCGCGTCCAACGGCCAGCAGGCCATTCCGAAGGCGGTGGTGGAAGACATCCGCCGCGGCGGCGACCCAGCCAAGTTCGTCAAGGCCGGCTACCCGCTGCTGCAGGGCTGGTCGTACCGCGACATGTGGTGGGTCTCGCACAACCCGCATGGCGCCTACATGGCGCGCGGCATCCACGGACAGAGCATCTACGTGGACCCGAAGGCCGAGATGGTCATCGTGCGCTACGCCGCGCACCCGGTGGCGGCCAACGGCGCGAACGACCCGCTGACCCTGCCCGCGTTCCAGGCGATGGGCGAGGCGCTGATGCGCCGCTGACGAGCCCCGCGGGGCTTTTATCAGCCCCGCGCTTCGGCGATGACCAGGAGCCCGTCCATGATCAGGCTCTCGACCAGCTCGAAATGCCCGTTCATGACGGGCGCCATCTTCCAGCCCGCGCCGCCGGTCATGTAGCAGGCGGGCTCGGCACCGCAGTGCGAGCGCACGTGCTGCACCATCCGCTCCACCGCGCCGGCGATGGCGTAGGTGCCGCCGCTGGTGAGCGCGTCGCTGGTGTTGGTGGGAAATTCGCGCACCTCGCCGGTCGGCACGTGCAGCCCGGCCGTGCCCGACTCCAGCGCCCGCAGCATGATGCCGTGGCCCGGCAGGATCAGGCCGCCGAGGAACTTGCCCTCGGCATCGATCGCCTCGACCGTCACGGCCGTGCCGATCAGCACCACCACCATCGGCCGCGGCGGCTCGCCCGGCCGCTCCGCCAGCATGCGGTGGCGCGCGCCGATCATCGCCACGAAGCGATCGGCGCCCAGGCGCGTGGGGTGGTCGTAGCCGTTCACGATGCCGGCCTCGCCCGCGCTCGACATCACCCAGCGCGCCGGGCAGTCGAAGCGCTCGACGATCTGCTCCTCGGCACGGCGCCGTACCGCGTCGCCGGCCACCACGCAGCCCAGCATGGAGCCGGGGGCGGGCAAGTCGGCCCACGGGCCGTCGGCCAGCCGTTCGATGTGGTCCAGGAATTCCGCGCCCTGCGCCTGCAACGCGGCGCCGGGGCGGGCCGAGTCGTAGAGCGCCCACTTGAGGCGGGTATTGCCGATGTCGATAGCGAGGAAGGGGGATGCCATGCGCCGGATTATTGCGACTTTGTGTCTTGCTCTGCTGGCGGGTGCGTCGCATGCGCGGCAGGGGCCCGCGCGAGGCCTGCGCGTTGCGGTTCAGTTCTGGCGCCAGGGCAACCCACGCTTGCGCCACCCGCCGATCTGCCCCCGGTGGCCGTTCTCATCGGGATTCCCCTCGAACCCCTCGAGGATGTTGTAAGCCTCCACGCCCAACTCGGTAGCGCGCTTCGCGGCCGCGACAGAACGCACACCGCTGCGGCACAACATCACCAGCTTCTTCTTTGCCTCGGCGGCAGCACGCACGCCGTCGTCGAATGCCGGGTTCATCGCCATGCCCGGCCATTGCTTCCACGCCAGCGGCACGGCGCCGGGCACGTAGCCGACCCACTCGCGCTCGGCGTCGGTGCGCACGTCGACCATCACGGCCTCGCCGTCGGCCATCCACCGCGCGGCCTGTTCGGGCGTCACGTCGCCGGCGTAGCCCTTGTTTTCGACGGGGTCAGTCATCTGCTTTGTTCCTTGGAATGCGGGTTTTCAATGACCGGAATTTTTCACCACTTCGTGAAAACCCTGTTTGTTGCGTGTTCCTGTGCGCCAAAGATGGCGGCTTGGGCCTGTCAAACCATAACTCCAAGACGGCAGCCTGGGTTTCCCCAGTCAGAACAGCCAATTGGAGAGAGACAAATGACAGACAGCAAACTGCCCCGCCGCCGCGGGCTGCTCAAGGGCGCCGCCGTGGCCGCCGGTGCCATGTCCGTGCCGATGGTCAGCATGGCCCAGACCACTTCGCTGCGCTTCCAGAGCACCTGGCCCGCGAAAGACATCTTCCACGAGTACGCGCTCGACTACGCCAAGAAGGTCAACGACATGGCGGGCAACCGCCTGAAGATCGAGGTGCTGCCCGCCGGCTCGGTGGTGCCCGCGTTCCAGCTGCTCGACGCGGTGGCCAAGGGCACGCTCGACGGCGGCCACGGCGTGGTCGCGTACTGGTACGGCAAGAACTCCGCGCTCGCGCTGTGGGGCTCCGGCCCGGGCTACGGCATGGACGCCAACATGATCCTGGCCTGGCACACCTACGGCGGCGGCAAGGCGCTGATGGACGAGATCTACAAGGGCCTGAACCTCGACGTCGCCTCCTACCTCTACGGACCCATGCCCACGCAGCCGCTGGGCTGGTTCAAGAAGCCGGTGGCCAAGGCCGAGGACATGAAGGGCCTGAAGTTCCGCACCGTGGGCCTGGCGGTGGACGTGTTCACCGACATGGGCGCGGCCGTGAACCCGCTGCCCGGCGGCGAGATCGTGCCCGCGCTGGACCGCGGGCTGATCGACGCGGCCGAGTTCAACAACGCCTCCAGCGACCGCGTGCTGGGCTTTCCCGACGTGGCCAAGAACTGCATGCTGCAGAGCTTCCACCAGAGCGGCGAGCAGTTCGAGGTGCTCTTCAACGGCAGCAAGCTCAAGTCGCTGCCGCCGGAGCTCAAATCGATCATCGAGTACGCCACGCAGGCCGCCAGCGCCGACATGAGCTGGAAGGCCATCGACCGCAATTCGAAGGACTATGAAGAGCTGAAGAAGGCCGGCATCAAGTTCTACAAGACGCCCGACGCCGTGCTGCGCGCGCAGCTCGCCTCCTGGGACAAGACCATCGCCAAGAAGTCGGCCGAGAACCCGATGTTCAAGAAGGTGCTCGACTCGCAGCGCGCCTTCGCCGAGCGCGCAGGCCAGTGGCAGAACGACTACTCGGTCGATTTCAAGATGGCCTACAACCACTACTTCGGACGACAGGCCAAGAAGGCCTGATGCGCTTCATGTGACGCGAGGGCGCCCGGGCGGCGCCCTCTTTCATGCCTGCACGCATGCCGCGCACGGGTCGCGGCGAGGAGTTCGTTCCGATGCAATCTTTCCTGCTGGCGGTCGACCGGTTCTCCACCTGGATCGGCAAGACCTTCGCCTGGTGCGCGCTGCTGCTCACGCTGCTCATCAGCTGGGAGGTGTTCTCCCGCTATGCGCTCAACAAGCCGCACGCCTGGGTGCTGGACGCGCAGATCATGCTGTACGGCGCGATGTTCATGACCGCCGGCGCCTACACGCTCTCCAAGAACGGCCACGTGCGCGGCGACGTGCTCTACGGCTTCTTCCGTCCGCGCACGCAGGCGATGGTCGACCTGACGCTGTACATCGTGTTCTTCTTGCCGGGCATCGTGGCGCTCACCTGGGCCGGCTGGATCTACGCGGGCGAGTCGCTCGCCATCCGCGAGCAGACCTTCTCGGCCGAGCCGCTGCCGCTGTACCCCTTCAAGTACGTCATTCCGCTCGCGGGCTTCACGCTGCTGCTGCAGGGCATCGTCGAGATCATCCGCTGCGTCCAATGCATCCGACAAGGCAAGTGGCCGTCGCGCGAGCAGGACGTGGAGGAAGTCGACGTCGAGAAGCTCAAGGAAATGGTGCACGTGAAAGACGCGGACATCGCCGCGCTCGACCGCGTGGTGGTGGCGCAAACCGCCAGCGAGGGCGCGCGATGATCCGCCGCGAACTCTGGTTCGGCCTGTCGTTCATGGCGCTGATCGTGATCGGCGCGGGCGCGGTGCTGGCGAACGCGCCGACCATCACCAACGGCCACCTCGGGCTGCTGATGCTGTCGCTGGTGGTCGTGGCCATCATGCTGGGCTTTCCCACAGCGTTCACGCTGATGGGCATGGGCATGATCTTCACCTGGCTCGCCTACGACCGCGACTGGAACCGCACGCTCGACCTGATGGTGCAGTCGGCCTTCAAGACCATGGCCAACGACGTGCTCATCGCGGTGCCGCTGTTCGTCTTCATGGGCTACCTGGTGGAGCGCGCGAACCTCATCGAGTCGCTGTTCAAGAGCCTGCACCTGGCGCTCGCTCGGCTGCCGGGCGCACTCGCGGTGGCGACGCTGGTCACCTGCACCATCTTCGCGACGGCCACCGGCATCGTCGGCGCGGTGGTCACGCTGATGGGCCTGCTGGCGTTGCCCGCCATGCTGCGCGCGGGCTACAGCGTGCCGCTGGCGGCGGGGTCGATCACGGCGGGCGGCTGCCTGGGCATCCTGCTGCCGCCGTCGGTGCTGCTGATCGTCTATGGCGCGACGGCGGGCGTGTCGGTGGTGCAGCTGTATGCGGGCGCCTTCTTCCCGGGGCTGATGCTGTCGTCGCTCTACGTGCTGTACGTGATCATCGTCGCGTGGCTCAAGCCGCAATGGGCACCGCCGCTGTCGCAGGCCGAGCGCGTGGTGCCGCTGCCGCCGCTGTCGCAGCGGCTGGCCGACAGCCCCGCCGCGCATGCGCTGGTGGGGCTGCTGAAGGGCAGGCGCAATGCCGGCGTGCCGTTCTCGCATGTGCTGAGGCAGCTCGGCATCGTCGCGATGCCGGGAGTGATCTTCCTGCTGCTCGCGGCCTTCAGCTACAAGGCCGTGACGACCGTGGAGGCACAGGCGCGCTACGACATCGAGGAGATCGGCGCCGTGCGCAGCGCCCCCAGTGAAGGGGGCCTGCAGGAACCGCCGTCCGAAGGAGGCTTGCAGGAGCCTCCCGGCGGCGAGCAGGCACCGGCGCCCGTCGCTTCGCCTGCGCCGCTGGCCGAACCGGCGCAGGCGACGGCGGACACGCCCGAAGCCGCCACCGAGCGCCCCGCGCCCACTTGGTGGTGGGTCAGCTTCGCGATCTTCGGCGCCCTCGTCACGCTGTTCTATCTGTTCCTGAGCTTCGCGCGGCTCGAGATCTTCAAGATGCTGCTGGCATCGTTCTTTCCGCTGATGCTGCTGATCTTCTCGGTGCTGGGCTCGATCGTGCTCGGCCTGGCGACGCCAACCGAGGCGGCAGCCATGGGCGCGCTGGGCGGCATGCTGCTGGCCGCCGCCTACCGGCGGCTGAACCTGGCGGTGCTCAAGGAGTCGGTGTTCCTCACCGCCAAGACCTCGGCCATGGTGTGCTGGCTGTTCGTGGGCTCGGCCATCTTCTCGGCCGCGTTCGCGCTGCTGGGCGGGCAGGCGCTGGTGGAAGAGTGGGTGCTCGGCATGAACCTCACGAAGGTGGAGTTCCTGATCCTGAGCCAGGTCATCATCTTCCTGCTGGGCTGGCCGCTGGAGTGGACCGAGATCATCGTGATCTTCATGCCCATCTTCATCCCGCTGCTCGACAACTTCGGCGTCGACCCGCTGTTCTTCGGGCTCCTGGTGGCGCTGAACCTGCAGACCGCCTTCCTCTCGCCCCCGGTGGCCATGGCCGCCTTCTACCTGAAGGGCGTGAGCCCGCCGCACGTGACGCTGAACCAGATCTTCCTGGGCATGCTGCCGTTCATGGGCATCCAGGTGCTGGCGATCGTGCTGCTGTACATGTGGCCGCAGATCGGGTTGTGGTTGCCGCAGTTGCTTTACAAGTAGAGCAAGGTCGTCGCGCGCTGCGCGTATTTCCGGCGTCGCTCCATTGACAATTAAGAGCCGAGCCGCCTCTGCGGCTTGCTCCCGCGTGAAACCCATGCCCCTGCGCAAATATATGCTCGAGCGTGCGGAAATTCTCAAGCTGCCACTTAAGACATAACAGACCGAGCCAAGCGCGCCTACCATGATGCCTCAAATTAAAAAGGGAGTGGCACATGAGCGGCAGGGAGTTTTGCGCACCAGACAATTCAAACCATCCCAAATGGAAAAGCTGGGATGTTTTCAAATGGCGCGTTCTATCGGAAAAAATGGGCGGCGGGCGAGCATATCTGCAAGCCTACAAAGACGGCTGGATTGTTTACAATAAATTTCGTATAAAAGATGCAGCGGAACAATATCGAATCCCCGCTGCGCTGCTCGCCTGTGTCGCCTGGGCCGAGGTCGGTGGCAAACCCGACGGCATAAAAAGACCCGTCTTTCAAGGACGCACATTGCAGCGGACGCTGGCGGGCAGGCCCGTCAAGTTTGGCAAACCGCCCGAAGAAACATCTGTTGGCGCAGTAAGCATTCAGTTGCGCGTTGCCTCGAAAGAGCTTGGCATACCGATTGAACTGTTGTCGTACGCCGATCGAATGAACCTGATTGCATGCCTTGAGACCGACACGTTCAATTTAAGCGTCGTTGCTCGGCATCTGAAAAATCTGATCCTGCACGACTACCCAGGCATCGATACTTCAAACCTCACGGACGAACAATTCATCGTCGCCGGCTCTCGCTATAACCGGGGCATCGAGCGTGCGCTGAGCGAATTCATCAATTCAATAAAACTTCCTCCTGGCAGCCAAGGCAGGCAGTTTTCCGAATATGGGCGCAGAATGCTGGAGCATCGCGACCACGTTTCAACGCTTCTCGATAAAATCTGACAATGAAAAAAATAGGCTTGGCAATTGCGTCGGCGTATGCTTTTTTTTGCATTGCCCTGATGCTTCTCATGCCGATGAACAAGTATGAATGGATGTTGGACGAGCCAAACGCAAAATCCGATGGACTGACTTTTTGCGGATTGCCTATTGACAATGACATCAGCACCAGATTCTTCTCTCTCGCCGTATTAATTCCACTCCTTGTTTTCGCAGCAATTCAGTCGATCAGAGAGAGAGAAATACATTACTCCCTCTGGATTTCCATTGCCCTGCTCGCTGTTTGGGGGTGGCGTTTTTTGATCTATTACCCGTTGTGCTGAGCTGAGGCTTTCTGCGATGCCGCTCGTTTCACGGCAGACGACTGAAGGTTCGCGGCCCTGTCTCAGCGCCGCCGCTCCACATACGGCCGCGCCGGTTGCCGCAGTCGCTCTACAGGCAAGCGCCTTCCTGCTCAGCGTCCGACGCGTCCTGATAGGAGCTCGACGCTGCAGAGCAGCCTGTCTTCGCTGTTGCTCTCGTATGCGGCCATCGAGCGATATCCGGCGGCATTCCAGTATTGCGGCTGTTTTGGATCCAGGCTCAGGGCGATCACGCCGAAGCCGCACGGCTTCCCTTGCAAAACGAAGACCACTTCTTGCCCGGAGCCCCAGGGCTCTTTCGCAAGCACCCGATAGGGCGTTTTCCTGCAGGTCGCAAAAGGTGTATGCCACTCGATGGACTTGCTCTGCACGGACAGTCTTCCGAAGCACTGCCTGCCTGTGCCTTGATACTCGCCGGTGAACGAAAGATCGGCCGCCGGCAAAGGGTCGGCGAGCAGCAATCCAAGGAAGCCCAGAGGCAGGAAATTGATTCTCTTCATTTGCATGCGGCGGCATCGGGCTGCCGGATCACGCCGATCGCGTAGTCAAGCTTCTGGGAGTATCGAGGATCACCCGTGTTGTACCTGCTGGCGACAAACCGGGAACGTCAACTAGCGCCGCCGCTCCACATACGGCCGCGCCTGCAGCAACACGATCTTGTCCCCCACCGTGGCCCATTCGATGTCCTGATCGACCGCGTTGAAGGTGCGCTTCACCGCCGCGCCCACGTTGGCCAGGCGCACCACCAGTTCGTCGGTCAGCACGTTGCGCCCGGCCTCCACCGGCACTTCCTTCACGCCGCCGTCCTTGTCGAGCTGCAGCGCCGTGTCTTCGGCCGAGCGGCTCAGCACCTGGATGGCCTTGGACCAGCTCGAATACATCACCTGCTCGGCCACGCGCCGGCCTTCGACCACGCGGATGCCGATGCCGCGCTTGGCCGAGATGTAGGTGACGTGCGCATGCCCCGCGTCGAAGGGGTCGCGGGTGATCATGACGCCGGCGTTGGTCGAGTCGATGGCGGTCTGCACGAACACGCCCATCAGCACCGACTCGGCGCCGAAGCCCGCGGCGCCGCGGGCCTCCCAGGCCTCGGGGTTGAAGACCGAGGCCCAGACCTTCTTCACCGCGGTCTCGAGCGCGTCGCCGGTCTTGACGTTGGGCACGGTGGTGTAGAGGCCCGCGCCGCTGAAGCCGGGCAGGTCTTCGGAGTTGGACGAACTGCGCACGAACACGCCGCCGCCGCCCAGTTGCGACTGCCACGCGGCGCGCCATGAGGCCGCGGTGGCGGCATCGACCGGCCACTGCACGATCTCGTCGCGCAACTGCGCCAGCGCCTTCTGGCGGATCGTGGGATCGCTCGCGAAGCCGGGCTGCTGCTGCATGCGCGCGATGCGCTCGCCCAGGCCGTTGGCACGCATGAAGCGGTCGTAGTGCGCGAAGGGCACGCAGAAGCCGTCGGGCACCGACGTGCCCGGAATGCGCGCGGCCTGCATCGCGCCGAGGTTCGCGGCCTTGACGCCGCACTGCGCGCTGTTGCGCGCGCGCAGCGAGGCCAGCGGCAGCAGGCGGGTCTCGCGCAGGTCGGGCCTGATGGCTTTCGCGCCGCCGGGGGTGGCGCCGGTGGAGGCGGTGCGCACGGCGCGCGGCGGCAGCGCCGCGATTTCGTCGGGCGTGAGGCGGCGCACCTGATAGCCCGAGGCCGCGACCTTCAGCGCCACCCACTGGCCCGCGTGTTCCTTCAGCACCGTCGCGGCGTCGCGCACATAGGCGTTCGGAATGCCCCAGCCCTTGGCCAGCAGGTTGACGTGCGACAGCGCCGTGGACGGCCGCTCGGTCAGCACGCCCGCCACCGGCGGCAGGCTCAAAGGCACCTGCCGCAGCACGGCGATGTCGTCGGGCAGCAGTGCGTTGATGCCCGATTCGTCCTCCACCACGCGCACGCGGCCTGTCGCGGTGCCGAAGTTCATCGGCATATAGGGCTGCTCGCGGATCAGCGCTTCCTGGCTTACGTAGTCGACGCCGGTTTCCTGGGCAACGCGTTCGTGCAGCGTGGAATTGGTCTTGAACTTCACCGGCGCGAAGAAGCTGGCCTTTACCTGAGCATCGGCCTGGCGCAGCAGCGGCGCGGTGAACTTGTCGCCTTCCCAGAATTCGTAGGTGAAGGCGCCGATGTTCTGCTGCCAGCTCAACGTGCCGAACAGGAAGCGGCGGTCGGGCGCGAGGTAGTTGCGGTCGATCTCGCGCTTGGCGGTGTTGGGCGCCAGCCGCGTGTCGCGCAGGAACCGCACATGCAGCTGGTAGCGCGGCGTGTCGATGTAATACATGCGCGGCGCCGGTCTGGCCTTCAGGTCGATGACGAACAGCAGATGCGCCAGCTGCATCGGCGTGCCCGCGTCATAGACGCGCGCGAGCCGGTCGAAATCGGCCTGGCCGCGCAGCGCCGGCAGCGACGACGGCACCGCCGGCCGCTGCGCAGGCGGCTGGGACTGCGGCTGGTTCTGTTGCTGATAGTAAGAGGGCTTGCGCGCAAGCTGGGCGGCAGCCGGCACTGCCGCGACGGCGGCGATGCACAGCGCCAGCAGTGCCGGCCCACTCTTTTGGAAGCACACTTGACCCACCGGGCGTGCGTTGTTTTCGTTCTTCACCTCTGTTTCCTCCTTACAGCTGGTTGCCGAATGCACCTGCGCTTCACCAAGCAAAGGGACAGCGCTGACAGCGGCAGCGGATTCTCGCGCGTTACAAACAGGCAAACCGGGCGACCGGACCGCTTCATACATCCGGGGATCAGAGGAATCACATGAACCGCACGACACCTGGGCGCATCCGACGCCCGTTGCAACATTGGCTGCTCGGCATGGCGCTCCTGTGCGCCGGCATCGCGGCCGGCGCGCAGCCCGGCCCACAGGGCCAGATCGCACGACTGAACCAGCAGCAGGGCACCGTGAGTGTCGTGCCCGCCGGCCAGGACCGCTGGCAGGCGGCCCGGCAAGGCAGCGCGCTGTCGGTCGGCGACCGCGTCTGGACCGACCGCAACGCGCGCGCCGAGCTCTATATCGGCCCCGTCGCGCTGCGGCTGGCCGGGCAGACGCAAGTGGAATTCTCGGGACTCGACGCCAACTTCGTGGACATCACCGCCAGCCAGGGCGAACTGCAGCTGCGTGTGCGCGACAGGCTCGCCGGCCAGAGCCTGAAGATCCACACCGGCAACCTGCACGCCGTGATCGACGCGCCGGGCGAATACCGCATCGCCGCCGACACGGCCACTTCCACCACCTGGGTGGCGGTGGCGTCGGGCCAGCTCACGCTGTACAGCAAGAACGGCGCCTCGCAGTTGCTGACCGCCCGCCAGCAGACGACCGTGTCCGGCCGCGACCTGACGGCCGTGCAGACCCAGCGGGTGCCGAACGCCGGGTTCGACGCCTGGGTGGCCGAGCGCGACCGCATCGAAGACCGCTCCGGCACCGCCCGCTACAGCCCGCCCGGCCTGCTGGTGCAGCCCGCGGTGGTGGCCGTGCCGCAGCCGCAGGTGCGCTACGAGTCCGACTACCGGGCGCAGCAGGAACAACAGCTGGCCTGGCAGCGCGAACAGGACTGGCGCCAGCAGCAGGACGAATTCCGGCGGCAGGAAGATTGGCGCCGCGAACAGGAATGGCGCCAGCAGGAAGACTGGCGCCAGCAGCGCGAATGGCAGCAGCGCCGCGAATGGCGCGACCGCGCCGAGCAGGACCGCTGGCAGCAACAGCAGCAACAACAGCAGGTCTTGCGCCAGCAACAGGAAATGCAGCTGCGCGCCGCGCAGGCGCAGGCCCAGCAGCAACAGCAACTGCTTCAACAGCAGCAGCGCGCGGCGCAACAGGCGGCGCAAGCGCAGCAGCAGCAACTGCAGCTTCGCCAACAGCAGGAGATGCAGTTGCGCGCCATGCAGATGCAGCAGCAGGTGCAGGCCCAGCAGGCCGCGCAGCAGAATGCGTTGCGCCAGGCCCAGGAAGCGCAGTTGCGCGCGATGCAGCAGCAGCAACGCGGACTTGCCGCAACGCAGCAGCAACAGCAGCAAGGCCAGAGCGAAGACCTGAAGCGGCTCTGGACCTCGCCGGACTCGCGCTGACCCGAAGGGCACGGGGCTGCGAAGCCCCGCCCGGAGCGCCGCCATCGCTCCACCGCTAAAGTCGGCGGCCAAGGAGCCTTTCATGTCCACATTCGACTTCGATCTCTTTGTCATCGGCGGCGGCAGCGGCGGCGTACGCGCCGCGCGCATGGCAGCGCAAACCGGGGCCCGCGTCGGGCTGGCCGAGGCCGCCGAACTCGGCGGCACCTGCGTCAACGTGGGCTGCATACCCAAGAAGCTCTACAGCTACGCGGCTGGTTATGCCGAATCCTTCGAGGAAGCCGCGGGCTACGGCTGGAAGCTGCCGCAGGCTCCGCAGTTCGACTGGGCGCATCTCAAGTCGCAGCGCGCCAAGGAGATCAGCCGGCTCAACGGCATCTACGGTTCGCTGCTGAAGAACTCGGGCGTGACGCTCGTCACCGGCTGGGCCCAGCTGGCCGATGCCCACACGGTCGAAATCGACGGCAAGCGCCACACGGCGCGCCACCTGCTGGTGGCCACCGGCGGCACGCCCTTCGTGCCCGACATTCCGGGCCGCGAGCACATCGTGACCTCCGACGCGATGTTCGACCTCGACCCTTTCCCCAAGCGCCTGCTGGTGGTGGGCGGCGGCTACATCGCCTGCGAGTTCGCATCCATCTTCAACGGCCTGGGCGCCAAGGTGACCCAGCTGCATCGCCGCGCGCACCTGCTCACCGGCTTCGACGACGACGTGCGGCAGTTCCTGGCCAACGAGATGGGCAAGGCCGGCATCGACCTGCGGCTCAACTGCGAGGCTGCATCGGTAGCGCGCAATGCAGACGGCCTCACCGTCACGCTGGCGCGCGGCCAGCAGATCGAGGCCGACACGGTTCTCTTCGCCACCGGGCGCGTGCCCAACACGCAGGGCCTGGGCCTCGAGGCCGCGGGCGTGAAGCTCGACGAAAACGGCGCCATCGCGGTCGACGCGCACTACCGCAGCTCGGTGCCGTCGATCTACGCCGTGGGCGACGTTTCCACGCGCGTGCAGCTCACGCCGGTGGCACTGGCAGAGGCGATGGTGGTGGTCGACGAACTCTTCGGCAAGGCCAAGCGCCGGCTCGACTACGAGTTCATTCCCACCGCCGTGTTCACGCACCCGAACATCGGCACCTGCGGCTACAGCGAGATCGATGCGCGCGCGAAGTTCGGCGATGTCACCGTGTTCTCGAGCGAGTTCAAGTCGCTGCGCCACACGCTCTCGGGCCGCAGCGAACGCACCTTCATGAAGCTGGTGGTCGACAAGGCCACCGACCGCGTCGTGGGCCTGCACATGGTGGGCGCGGATGCCGGCGAAGTGGTGCAGGGCTTTGCCGTGGCGATGCGCGCTGGCGCGACGAAGGCGCTGTTCGACAGCACGATCGGCATCCACCCCACGGCGGCCGAAGAGTTCGTGACGATGCGCGAACCCATGCCGGGCTGATCAGGCCTGCGCCGCCTGCCGCAGCTTGCCCTCCAGCAGCTTCACCAGCACGAACAGCACCCGGTTGGCCGGTGTCGGCACGCCCAGCGCCTCGCCGCGCCGCACCACCAGGCCGTTGAGGTGGTCGATCTCGCTGAGCTTGCCGCGCGCCAGGTCTTGCGCGGTCGACGAGTACTGCGCGGGCATGCTCTGCGCGATGCCCCGCAGGGCTGCGTCGGTGTCGCCCGGCACCTCGACGCCTTCGGCCTGCGCCACCGCGAGGCATTCGGCCACCACGTCGCGGATCACGTCGCCCACGCCCGTGCCGTGCACGAGCACGCCGTAGGGCAGCTGCGTGATGGCCGACAGCGCGTTATAGGCGCAGTTGAGGATCAGCTTGGCCCAGAGCGA
Source organism: Variovorax paradoxus (assembly GCF_022009635.1). Lineage (NCBI taxonomy): Bacteria > Pseudomonadati > Pseudomonadota > Betaproteobacteria > Burkholderiales > Comamonadaceae > Variovorax > Variovorax paradoxus. The sequence continues at coordinate 6,658,631 of NZ_CP091716.1, forward strand.
GCCGCGCACGTTGTCCGAGATCTGCGTGGGCACGCCGGCCGCCGCCAGATGCCGCGCGACCTCTTCGCTGCGCCGCGACGGCGCGATCACCAGCTCGCCGCGGCCGTTGTGCTTCACGTGGCCGGGGCCGGACATGCCGGTCGCCACGTAGACGACGGCGGCGGCCACTTCGTTCGACGCAGGCAGCACCGCGCGCACGCGCTCGTCGTTGTCCACGCCGTTCTGCAGCGTGAGCACCAGCGCGCCTGGCGCCAGATGCGGCCCGATTAGCGCGGCGGCCGATTCGCTGTCGGTCGACTTCACGCAGAACAGCACGAGGTCGGCGCCCCGCACCGCGCCGGGCTCGGTGCTCGCGGCCATCGGCACCTGCCCGTCGAAGTCCCGGGTTTCCAGCCGCAGCCCGTTGGCGTTGACGGCCTCCACGTGCGTCGGCCGGCCGATCAGCACCACCTCGTGTCCAGCGCGCGCCAGCATGGCGCCGTAATAACAGCCGACCGCGCCGGCACCCATGACTGCGACTTTCATCGATTCGACTCCTTGAATGTTGCGGGGATCATGCCTCGGTCTCGGCGCCGCGCGAGGCCACGCCCTCCTCCAGCAGCCATTCGCGGAACGCCACGAAGGCCGGCAGGTCGAGCCGGTCGGGCCGGTAGCACAGGTAGTGGCCCTGGTTCACGCTCACCGGCGTACCGCAGGGGCTCAGCAGTGCGCCTTCGGCCAGTTCTTCCTGCACCAGCAGCCTGGGCACGAGGCCGATGCCCAGGCCGTTGAGCGCCGCCTGGATCAGCGCCGAATACTGCGCAAAGCGCGGCCCGGCCACCGTCTGCACTTCCGGCACGCCGTGCTGCGCGGCCCATTGCCGCCAGGCTCCGGACGCGCCTTCATGGTGCAGCAGCGTGTGGCCGGTGATGTCGGCCGGTTGCGCGATGCGATGCCGCCCCTCGACCAGCGAGCGCGCCACGATCAGCACGAACTCGCGCCCCGCGATGTATTCGGACACCACGCCGGGCCAGCCGTCGGGGCCGTAGCGGATGGCGGCGTCCACGCCCGCCGGAATGCCGTCGCTGGGCTCCAGGTGGCGGCTGAAGCTCAGCATCACATGGCGGCTCTTCTGGCTGAAGGCCGGCAAGCGCGGAATGAGCCATTTGGTGAGGAAGGTGGGCACGCTCGCGAGCGTGAGCAACCCCGCGCCGGCGTCGCCCGAACGCGCCTCGAAGGTCGCGGTCTCGATGGCGCGCAGGCCACCCGAGATCTTCTGCCAGTACACACGGCCCTGCGGCGTGAGTTGCACGCCGCGGCCGTTCTTCTGCAGCAGCTCGCGGCCCAGGAAGGCCTCGAGCCCGGCGATCTGCTTGCTGACCGCGCTCACGGTGATGCACAGGGCACCCGCCGCGAGCGTGATGCTCTGGTGGCGCGCCACCGCATCGAAGGCCAGCAGCTCCTGGATGGTGGGGCAGTCACGCTTCACGCATGACTCCGCTTTGTGAAAGCCGCATGAAAAACTCTTTCCAATTGCTCAATTGTCGTCATCCAACTTTCACCCATAAGTTCGCATGCGCTCCCTAGAATTCGGCAACCGCCGCGGCATGCCCGGCACAGACAGTAGCGCATCCGGAAAGTATGCCGGGTGTTTACCGACATTGGAGCCCACCTTGGTCCGCGGCATCTCCCTCATCTACGGCCTGTACCTGCTGCTGCCCATCGTGCTGCTGATGATCGGCAGCGTGGGCGGCAACTGGACCAACACGCTGCTGCCCACGGGCATCACCGGCCAGTGGTATGTCGACCTCTGGCTCGACACCTCGTTCCGCAAGGCCTTCGTGAGCAGCCTCGTGGTCGCCATGTCGGCCTGCGCCATCAACACCGTGCTGGCCCTGCCGCTGGCCTATGCGCTGTACCACGGCGCGCGGCGCGGCGGCAGCCTGGCGGCGCGCATCGTGAGCGCCACGCCGGTGGCGGTGCCGGCCATCACGCTGGCCTTCGGCTACATGATCGTGTTCAACACCGACCTGGCGCCCTGGCTGGGCTCGATGCCGCTGCTGATCGCGGCGCACGCGATCCTCACGCTGCCCTACCTCACCAACACGCTGCTGGCCGACCTGCGCCACCTCGACCTCGGCCGGCTCGAGCAGGCGGCCGCCACGCTGGGCGCCTCGGGCTGGCAGCAGTTCACCGGCATCGTGCTGCCGAGCCTGCGGCAGAGCCTGATCAGCGGGCTGGTGATGGTCGCGGCCATCTCGGTGGGCGAGTTCGGCGTGTCGAACCTGCTCACGAGCTTCCAGAACCGCACCTACCCGGTGGTGCTGCTGCAGGCCTTCTACGGCGCAACAGGCTTCGCCTGCGCGGCCACGGTGATCCTTCTCGTGCTGGCGAGCGCGTCGGCGCTTCTTTCCTCTTCCCTCGTGAAGCAACGCGCTTGACCGATACGCCATGAGCCTCCTCCTCGACAACGTCAACTACAACTACCCCGGCAGCACGCACGGCCTGCACGACGTGTCGCTCGACGTGCGCACCGGCGAGCTGGTCGCGGTGATCGGGCCCAGCGGCTCCGGCAAGTCGACGCTGCTGAAGCTGGTGTCCGGCCTGGAAACTGGTCACACCGGCCGCATCGCGCTCGACGGCGAAGACATGTCGCGCACGCCGGTGCACCAGCGCAACATCGGCATGGTGTTCCAGAGCTACGCGCTGTTCCCGCACCTGAGCGTGCTCGACAACGTGGCCTATGGCCTCAAGCTGCGCAAGGTGGGCACTGCCGAGCGCCGCCAGCGCGCGCAGGAGCTGCTCGACATCGTGGGGCTGGGAGACTTCTCCGCGCGCGCCGTGGCCCAGCTTTCGGGCGGGCAGCAGCAGCGCGTGGCGCTGGCGCGCGCGCTGGCCATCGACCCGCGCGCCCTGCTGCTCGACGAACCCCTGTCGGCGCTCGACGCCAGCGTGCGCGGCCACCTGCGCGACCAGATCCGCTCCATACAGCAGCGCTTCAACGCCACCACGCTGCTGGTCACGCACGACCAGGAAGAAGCGCTGGTCATGGCCGACCGCGTCGCCATGCTCAAGGACGGGCGGCTGCTGCAGATCGCCACGCCGCGCGACATCTACGAAAACCCCGCGAGCCGCGCGGTGGCCGAGTTCGTCGGGCTCTCGACGATCCTGCCCGCCAAGGTGAGCGGCGCCGACCTGCTGGACCTGGGCTTTGCCGAACTCGCCGCGCCCACCGGCCGCCGCGCATTCGGTGCCGAGGTGCACGTGCTGGTGCGCCCCGAGCACATCCGCCCCGACCCGGCGCCCGGCACCGTGAACCGCCTCGAAGGCAGCACCCGCGCGCAGCGCTACCTGGGGGCGCTCACGCGCTACGACTTCGAAGTGCTGGGCGCGGCCAAGCCCTTCCTCGCCGAATCGCCCGCGCCGGCCGTGGAGGCCATCGCCATCGCGCCCGAGCACATCCGCTTACTCGACCACTGAACCCATCCCTCAAGGAGCCACCATGCAACGCAGACATCTGATCCAAGCCGCCGGCGCACTGCCGCTGGCCACCCTCGCGGCGCGCACCGCCTTCGCCTTCGACGGCCCCGAGCTCTATGCGGGCGAGAAGGCGCTGTACGCCGAGGCGCAGAAGGAAGGCCTGTGCGTCTCCTTCGACACCGGCCCCGAATGGGCCAACTGGAAGTCGCTGTTCCGCGACTTCAAGAAGCGCTACCCCGAGATCGAGCTGACCTACAACGACATCGGCTCCGCCGCCACCGTGGTCGCCCTCGAGAAGACCAAGCGCCGCCCGCAGGCCGACACCGCCTACTACTTCGCCGCCTCGGCCGTCGATGCCGCCAAGAAGGACGTGGTCGCGCCCTTCAAGCCGGTCAACTTCGACAAGCTGCCGGCCGTGTTCCGCGAGGCCGAGGGCCGCTGGTTCACCATCCACACGCTGAACATCGCCTTCCTGGTCAACAAGAAGCTGGTGAAGAACGTGCCCACCGGCTGGGCCGACCTGCTCAAGCCCGAGTTCAAGAACACGGTGGTCTACCTCGACCCGCGCTCCACCGGCATCGGCCAGGTGCTGACCTTCGCCGCGGCCTATGCCAACGGCGGCAGCGTCGACAACGTGCAACCCGGCATCGACTACCTGGGCAAGCTTCATTCGGCCGGCAACGTGCTGCGCGTGGAGGGCACCACGCCCTACGCCAAGTTCCTCAAGGGCGAGATCCCGGTGTGGATCAGCTACGAGAACGACGGCCTGAAGGCCAAGCACGTGGACGGCATGGGCGACGCGATGGAAGTCGTCATTCCCAAGGAAGCCAGCGTGGCCGCGCCCTACGCCATCAGCCTCGTGAAGAACGGACCCAACCCGAACGCCGGCAAGCTGTGGCTCAACTTCATCATGAGCGAGGCCGGCCAGTCGCTGTTCGCGCAGGGCTTCGTGCGGCCCGCCGTGCCGGGCACGCAGCTGAGCGCCGACGTGGCCGCCAAGATGCCGCCCGCGCCGCAGATCAAGCCGCTCGACGTGGTGAAGGCTTCCGAGCGCAAGGCCGAGATCGACAAGCTCTGGGCGCAAGTCGCCCTGGGCAAGTAAGCAAGAAGGCCCGAAGGAACGTGATGCGACGCTTTGGCGCCTGGCCCGCATGGGCCTTCATGGCGCTGTTCTTCGCGGTGCCGCTCGCGGCGCTGCTGCCCGAGGCCTTCGGCGAGGGCGGGAGTGCCTTCGGCCGGCTGTTCGGCAACCCGCTGTTCTTCGGCGCGCTGCGCAACACGCTGGCGCTCGGGCTGGCGGCGGGCGCGGTGTCGGCGCTGGTGGGCACCTGCATCGCGATCGAGCTGGCGCGCCAGCCGGCGGCGCGGCGCCAATGGATGATGACGCTGCTGGGCCTGCCGCTGGCCTTCTCGGGCCTGGTGATCGCCTACGGCTTCATCCTGGCCTTCGGCCGCGCGGGCTTCGTGACGCAGCTGCTCGCGGGCCTGGGCGCGGACCCGGCGGCCATCGGCAGCTGGATCTACAGCGTGTCGGGCCTGGGCTTCGCCTATGCCTACTACCTGATTCCGCGCGTGGCGCTGTCGCTGTACCCGGTGTTCGCGAACCTCGACCTGCGCCCGGTGCAGGCGGCGCGCACGCTGGGCGCGTCTCGCGCGCGGGCCTTCTGGGACACGGTGGTGCCCGAGGTGCTGCCTTCGGTGCTGTCGAACGCCTGCATGGTCGCCGCGATTGCCATGGGCACCTACGGCACGGCGCTGGCACTGGTGGGCACGCAGCTCAACATCCTGCCGCTGATGCTGCTGGCGCAGGTGGGCGACGGCGGTTCCGATTTCGCGGTGGCGGCGGCCTTGTCGCTGGTGCTGATGGTGGTGTGTGTGATCGTGATGGGAGTGGGCGATGTCTTTACGCGAAGGCGCGAGCGCGGTGCTGTCGGCGCCGGTCACTGAGGCGCTGACGCGCCTTGCGCAAAAGCAGTGGGGACCGACGCGCTACCGCCAGCCGGTGGCGATGATCGGCCCCGGCGACGGCGGCCCGGCCGAGTGCGAGGCGGCTTACGCCGTGGCGCATGCGCTGGCCGGCGCGGGCATGGCCGTGGTGTGCGGCGGGCGCGGCGGCGTGATGGCCGCGGCCTCGCGCGGCGCGGTGGAAGCGGGCGGCATCGTGGTGGGCATCCTGCCCGAGGACGACGACCGCAACGCCAACGAATGGCTCAGCGTGGCCATTCCCACGGGCATGGGCGAGATGCGCAACGGCATCATCGCGCGCAGCGGCGTGTGCCTGGTGGCCATCGGCGGCAACATGGGCACGCTGTCGGAGATGGCGATGGGGCTCAAGTGGGGCAAGCCGGTGTTCGTGATGCACGGCGATGTGGCGCTGCCTGGGGCGGTGCAGGTCGCCGGCGTGGATGACATGCTGACCAAGGTGCTGGACTGCCTGCTGGCTTAGCAACACAGCGGACGCCACGGCAGCATTGCACAATGACGGCATGCCCTACATGCCCACCTTCGTCGCTCCCGCCCGCTTCACCGATGCCGCCGCCGCACTCGAACAGGTCAAGGCCATCTACAACGGCGGCCTGGCCCATCTGCGTGAATCGATGCTGCGCTTCGTTGCCGGCGAGGCGCTGCCCGGCCGGGTGCGGGCCTGCTACCCCTTCGTGCGGGTGCACACCCACACCGTCTCGCGCCACACGCCACCGGCCAATGCCGGCCTGAGCTACGGCTTCGTGGCCGGACCCGGCCGCTACGAGACCACGCTGACGCGGCCCGACCTGTTCTCGCGCTACTACTTCGACCAGTTCCGCCTGCTGCTGGAAAACCACCAGGTCGAGCTCGAGATCGGCACCAGCACGCAGCCGATTCCCATCCACTTCTCGTTCGCCGAGAACGACCACATCGAAGGCACCATGAGCGCCGAGCGCCGCGCGCTCATGCGCGACGTGTTCGACCTGCCCGACCTGGGCGTGATGGACGACGGCATCGCCAACGGCACCTTCGAGGCGCGCGACGGCGAGGCGCAGCCGCTGTCGCTGTTCACAGCCGCGCGCGTGGACTACTCGCTGCACCGCCTGCGCCACTACACCGGCACCGCGCCCGAGTGGTTCCAGAACTTCGTGCTGTTCACCAACTACCAGTTCTACATCGACGAGTTCGTGCGGCTGGGCCACGAGGCCATGGCCGACGAGAACAGCGAGTACATCGCCTTCATCGAGCCCGGCAACGTGGTCACGCGCCGGCGCGGGCTGGCCGCGGGCGGCAGCGAGAACTTCGGCCACCTGCTCGACGGCAGCCAGGGCACCGCCCCGCCGCGCCTGCCGCAGATGCCGGCCTACCACCTGGTGCGCGAAGACTGCAGCGGCACCACCATGGTCAACATCGGCGTCGGCCCGGCCAACGCCAAGACCATCACCGACCACATCGCCGTGCTGCGCCCGCACGCCTGGATGATGCTGGGCCACTGCGCGGGCCTGCGCAACACGCAGCAGCTCGGCGACTACGTGCTGGCCCACGCCTACGTGCGCGAGGACCACGTGCTCGACGAAGAGTTGCCGCTATGGGTGCCCATTCCCGCGCTGTCGGAGATCCAGCTCGCGCTGGAGAAGGCCGTGGCCGACGTCACGCGCTACGAGGGCCCCGACCTCAAGAAGATCATGCGCACCGGCACCGTGGCCAGCACCGACAACCGCAACTGGGAGCTGCTGCCCGGCAACCAGCCGCAGCGCCGCTTCAGCCAGAGCCGCGCCGTGGCGCTGGACATGGAAAGCGCCACCATCGCGGCCAACGGCTTCCGCTTCCGCGTGCCCTACGGCACCCTGCTGTGCGTGAGCGACAAGCCGCTGCACGGCGAGATCAAGCTGCCCGGCATGGCCAACCACTTCTACCGCGAACGCGTGGAGCAGCACCTGCGCATCGGCATGCGGGCCATCGACATCCTGCGCCAGGAAGGCTCCACGCGCCTGCACAGCCGCAAGCTGCGCAGCTTTGCCGAGGTGGCCTTCCAGTAAAGCAAGGGCGCCCGGCGTGCATCCGGGTTTGTCCCTGCCCGCGCACGGGCGGTATTGGCGCGTTTCGCGGACATCATTCGGCTTCCCCACAGACAACCGGAAACAAGATGCCCCAGTCGCCTTCCGTTACTCTCTCGCGCCGTAATTTTTCGGCATGGATCGCGGCCTCGGCCGCAGCTGCAGGCACAGGGGGCGCGGCGCTGTGGCCCGGCGTCGCCAGGGCGGCCGACGCGCCGGCGGGCAGCAAGCTGCGCATCGTCATTCCCGCGAACGAAGGCGGCGGCTGGGACCAGACGGGCCGCGCGCTCGGCGCCGCGCTGCTGGCATCGGGCGCGGTGGGCAACGTGGTCTACGAGAACATCGGCGGCAAGGGCGGCACCATCGGCCTGGCCAAGTACGTCGAGAAATACGATGCCGACCCCGAGGCCCTGCTCGTCAGCGGCATGGTGATGGTGGGCGCCGTGGCGCTGCAGAAGCCGACGGTGACCATGAGCAACGTGTCGCCGGTGGCGCGCCTGACCAGCGACTACGAAGTGGTGGCGGTGAAGGCCGATTCCCCCATCAAGACGCCCAAGGACCTGATCGCGCAACTGCGCGCCGACGCGGCCAATACCGTGGTCGCGGGCGGCTCCGCCGGCGGCGTGGACCACATGTACGCCGGCATGCTGGCGCGCGTGGCGGGCGCTTCTTCTTCGCTCGTCTACCAGCCGCATCCCGGCGGCGCGCAGGTGGTCGAGGCACTGGAAAGCGGCAAGGCCGCGGCCGGCATCTCGGGCTTCAGCGAATTCAGCGACAGCCTGGCCAGCGGCCGGCTGCGCGCCATCGGCGTGTCGTCCAAGCAGCCGTTCCAGGGCATCGCATCGGTGCGCGAACAGGGCGTGGACGCCGACCTCGCCAACTGGCGCGGCGTGATGACCGGCAGGAAGGTGCCGCCCTACCGCAAGGCCGTGCTGCTCGACGCGGTGCGCCGCGCGACCACGCATGACCTGTGGGCGAAGACCATCAAGCGCAACAACTGGGACCCGTACTGGATGGCGGGGAAGGACTTCGAGAGCTTCCTGGAGCTGGACACGGCAATGGCCGGCCCGCTGATCTATCTGCTCAAGCTGAAGGCCTGAACGAAGGCTTGAGGCAGGCCCGCGCGGGCGTTCAGGCGAAGAGCTCCGGCATCTCTCGCTGCGCCTTCGGCGTGAGCGTGAGCGCGCGGCCGTCCAGCTCCTGCCGCACCCATCCGCGCCGCAACGACAGCTGAAGCCACGCGGCGCCCAGCGCGCCGCCCAGGTGCGGACGGCGCTCGCTCCAGTCGAGGCAGGCGCATGCAAAGCGCCGGCGCGAGCGGCGCACCGCGTCCACCTCGACGCCCAGGCTTTCGAGCGCGATGGCGCCGTCGGGCGTGAGTTCGTAGGAACCGCTGTGCAAGCCGCTGAGCCAGCCTTGCGCATGCAGCCGGTCGTGCAGCGCGACGCCCGCCGTGCCCGCCATGTGGTCGTAGCAGGTGCGCGCGCTGCGCAGGCGGCTCGGCGTGTTGGGCTTGAACTCGGCGGCGCGCGGCGTGCCGGCGACCACCATCAGGCTTTCGAGCGCGGCGGCCACGTCGTCGTTGGCCAGGCGGAAGTAGCGGTGCTTGCCCTGCACCAGCAGCTCGACCAGCCGCTCTTCCTTCAGCCGAGCGAGATGCGCGCTCGCGGTGGAAGCAGCCACCTCGGCCACGGTGGCGAGTTCGGTGGCGGTGCGTGCATGGCCGTCCATCAGGCAGCTGAGCATGCGGGCGCGCGCCGGCTCGGCGATGGCGCCGGCCACGCGGGCGAGCTGGAAATCGGCGGTGGAATCGAGGGTGTCCATGCGCCCATCGTAAGACGGCCTGGCATCCGACACTTCGCCCGTGGACGAAGTGTGGCGGCGCCGCCGATCGCACACTGCGGCCATGAACTCGAACGACAGCCCCGCCTCCTCCGGCATGCCCCTCGACCCCGTCGAGGCCGTGACGCACTCGGACCCCTACCCCTTCTACGCGAGCCTGCGCAACGGACCACCGCTAGCGTGGAACGACAAGCTGCGCCTCTGGGTGGCCAGCCGCGCCGGGGTGATCGAAGAAGTGCTGCAGGCACACGGCGCACTGCGCGTGCGGCCGGCCGCCGAGCCGGTGCCGGGCGCCATCGCGGGCAGCCTGGCCGGCGAGGTGTTCGGGCATCTGGTGCGCATGAACGACGGCGCGGCGCACGAAGCCCACCGTCCCGCGTTGCAACGGGCGCTGGCCGGGCTCGACCTGCATGCGGTGCGCGAAGCCGCCCTGCAGGTCGCGCTGCGCGTGCCGGCGCAGCAGCCGCTGTCCGATGCGCTGTTCTCGATACCGGTGCGATCCGTTGCGCACCTGCTGGGCTTTGCCGACGAGGCGTTACCGCAGATCGACCTGTGGACGCGCGACTTCGTGGCCTGCCTGTCACCGCTGTCGACGGCGGGGCAACTGCAGGCTGCGAGTGCCGCGGCGGGTGAGCTGATGGCGCGCTTCGAAGGCCTCATCGCAGCCACGCCGCCGCGCCAGGGCACGCTGCTGGCGGCAGTGCTGGCCGAGAGCGCCGCGCCGTCGCGCTCGCTGCTCGCCAACCTCGTCGGCCTGCTTTCTCAGACCTGCGATGCCACGGCGGGCCTGCTGGGCAACAGTTTCATCGCCTTCATGCGCGATCCCTCGCTGCGCACGACCGCGCGCACGCGCGACGGGCTGCAGGCCATCGTGGAAGAGACGGCGCGGCATGACCCTTCGGTGCACAACACCCGGCGCTTCGCGGCGTCGCCCGTCACCATCGCGGGCACGCCGCTCGCGGCGGGCGACGTGGTACTGGTGCTGCTGGCCTCGGCCAATCGCGACCCGTCGTTCAACCCCGACCCCGACAGCTTCATCCTCGTTCGCGCGAAGCGCCGCATGCTCGGCTTCGGCCACGGCATGCATGCCTGCCCGGGGCAGGCCCTGGCCTGCACGCTGGCGGCGGCCGGCCTCGAGGCGCTGCTGCATCGCGCGCCCGACGTCGATGCGCAGCGCCTGCGCGGCTGGCATTACCGGCCGTCGGTCGCGGCACGCGTGCCGGTGTTCCACTGACCGGTGCGCGCGAGATGCGGGGACAGCTCCGCATCGCCCCAGCGCAGCGGCAGCGCGCCCGGGCGGCGCAAGGCGTGCGTCACATGGAAGCGCATCAGCCGCTCCGCGCCTTCGAACGCCGCCACCTCGGGGCCGTTCCAGACGATCTCGGCCGTCACCGCCACATGCAGCAGGTCGCCGCTGTCGAAGTCGATGAACAGCAGACCCGCGCGCGGATGCGCCGCCAGGTTGCCCAGCGTGTTGAAGAAGCGGTTGCCGTTGAAGTCGGGCACGGTCAGCACGTCGTCGCCGTCGATGCGCACGAAGCCCGGACGGCCGCCGCGATGCGATACATCGACGCCGTGCGAACTCGCGTCGGCCTCGTCGCCCACGGCCACTTCGTTCGGATAGGCGGTGGCGATGAACAGCGTGTCGGCGCTGCCGATGAGGCGATGCGCGGCCAGGTCGAGTTTGTCGAGCCACTGCGCAGGCGCCGCATCGCCGCGCGGCGGCGTGAACTGCGGCTCGCGTGCCTGGATGTAGCGCGGACAGTTGCCGAAGCTCTGCTGCACCTCGACCATGAAGCCCGCCGCGTCGATTGCCTCCACGGTGCCGTTCATGCGGTTGCGTCGCCGCGTGTGCGGCTGGATGCCGAGCAGGCCCAGCGTGGCGCCCTGCTTCAGTTGGCCCGCGAGCGGATCGCCCGCCGACGGCAGCGCATCGACGCGCAGGTGCGTGGCGTCGGGCGAATGCACGAAGCCGGCCGGCCCCGCCAGCACGCTGGCCCAGGGCTGCAGTTCGCCGTCGATGCTGCCGGCCACGAGGAAGGGTAGCAGCGAGAAGAACTCGCGGTGCTGGTCGGGCATGAAGTCGCGGATGACGCGCGGGCCCGCGACCTCCATCTGCTCGCGCGAACCCGCGAGCGCCTGCAGCGCGCGTTCGCCGGCATGGAACGGCGCGGCGATCATGCGACCGCCGCGAGCCCGATGGGTGTGCGCACCATGGGCACGAAGCGGGGCAGCGCCTCCACGCGCGCGAGCCATTCGTGCACATGCGGATAGGCGTCGAGCGACACGCTGCCCTCGGGCGCATGCGCCACGTAAGCGTAGTTGGCGATGTCGGCCAGCGTGGCGGCATGGCCCGCAAGGAAGGGCTGGTGCCGAAGGTGCGTCTCCATCACCGACAGCAGCGCATGCGCGCGCGCCACTGTCTCCGATGGGTCGTCCGCCAGCCCGAACAGCGCCATGATGCGCGCGGCGGCAGGCCCGTACGCCAGCGGGCCGGCGGCCACCGAGAACCAGCGCTGCACCTGCGCGGCGCCCACCGCGTCCTGCGGCATCCAGCGGGCCGAATCGGGCGCATACCGTGCATTGAGATAGACCAGGATGGCATTGGAATCGGCCAGCGTCAGCTCGCCGTCCTCGATCACCGGCACCTGGCCGAAGAGGTTGCGCGCCAGGAACTCCGGCGTGCGGCTCTCGCGCTTGCGCATGTCGAGTTCGATGTTCTCGAAGGGCAGGCCGAGCATCGTGAGGAACAGGCGCACGCGGTGCACATGGCCCGAGAGCGCGGTGCCGTAGAGCTTGATGGGTTGGGCGGGGTGAGCGGGGCGGGCGGTGTTCATGGCGGGGGCCTTCTGGAATGTCTTCGGGGGCAATGCACGGATTCTTCTCTCTTGCGACAGATGAATGAATAGCCATTCCTGTATTTGACTGCTGCGTTTTCCGGTTTAATCGCGCCATGGATCGCTTCAAGGCCATGCAGACCTTCGTGCAGATTGCCGACCAGGGCAGCCTGACCCGCGCCGCCGAGGCGCTCGGCACCTCGCTGCCCGCGGTGGTGCGCTCGCTCGCCTCGCTGGAGGCGCATCTGGGCGTGCGCCTGTTTCACCGCACCACGCGCCGCCTCTCGTTGACCGAGGAGGGGCGGCACTATCTGCCGAACGCGCGCGAGGTGCTGCTGGCGGCCGACGCCGCCGACCTCGCGCTGAAGGCCGAGGCGCGCGAGCCGGCCGGGCAGCTCACCATCACCGCGCCGGTGCTGTTCGGCCACATGTACGTGGCGCCGGCCATCGTGCGATTCATGAAGCGCTACGAGAAGGTGCGCTGCAGCGTGCGCCTTTACGACCGCACGGTGAGCCTGCTCGAAGAGGGCATCGACGTGGGCATCCGCATCAGCCCGCTGGAAGACTCGTCGCTGGTGGCGCAGACGCTGGGCACCATCCGCCGCGTGGTGGCGGCCAGCCCCGAATACCTGGCCGCCCACGGCACGCCGCGACATCCGCGCGAGCTGAACGGCGCGCCCTGCGTGCGCGGCCGGGTCGATGCGCCGCCGCAGTGGCTGTTCCGCGAAGGCGGCAAGACCATCGGCGTGACGCCGGACAACCGGCTGGAGTTCAATCACATCGCACCGGCCATCGAGGCCTGCGCGGCGGGCGTGGGCTTCGGCACCTTCTTCTCCTACCAGGTGATGCCGCATGTGGCGCAAGGCCGGCTCGCTCTGGTGCTGGAAGACTTCGAGCCGGAGCCGCGGCCGGTGAGCGTGATCTATCCGAACGCGCGGCTGCTGCCGGCGCGCACGCGGGCGTTCATCGAGTGGATGAAGATGGAGTTCAGCGAACTCAGGCTCTAGCCTGCGGCCGGCTTGAGGTAAGGCGCGAGCCAGTCCGCCCCGGGCAGCTCAGGCGCCTCGCGGCTGTCGTGCAGGCAGATTTCGGAGTCCTGCGCCAGCAGCGGCCAGCCGTCGCGGTGGAGCTGCTCGCAGAGCACCACCACGCGCAGGCGGAACGCATCCAGCGGCTCATGGCTGCGCAGCGTCAGGAAGCAGGTGTCGGCTTCTTCATGCAGGCTGTCGCGCGACAGCTGCGCGCCGTGCGCCTCGCACAACTGCTGCAGCGCGGACAGGTCGTGCAACTGGCGCAGCTTGCCGCGCCACTCGAAGTACCGCCCGGTGCGGCCCAGCCTGTCGGCGTCATGCACCTGCGCGTCGACCTTCACGCCCAGCACGGCCATGCCCGCGCGCGCCAGCCATTGCGCCAGGGCCATCGCCTCGGCCTTGGCTTCCTCGAAGTCGGCGCGCAGCCAGGCGATGGCCGACGGCTGCTGTTTACGCTCGCTGCCGTCATGGGTGTGGTCATGCTCGCCGCGATGGTGGTGATGGTCGATGAGAAGCGGCCGCAGCCCGACCTGCTCGCACACCGCGACAAAGAAGGGAATCTGCGACGCATGCAGCGCGCCGCAGGTCAGGTGCAGCTTCAGCATGGGCTTCATGGCGGGGCCGTCCGTTCGGGCAAGGGCCGGCCTTCGCAGAGCGCCGCCGCATCGATGGCCATGCCGCGCACGGCTTCCTCGATGCCGAGGTTCAGCACCGACATGAATTCGCCGTTGCCGTTGGCCCAGTTGGTGCGCGTGCCCATGCCGTGGTACTGGCGCACCACGGGCTCGACGCCGGGCGTGCGGTAGGTGGTTTGCAGCACGACGTGCGAGACCAGGTTCAGCCCCGCCGACCATGCATGCGCGAGACGCAACGCCATGTCGGCCGTCACCTGCCGCGGGGCGCCGGTCGACGGCGGCGCGGCGGCCACCACCACCTGCAGCCCGTAGCGGCCGGCGGACTGCAGCGCGCCGCGAACCCACGGGCCGGCGTCGCCGCCCTGGATGGACTGCACCGACACCGGCGTGGCGTGCAAGGTGGGCAGCATCACGGTCAGGTTGCCCACGTTGGCCTTGTTCAGGCGCAGGTCGTCGATGGACTGAAGGTACAGGGTGCAGCCGCTCGCCACGTGCAGCTGCGCGACCGGCTGGCTGTTGGGCCGTTCGGCGGACTCGGGCGCACGCTCGAACACCATGGGCAGCGGCTCGGTCTCGGTCAGCGCATGCGACAGGCCCGGCATAGCGCAGAGCGCGGAAAAGGCACAGAAGGCGGCGGCTCCGCGCGCGCGGCGTGGCGTCATGGGGCGGCGCTCCTGACCGAGTAGAGGGCGCCGTCCTGGTCGCGGAACAGCACGCGTCCCGGCTGGTCGTCGAAGCTCGCGCCGGCCACGGTCACCCACGAGCCGTTGACATTGAAGCGCGCGGTCTTCACCGCGCCGGAGCGTGCGCCGGCGATGTCCATCGCCACCGCGCGCAGGGTCTGCGTCATCGAGTCGCGCATCACGCCGCGCAGCACCTGCCCGTCGTCGGCCGTGAGGCGGCGGATGACGGCCGCGCGCGCCGTACCGCCGATGGGCGTCTGGAAGATGGCGGCGGCGCGGTAGCTGGGCTCGCTCTTGCCGTCCTGCCACAGCAGCGCGGAGGCGCGCGTGGTGAATGCGCCGAGGCCGGGCTCGAGCGCGTATTGCAGCCACACCACCATGTACGCGGGGCCGTTCCGGGTGGCGGCGATGCGGGCTTCGTGCGCTGCCTTGACCGGCATGGCGGCAAGCAGCTGCGCCGAGCGGATCTTCAGCGGAAAGGAGCTGGGTTCGGCCATTTGCACTTCGAGCGCGCGGGCGGCCTCGGCGCGGTAGTCGTAGTCGAGCAGCGGGCCGACGATGGCCTGCACCTCGGCGCTCATGTCCTTCTGGCGCGACTGCTGCACCGAGGAATCGATCAGCGCGCCGATCAGCCCGCCGCCGGTGGCCGCGCTCACGCCCGGCGACTGCGCCGAGAACATGAAGCTCTCCTGCGCGACGACCACGCGCACATCCACCTCCCGGACCTTGCCCCGGTCCGCGGCCGACAGCGGCCGGTGAAACGGCGCGCAGGCGCCGAGCGCCATGAGCAGCGACAGCGCCAACAGGAAACGCAGCATCTTTGGGCCTCCCCCCGCGAAATGCATCGGCGCCGATTGTGCCGCGACCGGGCGTGCCGCGGCGCACATCGCGCGTGCCTGCGTCAGAATCGCCGCGTGCCGCCCACAACCGCCCCCACCCCTCCCCTCTTCCACGTCAGCCGGCTGCGCAAGCGCTATGGCGAGACCACGGTCGTCGACGACCTGTCGTTCGAGATCGCGCCCGGCGAATGCCTGGGCGTGATCGGCCCGAACGGCGCCGGCAAGACCACCACCATCCGCATGTGCCTGGGCCTCACGGCGCCCGACGGCGGCGAGATCTCCGCACTGGGCCTGCAGATGCCGCGCGACGCGCTGGCCATCAAGGCGCAGCTGGGCGTGGTGTCGCAGTTCGACACGCTCGACCCCGACTTCAGCTGCGCCGAGAACCTGGTGGTGTACGGCCGCTACTTCGGCTTCGGCAAGGCCCAGGTGCGCGCGCGCGTGCCGCAGCTGCTGGAGTTCGCGGCGCTGTCGCACAAGGCCGACGCCAAGCCGGGCGAGCTGTCGGGCGGCATGCGCAGGCGTCTGTCGCTGGCGCGAGCGCTGGTCAACGACCCCAAGCTGCTGCTGCTCGACGAGCCGACCACCGGGCTCGACCCGCAGGCGCGACACCTGATGTGGGAGCGGCTGCAGGTGCTGCTGCAGCAGGGCAAGTCGATTTTGCTGACCACGCACTTCATGGACGAGGCCGAGCGCCTGTGCTCGCGCCTGCTGGTGCTCGACCACGGCCGCAAGATCGCCGAGGGCCGCCCGCGCGACCTGATCGCCGAGCACCTGGAGCCCGACGTGGTCGAGGTGTACGGCAACGGCGCGCTGTCGCTGGCCGAGTCGGCCGAGCTCAAGGCGATGGCCGCGCGCGTGGAGGTGAGCGGCGAGACGGTGTTCTTCTACACGCAGGACGCGCGGCGGCTGCTCGAAGCGCTCACGCGCCACGGCGGGCTGCGCACCTTTCACCGGCCGGCGAACCTCGAGGACCTGTTCCTCAAGCTCACCGGTCGCCAGATTCGCGAGGACGGCTAGGCCATGAACACGACGACAACAACGAACGCGCCAGCCTCGCCCTCGGTCTGGCGCGCGCCCGAAATCTCGCTGCGCTGGTGGCCGGTGTTCCTGCGCAACCTGCTGGTGTGGCGCAAGCTGGCCATTCCCAGCCTGATCGGCAACATCGCCGAGCCGCTGATCTGGCTGGTGGCCTTCGGCTACGGCATGGGCGCGCTGGTGGGGCAGGTGTCGGTGGACGACGTGAAAGTGCCGTACATCCTGTTCCTGGCGAGCGGATCGATCTGCATGAGCGCGATGAACGCGGCGAGCTTCGAAGCGCTGTACTCGGCCTTCTCGCGCATGCATGTTCAGAAGACCTGGGACGGCATCATGAACGCGCCGGTCGGGCTCGACGACATCGTGCTGGCCGAGATGCTCTGGGCCGCGTTCAAGTCGATCTTCACGGTGACGGCCATCCTGTTCGTGATGCTGGGGCTGGGCATCAGCCACAGCCCGAAGCTCGTGGTCGCGTGGATGGTGCTGGTGGGCGCGGGCATCACCTTCTCGTCGGTTGCGCTGATCTTCAACGCGCTGGCCAAGGGCTACGACTTCTTCACCTACTACTTCACGCTGTTCATGACACCGATGATGTTCCTGAGCGGCGTGTTCTTTCCGCTGGAGCAACTGCCGGCGGCGGTCAGGGCGGTGGCCGCATGGCTGCCGCTGACCAACGCGGTGGCGCTGGTGCGGCCGCTCTTCATGGACCAATGGCCGACCGGCTGGTGGGTTCATGCGGCGGTGCTCGCGGTCTACGCGGTCGTTGCCTTCTGGATCGCGCTGGCGTTGACGCGCAAGCGGTTCAAGGGCTGACCACGCCCTGGCCCCGGCCAGCCGCGTCCGCCGCGCAGTTCTTCGCGCCGCGCTCGCCCTTGGGCAGCACGATGCCCCAGCGCATGCGCAGGCTGTTGCGCTCGTCGGTGCCGGCCCACGGAATGTCCAGCGTGCCGCGGCAGTCGGCCAGGGCGAGCCGGGGTTCGAGCAGCGCGCCTTCGGAGCGGAACTCGTGCGTGTCGAGGATCAGCACCATGCCGCCTTCGCGCTCCAGAGTGCCGGCAGGCAGCCACGGCGAGTTGCGCTCGTCGCCGTCGATCAGCAGCTGCGTCGACGAGTCCATCTTCAGCGCCACCGCGCCCGCGAACCAGGTGTCGCCCACGAGCAGCTTGAAAGGCTGATCACCGACGCGCTCGCGCCAGATGACGCGCACGGCATCCGCGACCTCTTGCGCCGGCAGGTTGGCGCGGGTGATGTAGCCGAGCCGCTTGCTCAGCACGCCGTCGACCCAGCCCTGGCCGAGCGCGCCGGCCACGTGCAGCACCGCCACCGTGACGATCACGCCGCGCCACCGGCGGCGGCTCCAGCGTTCCGCCTCGAGGCCGGGCAGCACGGCCACGGCCCACAGCGCGGCGGGCAGGAAGAAGGTGGTGAGCCAGGAAGGAATCAGCGGAATCTTCAGCAGCACCGCCGCGGGAAACACCAGGCACATGGGGCCCAGCGTGGCCCAGGCCAGGAAGCGGCGGTCGAACGCGTTCAGCCCCTGCGTGGTGGCCGACGAGGGCGCTGGCGCGACGGAAGCGCGCGTGAACCAGGCCCAGCCGGCCAGCAGCAACATCGGCAACAGGCGGGACACCTGCACCAGGAACACATGCAGCAGGTGGCGGTAGCCATGCCCGTGCGTGCCCGCCGGGTGGACCGAATGGCGCGCATAGGCAATCGTGCGTGTCGAGTGCTCCAGCACCCACCACAGGTGCGGCGCCATCAGCACCAGCGCAACGCCCGCCGCCAGCAACAGGCCGCGCCGCACATGCGCGTCGCGCCACAGGCCCTGCCGCACGATGAAGGCAGCGCCCACCGCGAACTGCACCACCGCGCTGTACTTGGTGAGCATCGACAGCGCCGCGAAGACGCCCAGCAAGGCCCAGTCGCGCAGCTTCGACGATGCCGGCGCATGCAGCACGCGCCACAGCATCCACCAGTAGCCGGCCAGCGGCAGCAGCTGCACGGTGTTGTGGTTGTAGATGACCGCGCGCTGCACGTGATAGGCCACCAGCGAGCCGAGCAGCACGGCCAGCGCCGCGCGCGCCGGGCTGACCATTTCGAGCGACCAGCGCCACACCAGGTAGAGCGCGCCCACGCCGCAGCCCACGCCGGCCGCGTAGGTCAGCCAGGGCTGGCGTCCGCCCAGCAGCATCAGGGCACCCATCAGCCAGCTCGGCAGCGGCGGATGCTTGTAGTAGCTCCATTCGAAGCTGCTGCCCCAGAACAGCTCCTCGACGTTGTCCCAGGGCGGGGTCGGATAGAAAAAGCTGATCGAGAGGGTCCACAGCAGCAGCATCGCCCCCAGGGCCCACAGGACGTTGCGCCGCAAGACAGGCGATGAAGCGGCCAGGGCCGTGGTGGTTCCTGTCGAAGGAATCGGAGAGAGTCGCATACGGAGTCGGGCGGACGGGTCAGGCGAAACGCAAAGGCAGGCTGGAAACAAAAGGCCCTAGTGTGGCACGGCGTTTACCTTAACTTTACATTGCACACAATTCAATTGCTCGCTAGAATTCGACCCATGCGCTCCACACCCGTATCCGCCGACGAAATGCTCAAGCTGGACAACCAGCTTTGTTTTGCCGTGTATTCCGCCTCGCTGGCCATGACCAGGCTCTACAAGCCGGTGCTGGAAAAGCTGCAGCTCACCTACCCGCAATACCTCGTGATGCTCTCGCTCTGGGAGCACGACGGCCCCACGGTCTCCGCGCTTGGCGATCGCCTTTCGCTCGACTCCGGCACCCTCACCCCGCTGCTCAAGCGCCTCGAAGCCAGCGGCTACGTGAGCCGCGTGCGCGACGTGGCCGACGAGCGCCGGGTGCACATCACGCTGACGGCCGTCGGCCGCCAGCTCAAGACCCGCGCCGCCGACGTGCCTGAATGCCTGATGGCCGCCGCCCAGTGCTCGGTGCCCGAACTGGTTTCGCTCACCCAGCAGATCCAGACGCTGCGCGACCGCATCAGGAAAGCCGCCTGACGCAGCGCCCCCGTTTCTCCCCGCCGAGGCTGCTTGCGGCCGAAGCTTTTTCCCCAGCCTCTCTCCACTCCATCACCAAAGGAATCACCATGACCACCAAGCTCGACAAAGTGCTCTACACCGCAGAAGCCCACACCGTCGGCGGCCGTGACGGCGCAGGCAAGTCCAGCGACGGCGCCATCGACGTCAAGCTGAGCTCGCCCGGTTCCGGCAAGCCCGGCACCAACCCCGAACAGCTGTTCGCGGTCGGCTACGCCGCCTGCTTCATCGGCGCCATGAAGGCCGTCGGCCCGAAGATCGGCGTGAAGGTGCCGGAAGACGTCGCCATCGACTCCAGCGTTTCCCTTGGCCCGACGAACGGCGGCGCCGCCTACGGCATCGCCGTGAAGCTGGCGATCACGCTGCCGGGCCTGGATGCCGATGCCAAGAAGAAGCTGGTCGATACGGCTCACCAAGTCTGCCCGTACTCGAACGCCACCCGCGGCAACATCGACGTCGAACTGACGATCGCCTGATCGCCCCCCAGCGCCAATGAACAAGCGACCTGGCCACAAGCCGGGTCGCTTTTTTCATGCCCGTCGATGTCTCACGGGTGACGCCAAAAGCCGCCGCGCGATGGCGCCTTTCACCAAGCTTGGCTAACGTCGCGGCCAGCCCATCCACCAAACGCCGGAGCTTCGCCCATGAGCACCACCAGCCTTCTCATCCGCAAGGACCAGCTCGCGACCACGCGGCTGCACACCGCCACCGACGAGCCGCTGGCCGACGGCCAGGTGCGCGTGCGCATCGACAGCTTTGCGCTCACGTCGAACAACATCACCTACGCCGCCTTCGGCGACGCGATGAGCTACTGGCAGTTCTACCCGACCGGCGAAGAAGGCTGGGGCAGCATCCCCGTGTGGGGCTTCGCGAGCGTGGTGCAGTCGCTGCACCCGGGCGTGGCGGTGGGCGAGCGGCTCTATGGCTACTGGCCGATGGCCACCGGCACGGTGCTCAGCCCCGGCCGGCTGTCGCCCGAACGCTTCACCGACACGGCGCCGCACCGCGCCGAGCTGCCCGCGGTCTACAACCAGTATTTCCGCTGCGCGAGCGACCCGCTCTACACCGCCGAGTCGGAAGACACGCAATCTCTGCTGCGCCCGCTGTTCATCACCTCGTGGCTCATCGACGACTTCATGGGCGACAACGATTTCTTCGGCGCGAAGACCATGCTGCTGTCGAGCGCGTCGAGCAAGACGGCCTACGGCACCGCCTTCCAGTTGCACCAGCGCGAAGGCATCGAGGTGATCGGCCTCACCTCGCCGGCCAACGTGGCCTTCTGCGAAAGCCTGGGCTGCTACGACCGCGTCGTGACCTACGAGGCGCTCGACACCATCGCCGCCGACACGCCCTGCGTGTACATCGACTTCGCGGGCAACGGCGCGCTGCGCAACGCCATCCACGCGCGCTTCGCGAATCTCGCGTTCAGCAGTTCCATCGGCGGCACGCACGTCGAGCAGCTGGCTTCCAAGGGCGCCGGGAAAGACCTGGCCGGCCCGCGCGCCACGCTGTTCTTCGCGCCCGCGCAGATCAAGAAGCGCACGACCGAATGGGGCGCCGAGGAGTTCGGGCGCCGCATGGTGGCCGCCTGGCACCACTTCATCGCCACCGCGACCGACGCCAACAAGCCCTGGCTGCGGGCCGAGCGCCACCACGGCGGCGAGGCGGTGCAGGCCGCCTATGCGCAGGTGCTGGCAGGCAAGGGCGATCCGCGCGCGGGCCATGTCCTTTCTCTTTACAAACAACCCGGCGACGCCTGACCCCGAAAGCGCGCGTGTGGCGACAATCGCCACATGACTCCTTCTTCCGCGGCGCCCGCGAACACACATCCTTACGAGAGCCTCACGCCCGACGTGGTGCTCGACGCGCTCGCGACGCTCGGCCTGCACGGCGACGGCCGGCTCACCGGCCTGAATTCCTATGAGAACCGCGTCTACCAGGTCTACCTGGAAGATCGCAGCGCAGTGGTGGTCAAGTTCTACCGCCCCGGCCGCTGGAGCGAAGCCGAGATCCTCGAAGAGCACGGCTTCTCGCTCGAGCTGGCCGCCGGCGAAGTGCCCGCCGTGCCGCCGCTGGCCTTCGACGGCAAGACCCTGCACCACCACGCCGGCTTCGCTTTCAGCGTGAGCCCCTACCGCGGCGGCCGCGCGCCGGAGCTCGACGATTTCGAGGTGCTCGAATGGGTCGGCCGCTTCCTCGCGCGCATCCACACCGTGGGCAGCGCGAAGCCCTTCGAGGCCCGCCCCGCGCTCGACCTGCAGACCTTCGGCCTGGACTCGCGCGACTGGCTGCTGGAGAACGACAAGATCCCGATGGACGTGCAGCGCGACTGGGAAACCGCCTGCAACGCGGCGCTCGACATGGTGCGCCAGACCGCCCTGGCGCTGCAGCCGCCGGCCTCCGACTTCACTCCGCGCAAGCTGCGACTGCACGGCGACGTGCACCCCGGCAACATCCTGTGGACGCCCACCGACCGCCCCGGCGGCGGCCCGCACTTCGTCGACCTCGACGACGCGCGCACCGGCTTCGCGGTGCAGGACCTGTGGATGCTGCTGTCGGGCGACCGCGCGCAGCGCACCGCGCAGCTGTCGGGCCTGCTCGACGGCTACGAGCAGTTCCGCGAATTCGACCGGCGCGAGCTGGCGCTGATCGAGCCGCTGCGCACGCTGCGGCTCATCCACTACAGCGCGTGGCTCGCGCGGCGCTGGGAAGACCCGATCTTCCCGATCAACTTCCCGTGGTTCGGCTCCAGCGACTACTGGAAGGGCCAGATCCTCGTGCTGGAAGACCAGTGCGAACAGATGGCGGAAGACCCGCTCTACGCCTGAGCCTGCTCGGCGGCGATGCTGTCCGCCACGCCCTGCAGCAGCCGCTCGACCAGCACGTTGGCCGGCCCGCTGCGCCAGACGCCATAGGCCTCCGACTGCGCCACCGCGCGGTCGAGCGGCCTGAACACCGCGCCGCGCAAGGCTGAATTCCGCATCGCCTGCGGCACCAGCGCCACGCCCAGACCCTGCGACACCAGCGAGACCACCGCCAGCCAGTGGCGCACCTCATGCCGCACCTCGGGCAGGAAGCCGGCGTCGGCGCAGATCGACAGGATGCGCTCGTGATAGTCGGGCGAGACCTCGCGCGAGAACAGCACGAAGGGCTGCGCGCGCAGGTCGGCCGGCGCCAGCACCCGCTTGCGCGCGAGCGCATGCCCCGCCGGCAGGCAGGCCACGAACGGCTCCGACAGCAGCAGCCGGTGCTGCAGCTCGAGCGGCACGCGCCGCGTGTGGGCAAAGCCCAGGTCGAGCCGGTCGTTCAGCAGCTCGGTGATCTGCACGCCGGAATTGACCTCGCTCAAGGTGATGCGCACCGCCGGATGCTTCGCCTGGAAAGCCCGCAGCGCCTGCGGCAGGCCCCGGTACAGCATTGCGCCGACGAAGCCGATGCGCAGCCGCCCCGCCGAGCCCAGCGCCACGTCGCGCGCCTCGACCGCGGCCTCTTCCGCCTGCAGCAGCACGCGCCGCGCCGAGATGCGCAGCGCCTCGCCGGCCGGCGTGAGCCGCACTTCCTTGCTGTTGCGCTCGAACAGGCGCGCGCCCACCGTGTCTTCGAGCTGGCGGATCGCCACCGACAGCGGCGGCTGCGAGATCGAAAGGCGCCGCGCCGCCCGCCCGAAGTGCAGCTCCTCGGCGAGCACGGAGAAGTAGCGCAGGTGCCGCAGTTCCATGAATAGTCAGATCGAATCGAACAAGACCAAATCGATATTAGACACGGATCGTCGCGGCTTCAACAATGCGCCAAATCAAGGAGACAAAGCGCATGTCCGCAACGCAAGCCCATCCGATTCCCGACCGGCACGGCCAGAACCTGTTCACCACCGACGCCGAGCTGCACGCCCTGCTCGCGCTCTACCTGCCCGAAGACCTGCGCCGGCACATGCAGCCGCACTTCGAGCGCCTGGGCGGCCTTGCGGGCGGCCTGCTCGACGAGCTGGCCGGCACCGCCGACCGCAACCCGCCCGTGCTGAAGCAGCGCACGCGCACCGGGCTGGACGACCAGAAGATCCTCAAGCACCCCGCGTATGTCGAGATGGAACGCCTGGCGCTCGCCGAGTTCGGCCTGGCCGCCATCTCGCACCGCAACGAGACGCTGGGCTGGCGCGGCAAGATGCCGCCGCTCGTCAAATACGTGCTGACCTACCTGTTCGTGCAGGCCGAGTTCGGCCTGTGCTGCCCCGTGTCGATGACCGATTCGCTCACGCGCACCCTCAAGAAATTTGGCAAGCCCGAACTGGTCGCGAAGTACCTGCCGCGCCTGACCTCGCTCGACTTCGACGAACTCGCGCAAGGCGCCATGTTCATGACCGAGCAGGCCGCCGGCTCCGACATCGCCGCCACCGCCACGCTGGCCCACCAGGAGGCCGACGGCAGCTGGCGCCTCACGGGCGACAAGTGGTTCTGCTCCAACCCCGACGCCGATTTCGCGATGGTGCTGGCGCGCGCCGATGATGAATCGGGCGGTTTGCCCGGCATGAAGGGCGTGTCGCTGTTCCTGCTGCCGCGCCGGCTGGACGACGGCAGCCTCAACCACTACCGCATCATCCGTCTGAAGGACAAGCTGGGCACGCGCTCGATGGCCAGCGGCGAGATCCGCCTCGAAGGCGCGGTCGCGTACCTCGTGGGCGAGGCCGGCCGGGGCTTCGTGCAGATGGCCGACATGGTCAACAACTCGCGCCTGTCGAACGGCGTGCGCGCCGCCGGCCTGATGCGCCGCGCGGTGGCCGAGGCCGAGTTCATCGCGTCGGAGCGCCGCGCCTTCGGCCGCACGCTCGATCAGATGCCGCTGATGCAGCGCCAGCTCGACAAGCTGCGCCTGCCGGCCGAGCAGGCCCGCACGATGGTGTGCCAGACGGCCCTGGCGCTGGCCCGCTCCGACGCCGGCGAGCCCGATGCCTACGCGCTGCTGCGCATCCTCACGCCGCTCATCAAGTTCCGCGCCTGCCGCGATGCGCGCAAGGTCACGGGCGATGCGATGGAAGTGCGCGGCGGCTGCGGCTACATCGAGGAATGGAGCGACGCGCGCCTGGTGCGCGACGCGCATCTGGGCTCGATCTGGGAAGGCACCAGCAACATCGTGGCGCTCGACGTGATCCGCGCGGTGAAGCGCGAAGGCTCGCTGCCCGTGCTGCGCGCGCACTGCCAGAAGCTGCTCGACGACGCCGCGCTGGCGCCTGCTTTCGCCAAGGCCCTGCGCGACGCGCTGGACCGCGCCGCGGCGCTGACCGAGACCGCCGCGCGCGAAGGCGGCGACGTGCTCGCGCGCCAGGCCGCGTCGGCGCTCTACCACTGCACCAGCGCCATCGCGATGGCCTGGGAGGCCGCGCACGGCGGCTCCGCGCCGCGCCTTCGCTGGGCGCAGCTGGTGCTGCTGCACCGCGTGCTGCCGCGCGACCCGCTCTCGCCCGACGCGATGCCCGCGGACTGGAACGGCACCGCCGCCGCGCGCCCCGCGGAAGCCATCGCCTGAACCTGTTTTCCCAGCTCATCACACAAGAACCGGAGACATCCCTTGAAACGCTTCATCTTCCTGCTGACCGCGTGCGCTTCGCTCGTGGCCGCCGTCCCCGCCGCGCATGCGGCCGATGCCTTTCCCACCAAGCCCTTGACGCTGGTGGTGCCCTTCCCGCCCGGCGGCCCGACCGACGCGATGGCGCGCACGCTCGCCGCCGAAATGAAGGACCGCCTCGGCCAGCCCATGATCGTGGAGAACCGCGCCGGTGCCGGCGGCAACATCGGCGCCGAATACGTGGCGCGCGCCGAGGCCGACGGCCACACGCTGATGTTCGGCACCTCGGGCCCGCTGGCCATCAACAAGAGCCTGTACCGCAAGATCAACTACGACCCGGTGAAGAGCTTCGCGCCGGTGATCCAGGTCGGCTACCTGCCCAACATCCTGGTGGTGAACCCCGCCCTGCCGGTGAAGACCGTGCCGGAGCTGGTCGCCTACGCCAAGGCCAACCCGGGCAAGCTGAGCTATGCCTCGTCGGGCAACGGCGCGTCGTCGCACCTGGCGGGCGTGCTCTTCAATTCGGTGGCGGGCACCGACCTGCAGCACATTCCGTACAAGGGCACCGGGCCGGCGCTCAACGATTTGCTGGGCAACCAGGTGAGCATGACCTTCACCGACATCCTCACCGCGCTGCCCTACGTGAAGGCCGGCAAGCTGCGCGCGCTGGGCGTGGCCACCTCGGCGCGCTCGCAGGCGCTGCCCGACGTACCGACGATCGCGGAGCAGGGCTACAAGGGTTATGACGTGAGCGTGTTCTTCGGCATCGTCGCGCCGGCCGGCACGCCCGCCGACCGCGTGGCCAAGCTCAACCACGCTTTCGCCGAAGTGCTCAACTCACCCAAGGTGAAGCAGATGTTCACCGCCCAGGGTCTCGAAGCATCGGCCGACACATCGCCGCAGAAGCTGGGGCAGTTCATTGCCGCGGAGTCGGTCAAGTGGAAGGACGTGGTGCAGAAGTCCGGGGCGCAGTTGGACTGATTTGACGGCTTTGTTCGGGGGAGCGCGCCCCGAAACAGCGAACAAACGAAAGACCGAAATGACACAACCCCAAGGCGCCCTCGCAGGCATCCGAGTGCTGGACATCTCCCGCATCCTCGGCGGCCCCTACTGCGGACAGATCCTCGGCGACCACGGTGCCGACGTGCTCAAGGTCGAGCCGCCGCAAGGCGACGACACCCGCACCTGGGGCCCGCCGTTCAAGGAAGGCGTGGCCTCGTACTACCACGGCCTCAACCGCAACAAGCGCGTGCAGCACCTCGACTTCTCGACAGAAGAAGGTCGCGAATCGCTGCTCGCCCTGGTGGCCGAGGCCGACGTGCTCATCGAGAACTTCAAGACCGGCACCATGGAACGCTGGGGCATCGGCTACGACACCCTGTCGCAGCGCTTCCCGCGCCTCGTGTGGTGCCGCGTCTCCGGCTTCGGCGCCGACGGCCCGCTCGGTGCCCTGCCCGGCTACGACGCCGCCGTGCAGGCCATGACCGGCATCATGAGCATCAATGGCGAAGCCGATGGCGGCCCGCTGCGCGTCGGCCTGCCCGTGGTCGACATGGTGACCGGCCTCAATGCAGTCATCGGCGTGCTGCTCGCGCTACAGGAGCGCAACCGCAGCGGACGCGGGCAGTTCGTGGAAGCGGCGCTGTACGACAGCGGCCTGTCTCTCTTGCACCCGCACGCGGCCAACTGGTTCATGGACGGCACCGAGCCGCGCCGCACCGGCAACGCCCACCCCAACATCTACCCTTACGACGCGCTCGCCACCGGCACCGACCCCGTGTTCGTCGCCGTCGGCAACGACCGCCAGTTCGCCAGCCTGTGCCGCTGCATCGGCCTGCCCGAGCTCGCGGAAGATCCGCTTTACCGCAGCGCCGGCGCGCGCTCGGTGCACCGCGACGGGCTCAAGCAGCGGCTCGAAGCGGCGATGGCCGCCTTCGACGGCCGCCAGCTGGTCGAGCAGCTCATGGCCGCCGGCGTGCCCGCCGCGCCGGTGCTGCCAGTCGATGCCGCGCTGCAGCACCCGCACACGCTGCACCGCGAGATGGTGGTCGAGATGCCCGGCGGCTACCGCGGCATCGGCGCGCCGGTGAAGCTGAGCCGCACGCCGGCGAGCTACCGGCATGCGCCGCTCACGCCGGGCGAAGCCTTCCTGCCGCAGGACTGATCGGCGGAGCGGCTGCCTCAACGAGGCGCGGTGCGCCCGCGCCCGATGCCGTAGTACGCGATGCCAGCCGCTTCCACCTGCGCCGCGTCGTAGACATTGCGGCCATCGAAGATCGCCGGCATGCGCAGTTCCCGCGCGATCCGCGCCAGGCTGACTTCGCGGAACACCGGCCACTCGGTCACCAGCGCCAGCACGTCGGCGCCCTGCAGCGCCTCCTGCGCATCGGCGCACCAGCGCAGGCCGTCGCGCTCGCCGACGATGGCGCGCGCATTCGCCATCGCGGCCGGGTCGTACGCCTGCACGCGCGCGCCGGCGGCCAGCAGCCGCTCCAGCAGCACCAGGCTCGGCGCGTCGCGCATGTCGTCGGTGTCGGGCTTGAAGGCCAGGCCCCACACGGCGACGGTCTTGCCCGCGATGCGGCCTTCGAAGTGATGCGTCATCAGGTCGAACAGCCGGCCTTTCTGCTCGTGATTCGCGGCCTCGACCGCCGAGAGAATGCGCAGCGCATGGCCGTCGCGCTCGGCCATGCGCGTCAGCGCGCGCACGTCCTTGGCGAGGCAGGAGCCGCCGTAGCCCGCGCCCGCCTGCAGGAAGTCGGGCCCGATGCGATGGTCCGCGCCGATGCCGCGCCGCACCATCTCGATGTCGGCGCCCGCATGCCCGGCCACGCGCGCCATCTCGTTCATGAAGCTGATGCGGGTCGCGAGCATCGCGTTGGCTGCGTACTTGGTGAGCTCGGCCGAGCGGCGGTCCATCACCAGCAGCGGCCTCTCGGGTTCGCTCACGAACGGCGCATAGAGCCGGGTCAGCAGGTCGATGGCCCACGGGTCCTGCGTGCCGATCACCACGCGGTCGGGCCGGCGGCAGTCGCGCACGGCCGCGCCTTCGCGCAGGAACTCGGGGTTGGCCGCCACCGCGATGCGCAGCGACGCGCCGCGCCGCGAAAGCTCGCCGCTCAGCACGGCCTCGACCTGGTCGGCCGTGCCCACGGGCGCGGTCGACTTGCACACCACCAGCGCCTCGCGCTCGCGGTGCCGCCCGATGCCCGCCGCCACCGCCATCACATGCCGCAGGTCGACGCGCCCTTCGGCATCGGCCGGCGTGCCGACCGCAATGAAGAGCACGTCGCCATGCGCGCACGCGGCCTGCGCGTCGGCGGTGAAGCGCAGCGTGCCGGCGGCCAGGCCCTGGGCCACCAGCGCTTCCAGGTCCGGTTCGTGCAAGGGCATCAGGCCGCGCTGCAGCCCCTCGATGCGCGCCAGGTCGGCGTCGGTGCACAGCACCTCGTGGCCGGCTTCGGCCAGGCAGGCCGCGAAGCTCAGGCCCACGTAGCCGGCGCCGAAGAGGCTGACCTTCATGGGCGGCCCGACGACACCGGGCACTGGTGGACAGCGCGGTTGTGCGATAAAAGCAGGATGGATTCTTTCAAAACCGTGTCCGGACAGGAAAATTCGATGATGCCCGATCAAGTTGCCGCGCGTTGCGCGCTGGTCCTGGAGACCAACAACCTGCGCGGCGGAGCGGATGCCGAGGCAAGGGCCGGCGCCAGCCTGCAGCGCCTGGTGGCACTGCTCGCAAGACAGAAGCTGCCGCTCGCGGCGCTCGCGCAGGTGGTCATCACGCACGATGGCCTGAGCCCCGCCACCTGCGACGCGGTGAGCGCGCTCGCAGGCCGGCCGGTCGACTTCGTGCGCATCGACGCGGCCACCGGCTACTACGACGCCAAGAACGTCGGCTTCGCGGCCACCGACGCGCAGCGCTGCACGCACGTGGTGTTCGCCGATGCCGACTGCCTGCCCGACGACGACTGGCTGCTGCAGATGCTGCTGCCGTTCACGCAAGGCGCCGATGCGCCCGCGGTGGTGGCCGGCCGCACCAGCTACGCGGCCAACGTGGTCGGCACCGCGCTGACCACCATCGACTTCATGTACTTCCCCAACGCCGACCACGCCGGCGCCACGAGCAACTTCTACGCGAACAACGTGGCCTTCCGCCGCGAGGTGTTCGAGCAGCACAGCTACCAGGCGCTCGACGGCGTGTACCGCGCGCACTGCCAGGTGCTGGGCATGCGGCTGAAGGCGGCGGGCGTGCCCATTCACTACGCGGCGGCGGCCCACACCGAACACCGCCTGCCCGACACGCGCATGGAAGCGCTCAAGCTGCGCTGGATGCGCGGACAAGACACCTATTCGCTCACGCCGCACCTGCTGCGCAGCTACGTGTCGCCGCGCTGGCAGTGGCTCGCCAAGAGCGGCCCCATCGGCCCGCTGTGCGTGCTGTTCACGCGGCTGGGCTTCAGCATCAAGGCGCTGAACCGGCAAGACCTGCCGCCGCTGCGCGGCCCGCGCTGGCTTTCAGGCGTGGCGCTGATCCTGGGCTTCTCGGCCGTCGACATGCTGGGCGCCTTCGCGCGCGGCATCGGCTGGCACACCACGGGCCGCACCAACGCGGATGCGCAGGCGCTCTCCTATCACCGGCCCTGAGCACAGGCCGCACAAGAACAACGAACAACAAAGACCATGCACATCCGCTCTTCGCTTACGGGTCGCCGCGCGGCGCTCGGCCTCGCGCTCGCGGGCGCCTTCACGCTGGCGGGCGCCGCCGACTTCGCCGGCCGCGGCGTCTTCAACTTCAAGTCCGATGCCGGCTGCCCCTTCGCCGCGCTGGCCGGCGCGGGCAACGACTGCAACCGCCTCGCGCTCGACGATCCCGACACGCACGCGGCGCTCGACAGCGCCGCCCACACCATCCGCTTCAGCAACACGCGCGGCTATGCCGACAAGACCATCGTCGGCGACGTGCTGCTGCAGGGCTCGGGCCAGGCCCGCAACGGCGGCCGGCGCGTGCCGCTGACCTTCCATGCGCTGCTGAGCCGCTCGGGCAACGACTGGTCGGTGAGCAGCCATGCGCACACGCCCGTGGGCGACGAGTTCAGCGACATCCGCATCGATGCCTATCAAGTGGTGGTCAACGACGGCGGCACCGACCGCGTGGTGCTCACGCCCGCGCAGATCACCGAAGCACTCGCCAGGCCCTCGCTGACCGCGCGGCTCGCGAACGTGCTGGTGCAGGTGGAGGACAACCGCGCGAACGGAGCGAAAGACGCCGACATCACCATCGGCCTGGGCCTCGGCAAGGCGTCGAAGTCGGTGGCGCGCGCGCGCTTCCATGCGCCGGCCGCCAAGGGCCGCGAGCTGGCCGACGCGATGCAGCAGGGCAACTGGACGCTGGAGCTGCAGGCACTCAGCGGCAAGATCCCGCGCCAGGTGGTGCAGCGCGACATGTTCCTGTACGGGCTCGAGTCGCAGTCGCTGCTGCAGCCGCTGCTGCAACGCGGCTTCCACAAGAACGAGAAGCTGGTGCTGGGCGCGGCCAACGGCAAGGGCTATGTGCGCTACGACGGCCAGCAGCGCGAGTTCGCGGGGGCCGACGCCGCGGCGCGCGCCTTCCTGCAGGACAGCTTCATCGGCCTCGTGCTGGGCTGGCAGCAGCAACAGCCGCAGCAGCAGCCCGTGCAGGCCAAGGCCGATGGCCGCTGATCCGGCGTCTGGCACTTCGGCCGGCTTCGGCTGCCTCGCCCCGCCACGGCTTCGCGGCTGGCCCGCGCTGCAGGCGCGCATCGTGCACCACCTCAAGCGCGCCGCGCTGCGGCAACTGCATGCGAGCAACGCGGGCGAGATGCTGCTGCTGCGCTTCTACCTCGTGGGCGAGGAGTCGTCCGAGCAGGCACTGCAGCGCGAGTTGCGCATCGCCCCGCCCGACTGGCTCGCGCGCCAGCTCGACCAGCACCTGGCCGACGAGCAGCTGCATGCGCGCCTGTTCGCCGAAGCCATCGTCCAGCGCGGCGGCAGCGCGCAGGCGGCCGCCTCGCCCGAAGAAGCGCCCCGGCCCGACTGGTTCAGCCGCCGCAAGCTGGCGCGCTGGCAGCAGCTGATCCGCCGGCATGCCCCGCACTTCGCGCACGGCGGGCTGGTGCCGGCCTATGCCATCGGCCTGAGCGCGGAGCAGATGGCTTCGCGCATCCTGCAGCGCCACTGCGTGCTGATCGGGCCGCAACATGCGCTGCACCCGCTGCTGTCGCGCGTGCTGGCCGACGAGGACCGGCACATCCGCCTGTGCAGCCGCACGCTGCAGCGCTGCGTGGCGCCGCACGAGGAGGCGCGGCTCGCGCAGCTGATGCGCGAGGTGCGCGACACCGAGCGCGGCTTCGGCATCACCGGCGCGGCCGGGATGTGGCTGGCCGGCGTGGCCCTGCGGCTGCGCCCCGGTGCGGCGCGGCCGGCACGGCACCGGCACCACGCCTGAGCGATGCCGCCGCGCATCCTCTACCTCGCGACGGCGGACGCGCGCGGCCACCTGATGCGCGCGCAACTGCTGACGCACGCGCTGCGCGAGGCAGGCGCGCAGGTGCAGGTGCTCACCACCTCGGACGAAGGCGCGCGCTTCCTGGCCGGCTTCGGCATCGACGCGCCGGTGCTCTCGCGCCACTACGCGGTGCAGTTCGACAAGGAGCAGAACATGCTGCGCCGCGAGACCGACCGCAACGTGGCCCACTACATGTTCCGCCCCACGCGCATGCTGCGCGACGTGCTGCGGCTGAGCCGCCGCTTCCGCGAAGCCGACCTGGTGGTGAACGACTCCTTCCACCCCGCGCTGCTGCTGATGGGCTGGCTGCCGTTCTGGCGCCGCAAGGTCGTGCACGTGTACGGCGCGAGCCTGCGGCACGCGCTGCAGACCAACTTCGAGGGCCGGATGCCGGGCGCCGTGGCCCGGCTGTTCGGCGGCATCGTGGCCTGGCAGATCGACCGCAGCCTCGCGCGCATCGCGCACGACTTCGCGCACGGCGAACCTTCACACGACGGGCGCGGCGGCTGGCGGCTGCCGACACCTGTCGCGGTGGTGGATGCAGCGGCCCATTCACAGGCGGCCACGCCGCGCGTCGCCGCCGTCTACCTGAATCCGCATTTCGAGGAGCCGGCGCTGGCCGAAGGCCTGGAGCAAGGCCTGGCCGACGCGGGCCTGCCGGCGCATCTGGTCGGCGAAGGCTATGCCCGGCGGCCCCGCTGGCATGCGCGCGACGAGCACTGGATCGAGGCCGCCGCGCGCAGCGCCTTCATCGTCTCCGCGCCGGGCATGGCGGCGCTGTCGATCGCGGCGGTGTACCGCAAGCCGATCCTGCTGCTGCTGACCGACCAGCCCGAGCAGGCGATCAACGCCGGGCGCGCGGCGCAGCTCGGGCTCGAGCACCGGGTGGTGGTGTGGCGCGGCGACGCGACCAAGTTCGCGCGGGCCGTGGCAACCGCGGCGGGCGAGCTGCTCGCCATGAATGCCGGCAACACCACGGATGCCGCCGAGGGCCGGCAGGCCGCCATCGACCGGCGGCAGCACTGGGTCGCGCTGCTGATGCGCCTTGCCGGCGGCAAACCGGCTACCCCATGACCCCGCGCGCGGAATCGACCACCGCGCGGAACACCTTCGCCGCCGCGCGCAGCGGATGCATCTCGGCCCACGGCATCGCCGAGGCCTTCGGCGGTGCCGAGATCACACCGCGCCCCATGCGCAGCGACACCTGAAGCCGCCTGATCGTGAATGAGGGCCGGGCCAGCGCCCGGCGCGCCACCGCGCGGCCGGCGTCCGCCACCACGAACTGCAGCACCAGACACTTGCGCGCCGCCGTGGCCTCGATGTCGAACACCAGGGTGCGGCGCCGCGCGCCCGTCACGCGCTGGGCCGGCAGCACCACGCCGTCGAACATGGCGTGCACGCTCGTGGCCTTGGCGTTGCTGCGGTAGTCCACCCGCACCTCGATGCGGTGCGGCTGCTGGTGCGACAGCGATTGCGAGGGCGCCAGCGCGGGCAGCGGTATCACCAGGCTGGCCAGCTCGCCCTCGCTGCGCGCGCCCTCGCCGTCGAAGCCGGCCCAGCCGTGGCTGAGCCAGCCGGTCGCGGGGCTGCCGGGGTGGAACATGTAGGGCCGGTCCATCCGCAGCTCGGCCACGTCGCGCAGGCCCTGGCTCTTGTCGTCGAAGCCCCAGCGCAGCGCGAAGGCCTGCTCGATGGCGGCGGCCGGCCAGGCCGTGGACCCCGCGGCGGCATCGGCCGCCAGGGGCGAGAGGTCGCCGCAGGCCTCGGCCATGAAATCCATCGCGCCGAGCCCGGCGCCGATCGGAATCCAGCCCGAGCATGCCGCCGGCAGCTGCGAGCGCGCGTTGCGGTCCGCATGGATCAGCGCATGGGCGGGCTTGCGGAAATAGCGCGCCTCGGTCAGCACGCTGGACGACAGCGCCGAGGCGAAGTGCACGTTGTTCGCCGACAGCAGCGCATAGGTGTTCTCCTGCGTCCACGCGACGTTGGGAATGGCCCGCGCGATCGGCGCGAGGTCGTGCAGCGCGGGCTCGTACGGATGCGGCTTGATGACCAGCAGGTCGACCCCGCGCGCCAGTTCGCGCAGCGGCGCGATCACGCTGGCCGGATGCATGGTGCGCCCGCCGCCGACCAGCGACAGGTCGACCAGGCTCTGGCCGAAGAACAACCCCACGCGCAGCCGCGGGTCGAACAGCGAAGCGGCGCCGCGCCTTGCGAAGTAGCCCTTGATCACGCTGGCGTGGTTCCAGAACAGCTCCTCGTCCACCCGGCGCGCGCGCAGCGCGGCCTCGATGGCGGGGTCGTTGGTGCGGGCGCAGAAGTGCAGGTGCTCGGTGAAGCGGCGCGGGTCGATCTCGATGTCGAGGTAGCTGGCGCCGCCGCGGTGGATGCAGTGCTGCAGCGCCGGCGTCAGGCCCCAGCCGATCACCAGGCAGCCGGGGTCGAACACCGGCATGCCGTCGCGCCCCGCCAGCGGCGAGAGGTCAGCGATGCAGGCGCGGGCCCAGCCGGCCGGCGTGCAGGGCAGCTCGAGCCGGGCCATGAGGCGCGCGACGTCGATGCGCCCGCCTTCGGACAGCGGCGCGACCTCGTGCACCGGCAGGCCCAGGCGGCCGAGCGCGGTGTCGAAGAAAGCCCGCAGGAATCGCCGGTTCGCGACGTGGTAAGTCAGGCCGTTGGCGGCGGAACGAAAAAAATCGTCCGCGAAGACGACGTGGTGGAACCGGCGAGTTTTCATCGTTTTTCTGGGCGGGAGCGGCCTGCCCCTGCACACCGTCCCGCCGACCCTTTCTGGCGATGAGCCAATCTAGGCAGCGACTCTTAGCCAGGAATGAGCACTTCGCGGCACGCGCGCAAAGTTGCCGTAAAGGCGCCGGCGGCTCAGTCGAGCACCAGGTTCAGGTCGCGAATGAGCGGATGCCAGCGCCCCGACTCGGCCTGCAGCAGCGCCGCGAACTTGCCGGGGCCGTCGCCCGCGGCCTCGATGCCCAGGTCGGCGAACCGGGCCAGCACCGCCGGGTTGTGGATGGCGCTGGCCACCGCCTGCTGCAGCCGCGCCACCAGTTCGCTGGGCGTCTTCACCGGCACCACGAGCCCCAGGAGCGTGGCGGCCTCGACGCGCGGCATGCCGAGCTCGGCGAAGGTCGGCACCGCCGGCAATTGCGCCAGCCGGCGCGGATGCGCCACCGCCAGCGCGCGCAGCTTGCCGCTCTCGATGAAGCGGCGGGCCGCCGCCAGGTCGCACATCATGGCCGGCAGCTGGCCGCCGGCCACGTCGGCCAGCGCGGGCGCCGCGCTGCGGTAGGGCACGTGCACCATCTCCAGGCCGGCCTCGCGCTCGAGCAGTTCCATGGCCAGGTGCTGCGGGCTGCCGGTGCCGGCGGAGGCGAAGCTCACCTTGCCGGGAAAGGCGCGCGCGTCGGCGATGAAGGCGCGGGCGTCTTTCTCGCCGGTGGACGGGCCGACCAGCAGCACCATCGGCAGCCGGCCCATGAGCGTGACCGGCGCGAAGTCGCGCGCGGGGTTGTAGCTGAGGTTGCGGTAGAGCGCGGGGTTGAACACCAGCATGCCGTTGTCGGCCGACAGCAGCGTGTAGCCGTCGGCCGGCGCGCGGGCGGCCTCGATGGCGCCCAGCGCGGTGTTGCCGCCGGCGCGGTTCTCGATGATCACCGGCTGCCCGCTGTCGACCGCCAGTTGGGCGCCCACGGTGCGCGCGACGATGTCGGCGCCGGTGCCGGCCGGGTACGGCACGATCCAGCGGAAGGGCTTGGCGGGATAAAGAGGCTGCGCCGTCGCGCCCCTGAAACCGACCGACAGGGCGGCTGTGGACAGCAGTTGCAGCAGAAGCGGTCGGCGGCGGATCATGGGCAGCATGGGCGGGCGTCTCCGCCCCCATGTTAGGGCCTGTTCAATCGCGAGACACCGCGGGAGAGGGGCCCGGGGGCGAGCCTCATCCTGCCCTGCTGGTCTTCAGGCCTTGCGCCGCGGCCCAGCCCGCCACGTCCTCGCGCTTGATGGCGGCGGCCATGAGGCCCGGGAACGCATCGGGCGTGCACGCGAACGAGGGCACCCCCAGCGCGGCCAGCTTGGCGGCCAGGTCGCGGTCGTAGGCCGGCGCGCCTTCGTCGCTGAGCGCCAGCAGCGCGATGAACTGCACGCCGGCCTCGACCAGCTCGTTGGCGCGGTGCAGCAGCTTTTCTTCCACGCCGCCTTCGTACAGGTCGGAGATCAGCACGAGGATGGTGTTGCGCGGCTCGCGGATCAGGCCCTGGCAGTAGCCCACGGCGCCGTTGATGTCGGTGCCGCCGCCCAGCTGCACGCCGAACAGCAGGTCGACCGGGTCCTGCAGCTGCTCGGTCATGTCGACCACGCTGGTGTCGAACACCACCAGCTTGGTCGCCACCGCCGGCAGGCTGGCCATGACGGCGCCGAAGATGCTCGAATAGACCACCGACGCGGCCATGGAGCCGCTCTGGTCGATGCACAGGATCACCTCGCGCTGCGGCTGCCGCGCCTTGCGGCCGTAGCCGACCAGCGACTGCGGCACCACCGTGCGGTATTCGGGCTGCCAGTGGCGCAGGTTGGCGCGGATGGTGCGGTTCCAGTCGATCTCCGAATGGCGCGGGCGGCGGTTGCGCTGGCTGCGGTTGAGCGCGCCGCTCACGGCGCTGCGCATCGGCTCCTCGAGCTTCTTCATGAGCTCGTCGACCACCTTGCGCACCACGGCGCGCGCGGTGTCCTTGGTGCCGGCCGGAATCACGCTGGCCAGCGCCACGAGGTTGGCCACCAGGTGCACGTCGGGCTGGGCGTTCTCGAGCATCTCGGGTTGCAGCAGCATCTGGCGCAGGTTGAGCCGCTCCATCGCGTCGCGCTGCATCACCTGCACCACCTGGCTCGGAAAGTACTTGCGGATGTCGCCGAGCCAGCGCGCCACGCTGGGGGCCGAGTCGCCCCGGCCGCCGCGCTGGCCGCCCTGGCCCAGGCCGCGCCGGCCGTCGGCCTCGTAGAGCGCGGCGAGCGCCATGTCGATCTCGCGCACCCGGCCTTCCACGGCGCCGCAGCTGGGCGTGGCCTCGCTGCCGAGCACCATGCGCCAGCGCTGCAGGCGGTCGGTGGAGGGCGGCGTCTCGTCCGCGGACGCGGCAACGGTGTTGGTGGTGTTCATGCCTTCACTCCCAGCAGTTCCCGCAGCAGCGGCAGCGCGAGCACCGCGCGCGATTCGTCCCAGTCCGCGGCGGCGGTGGCGACCGCCGCCGTGCCGCCTGTTCCACCCGTGGCGCCGCGCTTGGCGCGCTCGCCCAGTGCGCGCCGGTCGGCGCCAGAGAAGTCCGCGAAGCTGCGGCGCACCAGCGGCAGCACCTGCAGGAAGTGTTCTTCGCCCAGCGCCGACAGCCACGCATCGACCAGCGACCACACGGCCTCGTCGTGCAGCAGCACCATCGCGTTGCGGTTGAGGAAACCTTCGAGCCACGCGGCCGCCTCGGTGGGCGGAGCGCCGACCGAGAGGTTGCGCGCGAGCTGCTGCGAGGCGCCTTCGCTGTCGATCTGCGCATCGTCGAGCAGCAGCCGGCAGACCACGCCGCGCAGCAGCGGCGCGGCGCTTTCGCCGAACGCAATGGAACGCAGCGCGCCGCGCCATGCGGCGGTGGTTTCCTCGCCGTCGCGCAGGCGCACCGCGTCGTGCGCGGCGATGAGGCTGGTGCGCAGCGACTCGGCCGCCTCGGCGTCGAGCGCGCCGCATGCAATGGGCAGGCCGATGGCGCCGCGCACGATCAGGCTGTCGAGCACGTGCGACAGCAGCGCGCTGTCGGTCTGGCGCACGCTGCCGTAGCGGAAAACGTTGGCCAGCGGCGGCACCGCGCCGATGAGCTGCACCGCGTCGCCGGTGAGCGCGGCGCGGTCTTCGAGCGCGCGGGTCACGGCCTGCACCGCCGCTGGCAGGTCGGCCAGCAGCACGGTGTCGACCTGCTCGGCCAGCACGCTGAGCGAGCCTTCGCCGGCCAGCTTTTCCATCACGCGCGAGGTGGCGGCATGCGCCACGGTCGCGCCGAAGCGGCTGGCCTCGATGATGCGCAGCGCGAACTCCGGCTGCCACTGCAGCTGCCACACCTCGTGGAAGGTGCCGCGGCTCGAACGCTGGCCGGCGGTGGGCGCGCCCCACGGCAGCTCGAGCAGGCGCAGCCGGTGCAGCAGGTGGCTGCGCGCAAGGTCGTTGGGCTGGCGCAGGTCCAGGTCGAGCGTGCGCGCGGTGGCCTCGGGCTTCAGGCGCAGGCTTTTTTGCTGCTGCTCGATGTCGCGCTGCAGCGGCACGGTCGGCACCTCGGCCGGCACCTGGCCCATGCGGTCGCCGACGGTCAGGCGCTCGCGGATCAGCGTGAGCGGCGCCTGCTCGCCCATGCAGATCACGCTGCGCACGGCCTCGTCCAGTTCGGGCAGGCCGGGTGCCGGGCGTTCGCGCAGCGCGGCGAGCGTGTCGGCCAGGCGCGTGGCCTCGATCAGGTGGGCGGAGGAGCAATCGAGGTCGTGTTCGCGCAGGAGCCGCGCCACGCGCGCGAGCCAGCCGGTGCTGCGGCCCGCCACCTGCTGGCCCTGCTGCCAGAGGTGCTCGTACCAGCCGGGCGAATCGATGCCCGCGCCGTAGCCGCTGGCGCTGGTGAGGTGGCGGTAGGTCCACGGCACCCAGGTGGCGAGCACCTTGAGCCTGGGCAGGCCCTTGAGCAGCGCGGCGTCGGCCTTGGCGGTGGCCGCGCCCTGCAGCGCCGGCACGTGCCAGGCGCCGCAGACCACGGCGATGCGCTGGTGGCCGGCCTTGACGGCTTCGCGTATCGATTGCCGCATGAAGGCCTCGCGCAGTTGCTCGCGCTTCGCGGCGCGCGGGCCGCGGCGGTCTTCGGGCGTTTCGGCGCGCACGGCCGTCATGGCCTCGGCGATGGCGCCGAACAGGTCTTCGCCGTCGCCGCGCTCCTCGACCATGTGGTTCCACCAGCTCTCGCCGTCGGCATAGCCGGCTGCATGGGCGAGCCAGTCGAAGGGGTCGTCGGGGATCTGCGGCTGCGCCGCTTCTTCACCGGCTGCGGATTCGGCGGCCGGTGCTTCGTCGTGTTCGTCGTCGCCCAGCGGCTCGCCGGTTTCGGCTTCGGGTGCTTCCTGAGCCTTGGCGGCCTCGGCTTCGTCGGCCGCGCGCGCGGCCTGCTCGATCGCCATGCGGTGCGACTGCGGCAGGTCGATGAAGCGCACCGGCAGGTTGCGCGACACGCCCCATTGCAGCGCCTGCCATTCGGGCGAGAACTCGGCGAAGGGATAGAAGGCCGCGAGCCCCGTGTCCTCGCCCGCGTGGATCAGCATCGCGACCGGCGGGCGCAGGTCGGCATGCGCCATGAAGGACAGCAGGCCTTCGGCGTCTGGCGGCCCTTCGACCAGGATGCAGTCGGGCTGCAGCGACTCGAAGGCGCGCAGCAGGCTGCGCGCGCAGCCGGGCCCGTGGTGGCGGATGCCGAAGTAGTGCAGCGGAGAGCCCATTTTTCAGTGCGTCGGGAAAATGAAGATGCCGGGGCTCAGAGCCCGTAGCGCGCTTCCATGGCCTCGTGCCATTCGGTCGGCTCGCCGGCCGCGCGGGCCAGCTCGGTCCAGCACAGCTGGTGGCCCTTGCACAGCGCCGCCACGCGCGCCGCGATGGCGCGCGGCGGCACGTTGGCGGGTGCCGTCACTGCAAGGTAGAGGCCGGGAAGGTCGGCTTCGTCGCCGTCTTCTTCGTCATCGCCGCCTTCCCCGTCTTCGCCTCCCGCGTCGGCATCGCTCACCCGGTAGTTGTCGTTGCTGTACTGCCAGGTGCTCCAGCCCGCCTCGTGGAGCGCGTCGCGCAGGGCGCTCACGCTTTCCTCGCCCGGGTGCACGCCGTCGATCATGTAGCTCGGGCCGTACGGGCCCTTCTCCAGCACGTGCAACGGCGCGGTGAAGACGCGGGTGTAGGTGCGCAGTTCTTCCTCGTCCTCGGGCGGCTGCTCGGCCAGCTTGGGCTCGAACACCACCCAGTCGTCCAGGCGCTGGCCGAGGCCGCGCGGCGAGGGCTGCACGATGCGCGCGGTGGCCGGGCCGGTGCGGCGCGCGAGCACGTCGCGCTCGCGGCCGTTTTCCTCGCAGCGCAGGTAGACCAGGCCCCAGTCTTCCTCGATGACGGCGTCGTCGGGCTCGCCGGCCTCGAGTTCCATCTCGAGCGCGCGGGCCTGCGCGCGCACGTCGGCCCACAGGCCTGCCGCGCTGGCGGCGATCAGCAGCTCCCAGCGGCGGCCCGGCTCGGGCGCTTCGTCGGCGGCAAGCACCATGCGGCGCTGCGCCACGGCCGTGTCGAAGTCCTTCAGTTCCATGGCCGCGTCGGCCCAGAGGCGGCGCGTGGCCGTGGCCTCGGGGTCGTGCGCCAGCACCTGCTCGACCAGCGGGCCGACCTGCGCGTAGCGCCCTTCCCTGAAGGCGATGCGCGCGCGGTACCACGCGGCCATGGCCGGCTGCGCGGCCTCGATGCGGCGCGCCTGTTCCTCGATGGCGTCCAGGTCGCCGGCGCTGAAGCACAGGCCGAACCAGTGGTTCTGCAGCGCGACCGATTGCGGCGCCGCCAGCACCATGGCCTGCAGCCGGCTGCGCGCCTCGTCGTGGCAGCCGTAGTTCGACAGTGCGGAGGCCAGCAGCATCGCCAGCCCCTCGTCGCCGGGCAGCGCCTGGTGCGCCTGTTCCAGCCACTGGATGACGGTCTCGTTCGACAGGCCCTCGGCCTCGGGCGAGCGCAGCCAGCCGGGCAACTCTTCGGGTGCGCAGGGCGCGGGCCTCGGCACGACGGCGGCGAGCGCCTGCCCGGCGCGCCGCACCTTGTCGGCGGCGCCGAAGTCCTCGCGCAGCAGCGGCACGTGATGGCCCGCACGCGCCACGGCCTGCGCCGCCAGCCACGGCACCTGCCGCGCGCCGGCCAGTTCGGCCTGCGCCAGCGCGAGGTCGATCAGCAGGCGGTGGCTGCCGACGGTGTGCAGGTGCTCGATGGTGGTCCGCAGCGCGTGGCCCAACGCGGGCGTGTTGAGTTCGGGCAATGCGCGCGCGGCGGCCACGGCGGCGCGGCACCACGACACATGGTCGGCCACCTCGATGTCGCCGAATGCCGGCAGCAGGTCCCAGCCGGCACGTGGATCGCCGGCCAGCGCGAGCGCGCGGCTGCGCTGCAGCAGGCGGGCCGACTGCTCGCGGCGATCGTCCTCGTCGGCTTCGTCCTCGGAGTCGTCGAGCAGCTTGAGCGCGGTGTGCGGGTCGCCGGCCGCGAGCCATTGCTCGACCTCGGTGGTGACGAACAGCGTGGTCACTTCCTCGCCAGCGCGGCGCTGCGCGTCGCGCTGGCTCTTCAGGTACAGCACGGCCTCGCGCGGCTGGCCCTGGTCGCCCATGGCATTGGCGCGCTCGATGCTCAGGCAGCCGAAGCAGCCCCAGCTCGGGTCGATGCGCGCCAGCGTCTCGTCGCAGACCGCGAGGCGCTCGTTGGCCCAGCCGGGCCCGTCGACATTGGCGTAGGTGGCCACCAGGTCCTGCGTGACGCACACGCTCTGCGGGCAGCCCTGGGTCTTGTCCTGGTGCGCCTGCTCGTAGGCATCGACCACTTCGCCGAGCTGAGACTCGCCGTGATGGCGCGCCACGCGCGAGGCGCACAGCCAGTGCTTGAAGTACACGTCGAGCCACGCGATGCCCAGGCCGCGCGCGCTGGCCAGCGCCTCGGGCACCAGCGCCTCGACCAGCGCATGGTTGCCCTGGAACTGCTGGTGCGGCACGTCGTGAATCAGGTAGGCCAGGCGCTGCTGGCCTTCTTCCTCGAGCCGGTCCGACAGGTCGTTGACCCAGGCGAAGCTGTCCATCGTGTTGATCCTCTCTCTTTGGTTTTTTCTAGGAGGCCGCGCGCGGCGCGCAGAGCGCGGCCACGGCCTGGCTGAAATCGGCCAGCAGCTCGACCAGCGGCGGCTGGCCCTTCAGTTCCTCCCCGCCCGGCGCCATGATGGCCTTGAAGCTGCGCAGCAGCGCGACCGCATGCGCGGGCACGGCGCGGCCTTCGCGGTGGCTTTGCAGCAGCGCCTGGATGGCCGGGTTGTCGAGGTTCACGTAAAGCCGCGCCGACACGCTCGCGTCGATGCGCTGGGTGAACGCGCGCGCCAGGCTGAGCGCGGCGCCGGCCATGCGCTTCCGGGCCTCGTCGGTCTCCAGCCGCGCCTTCAACTGCGCCTCGCGGTCGGGCACGGCGATCAGCGGCAGCTCGGGCGACACGAAGCGCGCGGGCACCACCAGCTCGCCCCATGCGAGGTGTTCGCG
The DNA here is from genome assembly GCF_022009635.1 of Variovorax paradoxus. Lineage (NCBI taxonomy): Bacteria > Pseudomonadati > Pseudomonadota > Betaproteobacteria > Burkholderiales > Comamonadaceae > Variovorax > Variovorax paradoxus. The sequence goes on from NZ_CP091716.1 coordinate 6,700,486, forward strand.
CAGCCATGCGAGTTCGCTCTCGGGCAGGTCTTCGCCGCGGAACATGCGGGCGTTGCCGGCGGCGGTGCCGATCTCGATGAGCTGCACGCCGCGATCGCGCACCCACTGGCGCAGGAAGCCGGCCACGGCATAGCGGTCGCCGCGCGCCACGGGCACCTGCAGCGCGCGGAACAGCACGTCCTCGAAGCCGCCGCTCTGGCCCAGGCTCAGGTGGATGCGGCCTTCGCGCACCAGGCTGCGCACCGGCAGGTCGCCCTGGCTGGTGGGCAGGCGCACGGCGTCGGCCAGCATGGTGAAGAGCTCGTCCTCGCACAGCGCGGCGCCCAGCAGCGCCTCGTTGTGGCGCGTGAGCAGGCGGCTCCAGGCCGGTGCCTGCGACTGCGAGAGGTCGGCCAGACCGCGGATCAGCGCGTCCTGGATATGGGCGCGCGTGGCCTGGTAGGCGGCGTCGCGCTGCAGATCTTCGCGGCTGGCGGTGGGCGTGAGCGCGTTCGACTCGATCACGCCGCCGATGAAGCCGGCCCACACCGGCAGCAGGTCGCGCGCCTCGTCGTCCAGCAGCATGCCGCGCACGTACACGCTCAGGTGGCGGTTGTCGCTGGTGCCGTAGGTGGCGCCGTCCTGCACCCACAGCAGGCCGCGCGCGTCGCTGTCGCCCTCGGGCTCCACGGGGATCACGCAGATGGGCTCGAAGTGCCGCTCCATGCGCGCCGCGAAGGCCATGCGCTGGCGCTGCAACACCGCGGGGTGCACCACCACGCCGTCGGCGGCGGCGCGCCACGGCGGCGCGTCGGCATTGACGCATTCGTCGTCGAACCACAGCGGCTCGCGCAGCAGCGCGCAGTAGCGCCCCAGCACCTTCTTGAGCACGCCGGCCGAGCACAGGTGGTTGAAGTCGCTGCGCATCGCCAGATGGATCTCGGTGCCCACGGGCCGTGCGTCGATGGCCTGCACCGCGTAGCGCCGCCCGTCCGACGAGCGGTAGCGCCAGCCTTCGCCGGGCGACTGGAACGAAGTGCTGTTCACCAGCACCTGCTCGGCCACCACGAAGGCCGAGAGAAAGCCCAGCCCGAACAGGCCGATGAGCTCGTCGCTGCCGTCCTTGTCGGACGCGCGCAGCTGCCGCGTGTAGCCGTTGCCCAGCGTGGCGAGGTACCGGTGCAGTTCCTGCTCGGTCAGGCCCGAGCCGTTGTCGCGGATGACGAGGGTCTGCGCCGCCTCGTCGGCCAGCACGTCGATGCGGCCGGCCTCGGTGAACGACGGGTCTTCGAGGCGGCGGCGCGAGATGGAGTCATGCGCGTTCTGGATCAGCTCGCGGATGGCCACCACCGGCGTGGAATACAGGTGCTTGGCCAGCACGTCGAACAGGCCGTCCAGGTGCACCTGGGTGGTCTGCAGCGCCGGAGTCTGCGGGGGAAGGTCCGGCGGTGGAAAGTCCGACATCGGCGCGCTCACAGCTGCTCGCGGCAGGCGCGGTACAGGTCCTTCCAGTCGCTGCGTTCCTTCACCACGGTCTCCAGGTACTCCTTCCACACCACCTGGTCCTGCACCGGGTCCTTGATGACGGCGCCGAGCAGGCCCGACGCCACGTCGGCCGAGCGCAGCACGCCGTCGCCGAAGTGGCCGGCCAGCGCCATGCCGCTGTTGATGACCGAGATGGCCTCGGCGGTGGAGAGCGTGGAGCTGGGCGACTTGATGCGCGTCTTGCCGTCCTCGGTCTGGCCGTTGCGCAGCTCGCGGAAGATCTGCACCACGCGGCGCACTTCCTGCAGCGCCGGCGGCTCGGCCGGCAGCGCAAGCGCGCGGCCCAGTTCGCCCACGCGCTTGACCACGATCTGCACTTCCTCTGCCTCGCTCGACGGCACCGGCAGCACCACGGTGTTGAAGCGGCGCTTGAGCGCGCTCGACAGCTCGTTCACGCCCTTGTCGCGGTTGTTGGCGGTGGCGATCACCGAGAAGCCGCGTACCGCCTGCACCTCGCTGCCGAGTTCGGGAATGGGCAGCGTCTTTTCGGAGAGCACGGTGATCAGCGTGTCCTGCACGTCGGCCGGGATGCGGGTGAGTTCCTCGACGCGCGCGATCTTGCCCAGGCGCATGGCGTGCACCAGCGGGCTGGGCACCAGCGCCTTGTCGGACGGGCCGTGGGCCAGCAGCTCGGCGTAGTTCCAGCCGTAGCGCAGCTGCTCTTCGCTGGTGCCGGCGGTGCCCTGGATCAGCATGGTGGAGTCGCCGCTCACGGCGGCGGCCAGATGCTCCGACACCCACGACTTGGCCGTGCCCGGCACGCCGTACAGCAGCAGCGCGCGGTCGGTCGCCAGCGTGGAGACCGCGATTTCCATCAGCCGCGAATTGCCGATGTACTTGGGGCTGACTTCGAAGCCGCTGGCGAGCTTGCCGCCCATCAGGTAGGTGAGCACGGCCCAGGGCGAGAGCTTCCAGTTGGCGGGGCGCTGCCGGTCGTCGACCTTCTGTAGCGCATCGAGTTCTTCGGCGAATTGCTGTTCGGCATGCTGGCGCAGGACATTGCTCATGGACGGCCTTGAGATGAAGAAGAAGATGAAAGGGTGAGGAACAGCTGGCGCGCGCGCACGATGCGCGCGGTGTCGGCCAGCGCGTTGGCGGTGCCGGGTGTTTCTTCGGCGGCGCGCGGCAGGTCGGCCAGCGCGGGCAGCGCCGAGGAATGCAGCAGCGCGGCGGCGCTGGTGAGCACCTGGCGCAGCATGTAGTCGTTGGCCAGGTCGCCGCGCACCACGCGCATGCGCAGCGCGGCGGCCAGCCTGGCGGACAGCTCGGCCGACGGCGTTTCGCCGGGCGCGCAGGCCTGGTCGGCAAAGCCCACCACGTCCTGCACGCCGTTGCCTTCGGCGCCGAGTTCAGCGAGCCAGTGGCGCTCGCGCCGCGCGCGCGGCAGCAGCGCGAGCAACTGGCCGACCCAGGCACGCTGGGCGCGCGGACGATCGAGCATGGCATCGCACCAGTCGTGGTCGGGCGCGGCGACGACGGCGTCGTTCCAGCCGCGCAGCAGCGCGTCTTTCCAGTCGCCAGCGGCGGCCCAGTCGAGCAGCGCGGCGGGCGTCATGCCGGTGCGCGCGGTCCACCACGACAGCGGTGCCTGGCGCACGAGCTGGTAGAGCCACCATGCGCGCTCGCCGAGGCCCTCGTGCGTGGGGCGCGCGGGGTCGATGGCGTCGTCCTTCCAGCGCGGGTCGGCGGCTTCGGGGGCATCGATGCGCCATGCGGCGCCGTCCTGCTTCAGCAGCGGGTCGAGGAAGGCCGCGATGCGCTGCGCGTGCGCGCTCTGCGGCAGGCGCTGCAGCAGTTCGACTGCCGCCTGGCGGACGTCGCGGGCGCGGTCCTTGAGCTGGGCGTCGATCAGCGTCTCGTCGTCGGGGCCGAGGTTCTCGGCGAGCGCGCCGAGCAGCGCGGCGCGGTCCTTGGCGGGGAGTTGCTGCAGCTCGGCGGCGAGGCGTTCGCGCGCGCCGGCCGGGTCGCCCTGGCGCTGTTCGCGCAGCACCGCAACGCGTTGGTCGAGGCTGCCTTCGTCCCAGCGCGTCCGCGCATCGGCCTGCTCGCTGGCGCCGACGGCGTAGCGCCAGTCGTCGTTGCGCGCGGCGAGCCAGAGGCCGCGTTCGCCGAGCGCGGGCGTCACGACGGGCCGCAGGTCGATGGCGCGGCGGCCGGCGTCGAGCGCCACGGGCAACAGGCTGTTCGGCAGGCGCAGGCCGGCGGCCGCGAGCGCTGCCAGGCCTTCGTGCTGCAGGCGCAGCGGGCCGCTCGACAGCGCATCGGCAATGGCGGCCTGCAGCGCGGGTTCCTTGAGTTCGGGGCGTTCGTCGTTGGCGGCGACGGGCGCGTCGGATGGCGGCAGGCTCGGCGCGACGAAGCCCGCGCGCCGGCCGACAGCGACGGCCCCCGCCATGCGCAGCAACTGGCCCTGTGCCTCGCCGCCTTGCAGCGCTTGCAGCAGTGCGGCGAATTCGCCGGCCATGCCTCCGGCCGGAGGCACGGGCTGGCGCGAGGTGCCGACGAGCGCAGCCTGCAGCAGTTGGTTCCAGTGGCTCATTCGATGACCTCCGTGCTTCGCACTGCGGTGCGAGCTTGCTTGGGGCGGCCCGGCGCTGCGCTCATATCCGCACTCCCGTCAGCGTCCAGACCGGCGCGCTGCCGACCGCCGCACCCGTCGGCCATGCGGTGAGCGGCGCGAACTGTTCGCCGTCCCATTCGCCGAACACTCGCAACGGCGCGCCGCCCGAATGGGCCAGCAGTTGCCAGGCTTCCTGCGCGGCGATCTGCATCGGCAGCGCCTGCGGCGCGCCGCCCAGGCGCAGCCACCAGCGCTCGCCGTCGCGGCTGGGCACGGCGTCGGGCCACACCATCGGCAGCAGCGGCTGCCAGGGGTTGGCGGCGATCTGCCGCGCCATGCGCTGCCATTCGTCATCGGGCGTGTCATTGGCGGGGGCAGCCGTGGCGGGCGCATCGGACGGCAGCTCGGCCACCAGCGCGCGCTGCGAGGCGTGGCCCGGATAGAAGCACAGCACCGCCGCGCGTTCGCTGCCGCTGACCCAGCCGGTCTCGAAGCCGCGGCCGCCGTGGGCGTAGTCGAGCAGCAGCGCGCGGCGCCCGCTCGCGCGGCCTTGCAGCCATACATGGCGCTCGACCAGCCGGGTGTCGCGCTCGTCGATGCACTGGCCCAGCACCAGCCAGTGGTCGCTCACGCGTTCGCCCTCGGCGAGCAGCGCCTCGCGGTCCTGCGGCCAGCCGAGCGCGGTGCGCAGGTCGGCCAGCGTGGCAGGCGACAGCGATTCGCGGCGCGGCACCGCATCGACGATCAGCTGCAGCCGCCCGAGCCGGTCGAGCAGCCGCGCGGGCCAACCCTCGCCCACGCCGATGAGTTCGGCCGCCTGCGTGATGCGCTGGCCGAGCCCCGGCGCCTGCGCGTCGACCATGCGCGCGGCCATCGCGCTCCAGGCTTGCTGCTGCTCGCTGCCGAGCGAGGCCAGGCCGCGCTGCGTCTGGTCGTCGAGCCAGCGCGCCAGTTCCTGCGTGCCGGCCTCGATGCGCTTCCAGCGCTGCGCGTCGCGCTTGGCGGCCGCGGCGGGATCGGGCGCGGCCGGCGGTTCGGCGGCGCGGGCTTCTTTCTTTTCGGCTTTCTCGCGGCGCGAGGCGAGCCATTCGGCCACCCACGGCGGCGGCTCGCCCTGCGTGAAGCTGGCTTCGCTCTGCGCGCGCAGCAGCATCAGCGCCAGGCCGTGCTTGCAGGGGAATTTGCGGCTCGGGCAGGAGCAGCGGAACACCGGGCCCGTGAGGTCGACCTGGGTCTGGTACGGCTTGCTGCCGCTGCCCTGGCATTCGCCCCACACGGCGGTGTCGGAGAACGCGAGCGTGGGCCACTTGGCCGGTGCGAGCAAACCCTTGGCGGCCTTGGCCGACGCATCGTCGGGGGCGAGCGCCAGGACGGCTTCTGTGCTGAGACTCATCGGGGCACCCTCGCGCCGGTCCGCGGCGCGGATGATTGAAAAGACGCGGCCATCAGGGCGCGACGGGATTGCCCGGCGTGCCGGCCTCGCGGGCCGAGGCCGCCGCGGCCGCAACGGCCGGCGTGCGGTAGGTCACGTTCACCGCAGGCTCGGGCGGCGGGCGCGTGATCTTGAAGAGAGGCGGCCTGGCGGGCGCGGCAGGAGCCGTCGGAGCGGCGGCAGCCTGGGCCACGGGCGCGATCGGCGTGAAAGGCGCGGCAGGCGTCGAATACAGCACGGGAGCGGGCGTACCCGGCGCCGGCGTCACGGTGACCGCGGCCGGAGCCACGGTCGACGCCGGCACGACGGGCGCCGCGGCGGCCTTCGGGTCATAGAGCACCGCGCCCTTGCTGATCCCCGTGGCCACCGGCCCCACGCCGACACCGATGCCGGTCGAGCCCGACACCTGGCCGCCGTTGTTCACGGCCACGCCCGCGCCGAGCGGGCCGAAGCCGGTGTTGAGCCCGACCGAGAAATTGCCGTCCTTGGTGGCGCCGAGCCCCAACGAGAGCCCCGGCACCAGCGGAATGCCGATCTGGTAGTGAGAACAGCCGCCCATCAGGAGCAACAACAGCGCCGCCGGAACGGTGGCCGTTGCTGCTGCACGGATGCGCGGCCGTGCCATCACACCAGCAGCGCGTTGACGCGCCTCACGTAGGCCGCCGGATCGGCCGGCAGGCCGCCTTCGGCCAGCAGGGCCTGGTCGAACAGGATGTTCGCGAGGTCGTCGAAGTGCGACGAGCCTTCGAGCTTCTTCACCAGCGGATGCTCGGCGTTGACTTCGAGCACCGGCTTGAGCTCGGGCGCGGGCTGGCCGGCCTGCTTGAGCATGCGCGCGAGCTGCGTGCTCATGCCGCCGTCCTGCACCACGAGGCAGGCGGGCGAATCGACAAGGCGGGTGGTCACGCGCACGTCTTCGGCCTTGTCCTTGAGCGCTTCCTTGAGCTTTTCGAGCAGCGGCTTGAACGACTCGGCGGCTTCCTCGGCGGCCTTCTTCTCGGCTTCGTCCTGCAGCTTGCCGAGGTCGACCGCGCCCTTGGCCACGCTCTGCAGCGGGGTGCCGTCGAATTCGTTCAGGTAGTTCAGTGCCCACTCGTCGACGCGGTCGGTCATGAGCAGCACCTCGATGCCCTTCTTCTTGAAGACTTCGAGCTGCGGGCTGTTCTTGGCAGCGGCCAGGGTGTCGGCCGTGATGTAGTAGATCGCGTCCTGGCCTTCCTTCATGCGTGCCTTGTAGTCCGCGAAGCTCACGCTCACCGCGTCGGTGGTGGTCGAGGCGTAGCGCAGCAGCTTGGCGATGCGCTCGCGGTTGCCCATGTCCTCGCCCAGGCCTTCTTTCAGCACCGCGCCGAACTCGGCGTAGAACTTGGCGTACTTGCCCGATTCGTCGGCAGCCGCGGCGGCGGTTTCGGCGGCGGTGGGCGCGTTCTTGTCGACCACGTCGGTCACGGCTTCGGTCGGCTCCGGCGCCGGCACCGATTCGCCCGAGCCCACGTCGATCTTGCCTTCGCCGCTTTCAGGGCCGGTCTTCTGCTTCTTCGCCAGGTCTTCGAGCATGCCGAGCACGCGCTTGGTGCTGCCTTCGCGGATCGCCTTCACGTCGCGGCTTTCCTGCAGCAGCTCGCGGCTCACGTTCAGCGGCAGGTCGGCCGAGTCGATCACGCCCTTGACGAAGCGCAGGTAGCTGGGCAGCAGCGCCTCGGCGTCGTCCATGATGAAGACGCGCTTGACGTAGAGCTTGACGCCCGCGCTCTTGTCGCGGTTCCACAGGTCGAACGGGGCCTTGGCGGGGATGTAGAGCAGCTGCGTGTATTCGGTGCTGCCTTCCACGCGGTTGTGGCTCCAGGCGAGCGGCGCCTCGTAGTCGTGGCTGATGCTCTTGTAGAACTCTTCGTACTGCTCGGGGGTGATGTCCTTCTTGGGGCGGCTCCACAGGGCGTTGGCCTTGTTGACGGTTTCCCATTCGCCGGTCTTCACCATGTCGCCGGGCTGGTCGTTCTCGCCTTCCTTCCACTCTTCCTTTTCCATGAGGATGGGCAGGGAGATGTGGTCGGAGTACTTGCCGACGATCTGCTTGAGCTTCCAGGCGTTGAGGTATTCGTCGGCGTCGTCGCGCAGGTGCAGCGTGATGCTGGTGCCGCGCTCGGCGCGGGTGATGTCGGCCACCTCGAAGTCGCCGGCGCCGCCGCTGACCCAGCGCACGCCCTGGTCGGCCGGCAGGCCCGCGCGGCGCGATTCGACGCTGATCCTGTCCGCCACGATGAAGCCCGAATAGAAGCCCACGCCGAACTGGCCGATGAGCTGCGCGTCGGCCTTCTGGTCGCCGCTGAGCTTGCTCATGAAGTCCTTGGTGCCGCTCTTGGCGATGGTGCCGAGGTTGTCGATGGCTTCCTGGCGCGACAGGCCGATGCCCTTGTCGGTGATGGTGATGGTGCGCGCGGCCTTGTCGAAGCTCAGGCGCACGTCGAGCTCGGACTGGCCTTCGTACAGCTCGGGGTGGTCGAGCGCCTCGAAGCGCAGCTTGTCGCATGCGTCCGATGCATTCGAGATCAGCTCGCGCAGGAAGATTTCCTTGTTCGAATAAAGCGCATGCGTGACGAGGTGCAGCAGTTGCGCGACTTCAGCCTGGAAGGGGAGTTTGGTATTGGAGGAATCAGCCATGGAAAAAGAAATATCGGATCCAAAAAATTCTAAGTCGATGCGGCGGCCGCAAGGTGACGGCGCGCCGACTTTCTCAAATGAGGAGGCCCTTCGACTTCATCAAGAAGCCGGCGAAATAGAAAGGCTTCATTTTGCGCATTGCTGAAGAGCAAAAACCAACGCCGCCCTCTGAGAAAACCCTTCGAGACATGAAAAGTTACCATAGATGACATTTCTGAAATATCCTGTTCCTCGATTCGGAACAGGGCGGCAACGCCCCGGGAAAACAGGGATGTCGTTTGATGATTCGAGTGACACTGTGGACTGCGGTCGGTCCCGCCGGAGCACGCTGGCGCCCGACCTTCGCGCACATGTGGCTCGGATGCGCAGGCGCCATCGCGGGACTGTCGTGCGCGCAGGCCCAGACCGCGCAGCCCGCCGCCCCGGTGAAGAACAACCCGGCGGCGACGCCAGCCCCCGTCGTGGCTGACGCGCGCATCGAATCCATCGATCGCGCGCAGGCCGAACAGGCGCGGCTGAAGGCGCTCATCGATGCCGCGCCCAAGGCCTACGAAGACCGCTTCATGAACCCCGACGCGTCCGCTGCCGGCGACGCCGCGCCCGAGGCCGAGCAGCCGCAGGGCTTTCGCGCTTGGCTGGTGGAAAGCCGCATCGGCTTCGGCGATGCCACCAGCACCGGCTACGGCCGCCAGCGCGCGAGCGAATTCGGCCAGCGCTTCGAGTACCGCCGCGAGACGCTCAACTACGGCGAATTCGTGCTGCAGGCCGATGCGCGCCACCTGAGCGGCGACAGCTTCCTGAGCGGCGGCGGCATCGGCTCGCTGGGCTATGCGCGCGAGGCCACCAGCGGACGCTTCACGCTGCGCAACCTGGGCTTTCCGCTGACCACGCGGACCTTCGCCGACACTGCGGTGGGCGACATCTACAGCGAACTCACCGACGGCCTGTCGCGCAACTACCGTCTCTCGCTGGGCTCGACCACGGTGCGCGGCGCGTCCACGCGCATCTTCAGTTCCGACCTCGACGTGCGCGCGGGTTTCGGCGAGCGCGGCAACCTCGCGGGCGGGCCTTATCCGGGCTTCGAGAAGAGTCAGGGCACGCTGGGATGGCTCGGCCTCACCAAGCGGCTGGGGGAGCGGTGGTTCACGTCGTTCCAGATCGACCAGGCCCGCAACATTCCGGCGTACTACTACGACCCGCTCAGCGCGCAGGGCATCGGCCGCAGGGACGTCACGAGCTGGGCCACGTCGATCGGCTATGGCAGCGAGTTGCTGCGCGACGGCGACATCAAGGGCCGCGCCACGCTGGTGGGCAGCCGGACCAGTTCGTCACTGGTCCCGCTCGCGCGCACGGACAGCTCGCAAGGGCTCTTCGTGGAAGCCAGCGCGCGCACCGGCGCATACCGTCACGAGCTGGGCGCGTACACGGCCCGGCCCAATCTCTACTTCGGCGACTACCCGCTGGCCACCGGCACGCGCGGCGCCTACTGGCGCATCGACCGCAGCGACAGCCGCATGAACTGGGGCGGCGCGCTCGACTTCGAGCGCGCGGCGCCCAACGACAGCTTCAACCTCTTCGGCTATCGCCGCGCCAGCGCGAGCGGCAACTTCCAGTACCTGCTGGACCGCAACACCTCGTTCGGCGGCAGCCTGAACCTGATGCAGATGCGCTACGAAGGCGCGTCGACCGGCGCGGCCTCGCAGGCGCAGAGCCCGGGCAGCCGCTTTCGCAGCGTCTACGCGGACGCCTTCTACCAGACGCGTTTCTTCGACTGGCCGCGCAGCCGCTTCAGCCTCTCGGTGCGGCGCAACGAAGCCATCGTGCTCGGCGACGGCACCGCCACCGGGCAGGAACTGCAGTGGGAGCAGGACTGGATCGGCGGGCGCTTCGAGACCATGCGCCCCGAGCTCACCACCACGCTGGGCTACGCGCGCGACCAGAGCAGCGGCGTCACCCGCAACTACCCGACCGCCGGCGTGCAGTTCCGCTTCTGGATGGCGGAGGGCTTCAGCGTGACAGGCAACCTGCGCTACACCTCGCAGCACGGCGGCCTCTACACCAGCCGCGGCCTCTCGGGCTCGATCAGCGCCGAGAAAGACCTGGCGCCCGGCTGGCGCGCGGGCATTGCCGCCAACCTGAACCAGGCGCGCGCCACCACGGTGCCGGTGGCGCTGAACACGCCCACGCTCTTTCGCACCAACGACAAGACGGTGTACGTCTACCTGCGCTGGGAAGGCTCCGCCGGCTCGGCCTACCAGACCGCGGGCGCGCGCACCGGCAACGCGGGCGGCGGCAGCGTGACCGGGCGCGTGTTCTACGACGCCAACAACGACGGGCAGCAGCAGATCGGCGAAGGCGGCGTCGCCAATGTCGAGGTGCTGCTCGACGGCCGCTACCGCGCCGTGACCGACCGCGACGGCCGCTTCGAATTTCCGCTGGTGACCACGGGGCGCCATCAGCTCACCCTCACGTCCGAGACCGTGCCGCTGCCCTGGGGGCCGGCGCGCGATGCGGGCGCGAGCGTCGATGTTCCGCTGCGTGGCCAGGCCAGCACCTCGATCCCCGTGATCAAGGTCGGGCAGTGACCACTTTTCTTGTTCGTTCCACCGCTAAGCAAAGGAAACCGAGATGAGACAAACCCCGAGACTGCTCACCGTGGCCGCCGGCACGGCCCTGGCCCTGGCCGCCGGCGTGGCGCTGGCCGAGAGCCAGTACGGCTACGGCACCGGCACGCCCGCCGTGACGGCCCAGGCCCACCTCAACCTGAGCGTGACGGTGCCCAAGCTGATCCTGCTGCGGGTGGGCACGCAGACCGGCACCGGCGACACGCTGAGCTGGACCGCCCCCATCACCTGGGCCACCGCGCCGACCATCACGGCCGGCAACAACGAGGCCGCCAACTGGGACGGCACCGCGCCCACGCTCGGCACGGTGACCAACCCGGCGGCGGTGCCGGTGTCGGCGTGGACCAACAGCTCCGGCGGCGGTTCCCTGACCTACACGGCGGCCGCCTTCGCGCCCACCGGCGGCCCGGCGCTCGCCAACATCGGCGTGACTTCCGGCGCGGGCCTGGCGCACCCCGGCGGCGCGACGCTGGCGGCCACCAGCAGCGCGGCGAGCACCTTCGTGCCTTCGACCGTCGCCACCGGCACGTGGACGTTCTCGCTGACGGGCACCGCCCTCACCTGGACGCCGGGCACCTACACGACCACCATCACCTACACCGCGACCAGTGTCTGAGCCGCTGCGCGCGGCGGTGGCGATCGCGCTCCTGGCCGGCCTGGCGCCGCGCGCGGACGCGGTCTTCACCTATGCGCCGACCAGTTCGGCCGCCTACGGCATCACCCTGCAGGTAGGCTCGGCGGCGGCCATCGACGAGGTGGTGTTCAACGCCACCGGCACCAACGCGGGCCTCGCCACGGGGACCGCCATCGCCGGCTCGCAGTCGATCACCATCCGCATCAGCCCGGCGCGGCCGGGGCGCCTGCTGCCCGAGAGCCGCCCCGTGACGCTCACCGCCACCGTGCCGGCGGGTCTGACCTGCACCACCTCGGCCACCTGCGGCACCAACGTCATTCCCTTCGGCGCGATCAGCTGGGTGTCGACCGACGCGACCAGCCCCGGCCAGGGCGACATACAAAGCGGCGCCTTCGCGGCGGGCGGCGTGCAGACGCTCGCCAGCTTCGACGCGGCGACGACGACCGTGCTCATCCTCAACGGCGACACGCGTTTCATGTCCAACACGCTGACCTTCCAGTACGCCAACACCACGGTGTATCCGGCGGGCAGCTACAGCGGCACGGTGCGCTTCACGGCAACGATGCTGTGACGACCATGAAGGCCACCGCGACCACGGCCTTGCTGCTGCCCGTGCTGCTGCCCGTGCTGCTGGCCGTGCCCGGCCCCGCCGCGGCGCTGGTCGAACGGCTGGACGACTCCGCCTCGCCGAGCGCGCAGGTGCGCGCGCAGGACGACAACTCGCCCGTCACCACGCCGGGCGCCAGCGTCTCGCCCTTCGTGCGCATCGACTTCGGGCGGGTGCACTACCGGCTGGCCACGGCGCGCTACGTGGGGCGGCAGGCGCGCATCTACTACGTGCTGCCCATGGCGGTTCCGGGCCTGCGCTCGCCCGCCGGGCTGCAGGTGAGCTGGCGCACGAACGGCCTGTTCGCCGCCGGCAGCGGGCGCCCCGGCGACCGGGTGCCGGTGTGGAGCGGACAGGTGCGCGACGCGTGGCTCAACGAGGCGCTGGACCTCACGTGGCAGGTCGACGTGCGCGAGGTGCGGCTGTCGCGCGGCATGCCGCTGGGCTTCGAGGCTTATTTTGAAATAGAGACATTGCCATGACACCACCGCATCGGACTTTCGCGCGCGCGCTGCTGGCACTGGCCGCCACGACGGGATGCGCGCTCGCGGCGGCCGCTCCGTTCGAGATCGCGATCATGCCGTCGCGCTTCGAGCTGTCGGCCAAGAGCGGCGCCCGGCTGGGCCAGTCGCTGGACATCCACAACGTGGGCGTCACCCCGACGGAGGTGTCCGTGCGCACGCTGGACTGGAGCTACTCGCCCGAGGGCGAGATCGCCTACCTCGACGCGCTGCAGCCCGGCAGTTGCCGCACCTGGGTGCTGCTGGAGCGCAAGACGGTGAAGGTGCCGGCGCGCGGCAAGGCGGGCTTCCGCTTCCAGATCGAGCCGCCGGCCGACGCGCCGCGCGGCGAGTGCCGCTTCATGCTGGCCATCGAGGGCGTGGAGCCGGCCTACCGCGCGGCCATCGGCCAGGGCGGCTCCAGCCTGAGCCTGCCGGTCACCGGGCGCATCGCGGTGGCGGTGTACGTGTTGCTGAACGGCGCCGAGCCCAAGCTCGCGCTGAATCAGGTCGGCACGCGCGAACTGCAGGGCAGGCGCACGCCCTACGTGACGGTCAGCAACACCGGCGACGCCCACGGCCGCCTCGACGGCAGCCTGGACGCGACCGACGCCACCGGCAAGCGCTTCGAAATGGTGCCCGACGGCACGCCCGTGATGCCGGGGCAGACCCGCCTGATCGCGCTGCAGCCCAAGGCGACGGGTGCCACCGACGGGCCGCCGCCCGCACCGGTGTATCCGCTGAAGGCCAGCGGCACGCTCGACTGGGAGAAAGGCGGCTTCAAGGTGAACGCGGAGTTCCGCTGATGCGGCGTGGGCACGCCCCCTTCGCGGCCAGTGCCCTGCCATGCGCCGCCGCGCTGGTTGCGGCCGCCCTCGTCGCCGTTCATGCCCCGCTGCGCGCCGGCACGTCCACCACCACCGGCCTGGGAACGCCGGCCTTCACCGACCTGAAGTTCACCGTGAACATCGACAAGTTCGTGTTCTTCCGGCTCGGCGACGGCATCTGGCCGGCCGTGAGCGGCAGCATCAACACGGCCGCGTTCACGCTCGCGCCCACTATCCCCGGCGGGCCGACCACGCCCGTCGCCGGCAACAACACGGCCGCCAACTGGAATGGCGGCGCGCCGATGCTGGCGGTGTCGCCCGCAGCGGGTGTCTCGCTGCCGGTGGAGGTGCGCAGCAACGGCGGGCAGATCACCCTGCGCGCCACCGCGAGCACTCCGCTGACCAGCGGCGCCAACACCATCCCGATGTCGGAGATCACCATCGCCACCGACGACCCGACGCTGCCGGCACCCGCGATTCCCAACACCGGCACGGGCGGGACGGTGAACGTCACGCCCACGGCCTTCGGCACTCTCGTGACGCAGCGCGCCGCGAACTGGACCTTCTCGTACGCCAACATCACGAACCGCCCGGCGGGGCTCTACACCGGGCAGGTCACCTTCACGGCCAGCTCGCCCTGACCCCGCTGAAGCAGCCCGGAACCGGCCGTAAGTCACGCCGAGCGGCCATGCCGCAGGGCCAAGTCAGCTTCCGCTGGGATTGCACGCTAAAGCTGCCGGGTTGCCCCATTCCAACTCACCAGGAGCTTTGCATGAACAACAAGAATCCCCGGATGCTGTGGATCGCCGCCTGCCTCGGCCTCGCCGCTTTCGCCGCACAGGCGCAAGTGCCGGCCGACGCGCCGGCCGGCACCACCGTGCAATGCAAGGACGGCAGCTATGCCTCGCCCGACACCAAGGCCGGCGCCTGCCGCGGGCACAAGGGCATCAAGACATGGTTCGGAAAGAGCGCCGCAGCGGCGCCTGCTGCCGCAGCGCCGGCCGTGGAGACCCAGTCGGCCGACGTAGGCAAGACCGGCGTCGCGCCGAGCACCGGCACGGCCACCAAGTCACCCGGCGCGCCCGATCTCACGAAGATGGCGGCCGCGCCCGGCGGCGGTGCCGGCAAGGTGTGGGCCAACGACGAGACCAAGGTCTACCACTGCATGGGCGACCGCTACTACGGCAAGACCAAGAAGGGTGAGTATCTGAGCGAGGCCGATGCCAAGGCCAAGGGCATGCACGCCTCCCACAACAAGGCCTGCTCGTAGCCTGCCCGCGTCATCAGCGCGGCTGGGATTCGACTTCCTTCGTCCAGCGGTCGATCAGCCGCTTGCGCTCGGCAGCCTTGCCGTATTTCTCGAAGTCGTACTTGATGAGCTTCACGTCGGCCATCGACGGGATGCGCGGATCGGGCTTGAAGGTCTTGTTGGCGGGCGACTGCAGGCTGCCCGACTTGCCGCCGATGGACTGGCCCGCGGGGCTCATGAGCCAGTCGTAGTAGCGCCTGGCGTTCTCCTTGTTGCGCGCGCCCTTCACCAGCGCGATGCCGCCGATCTCGTAGCCGGTGCCCTCGCAGGGCGCGGCGGTCTTGACCGGAAATTTGTCATACCGCCAACGCTCGAAGCCGAAGATGAAGCTCACGCCGATGGCCACTTCGCCCTTGGCCACGTTGGGCGCCTGCGCCTGGCCGCTGCGGGTGTAGCTGGTCACGTTGCGGTGCAGCTTCTTGAGGTATTCGAAGGCCTCGTCCTCGCCCATCTGCTGCACAAGGCCCGCGATGATGGTGTAGGCCGTACCGCTGGAGGCGGGGTGCGAGATCTCGATCTCGCCCTTGTATTCGGGCTTGATCAGGTCGGCCCAGCACTTGGGCTCGTGCAGCTTCTTTTTCTTCAGCAGGTCGGTGTTGAAGCCGAAGCCGATGGCGCTGGTGTAGAAGCCGCCCACCATGTTCTGCGACATCGCATATTGGCGCACCGACCAGTCGTACAGGTCGTTGATGTAGGCCGGCCGGTAGGGCTCCAGCAGGCCCTGCTCTGCCGCCTGCAGGAACGGGTCGCCGGTGCCGCCCCACCAGATATCGGTCTTGGGGTTGGCCGCTTCCGCGCGCAGTTGCGCGCCGATTTCGCCGGTGCCCTTGTGGGCCTGCAGCACCTTGATGCCGGTCTCGCGCGTGAAGGCCGCGGCGGCCGCCTCGCACCAGCCCGCGTCGGTACTGCACAGCGCGTTGACGGTGCCCTGCGCGGCGGCGTTCGACGCGCCCAGCAGCGCCGTGCATGCCAAGGCGGCTGCGATGTGTGGAATGGCGAATGGGCGCATGCGGCGTGTCTCCTCGTTGTTCGATGAATGGAAGCCGCAGGATAGCGCCCGCGCGGGTCTTCAGCGCGCGGCCAGCAGCGGCGGCAGGTGCTCGGCCAGCCAGTCCACCACGACGCGCGTCTTCAGCGGCAGGTAGCGGCTGCGCGAGCGGATCACGTGCAGCGCGAAGCCGAAGGGCTGCGGCTCGTCGAACACGCGCACCAGCGTGCCGGCCGCCAGCGCATCGGCGGCGAGCCAGGCCGGCAGGCGCGCCAGGCCCATGCCGCCGATGGCGGCCTCCAGCAGCACCTCGGCGCTGTCGCAGCGCAGGCGCGAGGGCAGCGTCACTTCGGTCGGCTCCGCAGGGCCGCCTTCGGCCGCGTGGAAGCGCCAGGCCGATACCTGCCCGTCGCGCGCGTAGAGCACCGCCTCGTGCGGCGCGGCGAGTTCGGCCACGCCGCGCGGATGCCCGCGCTCGGCCAGGTAGGCGGGCGCGGCGCACAACGCCATCCACTGCATGCCGACCGGCCGCGCGACGAGTTCGTCCGTATCGGCCAGCTCGCCGCTGCGGATGGCCAGGTCGAGCCCCTCCTCGGCCAGATCCACGCGCCGGTCATTGAACGAGAGTTCGAGCGACAGCTGCGGATGCCGCCGCGCCAGCGCCAGCAGCAGCGGCCCCACTTTCAGCCGGCCCAGCATCGCCGGCATGCTCAGGCGCACCAGCCCGGAGGCGGTGCTGCGCGCCACGTCGGCTACGGCCTCGGCCGCCTCCAGCTCGGCCAGCGCGCGGCGGCAGCGCTCGTAGTAGCCGTGGCCTTCCTCGGTGAGGCTCTGGCTGCGCGTGGTGCGCAGGAAGAGCCGCGTGTTCAGGCGCGCCTCGAGCCGCGCGATGCTCTTGGCCACCGCCGAGCGCGTGACATGCAGGCGCTGCGCGGCCAGCGCGAAGCTGCCCGCTTCCACCGCCGCGACGAATTCCTCGATGCCCTGAAGACGTTGACCCATTGGAGACTTTCAAGCACCAGTAAAGCGAAAATTATCCGCCACCGGGTACATGGCATCGTCAATAGCATGAAGGCATCTTTCTTTTCCCCGGAGTCCTCTCATGCAAGAAACCCGAACGCTGCGGCGCTGGCAACTGCCGAAGCTCGGCCGCGCGAATCTCGAACAGGCCGAAGCGCCCCTGCCCGCGCCGGGCGCCAACCAGATCCTGGTGCGGGTCGGCGCGGTGGCGCTCAACTACCGCGACCTGCTGATGGTGCGCGACGGCATGGGCATGCCGCTGGCGCTGCCTTTCACGCCTGGCTCCGACATGGCGGGCACCGTGGTGGCCGCGGGCGAGGGCGTGACGCGCTTCGCGTCCGGCGACCGCGTGCTCGGCACCTTCTGGGGCGGCTGGATCGACAGCCACTGGCAGGCCGGCGCCACGCTGCTCGGCGGCCCGGGACCGGGCATGCTGGCCTCGCACGTGTGCATCGACGCGGACTGGGCCGTGACCGCGCCCGCCACGCTGAGCCTGGCCGAGGCCAGCACCCTGCCCTGCGCCGGCCTCACCGCCTGGTTCGCGCTGGCCGAGACCGGCGGGCTGCGCGCGGGCGAGACGGTGCTCATCCACGGCACCGGCGGCGTCGCGCTGTTCGGCCTGCAGATCGCGCGGCTGCATGGCGCGCGGGCCATCGTGGTCACGGGCAGCGAAGACAAGCGCCAGCAGGCGCTCGCGCTCGGTGCATCGCACGTGCTGGCGCGGAGCAGCGACTGGCCGGCCGAAGTGCGCAGGCTCACGCACGGGCGCGGCGCCGACCATGTGCTCGAGCTCGCGAGCGGACCCAACCTCGACCGCTCGCTGCAGGCGCTCAGGCAGGGCGGGCGCGTGTCGATCATCGGCATGCTCGAAGGCGAGACCCTGAGCGCGTCGTTCTATGCCATGGTGCTGGGCCGCGCCACGGTGCAGGGCATCGGCGTGGGCCACCGGCGCGCCCTGGAAGACCTGGTGCGCGCCGTCGACGTGAACGCGCTCAAGCCGGTGATCGCGGCGCGCTACGCGTTCGATGCATTGCCCGACGCGCTCGATCACCTCGCGCGCGGACCCTTCGGAAAGATCGTGGTCACGCTCTGAAAACGTGAAGGAATGCTCGGTTCGCGAATGCGCGGCCGACGGTGCGAATGCACAAAGCGGAGGCGAACGTGAACAGGTTCCGCCAGGCCGAAAGACATGCGGCGACAGCGCGTTTGCCGTTCCTAGAATCCGCCCCGCGCAAAGGCCGGCGGCCGGCGCAAACCCTCAACTTCAGGATGGAGCGTCATGGAACACAGCACCGGCAAGAAATGGGCGGCCGAGTTCATCGGTACTTTCTGGCTCACGCTCGGAGGCTGCGGCAGCGCAGTGCTCGCGGCGGCCTTTCCAGGTACCGGCATCGGCTTTCACGGGGTCGCGCTGGCCTTCGGCCTCACGGTGGTGACCGGGGCCTATGCGCTGGGGCCGATCTCGGGCGGACACTTCAATCCTGCGGTGTCCATCGGCCTCGCGGCGGCGGGCCGCTTCAGGGCCTCTCAACTCGCGGGCTACATCGTGGCGCAAGTGCTCGGCGCCATCGCGGCGGCGGGCGTGCTTTACCTCATCGCCACCGGCAAGCCGGGCGCGGACATCGGCGGCTTCGCCACCAACGGCTACGGCGAGCACTCGCCAGGCAAGTACGGCATGACCGCGGCGCTCATCACCGAAGTAGTGATGACCGCCGTGTTCCTGATCGTGATCCTCGGTGCCACCGCCAAGCGCGCGGCCGGTGGCTTCGCGGGGCTGGCCATCGGCCTGTGCCTCACGCTGATCCACCTGGTGTCGATCCCCGTGACCAACACTTCGGTGAACCCCGCACGCAGCACGGGCCCGGCCCTCTTCGGGCCGTCCTATGCGGTGTCGGAACTGTGGTTGTTCTGGGTGGCGCCCATCGCGGGCGCCATCGTCGGCGCGGTGATCTACCGTGCACTGCTCAGCAGCAGCAACGACGACTGATCGCTCAGCTGCCGCTGCCCGACTTCACCATCGGCAGCGAAGTCGATTGACCGATCGGCTCGGTGCCGGTCGGGTGCGACGCCGCATAGGCGCCGGCCTGGATGTCGGACACCGGCATCGTCGAGTTCATCGCGGGCGCGCTGGTCGACTGGCCAACGGGCTCGGTGCCGGTCGGACGGGCCGCGGCCATCGCGCCGGCCTGGACATCGGGGTTCACGGGCGAGTTCATCTGCAGCGGATGGAAGTCCGAACCATCGGTGGTTTCGGCCGACGCACCGACAGTGCCCAGCGCCGCGATGGCAGCGAAAGAACCGACGGCGAGAAGCTTGAGGGAAATACGCATGGTGTGTTCTCCTGAGGGCATGTTGTCTCCGGCCTCGTGCCATCACGCGAACTGCGCGTGGCAGGACCTGAGTGCACTCTAGGCACGCAGACTGATGTGAAGGTGAGCGAAGAGTTAGGTGCGGGTGAGAGTCCGCGCCTATCCGTGGCCTTTGGCACTCATCAGTAGGAAACAGACGCAGGCGAAGGCGGGGACGGCGGCAGGTGTACGCGCGCCATCAATCCCGGGCCGTCGTCGCGGTTATGCAGTTCGATGCGCAGACCGTGCCGCTCCGCCGCCGTGCGCGCAATGGCCAGCCCCAGGCCGCTGCCGCCGGCCGCCGCGCCGGGCACGCGGAAGAAGCGGTCGAACACGCGGCCCATCATGGCCTTCGGAATGCCGGGGCCGTTGTCGAGCACGTCGACCACCGCATGGCCGCCGAACTGATGCAGCTTCACGTCGACCACGCCGCCTTCGGGCGCATAGCGCAGCGCGTTGTCGATCAGGTTGTCGAACACGCTGCGCAGCTCGGCCGCCGGCGCGAACACCACCGCGGCGATGCTGCCTTCGAAGCCGATGTCCACGCGCCGCGCATCGGCCACCACCATCAGCTGGCTCACGCTTTCGCGCAGCAGCACTTCGATGTCGACACACTCGCCCGCGGTGCTGCGTTGCGGTGCGTCCTGCCGCGACAGGTTGAGCAATTGCTCGATCAGGTGCTGCGCGCGCGTGACGCCGGCTTCGAGCTGATTGAAGCGCTCGGTCGCCTCGCCGGCCGGCACGTGCGCGCGCAGGTTCTCTATCTGCAGGCCGATGGCGGCCATCGGCGTGCGCAGCTCGTGCGCCGCGTCCTGCACGAAGCGGCGCTGCGTCGCGAAGGCGCTGCGCACGCGGGACAGCAGGTTGTTGAAGGCGCCCACCAGCGGTGCGATCTCTTCGGGCACGCGCGCCAGCGACAGCTCGGTGGGGCTGCGCTCGTCCTGCGAGGCCACATCGCGCGCCACCGCGCGCAGCGAGCGCGAGGCGGCCGACACGATGATCCACAGGATCAGCAGCGCCAGCGGCAGCAGCAGCGTGATCGGCAGGCCCTCGAGCAACGCGCGGCGCAGGGCGCGGCGGCGGCGGTAGTCCTCGTTCTGCAGCACCTGCACGCGCGGCTGGTCGGCGCGCGGGCCGGGCTCGGCCGTGAACACGCGCCAGCTCGACTGCGCATGCGCGCCCGTGCTCACGTCGCTGAAGCCCGCACGGGACTGCAGCGGCACCGCGAGCACCGGCCACGAACTGGCGCGCAGCGTGTGGCCGTCGGGGCTCCATATCTGCACGATGAAGACGCCGCGCGAGAACGCGGCTTCGCCGTCCATCGGACGCGGGATCTTCAGGGGATCGCTGCCGCCGTACGAATCGGCCACCAGGCGCATCTGGTCGTCCATCGCGTTGTGCACGAGGTTGCCGTAGGCCACGAAGGAGAACCAGGCGGTCAGCACCGCGGCGCCCAGGTGCAGCGTGATGAGCCACAAGAGCAGCTGCGTGCGCAGCGAATGCGGCCGCCACCAGCGGCCGCTGCTACGGTCCCCGCCGGTCATAAACCAACGGCCCGTTCGCGAAATGCCGCGGCGATACGAAGTGCGCGAAGGCTAGGGGCGAGCCTCATCATGCAACCACTCGCCATCCCAGCCCTCGGACATTGCGGATCGCGTCGGCGCCGAGCTTGCGCCGCATGCCGTGGATCAGCACGTCGATCGCGTTGCTGGTGACTTCCTCGCCCCAGCCGTAGATTCGGTTCTCGAGCTGTTCGCGCGAGAGGATGGCGCCGGGGCGCTCCAGCAGCGCATGCAGCAGCGCGAACTCGCGCGCGGTGAGCGCCTCGCGCTCGCCGTTGACCAGCACCTCGCGCGTGGTGAGGTCCAGCTGCAGCGTGCCGCTGCCGACCAGCGAATGCGCCGCACCGTCGCGGCGCCGCACGATGGCGCGCATGCGCGCGAGCAGCTCGCGGAATTCGAAGGGCTTGAGCAGGTAGTCGTCGGCCCCGAGGTCGAGGCTGTGGATGCGGTCGTCGAGGCCGTCGCGGGCGGTGAGCACCAGCACCGGCGTGGCGTCGCCGCGTTCGCGGGCGCGGCGCAGCACCTCGGTGCCGTCCTGCTTCGGCAGGCCCAGGTCGAGCAGCACGCAGGTGTAGCCGCCGTCGCCCAGGGCGCTCTGGGCGAGTTCGCCGTCGCGCACCCAATCCGCGGACCAGCCCGCACCTTCGAGCGCCTGCTTGAGGCTGCGCCCGATCATTTCGTCATCTTCCACCAGCAGAACGCGCATTGCGGCGACTCCTCAGGCCGCAAGGTAGCACGCGAACGGGATGATCGGAAGTGCCTGCGCCGTGGCGCAGAGTAGGTGTGAATACTTAGGCGCAGCTTAGGCGGCGCATGCATCGCGGGGGCAATGGCCTGCCGCCACAGGATCAGGACATGCGAACGGCGTGGCGCTCGCCCTCGCCGCCCGAGGCGAAGGCCAGCAGGTCGAGGGCTTCCTTCTCCACTGCGGCGCGGTCTGACTTCGACCAGCGTGCGAACGGCTCCAGCAGCACGGTGGCGGCGTTCTTCTTCTCGCGCTCGATCTTCCAGACGCCCGCCACGAAGCCGTCGAGCAGCACCGTGCCGCGCACGATGCCGTTGGCAGTGAACACGCGGGCGCGGT
Source organism: Variovorax paradoxus (assembly GCF_022009635.1). Taxonomy (NCBI): domain Bacteria; kingdom Pseudomonadati; phylum Pseudomonadota; class Betaproteobacteria; order Burkholderiales; family Comamonadaceae; genus Variovorax; species Variovorax paradoxus. Next base: position 6,722,166 of record NZ_CP091716.1, read on the forward strand.
GTGCCTCGCTCAGCACGCGGCTGCGGTCGGCATGGGAGAGCAGCAGGTTGTCCCACTCCGCCACGAGACGCGGCGGCGCGGGCGTGTCGGGATCTGGCCGGGGGGCGCGAGGCAGGTCGAAGAGTTCCTGGCCGTCTTCGCCCGAGAACACGCGCAGCCGGGGCCGCAGGCGCTCGGCCACGGCCTTCCAGCCCGTGAGGCCAGACCATGCGCCGGCATCGGCCAGCGTGGCGGGCCCGAAGGCGGCCAGGTAGCGCAGCAGCAGGTCGTCGTGCGAGGCCGGGCCGGCATCGACGGCATCCCCGAGCCAGTCGCCAAGAGGCTGCAGCAGCGCGCTCTGGTGCGAGTTCCAGGTGCCGGCCGGCGGCAGGTGCACCAGCGGCAGGTTGTTGCGGATCAGCCCGGCGAGCGAAGCGGTCTCGCGCCCCTGCCAGCGCAGGGCCAGGGCCTGCCCGAGTTCGGCGCCGGTGCGTGGCCGCTCTGCGAGGAGCGCGCGCCCCGCCTCGATCACCGCCGCGCGGTCGAGGCCGTCGAGCGCCTTCTTGTGGTTGCCCAGCAGGCCGCGCTGGTGCACGGGCTCCAGCAGCGGGCGCCATGCCAACGCGTCGCGCGCGCTCATCAGGTGCAGGGTGCCGCGCAGGGTCGACATGCGCACGATGCGGCGCTTGCGCAGCGCATCGGTGAGCTGCTCTCGCCGGAAGCCTTCAATGCGGCTCCAGAGGCCGATGTAGGGCGGGTTGGGCGCCTGCGCCTGCAACCCGGCCAGCCGCTCGACGGCCTGCGTCGCCGTCAGGGCGCGCCGCTGCAGCAGCATCTGCCGCGCGAGCGTGGCGCGGTTCAGCGCGCGCAGGCTCAGAACTTCTCGTGCGGCGCCAGGTATCGCCATTGCCCCACCGGCAGGTTGCCCAGCATGACCTTGCCGATGCGCACCCGCTTCAGGCCCACCACCTTCAGGCCGACCAGTTCGCACATGCGGCGGATCTGCCGCTTCTTGCCTTCGGTGAGCACGAAGCGCAGCTGCTCCGGGTTCTGCCACTCGACCCGCGCCGGCTTCAGCGCTTGGCCGTCGAGGCTCAGGCCGTGGCGCAACCTTGCGAGCATGGCGGGCGGGAACACCGCCTGCACGTTGGTGGTGACGGGGTCGTCGTCGTCCATGCGCACCAGCTGGCCGGTGGGCGCGGGCTGGCCCAGGCCGTGGTAGGCCACGCGCACCAGGTATTCCTTTTCCATCACCGAGTCTTCGCCGATGAGCTGGCGCGCGATGCGCCCGTCCTGCGTCATCACCAGCAGGCCGATGGAGTCGATGTCGAGCCGGCCGCACGGCGCGAGGCCGCGCAGCTGCTGCGGGCTGAAGAAGAAGCGCGCGTTGTCCTCGGCCCAGCGGTTCTGCGGCGTGAACAACACGACCGCCGGATCGTGGCCGTCCTCGGCCTGCCCGCTCACGTAGCCGATGGGCTTGTTGATGAGGATGGTGACCTGGTTCGCCTGCTGGCCCTTGGCCGCCTTGTCGATCTCGATGCGGTCGGACGGCGTGACCTTGACGCCCATCTCGGCCGGCCTGCCGTTGACCTTGACCCAGCCGTTGGCGATCCATTCGTCGGCCTCGCGGCGCGAGCACATTTTCAGTTCGGCCATGCGCTTGTTCAGGCGCACGGCATCGGAGGGGGGAGAAGAGGGCTCGGTCATCGGAAGGCTTGATCAATGTGCGGCACCGATGCTATCCTGAACGCAAGCGCGAGCTGATCGCGCCCTTTTTGGGGGATTCCCAAATGAACACGCAAAACACACGCAAGTACCAGTACGCCATCGTCATCGGGCGCTTCCAGCCCGTTCATTTCGGACATCAACGACTCATCGAAGAGGCCTCCCGCGCCGCCGATCGGGTCATCGTGGTGGTCGGCTCCGACCGGCAGCCGCGCAGCGTCAAGAACCCCTTCACCTTCGACGAACGCGAACGCATGGTGCGCGCCTGCCTTCGCAGCAGCGACCAGATGCGCGTGAGCGTGGTCGGCGTGGGCGACTCGCCCTACAACGACCAGATCTGGATCGCGTCGATCCAGTCGGCGGTCGAGCGGCTCATCGCGCAGGACGGCCTGGCGCCCGCCAAGGCCAGGGTGGCGCTGGTGGGCCACCTGAAGGACGCATCGAGCTACTACCTGAAGATGTTCCCGCACTGGGAGTTCGTCGGGCAGAACAGCGTGGAGAGCCTCAACGCCACCGACGTGCGCAGCCTCTACTTCGACCCCGAGAACCGCGGCCAGCTCGCGCGCGCCGACCTGCCCGACGGCACGGCCGCTTTCCTCGACCAGTTCACCCGCACCGCCGACTACGCCGAGCTCTGCGAAGAACGCGCCTTCCTGGTCGACTACCGCGACAAGTACCGCTACGCGGGCAGCGACTTTCCGCCGATCTACACCACGGTCGACGCCGTCGTGGTCGAGGCCGGCCACATCCTGCTGGTGCAGCGCAAGTTCCATCCCGGCAAGGGCACCTGGGCGCTGCCCGGCGGCTTCGTCGGCCAGCAGGAGCGGCTGCAGGAGGCGGCCATCCGCGAGCTGAAGGAAGAAACCCGCCTGAAGGTGCCGGTGCCCGTGCTCAACGGCAGCATGAAGGCCAGCCACGTGTTCGACGCGCCCGAGCGCTCGCAGCGCGGCCGCACCATCACGCACGGCTTCTTCTTCGAGCTGGCGCACAACCAGTGGACGGGTCTTTCGGACGTGCGCGCCGACGACGACGCGGCCGAAGTGCGCTGGGTGCCCATTGCCGAGTTCCTCGACATGCAGGAGCGCATCTACGAAGACCACTTCTTCATCGCGAATCATTTTTTGGGTGGCCTGGGCAAGAACTGAACGCCCCGGCCTTGTCAGCAAGAACGGCCCCGGTTGACGGGGCCAACGTGAAAGGAGCTTTCACATGAACCGCAATCTCACCTCCTCGCCCCTGGGCAACAACCTGCTGCTGCGTACCGACTCCTACAAGGTGTCGCACTGGATGCAGTACCCGCCCGGCACGCAGACGGTGTACAGCTACATCGAGTCGCGCGGCGGCATCTTCAGCCACTCGCTGTTCTTCGGGCTGCAGGCTTACCTTCGCGAATACCTGCAGACGCCGGTGACGCGCGACGACGTGGAAGAGGCCGCCCTGCTCATGGCCGCGCACGGCGAGCCCTTCAACCGCGAAGGCTGGCTGCGCCTCATCGAGAAGCACGGCGGGTTGATGCCGGTGCGCATCCGCGCCGTGCCCGAGGGCAGCGTGACGCCGGTGCACAACGTGCTCGCGACCATCGAGAACACCGACCCCGAGTTCTTCTGGGTCACGAGCTTTCTCGAAACCGAGCTGCTGCGCGCCATCTGGTACCCCACCACGGTGGCCACGCTGTCGGCGGCCGCGCGCACCACGCTGCTGCGTTACCTGGAAGCGACCTGCGACGACCCGCAAGGGCAGATCGCCTTCAGGCTGCACGACTTCGGCGCGCGGGGCGTGTCGAGTCTCGAGTCAGCCGCGCTTGGCGGCATGGCCCACCTGGTGAATTTCATGGGCACCGACACGCTCGCCGCGCTGGTGGCGGCACGCCGGTACTACGACTGCGACGTGGCGGGCTTCTCGATTCCCGCCGCCGAGCACAGCACCATCACGGGCTGGGGCCGCGAGCACGAGGCGGATGCGTACGGGAACATGGTCGAGCAGTTCGGCAAGCCCGGCGCCACATTCGCGGTGGTGAGCGACAGCTACGACATCTTCAATGCCTGCGCGCGCATCTGGGGCGAGGAGCTGAAGGCGAAGGTGGTGGCCTCGGGCGCGACGCTGGTGGTGCGGCCGGACTCGGGCGACCCGGCTGAAACCACGCTGAAGGTGGCGCAGATCCTGGCCGACCGCTTCGGCACCACGACCAACGCCAAGGGCTTTCGGGTGCTGAACAACGTGCGCATCATCCAGGGCGACGGCGTGAATCTCGATTCGCTGCGGCTGTGCCTGTCGAACTTCTTCCACAACGGTTTTTCGACGGAGAACATTTCCTTCGGCATGGGCGGCGGTCTGCTGCAGCAGGTCAATCGCGACACGATGCAGTGGGCGATGAAGTGTTCGGCCATGCAGGTGAACGGCGAGTGGCGCGATGTCTACAAGTCGCCCGTGGGAGACGTGGGCAAGGCTTCGAAGAAGGGGCGTCTTGCATTGGTGCGCAATGCGAACGGCATCGAGAGCACCGTGCGTGAAGAGACACTGGCGGCGGGCCAGGCCGATCTGCTGCAGACGGTGTTCGAGAACGGGCGCATTGTGGAGAGCACGACTTTCGATGCTGTTCGCGCGCGTGCTGCCGCGGGGGTGAATCAGTTCATCACTTCGCGGGCGCCGCTGTAGGCTTTGTCGGGTCAGGCGTTTCGGGAGGGAGTGCAACAAGGCATCGCCATAATCCGCGCAACTCCCGGATTTCATGACCAAACTCCTGATCCTCAGCGTGAGCGCCGGCAACGGCCACGTGCGTGCAGCACAGGCGCTTGCCGCCACCGCCCAGACCCTCGCCCCGCCCTGCACGGCGGTCCACATCGATGCGATGGCCCACGTGGCCGGGGGCTTTCGCAAGGTCTACACCGACTGGTACATCCAGCTCGTGAACCGGGCGCCCGAGCTCTGGTCGTACCTGCACCAGCGCACCGACACCACGCCCCACCACGCGCCCTCGCAGCGCCTGCGCCGCGGCATCGAGCGGCTGAGCACCGGCGCGCTGGTGAAGGAAATCCGCCGCGAGCAACCCGACGCCGTCATCTGCACGCACTTTTTGCCTGCCGAGCTGCTGATGCGCGAGCGCAACCGGGGCCGCATCGACTACCCCGTGTGGCTCCAGATCACCGACTACGACCTGCACAACATGTGGCTGGTGCCGGGCATGACCGGCTACCTCGCTGCCACCGAGGAAGTGGCGTTCCGCCTGCGGGCGCGCGGCATTCCGGCGGACCGCATCCATGTCACCGGCATTCCCGTGATGCCGGCATTCTCCGAGCCCGATGCTCCGGCGCTCGCGCGCGACGCCTGCGCGGCGGAGCTGGGCCTCGATCCGTCGCGGCCGGTACTGTTGATGGCCTCGGGCGGCGCGGGCGTGGGCGACCTGCCGAGCATGGTCGAGCGCGTGCTCGGCCTCGGCGGGGAAGGCAACTTCCAGGTGATCGCCGTCGCGGGCCGCAACGTGGAGGCCTACGGCAAGCTCGAGGCGCTGGCCAGGCGCCACCCGGGCCGCGTGGTCGCCATCGGCTTCACCAACGAAATGCACAAGATGATGGCCGCGTCCGACCTCGTCGTCACCAAGCCGGGCGGGCTCACCGTGTCGGAGTGCCTGGCGCTGGGCAAGCCGATGCTGCTGATATCGCCCATTCCCGGGCAGGAAGAACACAACGCCGGCTTCCTCATGGAAGAAGGCGCCGCATGGCTGGCCTACGACGCCATCGGCCTCGACTACAAGGTCGCGCGCCTGATGGCCGACACCGCCAAGCTCGCGAACATGGCCGCCCGCAGCCGCGCGCTGGGCAAGCCGCGGGCGGCGCGCGCGGTGCTGCAGCACGTGCTGTCGGATCGCGCCGCATGAACCGCGACACTGAAAAGACCGGCGTGGGCCGCACGCTCGGCTATCTCGTCTGGGTGGCCGTCATGGCCTTCTTCTTCGCCAATGCCGAAATCCAGATCGAAGGCGGCGCCGGCTGGGCCACGTCGCTGCCGACCTGGCGCATCGAGAACAGCATCTGGCTCGACATCTTCTGGGGCGGCCGCGCGATGACGGGCTACCACGCATGGGTGTTCACCTTCATGGCGCTGGTGTTCTTCTCGCCGCTGGCCTTCAACGGCCGCTGGACGTGGCGCGACGTCGGGCTCGCGGTGGCGGGGCTGATCGTGTTCTGGGTCTGCGAGGACTTTCTGTGGTTCATCATCAACCCGGCCTTCGGCTGGGCGCGCTTCAACCCGACCGACGCGTTCTGGCACAAGCACTGGCTGTGGGGCGCGCCGGTCGACTACTGGGGCGGCCTCGCGGTGGCGCTGCTGATCCTCACGGTGCGCCACTGGAAGAAGCGCAAGCCATGACGATCGCCTCCGACGCACGCCCCGGCCACTGGGCCGACCCGCTCGACGAGCTGCGCGTCGAGAACCTGCACCGCATCACGCCCACGCTGTACCGCAGCGCGCAGCCCCGTCGCGCCAACATGGCGGCGCTGCAGTCGCTGGGCATCCGCACCGTGGTGAGCCTGCGCTCGTTCAACGACGACAAGAAAGTGTTCGCCGGCTCCGGCGTGCGGCTGGTGCGGGTGCCGATCAACACCTGGTCCATCGACGACGCCAAGGTGCTGCGCGCGCTGCTCGCCATCCGCGAGGCGGAAAAGCAGGGCCCGGTGCTGATCCACTGCATGCACGGCGCCGACCGCACGGGCGTGATCGCGGCGGTGTACCGCATGGCCGTGCAGGACTGGGACAAGGACAGCGCCCGCCACGAAATGCTGCGCGGCGGCTACGGCTACCACACGCTGTGGCGCAACATCCCGCGCTACATCGAGCGCCTCGACCCCGCCCGGATGCGCCATGCGCTGGCGCATGCCCCCGTGATTCCCGTGGTGTCCTGAAGGCGCCAGCGGCTTCCAGACCCCGCTCCTATACTGGCCGCCCCGTGGCCGACGGCCATCTGCGAAGCTTCACGAAGGGCTCTTCCATGGCACTGCAAATCCGCTCCCTCATTCGCTCGAACGGCGAGCTCGAACTCTCGCTGCACGACGACCCCATTCCCGAACCGCAGGCCCACGAAGTGGTGATCCGCGTCGAGGCCTCCCCTCTCAATCCGTCGGACCTCGGCCTGCTGTTCGGCGCGGCCGACATGAGCACCGCCAAGGCCTCCGGCACCGCCGAGCGGCCCGTGGTCACGGCCACCGTGCCCGAACGCGCCCGCCCCGCCATGGCCGCGCGGCTCGACCAGTCGATGCCGGTCGGCAACGAAGGCGCGGGCGTGGTGGTGAAGGCAGGATCGTCGCCCGCCGCGCAAGCGCTGCTGGGCAAGACCGTGGCCGCCATCGGCGGCGCGATGTATTCGCAGTACCGCGCCGTACCCGTCGCGATGTGCCTCGAACTGCCGCCCGGCACCACCGCGGCCGAAGGCGCATCGTGCTTCGTCAACCCGCTCACCTCGCTCGGCATGGTCGAGACCATGCGCAGGGAAGGCCACAAGGCGCTGGTGCACACGGCGGCGGCGTCCAACCTGGGCCAGATGCTCAACAAGATCTGCCAGAAGGACGGTATCGCGCTCGTCAATATCGTGCGCAAGCAGGAGCAGGAAGACCTGCTGCGCGGACTGGGCGCGAAGTATGTGTGCAACGCGACCTCGCCCACCTTCCTCGAAGACCTGACGCAGGCACTGGTCGAGACCGGCGCCACGCTGGCCTTCGACGCCACCGGGGGCGGCAAGCTCGCGGGGCAGATCCTCGGCTGCATGGAAGCGGCGCTGAACCGCACCGCCAAGGAATACAGCCGCTACGGCTCGACCACCCACAAGCAGGTCTACATCTACGGCGGCCTGGACCGCGGCCCGACCGAGTTCGTGCGCAACTTCGGCATGGCCTGGGGCATGGGCGGCTGGCTGCTGTTCCCGTTCCTGCAGAAGCTGGGCGACGAAGGCACGCAACGCCTGAAGGCCCGCGTCGTGGCGGAGCTGAAGACCACCTTCGCCAGCAAGTACACGCGCGAGGTGTCGCTGGTCGAGGCGCTGCAGCTCGATGCGATCGGGGTGTACGGGAAGCAGGCGACGGGGGAGAAGTTCTTGCTGAATCCGAACAAGGGCGCGACCGCTCCCCAGTAGTCCCGCACGCCGCCGGGGCCCGATCCTGACGCGGCCGAGCGCTGCGTCAGGGCAACGCCGCTCAGAAACGCTCAGTTTCAATTTCGCCTTCAGCTCTAACCTGACTGGCCGCCACTCGCTCCCGCTACACGGCGGCGCGCAGTGCATCGAGCCAACGCAGCAGGTGAAGAAGGACACCCGAAAAAGAGCATGACGAACATCATTTCATCGGCATCGCCGCGACGTCTCGCGGCGTGGCCCACCCCCATCACCCGCGCGGTGGGCATCGCTGTCCTTGCCGGCCTCGCAGCCTGCGGCGGCGGAGGTGGCGGCGGATCGCCGGGCTACTTCTTCCCGGCGGCCACGCCCCCTTCGTCGCCCGCGCCTTCGGTCACGCCCGAGCCGGCTGCGCCAACGAGCTTTCATATTTCCGGCACGGTGTCCGGACTGGAAAGCGGACAGCAAGTGACATTGCTCAACAACGGCGGCGACGCCCTCGAACTGAACGCCAACGGTGCATTCGCCTTCCCGACCGCCGTGACCGGGGGCTATGCCGTCACCGTCAATCAGCAGAACAGATGGATGGTCTGCACCGTGAGCAACGGCGACGGCTCGGCAAGCGCCGACGTGACCAACGTGAGCGTCGTCTGCGGTACGGGCGCAGCGGAAGTCAGCACCCTTCAGACGGCTGCGTTCGCGGGCCCCGTGGGCGCCGCCTTCGACGCCGCCGGCAATCTCTATGTCACCGAATGGAATGGTGGTCTTCGCAAGATCGCGGCGGACGGAACCGTCACCACGCTGGCCTCGGCGCTCGACAATCCGTTCGGGGTCGCCGTCGGAAGCGACGGCAACGTGTATGTCGCCAGCAGCGGACAGCACAAGGTGCTGAAGATTTCGCAGGCCGGCGTGGTGACGACACTGGCGGGCAGCGGTGCCCAGTCGTCGAACGACGGTATTGGAACCGCGGCCACCTTCTTCGGTCCCCGCGGCCTCGCGATCGACAGCGCCGGCAATCTGTATGTGGCCGAGTCCGAAGGCAACAAGATCCGCAAGATCGATCCGGCGGGCGTGGTCACGACCCTGGCAGGCGGCAACAACGCCGGATTCGTGGACGGCACGGGCTCGGCGGCGAGATTCAGCAGCCCGGCGCACATGACCCTGGATGCCGACGGCAACATCTACGTCGTGGACGGGCTCAACAGCAGGGTCCGCAAGATCACGCAGACAGGCGAGGTCACCACGCTGGCCGGCAACGGGACCAGGACGTCTGCCGATGGCATCGGTGCCGCGGCCAGCTTCAACTACCCGTACGGCATCGGGATCGACAGCAAGGGCTATTGCTATGTTGTCGAAACCGCCGGCAACAGGGTGCGGCGCATCTCGCCGTCTGGCGTGGTCACGACCCTTGCGGGCAGCGACACCAGAGGGGCGAGCGACGGCATCGGAGCGGCGGCGCAATTCAGTGCCCCGGCCGGCCTCGCACTCGACAAGAACGGCGATCTCTTCATTGCCGAAGAAGGGAGCGGAAAGATCCGCAAGCTCGTGCCCGCGCCCGCGCACTGAGTTGCACGACGCGAGAAAAAAGGCGGCCCGCGAGGGCCGCCTCTTCATGGCCGGTCAACTCTTCGCGAGCCCGGCCGTTTCGCTCGCAGGTGCCGCCACAGCCCCGAACAGCAATGCAGCGCCATCGTTCGACTGCCTGATCGCTTCGCGCGCGAAGTCGCGCATCGCCGCTTCGTAGTCCGCGACCGCCGCCAGCACCGGCGTTCCTTTTATCGCCGCAGTTCCGAGCCTCTCCGCAAGCATCGCCGCATCGTGCAGCGCCGTATTCGCGCCAAGCCCGCCCGCCGGGCTCATGACGTGGATCGCGTCGCCGAGCACAGTCACGCCGTCGCTGGTCCATGCGGGCGGCGCGTTCATCGTGCGGATCGGCAGCATGGCGACGTCCGACGGCTCGGCTCCTTCGAAGAGCGCGCGGAAGCCCGGGTGCCAGCCGGCGGTGTGCGACAGCACCGTGGCATGGGCGTGGCCGCGCGGGTCCGACGCGGGGTTCAGCCGGTCGTTCGGCCCGATCACCCCCCAGTACAGATAGTCGCCCAGCGGCTGCCTGAACTTCATCGGATCGACGATGACCGCGAAACGGTCGGCGAACGCGACCGATGTCCTGGCGAGGAACAGCGGCGCGATCTGAGCGGCGGTGGCGGCCGTGAACAGGGTCTTGCCGTAGATGCAGGTCGAGCCGGTGTCGACCGGCGCCACGCCGGGCAAACGCAGCGCTCGCAGCGTGGAGTTCACGCCGTCGGCGGCCACGAGCACATCGGCCTCGGCCGTGCTGCCGTCATCGAACTTCGCGCGCCACGCATTGCCGCTTTCGTTGCGCTCGTAGCCAGTGAACCCGCGGCCGAGATGCACGTGCGCCTCGATGCCGCGCAGCAGCACCTTGCGCATCGCCAGCCGGTCAGCATTGAGATCTTCGACACGCCCGACGGGCGCATCGTCGCCGCCGGCGCGCTGCCACGAGGCGACCCATCTGTCGCTGACCGGTTCGAGGTCCGGGCCGATGAGGTTCACGCCGTCCACGGGAATCGCGCAGCTGTCGCGGAACAGCGCGTTCAGCGCGGGCGGCAGGCAGGCCTCGATGGCCTGCTGGCCGGTCTGGTCGATCTTGATGCGGAATCCCTGCGGGCGGCTGTCCGGGGCGGTGTCGCGCTCGTAGACGTCGAAGGAAATGCCGCGGCGCTGAAGGCCCTGGGCAAGGCACAGACCGCCGAGGCCCGCGCCGATGATGACTATGTGCAAGTCTGCGCTCCTGTAGTTGAGGTCCGGACATTCGGACAGGAGGAGTGTTTGCCGGGTGGGGCCGAAGGCGGTAACGCCATCTGGACCAAAAACAGTGAATTCTGGCCACTCAGGCTATGACGTTGCTAAACCACCAGCCGATACCCCACCGCCGTCTCAGTCAACAGATGCCGCGGCTGCGCGGGGTCGGCCTCGAGCTTCTGCCGCAGGTGCCCCATGTAGATGCGCAGGTAGTGGCTCTGGTCGGTGTACGACGGCCCCCACACCTCGCGCAGCAGTTGCCGCTGCGTGAGCACGCGGCCTGCGTTCGCGACCAGCACCGACAGGAGCCGGTACTCGGTGGGCGTCAGGTGCACCTCGGCGCCTGCGCGCCGCACCAGCCGCGCCGCGCGATCGAACTCGATCTCGCCGAAGCGGAACAGCGCCTCGGCCGGCTCGTCGTTGCCGCCACCACCGCCCGCGGCGCGCGGGCGCCTGAGGTTGGCCCGCACGCGCGCCAGCAGCTCGCCGGTGCCGAAGGGCTTGGTCAGGTAGTCGTCGGCGCCGGCATCGAGCGCGGCGATCTTGTCGGCCTCGTCGGTGCGCGCCGACAGCACGATGATCGGCACCGCCGACCAGCCGCGCACGTCGCGGATCAGCGAAACGCCGTCGCCGTCGGGCAGGCCGAGGTCGAGCACCAGCAGGTCGGGCTGGCGCGTGCCGGCCGCCGCCAAGCCGTCGCGCAAGGTGCCGGCTTCGTGCACCAGCCAGCCCTCGGCCTCGAGCGCGCCGCGCACGAACCGGCGGATCTGCGGCTCGTCTTCGATCACGATGGCGGTGGGGGCTGGCATGGCTTCAGAGTTGTGCTTCGGCGGGTTCTGGGGGGTCGCGACGCGGCAGGGTGACCGTGAATTCTGCACCGCCGTCGCGCGCGTTGCCTGCCGTGATCTCACCGCCGTGCGCACTCACCACCGCCTTGCAGATCGCCAGGCCCAGGCCCACGCCCGGCGTGGCCGACTCGACCTCGCCGCGCGTGAACTTGTCGAACAGCTTCTGCTCGTGGCCGAGCAATGCGGCGGGCAGGCCGGGCCCGTGATCGCGCACCGTGAGCACCAGCGTGCCGGGCTCGGCCCGCGCGCCGACCTCGATGGGCGGCGCGCCGTACTTGGTGGCGTTTTCCAGCAGGTTGACGAGCACGCGCTCGATCAGCACCGCGTCGAACTCGACCAGCGGCAGCTCGGCGTCGAGTGCGGTGCGCACGACAGTGTTTCCCAGCGAGGTGCGCGCCGCGCGGATGGCCGAGCCCACCACCTCTTCCACCGACTGCCAGTCGCGCCGCAGGTTGACCGCGCCGCCGGCGATGCCGCTTTCGAGCCGCGCCATGTCCAGCAGGTTGTTGACCAGCGCATGCAGCTCGTGCGCCTGCGCGACGATGGCGCGCGCGGCGTTGTCGTGCTCCTCGGGCGGCAGGGTCTGCAGCGACTCGGCCAGGGCGATCAGCGCGGTGAGCGGCGTGCGCACGTCGTGCGAGATGGCGCCGAGCAGCGCGTTGCGCAGCCGCTCCGATTCCATCTCTACCACCGCCTGCTGCGCCACCTCGACGTAGTGCACCCGCTCCAGCGCAATCGCGATCTGCCGCGCCAGCGTGTCGAGCTGCTGCGCCTGCTCGGGAATGAGCAGCCAGCGCGGCTGCGCGGGCGACAGCGCCAGCACGCCGCGCACGCGCATCGGCGCGCGCAGCGGCACGTAGTGCCAGGGCTGCGCGGCCAGCGTGGCGGTCGCAAGGCCCGCCGGCTGGCCGTGGCGGAAGGCCCAGTCGGCCACCTGCGGATCGAAGCCCTCGGGCGCATGGGCCGGCAGCACGAGCTGGTCGGCCGCGTCGGTCACCAGCACCAGCGCATGGCCGCCGAAGTGCCCCTGCACCGCTGCCGTGCCGAGCGCGACCACCTGCGAACTCTCGAGCGCGGCGGACAGCTCCCGCGTCAGCTCGAACAGCGAGCGCGCGCGCCGCTCGCGGCTGGTCGACACGCCGGCCGCGAAGCGCAGACCGGCCGTGAGCTGCCCCACCAGCAGGCCGACGCCCAGCATGATCGCGAAGGTCAGCACGTACTGCACGTCGCTGACCGCGAAGGACATGCGCGGCGGCACGAAGAAATAGTCGAAGGCCGCCACGTTGAGCAGCGCCGCCAGCGCCGAAGGCCCGCGCCCGAAACGCATCGCCACGCCCACCACGCCGAGCAGGAACAGCATGACGATGTTCGACAGCTCCAGCACGCCTGCCAGCGGCGTGCAGATCAGCGTCAGCGCGACGCTGGTGGCGGTGGCCCAGGCATAGCCCGGCCAGTAGGTCGGCGCCTTCTCGTGGTCGTCGCTGTCGATGCGCGCGCCCTCCAGCGGCGCGCGCGACAGCCGGCGCGAACTGTCGGCGGGCGCGACTTCCATGATGTCGAGCGCGGGCGCGCGCTGTGCCAGCGCACGCGACAACGGCGGCGACGCGGCCGCCGGCCACCAGCGGCGCCAGCCCGTGGCCGGCTCCGGGCGCCCGATGACCAGCGTGGCGCAATTGAGCCGCCTTGCCTGTTCGGCGAGCTGCTCGGCCACGTCGGAGCCGGTGAGCACCGCCGTGGCGGCGCCCAGTTCTTCCGCCAGCTTGAGCACCGCGAGGATGCGGTCGCGCTCGGCGGCGGCCAGCCTCTGCAGCCGGGGTGTCTCCACATACACCGCATGCCAGCGCACGTTGAGCTGGCCCGCCAGGCGCGCGGCGGTGCGCACCGTCTGCGCCGCGCCTTCGTGCGGGCCGACGCAGGCGAGGATCGCGCCCGATGTGTTCCAGGCCTGCAGCCCGCGCCCCTTTCCGTTCCCGCCGGCGCCCGGCCCCGACTGCTCCACGCGCCAGCCGCGCACGTCGTCTTCCACGTGCTCGGCGGTGCGCCGCAGCGCGATCTCGCGCAGCGCGATGAGGTTGCCCTTGCGAAAGAAGTTCTGCGCCGCGCGCTCGGCCTGCTGCGGCAGGTAGACCTTGCCGGCCGCGAGCCGCGCCGTGAGTTCGTCGGGCGTGACGTCGACCAGCACCACTTCGTCGGCCTCGTCGAGCACGGTGTCGGGCACGGTCTCGTGCACCCGCACGCCGGTGATGGCACCGACTGTGCCGTTCAGGCTTTCCAGGTGCTGCACGTTGAGCGCCGACCACACCTCGATGCCGGCGGCCAGCAGCTCCTGCACATCCTGCCAGCGCTTGGCATGGCGCGAGCCGGGGGCGTTGGTGTGGGCCAGTTCGTCGACCAGCAGCACGGCGGGCTTGCGGGCCAGCGCGGCGTCGAGGTCGAACTCGGCGAGGGTGCGCCCGCGGTAGGCCAGCTCGCGCAGCGGCAGCGCCTCGAGGCCGGCGAGCAGCGCGGCGGTTTCGCTGCGGCCGTGGGTCTCGACCACGCCGATCAGCACGTCGCGCCCGGCGGCGCGTTCGCGCTGCGCGGCGCTGAGCATGGCCCAGGTCTTGCCGACGCCCGCGCTGGCGCCGAAGTAGATGCGCAGCTTGCCGCGCTGCGCGCGCGCCTCGTCGCTGCGCAGTTGCGCGAGCAGGGCGTCGGGGTCGGGGCGGTCGTCGAGCATGGGTGCCGTGCAGGTTATCGCATCGGAGGGTCCTTGCGGCGGTCGGTGCGGCGCCGCGCGGTGCGCGAGAGCACCCACCACGCAAAGCCGAGCGGCACGAACAGCGCCGCCATCGCCAGCAGGGCCAGAAGCAGGTCAGTGACCATGGCCGAGGCCGCAGCGCGCGAGGTGGTCGCGCCAGCTCACGAGCCGGCCGATCTCGCCCGAAGGCACGCATTCGATCAGGCGATGCAGCACGTCCGCGTAGCTGCCGATCGGCAGGCGGATCATCAGGCGCACGCAGGGCGCATCGCTTTCCTGCGTGCTGCAGGCGTGCAGCAGCGGCTCGCAGCGCACCACACCCGCGTCGGGGCAGCCGGCCACACTGCGGCGCACGCGCAGGGCGTCGGCGCAGCAGACGGTGACGTCGAGCACGTAGTACGGGCTTGTGCCCTGCTTGCTGTTCGGCTTGCTCATGGGTGCGTGCGTTCGCGGCACGCCGGGGTGTTCTCGGTAGGCGGCATAGGCCATGGTCTGTTTCTCCTCAACGGGACGTCGAAGGACTGAAGGAACCTGCGAAGGCATCGAGCGCGATGTTCAGCGCGAGCACATTGACGCGCGACTCGCCCAGGAAGCCCCACTTGGGCCCTTCGGTGTTGTCGGCGATCAGCGTGTTGATGCGGTCGAGAGGAATGCCGCGCACGCGTGCGACACGGGCCGCCTGGTAGCGCGCGGCGGCCGGGCTGATGTCGGGGTCGAGCCCGCTGGCCGACGCGGTGACCAGGTCCACCGGCACCGGCGCGGTGTTGCCAGGGTCGGCCGCGCGCAGCGCCTCGACGCGCGCCTTCACGGCATCGGTCAGCGCCGGATTCAGCGGCCCCTGGTTGGAACCGCCGGAGGCCACGCCGTTGTACGGCTGCGGCGAGGTGGCCGACGGGCGGCCCCAGAAGTGCTTCGGGTCGCTGAAGTTCTGGCCGATGAGCCTGGAGCCCACCGTGGTGCCGTCGAGCACGATCAGGCTGCCATCGGCCTGCGCCGGGAACACCGCCTTGGCGGCGCCGGTGACGGCCATCGGGTAGATCAGGCCGGTGAGCGCGCTCAGCAGCACGAAGAGCACGAGCGCGGGGCGGGCAATGTTGCCGCTGTTGTTGTTCATGATGAAGAACTCCTCAGACGAGATGGACGACGACAAGAAGCCAGTCGATCAGCTTGATGCCGATGAAGGGAACCAGCAGGCCGCCCAGGCCGTAGATGGCCAGGTTGCGGCGCAGCAGCGACGCGGCGCCCACGGGCCGGTAGCGCACGCCCTTGAGTGCCAGCGGAATCAGGAACACGATGACCAGTGCGTTGAAGATCACCGCGCTCAGGATGGCCGACGACGGGCTCGCCAGGCGCATCACGTTCAGCGCGCCCAGCTGCGGATAGGTCGACACGAAGATCGCCGGGATGATGGCGAAGTACTTCGCCACGTCGTTCGCGATCGAGAAGGTGGTGAGCGAGCCGCGCGTCATGAGCAGCGCCTTGCCGGTCTCCACCACTTCCAGCAGCTTGGTCGGGTTGGAGTCCAGGTCGACCATGTTGCCGGCCTCCTTGGCGGCCTGCGTGCCGCTGCCCATGGCCACGGCCACGTCGGCCTGCGCGAGCGCGGGAGCGTCGTTGGTGCCGTCGCCGGTCATGGCCACCAGGCGGCCTTCGGACTGGTACTGGCGGATGAGCGCCAGCTTGTCCTCGGGCGTGGCCTCGGCCAGGAAGTCGTCCACGCCGGCCTCGGCGGCAATGGCGGCGGCGGTGAGCTTGTTGTCGCCGGTGATCATCACCGTCTTGATGCCCATGCGGCGCAGTTCGGCGAAGCGCTCCTTGATGTCGGTCTTGACGATGTCCTTGAGCTCGACCACGCCGAGCACGCGGTTGCCTTCGGCCACGGCCAGCGGCGTGCTGCCGCGGCGCGCGGTTTCCTCGGCCGCGCGCAGCACTTCGGGCGCCATGCTGCCGCCCAGCGCCTCCACGTGGCGGCGCACCGCCTCGACGGAGCCCTTGCGCAGCAGCACGTCGTCGGCGTCCAGGCTGTTGGGCGCGGCCGGCAGGTCGACGCCGCTCATGCGGGTCTGCGCGGTGAAGGGCACGAAGCGCGCGCCTTCCACGGCGGTGGTGTCCAGCCCGTCGCGGCGGGCCAGTTCGACGATGCTGCGGCCTTCGGGCGTCTCGTCGGCCAGCGAAGCGAACATCGCGGCGCGCGCAAGGCGGGCCTTCGGAATGCCGGGCGCCGGCAGGAACGAAGTTGCCTGGCGGTTGCCGTGCGTGATGGTGCCGGTCTTGTCCAGCAGCAGCACGTCGACGTCGCCGGCCGCTTCCACCGCGCGGCCCGAGGTGGCGATCACGTTGGCCTGCATCATGCGGCTCATGCCGGCCACGCCCACGGCCGACAGCAGCCCGCCGATGGTGGTCGGGATCAGGCACACCAACAGCGCCACCAGCGCGGTGAGCGACACCACGGTGCCGGCGCCGGCGGCTTCCACGCTGAAGATCGAGAACGGCAGCAGCGTGACCGTGACCATCAGGAACACGATGGTCAGCGCCACCAGCAGGATGGTCAGCGCGATCTCGTTGGGCGTCTTCTGGCGCTTGGCGGCCTCGACCATGCCGATCATGCGGTCGAGGAAAGACTCGCCCGGGTTCACGGAAATACGCACCACCAGCCAGTCGGACAGCACGCGGGTGCCGCCGGTCACGGCCGAGAAGTCGCCGCCCGATTCGCGTACCACCGGTGCCGATTCGCCGGTGATGGCGCTTTCGTCGACCGAGGCCACGCCTTCGATCACCTCGCCGTCGAGCGGAATGACGTCGCCGGTCTCGACCAGCACCACGTCGCCCTTGCGCAGGTTGGGAGCCTGCTCCGGCAGCCACTGCGCGCCGTGGTGCGGCTCGTGCAGCTTCTTGGCCCAGGTGTCCTTGCGCAGGCCGCGCAGCGAGGCGGCCTGCGCCTTGCTGCGGCCTTCGGCCAGGGCTTCGGCGAAGTTGGCGAACAGCACGGTGAACCACAGCCAGATGGTCACGGCCAGCACGAAGGCGGGCTTCATGCCGGTGTCGCCCGGGAAGCTCAGCGCATGCACCCAGAGCACCGTCGTCAGGATGCTCCCGATGTACACGATGAACATCACCGGGTTGCGCCACTGGGTGCGCGGGTTGAGCTTGGCGAAGGCGGCCCACAGCGCGGGCTTGACCAGCGCCGCGTCGAACAGCGAAAGAGATGTCTTGGTATTGGCAGTAGTCATGTTGCGCTCCTTCTCATTTCCAGAGCACGAGGTGTTCGACGATGGGCCCCAGGGCCAATGCCGGCACGTAGTTGAGCAGGCCGACCAGCAGCACCGTGCCGATCAGCAAAGAGACGAACAGCGGGCCGTGCGTGGGCAGCGTGCCGCTGGTGACGGGCAGGCGCTTCTTGGCGGCCAGCGCACCGGCCACGGCCAGCACCGGCACGATCATCGCGAAGCGGCCGAGCCACATGGCCAGCGCGAGCAGGCCGTTGTAGAAGGGCGTGTTGGCCGACAGGCCCGCGAAGGCGCTGCCGTTGTTGTTGGCGGCCGAGGTCAGCGCGTACAGGATTTCGGAGAAGCCGTGCGCGCCGGGGTTGGCGATGCCGGCCTTGCCGGCGCCCGCGATCACCGCCACCGCCGTGCCCGCCAGCACCAGGACCGGCGTGACCAGGATGGCGATGGAAATCAGCTTCATCTCGCGCACCTCGATCTTCTTGCCGAGGTACTCGGGCGTGCGCCCGATCATCAGCCCGGCAATGAACACCGCGAGCATCGCGAAGATCAGCATGCCGTAAAGGCCCGAGCCCACGCCGCCGAAAACCACTTCGCCCAGTTGCATCAGCACCATCGGCACCATGCCGCCCAGCGGGGTGAGCGAGTCGTGCATGGCGTTCACCGCGCCGCAGGAAGCGGCTGTGGTCACGGCCGCGAACAGCGACGAGGCGTCGATGCCGAATCGCAGCTCCTTGCCTTCCATGTTGCCGCCGGCCTGCAGCGCGCTCGACACCTGGTCCACGCCCAGCGAGGTGAACAGCGGGTTGCCGGCCTGCTCGGCGGGCGTGATGACCATCACGGCGATGACGAACATGATCGTCATCGCGGCCAGCACGGCCCAGCCCTGGCGCATGTCGCCGACCACATGGCCGAAGGTGAAGCACAGCGCGGCCGGGATCAGGAAGATCGCGATCATCTGCAGCAGGTTCACCAACGCCGTCGGGTTCTCGTAGGGATGCGCCGAGTTGGCGTTGAAGAAGCCGCCGCCGTTGGTGCCGAGCATCTTGATGGCTTCCTGCGAAGCCACCGGGCCCATGGCCAGCGTTTGCGTCTTGGTGGTGGCGTCTTCCATCACCGGCTGGCCCTTCTCGTCCTTCAGCGGCTGGCCGTCGGCGCCGTTCTTCGGCTGCTGGAACGCGGTGGTCTCCAGCGTGCTCACCTCCTTGTAGGCATCGAAGTTCTGGATCACGCCCTGGCCCGCGAAGATCATCGCGAGCACGAAGGAGACCGGCACCAGCACCCACAGCGTGATGCGCGTGACGTCGGCCCAGAAGTTGCCCACCAGCCCCTTGCCATCGCCGCGCCGCGCGAAGCCGCGCACCAGCGCGAAGGCCACCGCGATGCCGGTCGCGGCGGACAGGAAGTTCTGCACCGTGAGCCCGAGCATCTGCGTCAGGTAGCTCATGGTCGATTCGCCGGCGTAGCCCTGCCAGTTGGTGTTGGCCACGAAGCTCACCGCGGTGTTGAAGGCCGAGTCGGGCGACACCGCGGTCATGCCCGCGGGGTTCAGCGGCAGCCAGCCCTGCACGCGCTGCAGCGCGTAGAGAAAGATCGCGCCCACGGCGTTGAAGGCCAGCAGCGCGAGCGCATATCGCAGCCAGTGCATCGACTGCTCCGGCTTCGTGCCCGCGAGCTTGTAGAGCGGCGCCTCGACGCGCTGCATCCAGCGCGGCACGCGCTCGTTGCACAGCGCGGCAAGGAACTTGCCGACAGGCCAGGCCAGCACCAGCAGCGCGGCCATGAAAAGGGCCAGCAGGCCCCAGGCGGAGGAGGTCATTTCAGAATTCCTCCGCGCAGATCAGCGCGAACACGAGGTAGGCGAAGAGCACCACGGCAATCAGCGCGCCGAAGCCATAAAGAACTTCGAGGCTGATCATGACGGCGCTCCGTCGGTCTTGTTCGATGGTTTCGGTGCGTCGAGCCTGTTCAGCCCGACCACCATGGCCCCCACCACGGCCCACAGCGCCAGCAAGGCGCCCATCCAGACGATGTCCATGCATCACTCCTGCAAACGAGAAAAGATGGGCTTCAGTCTCGGCAGTCGTGCGTCAAAACGGGGGAAAGAGTGAATGGGCGGGCGTAAAGAAAGCGTAAAAACGCGGTGAGGTCCAGTGCGCCGCGACGGCTCAGTACTTGAAGCCCGGGATCGGCACCGGATTGCAGTCCGGCGCATCCGTCGGGTTCAGCTGGACAACGGCATAGTTTCCATTCGATCGGACATATGCCGCTGGGTAGGCATGCGAGCTGGTGTGAACCGGCAAACCGTCATGAAGGCTGCGCAGGGCGCGGGTGGCGACCTCGGCCCGATGCCTCGCGAGTTCCTTGCCGCCCTGCGTCACCCCAACAGCCACGCCTTCCACATCTGCATCTTGATACCGGAACCAGCCCCGGGCTTCAGCGAGCCAGTTCGCCAATCGCGCAATCTGCTTCGATTCAAGTTGTGCGGAGCCCTCGGGAAACTCCAGCGTGATCTGAATCACGCGCGAGCACGCCTGAGCACTGCCGCCACAAGCCAGCAGCAGCGCCAAAACCAGCGCTGTCGGCCTAGTCTCCGTAGAGCACATAACCCGTGATGCTGTCCGCATTGGCCCGCGCTTCGCTTGGCCGCGAGGCCAGGCCCAGGCTGTGTCGCATGTGGCCGACCGTGTCGTTCGAAGAAAAGGTGTCATCGAAATGAGTCACTTCGTGGATGAGCGTGCTGAGCTGGGAATCGGTCGAGTAGGCGACGCGGGGAATGCTACAGAACTCAAGGGCAATGCCGATGGTGTGCGTCTTGACGTCAGGCTTGCAGACTTCGGCGACGAGGCCCACCTTGTTGCCAGACGGCGTGCATCCGACATTCCGCATGAGCTGCTCCGAATAGCGCACGAAGTTGTCGCAAGAGAGGCGCTTCAGGACATGGACGCAGCCTGCAAGGCCTGATTGCAGGTACTGCCGTAGCGGTTCATCGCTTGCGCCGAACCATGTGGCAACGCGCTGCTGCTCAGGCCTGCCCCACCTTCCCAGATCCTTCAGTCGCACACCGATCAATTCGATCGCCTGATTGCGCAGCCCCATCACAAGCGTGCAGAACTCCTTGTTCGTCATGTTCGGACAGATGTTCTCCGTCTGCTCGGCCTCCGGCGGATGCTCCACGAGGTCATCGACCAGTTTCTTGCTCGCGGCAACAGTCGTCGTATCGCCAACGAACCAACCCGGCAGCGCGGCGAAGCTCGAATTGAAATCGCCCACGGCACCAGCCAACGCGTCATCGCAGGTCGGCGCGTGCCGCAACCTGGAAACCAGCGGAGGCGGAACCGGGCAGTGGCAAACCACCACATCCCCTTCAAGCGCGATCTCGACGCCGTGAAACCATCCCCGGCGAGGTCCGCCGGCCTTGGCGATGATTCCGACGCTGTTGCAGCCTTCGCAATAGGCGCGCCCGCCGATCAGCGCGAGGCGATGCCCGAAGACGTCCGACATGGGGCCGCCATAAGGCAATACCGCTCCGCCTTGCGCGGGCGGATCGCCCACGACGAGTTTTCGCATCATCCCGAAGCTCTCCAGAGTGAGGATGGCGACTTGTACGTGGGCCATGTGATGCCAGTGCTAACCGCCGAAATGGACATCGGCGGAGCGACGAATTCTTCACGCCCCGTGCCGGTTTCCGCAGCGGCAAGACACCGAAAGCCAATGCGGCGCTGTCACAACCAGACCGCCCGCCGCGTCTTCAGGTCTGCGGGACTTCCCCCGCGCCATTCCTGGAGAACCCGACATGCACAGCAGCAGAAGCCTCGCCCGAATAGCCCCTGTCTATGACGGCCATTGCCACGCCTTCATCGACAGGCGGCGGGCCCCGTCAAATAATCAAAGCACATTCTTTGATTAATAATGGACGTCGTCATGAACAAGCAATCAAGGGTCTGGCTGGGTGCCAGCCTTGCGACATTGGTACTGGGGGGTGCCGGCTTCGGGCTCGCCATGAAGCTCAGGCCGGCGCATGCGGAGGGCGGCGGCATGCCGCCGGCAAAGGTGGCGGTGGCCACCGCGCAGAAGACGCAGGTGGCGCGCTTTCTCAGCGGCATCGGCACGCTGGAGGCCAACCGGCAGGTGGAGGTGCCGGCCGAGGTGGAGGGCCGGGTCGCGAAGATCCTCTTCACGCCGGGCGGCGAAGTGCGCGCGGGGCAGTTGCTGGTGCAGCTCAATGACGCACCCGAGCAGGGCGACATGGAGCGCCTGACGGCCCAGCGCGCCAATGCGAAGGCGCTGCTGGAACGCACGCGCCGGCTGCTGCCGCAGCAGGCCGCCACGCAGGAGCAGCTCGAACAGGCACAGGCCGCCTTCGACCAGGCCAGCGGCGACCTGCGGCGCGCACAGGCCGTGCTCGAGCAGAAGCGCATCAAGGCGCCGTTCGACGGCGTGCTCGGCATCCGCCGCGTCAACCTCGGCCAGTTCGTGCGGGCCGGCGACGCGCTGGTGTCGCTCACCGACAGCCGCACGCTGTTCGCCAACCTCACGCTGCCCGAAACCGCCCTGCCCGTGCTCAAGCGCAACCAGCAGGTGGCGCTTTCGGTCGATGCGTATCCGGGCCGGGTGTTCCAGGGCCGGCTGAGCACCATCGAGCCGCAGATCGGCAGCGACACGCGCACCGTGCGGCTGCAGGCCACCATCGACAACGCCGACGGCGCCCTCACGCCGGGCATGTTCGTCAACGGCAAGGTCGCGCTGCCGGCGCGGCCCGACGCCATCACGGTGCCCGAGACCGCCATCACCTACAGCACGCATGGCGACTCGGTCTTCGTGGTGCGCCCCGCCGAGAAGGGCGACGGCTTCACCGCGCAGCAGGTGTTCGTGAAGGCCGGCGAGCGGCAGGACGGGCTGGTCGTGATCGAGAACGGCCTGGCGCCCGGCGATAAGGTCGTCACCTCCGGCCAGTTGCGCCTGTACACCGGCGCGGCCGTGATGCCCACGGCCAAGGACACGCTGGCCCTCGCGCAGGAAGCCAGGCCATGAAGTTCACCGACCTCTTCGTGCGCCGGCCCGTGCTGGCGCTGGTGGTGAGCACGCTCATCCTGCTGCTGGGCGCGCGCGCGCTGGGCGACCTGCCGGTGCGGCAATACCCGCTGACCGAGAGCACCACGCTCACCATCACCACGCAGTACCCCGGCGCTTCGCCGGAACTGATGCAGGGCTTCGTCACGCAGCCGATCGCGCAGGCGGTGGCAACCATCGAGAACGTCGACTACCTGTCTTCGTCTTCCACGCTGGGCCGCAGCGTGATCAGCGTGCGCATGAAGCTCAACGCCGACGCCAACCAGGCGCTCACCCAGGCCATGGCGCAGATCAGCCAGGTGAAGTACCGGCTGCCGGCCGAAGCCTTCGACCCGGTGATCCTCAAGTCGTCGGGCGAGGCCACGGCCGTGGCCTACGTGGGCTTTTCGAGCAAGACGATGCCCATGCCGGCGCTCACCGATTACCTTTCGCGCGTGGTGCAGCCGCAGTTCGCGTCGATCACCGGCGTCTCCGGCGTCGAGGTGTCGGGCGGGCAGACACTGGCGATGCGCGTGTGGCTCGACCCCAACCGCATGGCCGCGCGCGGCATCTCGGCCGGCGAGCTGGCTGACGCGCTGCGCCAGAACAACGTGCAGGCCGCGCCCGGGCAGGTGAAGGGCCTGTACGTGGTGTCGAACATCCGCGTGAACACCGACCTGGTGAACGTGGCCGAGTTCCGCGACATGGTGGTCAAGCGTGACGGCGACGCCATCGTGCGCCTGGGCGACGTGGCCACGGTAGAACTCGGAGCCGCCAGCGCCGACAGCAGCGCCACCATGGACGGCGTGCCCGCCATCTACCTCGGCCTGCAGGCCGCGCCCAACGGCAACCCGCTGGTGATCGTCAAGCGCATCCGCGAACTGCTGCCCGGCATCAAGCAGAACCTGCCGCCGGGCGTGGAGGTGCAACTGCCCTTCGAGCTGGCGCGCTTCATCGAGGCATCGATCGACGAGGTGCAGAAGACGCTGCTCGAAGCCATCGCCATCGTGGTGATCGTGATCTTCCTGTGCCTAGGTTCGGTCCGCGCGGTGCTGATTCCGGTGGTGACCATTCCGCTGTCGATGCTGGGCGCCGCCGCGCTGATGCTGCTGTTCGGCTTCAGCATCAACCTGCTGACCCTGCTGGCGATGGTGCTGGCCATCGGGCTGGTGGTGGACGACGCCATCGTGGTGGTGGAGAACGTGCACCGCCACATCGAGGAAGGCAAGTCGCGCGTGCAGGCCGCGCTGATCGGCGCGCGCGAAGTGGCCGGCCCGGTGATCGCCATGACGCTCACGCTGGCAGCGGTGTACGCGCCCATCGGGCTCATGGGCGGGCTCACCGGTTCGCTCTTCAAGGAATTCGCCTTCACGCTGGCGGGCGCGGTGGTGGTGTCGGGCGTGATCGCGCTCACGCTGTCGCCGGTGATGAGCTCTTTCCTGCTGCCGCAGGACACCACGGGCAGCCGCATGGCGCGCGCGGCCGAGGCGTTCTTCCACAAGCTCGCCACCGGCTACGGCCGGCTGCTCGACGTGTCGCTGCACCACCGCTGGGTGACCGGCGTGTTCGCGGCGCTGGTGCTGGCGAGCCTTCCCTTTCTCTACAACTCGGCGCAGCGCGAGCTGGCCCCGGGCGAGGACCAGGCCATGGTGCTCACGGCCATCAAGTCGCCGCAGCACGCCAACATCGACTACGTCGAGAAGTTCGGCAAGAAGTGGGACGAGGTGTTCGCCGCGCTGCCCGAGAACACCGGCCGCTGGCTCATCAACGGCTCGGACGGCGTGTCGAACAGCATCGGCGGCGTGCAGCTTTCGGACTGGAAGGACCGCAAGCGCAACGCCGACCAGATCCAGGGCGACACGCAGGGCCGCATGAACGACGTGGAAGGCAGCAGCGTCTTCGCGTTCCAGCTGCCCTCGCTGCCGGGCTCGACCGGCGGGCTGCCGGTGCAGATGGTGATCCGCAGCGCGGCCGACCACCGCACCGTGTTCGAGGCCATGGAGGCGCTGAAGAAGTCGGCGCGCGACAGCGGCAAGTTCATCGTGGTCGACAGCGACCTGGAGTTCAACAACCCCACGGTGGAGATCCGCGTGGACCGCGCCAAGGCCAACAGCCTGGGCGTGACGATGAAGTCCATCGGCGACACGCTGGCGGTGCTGGTGGGCGAGAACTACGTCAACCGCTTCGGCATGGACGGCCGCTCCTACGACGTGATTCCGCAGTCGCCGCGCGAGCAGCGGCTGACGGCCGAGGCGCTCTCGCGCTATTTCGTGAAGAGCGCGAGCGGCCAGCCCGTGCCGCTGGCCAACCTGGTGCAGCTGTCGACCAGCGTGGGCCCCAACAAGCTCACGCAGTTCAACCAGCTCAACGCCTCCACCTTCCAGGCGATTCCGGCGCCGGGCGTGACCATGGGCGACGCGGTGGCCTTCCTGAGCGAAGAGGCGAAGAAGCTGCCGGCCGGCTTCAGCTACGACTGGCAGTCGGACGCGCGGCAGTTCACGCAGGAGGGCTCGGCGCTGGTGATGGCCTTCGTGTTCGCCATCGTCGTCATCTACCTGGTGCTGGCGGCGCAGTACGAGAGCCTGCGCGACCCGCTGATCATCCTGATCAGCGTGCCGATGTCGATCTGCGGCGCGCTGGTGCCGCTGGCGCTGGGCTTCGGCACCATCAACATCTACACGCAGATCGGGCTGGTGACGCTGATCGGGCTCATCAGCAAGCACGGCATCCTGATGGTGGAGTTCGCCAACGAGATCCAGATGAACAAGGGCCTGGACCGGCGCGCATCGATCGAGGAAGCGGCGCGCATCCGGCTGCGCCCGATCCTGATGACCACGGCCGCGATGGTGGTGGGCCTGGTGCCGCTGCTGTTCGCGAGCGGCGCGGGCGCCAACAGCCGATTCAGCATCGGGCTGGTGATCGTGGTCGGCATGCTGGTGGGCACGCTGTTCACGCTGTTCGTGCTGCCCACCATGTACACGCTGCTGGCGCGCGACCACCGCGCCGCGGGCCGCTCGCAGCGCGCGGCCGAACTCGAAGCACTGGCCGAAGGAGCATGACCATGAGCCGACTCTTTTCATACGCCGCGCCCTTCGCGTTGAGCCTGCTGGTGCTGGCCGGTTGCGCGGTCGGGCCGAAGTACACCGCGCCCTCGGACGCACCCGTCGCCATTTCGGCGCCCGAGCGCTCGCTGTTCGCCGGCGACGCGGTGCAGCGCGACTGGTGGCGCCAGCTCGACGATCCGCAGCTCGATGCGCTGATCGACCGCGCGCTGGCCGAAAACCACGAGATCCGCATCGCGCAGGCCCGGCTGCTCGAAGCCCGCGCCACGCAGACGGAGGCGGAGCTCGACCGGCTGCCGGTGGTCACGGCCAGCGCGAGCAAGACGCGCGGCATCGCGCAGGGCAACGACGGCCTGCAGCCCGACGTGCGTTCGCTGTCGCAGAGCAGCCGCGCGGGCTTCGATGCCTCGTGGGAAATCGACCTGTTCGGCCGCCTGAAGCGGCTCGACGAGGCGGCCACCGCGCGCGCCGAGGCCAGCGCGGCCGACCTGGAGCAGGTGCGCATCGTGGCCGTGGCCGAGCTGGCACGCAACTACTACGAGATGCGCGGCGCCGAGCAGCGCATTGCCGTGACGCGCCGCACGCTCGACAGCCTGCGCCAAAGCCTGCGCGTGACCGAGGCGCAGGTGCGGACCGGCCGCGGCCTCGAAGGCGACCTGGCGAGCGCGCAAGCCAACCTGGCGACCACCGAGAGCCAGCTGCCCGCACTGGAGACAGCGCGCCGCCAATCGGCCTATCGTGTCGCGGTGCTGGCCGGCCTGCGCCCCGCCGAGCTGGAACCGATGCTGCGGCCCCAGCCGCTGCGCGTGCTCGACAAGCGCCTGCCCATCGGCGACATGGCCGACCTGCTGCGCCGCCGCCCCGACGTGCTGCGCGCCGAGCGCGGCCTCGCGGCCAGCACGGCGGACGTGGGCGCGGTCACGGCCGAGCTGTATCCGCGCTTCGACATCGGCGGCTTCCTGGGCTTCATCGCCCTGCGCGGCTCCGACCTGGGAAGCTCTTCGAGCCGGGCCTTCAGTGTGACGCCGGGCGTGAGCTGGCCCGCCCTGCGGCTGGGCTCGGTGAAGGCCCGTGTGCGCGGCGCGGAAGCCCGTGCCCAGGGCGACCGCGCGCTCTACGAGCAGACCGTACTGCGCGCCATCGAGGACGTCGAAGGCGCCCTCACGGGCTATGGCCAGAACCAGCTGCGGCTGCAGCGGCTGGTGGAAGCATCGGCGCGCAGCGGCCGCGCCGCCGAACTGGCCGAGGTGCGCTACCGCGAAGGGGCCGCGCCCTACCTGAGCGTGCTCGACGCGCAGCGCACCCTGCTGCGCGCGCAGGATGCCGTGGCGGAGGCCGAGACCGCTTCGTACACCAGCCTCGTCGCGCTCTACAAGGCGCTGGGCGGCGGCTGGCAAGCACCTGCCGCGGCAGGGGGAGTGCCAACCACCTGACAATGGGCCCGTTTTCCTCCACGACTGAACTCGCCATGTCCGCCCCAGATGTCGCCAAGCCCACCTGGATGCCGCACCAGCCGGCAGACCGCATCCTCTCGACGCTGAAGACCCGCGGCGCGCTCGGCATTCCCGACATCGCCAAGGTGCTGAACGTCACGGTGGAGGCGGTGCGCCAGCAGATGGCCAAGCTGGAGGCCGACGGGCTGGTCGACGCCGAGAGCCGCTCCGGCGGCCGCGGCCGGCCCACGCAGATCTGGCGGCTCACCGGGGAGGGCCACAAGCGCTTTCCCGACACGCATGCCGAGATGACGGTGCAGATGATCAGCGCCGTCATCAGCGTGTTCGGCGAAAAGGGCATGGACCAGCTCATCACCGCGCGCGAGGCCACCATGCGCGCCAACTACACCCAGGCCATGCGCGGCGCGCGCAGCCTGAAGACGCGGCTCGAGCGGCTCGCGGAAATCCGCAGCCGCGAAGGCTACATGGCCGAGTTCCGGCCCGAAGACGAAGAAGGCCAGGGCAACGGCTGGCTCTTCATAGAGAACCATTGCCCCATCTGCACGGCGGCGCAGGCCTGCAGCGGCTTCTGCCGCAGCGAGCTGCAGCTCTTCGACGAAGTGCTGGGCCCCGACGTGACCGTGAGCCGCGTCGAGCATGTGCTCGCGGGCGCGCGGCGCTGCGCCTACCGGGTCGTGCCCAAGCCGGGTGCGTTGCCGGCCGGCGAATGAATCCGTTTTTCTTTTTTCAACAACCACAAAGGTAATCACGATGGAACACAAGCTCCCACCCCTGCCCTACGCCCTGGACGCGCTGGCACCCGAGTACTCGCAAGAAACGCTGGAGTACCACTACGGCAAGCACCACAACGCCTACGTGGTGAACCTCAACAACCTGCAAAAGGGCACCGAATTCGAAGCGATGACGCTCGAAGAGATCGTCAAGAAATCCAGCGGCGGCATCTACAACAACGCCGCGCAGATCTGGAACCACACCTTCTTCTGGAACTGCATGAAGCCCCAGGGCGGCGGCGCACCCAGCGGCGCGCTGGCCAAGGCCATCGAAGCCAAGTGGGGCAGCTACGACGCCTTCAAGGAAGCCTTCGTGAAGTCGGCCGTGGGCAACTTCGGCTCGGGCTGGACCTGGCTGGTGAAGAAGGCCGACGGTTCGGTGGACATCGTGAACACCGGCGCCGCCGGCACGCCGCTGACGACCGCGGACACCGCGCTGCTGACCGTGGACGTCTGGGAACACGCCTACTACATCGACTACCGCAACCTGCGTCCGAAGTTCGTCGAGACCTTCCTGGCCAAGCTGGCCAACTGGGACTTCGCCGAAAAGAACTTCGGCTGAAAAAACACCGGCTGGCCGCTCAGCCGTTGATGAGGTTCAGGATGTTCCCGTCGGGGTCCTTGAACCACGCGACCTTCATGTCGCCCATGACGTGGAGGTCGCCTTCGAGTTTCGTGTCGGGCATGTCGTAGTGCTCGAAACGCACGCCCTTGGCCTTGAGCGCGGCCACGAGGCGCCCGATGTCGTCGCCCACCTGCCAGGTCACGGCCGTAGCCTGGTTGGTGCCAGCGAACGACGAGCGGTACACGTTGATGCGCGTGCCGCCGCTGCGGTAGACGATCACTTCCTCGCCTTCCGCGTCGACCTGCGCGAGGCCCAGCGTGCCTTCGTAGAAGCGGCGGGCCACGGCGAGGTCCTTGACCGCGAGGTTGGCCACGGCGTCGATGTTTCCGAGCATGGGTGTCTCCTTTTTCGAAAATACTCAACCAGGCGGTGCAGTATTTGCCTCGCCCCGCCCCCTGTCAAGCCAGCGCGAGCCGATACGGGCCCCATCGCGAATCGCGAAAACCCCGGCGCACCGCTTCCGGCACACTGCACCCTCGGTGCAGTGAAGACAACGCGACTGCAACCCCGACACGCTCCCCACAAAGAGACAACCATGATCCGCAGACACCTCGGCACGCTGGCCATCGCGCTCGCACTCCCGCTGGCCTTCACGGCCCCCCTCGCCCACGCGCAGAACGCGGCGGCCTACCCCGCCAAGCCCGTGCGCATGATCGTGCCCTTCCCGCCCGGCGGCGGCACCGACATCCTGGCGCGCCTGGTCGCGCAGAAGCTCACCGAGGTGAACCACTGGACCGTGGTGCCCGACAACCGCGCCGGCGCCGGCGGCACCATCGGCATCGCCGAGGCCGCGCGCGCCGCGCCCACGGGCTACGACATCGTGATGGGCCAGAAGGACAACATGGTCGTCGCGCCCTGGCTCTACAAGAACCTGAGCTACAACCCGGTGAAGGACCTCACGGCCGTGGCCCACGTGGCCTACACGCCGGTGGTGATCGTCACGCAGGCCAACTCCAAGTTCAAGACGCTCGACGACGTGGTCAAGGCCGCGCGCGCCGCGCCCGACACCATCACCTACGGCTCGCCCGGCAACGGCACCACCATCCACCTGGCCGGCGAGATCTTCAACGGCGCGGCCAAGATCAAGATGCGCCACGTGCCCTACAAGGGCTCCAACGCGGCCATGATGGACGTGCTGGCGGGCAACGTCGACCTGATGGTGTCGTCGGTGCCTTCGGCCATGGCGCAGATCAAGGCCGGCAAGCTGCGGCCGCTGGCGGTCACCTCGGCCAAGCGCAGCACCTCGCTGCCCGACACGCCCACCGTGGCCGAGCTGGGCTACAAGGACTTCGACGTGAGCACCTGGTATGGCCTGTTCGTGCCGGCCGGCACGCCCAAGGAAGTGGTGGCCACGCTCAATGCCGAAGTCAACAAGCTGCTGGCCACGCCTGAAATGAACGCGGCCATCATCGCCCAAGGGGCAGAGCCGCAGAGCATGACGCCCGAGCAGTTCGGCAAGCTGCTGAAGACCGACTACGAGAAGTGGAAGAGCATCGTGCAAGCCTCGGGCGCGACAATCGAATAAGCCTGCGCACCGCAGAATGGTGTCTCCAGAACAAGCCGCAACGACGGCATGGAGACACCGATGGTTCCTTCCCTTTCCCTGAAGACGGCCGCTCTCGCGGCGGCTGTAGCCCTCGTGCAGGGCTGCGCGCAGACACCGGCCGCGCAGAAGCCTTCAGACGCGACCGTCGCCGCCCACGTCGCGGCGGCCACGCAGGCCGCGGGCTCCGACCTGGGGCCGCTGCTTTCGCTGTGCAAGCCCGCCCCCGCCACGCGCCCGCCGCAGGAAGAGCTCGACAAGGGCCTCCCCCTGCTCATCAACAAGCCCGCGCCGCCGCCCGCCAAGGCCTTCGACAACCTGTACTTCGTGGGTGCCGACTGGGTCAGCGCCTGGGCCGTGAAGACCTCGGACGGCATCATCCTCATCGATGCGCTCAACAACCAGGTGGAAGCCGCCGCGCTCATCGAGGGTGGCATGCGCAAGCTGGGCCTGGACCCGGCGCAGATCAAGTACGTGATCGTCACGCACGGCCACGGCGACCACTATGGCGGCGCGCCCTACCTCGCGCAGAAGTACCGCGCGCGGGTCGTCATGAGCGATCTCGACTGGCGCATGACCGAGACGAAGCTGGAGTTCGCCACGCCGATCTGGGGCGCGCCGCCCAAGCGCGACATCTCGGTGAAGGACGGCGACCGCGTCACCCTGGGCGACACCACCGTCACGCTGTACCTCACGCCGGGCCACACCATGGGCACGCTCTCGCCGGTGTTCGACGTGAGCGAGAACGGCAGGAAGCACCGCGCCATGCTCTGGGGCGGCACGGGCTTCAACTTCGGCAAGGACGTGCCGCGGCTGGACAGCTACATCGCGTCCACGAAGCGCATGGACTCGCTGGTGAAGGCGCAGAACATCGACGTGATGCTGTCGAACCACTCGAACGTCGACAGCTCGCAAGCCAAGATGGCGGCGCTGCGCCAGCAGCCGGCGGGCGCGGCGAACCCCTTCGTGATGGGCACGCCGACGGTGGAGCGGGCGCTGAGCGTGATGGGGGAGTGCGCGCAGGCGCAGCGGGACAGGTTTGCGATGCAGTGAGCACGGCCGCATTGCTCCTTCCCCCTCTGGGGGAAGGTTGGGATGGGGGCAGTCGGCATCAAACAGGCTGACTGCAATCGATACGCCGCCGTGCCCCCCCCCTGCCCTCCCCCAGCGGGGGAGGGAGAAATACCGGGGACTCAGTCCGGCACGAACTTGCTGTTGAAGATGGCCACGTCCCCCGCATCCTCGAACGTCGCCACCTGCCCCATCTTCCCGTCGCTCATCCTGCAGGCCGAGAACAGGCTGTAGCGCCCCTTGAAGTAGAACTCGTCCATCACGATCAGCGCGTACGGGTACGGCACGAAGACCTGGTGCTCGAAGACGATGCGGTGCACGTTCCTCGGCGAGGGGAAGAGCTTGTATTCGAGGGTGTCGATCGACTTGGCGGTGGCCATGGCTTGGGTGTCCCTGGTTTCAGGCCGGATCGCGCACATCGGCCACGGGCTTGGCGCCGAAGTCTTCGCGCGCCAGGTAGCCCAGCACCTTCGTGGCGGCGGCGGCCGGGCTGTCGAGCATGCCTTCGTTCTTCATCTTCTCGAAGCGCGTGCGGTCCGGGAACTTGTCGGCCGAGGCGCCGCGCAGCTGCACCTGCATGTCGGTGTCGATCACGCCGGGCGCGAGCGAGACGATGCGCGCGCCGTTCGGCGCATTCGCTTCCTCGAGCGCCACGGCGCGCGAGAAGTGGTCCATGCCCGCCTTGGCCGCGCAGTAGGGCGCCTGGCTGCCCATCGCGTTGCGGCCCAGGCCCGACGAGATGTTGAGCACCTTGCGCGTGCCGCGCCATTCGCGCGTCGCGCCCAGGAACGCGGCCGTGATCAGCATCGGCGCTTCCAGGCCGATGCGCAGCGCCAGCGACAGCTCGGCTTCCACGGCGCGCGACAGCGGCGCGGGGTTGCCGACGGTGCCGGCGTTGTTGATGAGCGTGACGCTGTCGAAGCGCTGCGCATCGACGGTCTTGAGCCATGCCGACACGCGCTCCGACGCGGCCACGGGGTCGGACAGGTCCTGCTCCCATTGCACGAGTTCGGCGCCGGCGGCCTTGGCGGCTTCGGCCAGCTCGGGCGACTGCTTGCGCGAAATGCCGAGCACCGTGTGGCCGGCCTGCAGCAGCTGTTCGGCCATGGCGCGGCCCAGGCCACGGGAGGCGCCGGTGATGAGGGTGAGGTGAGAGATGGACATGGGGATTGGGGTGGAGACAGAAAGTAAGCCGCAAGCTTAGGCGATGCGCGAAAGTCTGGCAGGCCCGCAGCTGACACAAAGCCGCCGCACCTCGTTCAATGGCGCGCCAGCAAATCGTCCTCGTCGATGGACATTTTTCCCCATCGATCACAAAATGTGGCATATGAAGGACAAAATCAGACTCCCTCTCGAGCTTGGACAAGCCATTCAGCGCGCGCGAAAAGAAGGCCGCATGAAGGCGACCGACATCGCCTCGCGGTCGGGCCGCGCGCGCAACGTCCTCTACCGCCTGGAACGAGGGGAAGACATCACCCTCGCCTCGCTTTTCGACATCCTGCGCGCCATGGATCTCACGATCCGCCTGGAACGACTGGGCATGCCGACGCTGGAGGAAGTCACGGAGCGCTTCGGACAGGACGACGACGATGCTTCCTGAAAAGATCAAGCAACTCGACGTCGAGATCGCCGGCGCGTCGGCCGGACAGTTGCTCAGGCACTCGGTCTACGAGTTCCGGTATCTCGACAGCCGTGCGGATCAGCCCTCGGTCGCGCTGCTCATGCCGCCGACCCGGCCGACCTATCAGGACGGCGACCTCTTCGCCGTCATGGATCAGAACCTGCCCGAAGGCGACCTGTATCTGCGCCTGCGGGCGATGTTTCCCAAACAGCAGCTCACCCCGATGCACCTGCTCGCGGTGGTCGGCTCCAACGGCATCGGGCGGCTGGGGTTCAGGCTGCCGGGGGCGCAGCCGCTCGCGGCGCCCCGGATCATCGACCGCAAGACCTTGCTAGGAACCCGCTACACGCCCGAGGTGTTCGACGAGCTGGTGCGGGCCTACCTGAGCACGGGCGCCGGCATTGCCGGCATGCAGCCGAAGATCATGGTGCCGGACCGGATCACCCTTGCGGTACCCACGATCATCGTGAAGGCCGCCGCACCGTCCTATCCGGGCCTGTCGGCCAACGAGTTCATGTGCCTGACGGCGGCACGCCACGCCGGCATCGAGACCCCCACCTTCGATCTCTCGGACGACGGGCATCTGCTGCTGGTCGACCGCTTCGACATCGCCGCGGACGGGTCCCGCATCGGCTTCGAGGACATCGCTGCGCTGATGAACCTTCGAGTGCGCGACATCCAATCCGACCGGAAGTACCACGGGAGCTACCAGCGCATCGCCGAGCTGATGCAATACCTTCAGCTGCCCAGCGAGAACCTCGCGCGCTTCTTCGAGCAGGTGGCATTCAGCATCATGGTGCGCAACGGCGATGGCCACCTCAAGAACTACGGCTTGCTCTACACCTCGGCGGCGGACTGCCGCCTGGCGCCGATGTTCGATGTGGTGACCACCGCGATCTACAAGTACACGCGCTATGAAGGCGGCCCAGAACTGGAAGACCGCACGCTGGCGCTCAAGCTCTTCGCCGGCAAGGGCCACACCAAGGCCTATCCGACCACCGAAGAATTGCTGCTGTTCGGCAGCAAGGTATGCGGGGTCGCGAAGCCCGCGCTCGTCCTTGCGCGAATCGCCGAGGGGATGCGCAAGACGCTGGACCAGGCGGGCAGTGACCAGCGAATCCCGAAGGGCTTGCTGGAAAAGATGCGGGACACGTGGACCGACGGGATGACCTACGCCACGTCGCGGTAGGTCGCTCGATACATCGGGTCCGCCCTAGCGGAACTGCTTGCGCAGGAAGTTGCGGTGCCGCACGATGTGCTGCAGCTGCGCCGGCGCGACGGTGCCGCCCAGGTCGACTTCGTCGGCGCCGTTGAGCACCGCATTGGCGTTGGCCATGGCGCGCGACACCACCTCTTCCTCGCTCACGCCGAGCTGCGCCGCCAGGTCGAGCGCCACGCGCCGCATGGCGCGCTGCGACAGCATCCACATGGCGCCGAAGCGGTCCCAGGCGAGCGCGGTTTCCTCGGCCTTCTCGCTGTCGGCGAGGATCTCGCCGAGCGGCTTGGCCAGCACCGCGTCGAGCGCCTCCAGCTTTTCGGACAGTTGCTCGTTGCGCGCGAGCGCCTCCTCGAGCGTCGGTCCGGTCTCTTCGGCCTTGGGCTTGCTCGAAGGCTCCGGCGGGGGAATGAACGCGGCCTCGGCGTTCGCGGGCACGATCTGGATCTGGTCTTTGAGGGTCATGGGGTTTCCGTTTCCGCGGAGGGTTGGCTGTTCTTCTTGTTCGACATCGCGGTCGCGCGCAGGCCCGGCAGGTCGAGCACGCGCAGGCCGCCGTACTCCACCCGGATCAACCCCTGCGCCGACAGGCCGTTGAGCGCCTCGTTCACCCGCTGGCGCGAGAGGCCCACCAGGTAGGCCAGCTCCTGCTGCGTGATTCGCAAGACCTCGCCCACGCCCGGGTACAGCACCGGGTTGAACAGCGACACCAGGTTGCGCGCCACGCGCGCGTCGGGGTTGTTGAGCCGGTCGATCTCCAGCGCCGCGATGAACTGGCCCAGCCGCTCGTTGAGCTGGTTCATCACGAAGCGGTTGAAGCCGATGGAGTGGTCCAGCAGCCAGTGGAAGCTCTCGGTCGGCAGGCCCGCGATGAGGCTGCGGCGCAGCGCCTGGATGTTGTAGCGGTAGGGCTCGCGCTTCATCACCGTGCCCTCGCCGAACCAGCCGCCGGGCGGCACGCCGGTGTAGGTGACCGAGCCGCCGTCGGCGTTGTCGTTGCTCATCTTGAGCAGGCCCTCGACCACGCCGAACCAGTAGGTGGGCGAGCGGCCGACGCGGCACACCAGATCGCCCGGCTCGGCCTCGCCGACCACCAGCGTGGCCTCGGCGCGGCGGCGCTCGGCGGGGGTGAGCGTGGGCAGCCAGGGAATGCCGTCGAGCTCGGCGGCGTTGGCCGGACGCACGCGGTCCTTGATCGAACCGCCGAGCACGTTGTTGTGGTTGAGGTTGCCGTGAGGCATCGGGAAACTCCGGGGAGTAGTGTCCCTAGGATTGTCGTTGGAACGACAACCGGGCGTCAAAGTGAGACCTACGATCCGCCCACTGTGCAAACAACCGCCCCCACCTTCCCCCGCCTGATGCTCGCGCATGCCGAAGCTCGTCCGGAGTCGCCGGCCGTGCGCGAGAAAGACCTCGGCATCTGGCAAACCTGGACCTGGAACGCCGTGGCGCAGGAAGTGCGCGAAATGGCCTGCGGCCTGGCGAGCCTGGGTTTCAAGGCCTTCGACAACCTGGCCATCGTCGGCGCCAACCGGCCGCACCTGTACATGGCGGTGATCGCCGCGCAAAGCCTGCGCGGCGTGCCGGTGCCGCTCTACCAGGACGCGGTGGCAGGCGAGATGGTCTTCATGCTGCAGGACGCGGGCATCGAGTTCGTCATCGTCGAAGACCAGGAGCAGGTCGACAAGCTGCTGGAGTGCCGCGACATCCAGCAGGGCAAGCTGCCGGCCATCCGCCACGTCATCTACGACGACCCCAAGGGCCTGCGCCACTACGACCAGCCCGGGCTCATGAGCTACGAGCAACTGCGCGCGCTGGGCCGCGAGTTCGACAAGGCCAACCCCGGCTACTACGACCGCGCGGTGGCCAGCGGCGAAGCGACGGACGTGGGCGTGATCCTCTACACCTCCGGCACCACCGGCCGCCCCAAGGGCGTGTGCCAGACGCACGCGAGCTTCATCGCGGCGGGCCGCGGCGGCGTGGAGACCGACAGGCTCGGCCCCGGCGACAACATCATGAGCTACCTGCCGATGGCCTGGGTGGGCGACCACCTGTTCTCGGTGGCGCAGTGGCTGGTGGGCGGCTTCACGCTCAACTGCCCCGAGTCGAGCGAAACGGTGATGAACGACATGCGCGAGATCGGCCCGAGCTACTACTTCGGCCCGCCGCGCACCTTCGAAGGGCTTCTCACGGCCGTGTCGATCCGCATGGAAGACGCGGCCGCGCCCAAGCGCTGGCTGTATGCGAAGTTCATGGCGCTGGCGCGGCGCGTGGGCGCGGACATCCTCAACGGCGCGCCGGTGGGCATGGGCGACCGGGCGCTGTACGCGCTGGGCAACCTGCTGATCTACGGCCCGTTGCGCAACGTGCTGGGCATGAGCCGCATCCGCGTGGCCTACACCGCGGGCGCGGCCATCGGGCCCGACCTGTTCCGCTTCTACCGTTCCATCGGCGTGAACCTCAAGCAGTTCTACGGCCAGACCGAGACCTGCGCGTACGTGTGCCTGCAGCAGGACGGCAAGGTCAAGCTGCAGACCGTGGGCACCGCCGCACCGGGCATCGAGCTGAAGATCGCCGCCGACGGCGAAGTGCTGGTGCGCGGCGTGTCGGTGCTCAAGGAGTACTACAAGCGCCCCGACGCCACCGCCGAGGTGCTCGACGCCAACGGCTACTTCCACACCGGCGACGCGGGCGTGCTCGACAGCGAGGGGCACCTGCGCATCATCGACCGCGCCAAGGACGTGGGCCGGCTCGTGGGCGGCGCGATCTTCGCGCCCAACTACATCGAGAACAAGCTCAAGTTCTTCCCGCAGATCAAGGAAGCCGTGTGCTTCGGCAACGCGCGCGACGAAGTGTGCGCGGCCATCAACATCGACTTCGAGGCGGTGGGCAACTGGGCCGAGCGGCGCGGCCTGGCCTACGGTGGCTACGTCGACCTGGCCGGCAAGCCCGACGTGCTGGCGCTGGTGGCCGAGTGCATCGGCAAGGT
Source organism: Variovorax paradoxus (assembly GCF_022009635.1). Classification (NCBI taxonomy): domain Bacteria; kingdom Pseudomonadati; phylum Pseudomonadota; class Betaproteobacteria; order Burkholderiales; family Comamonadaceae; genus Variovorax; species Variovorax paradoxus. Next base: position 6,759,005 of record NZ_CP091716.1, read on the forward strand.
GAACGCCGACCTCGCGACCGAGGACGGCATGGGCGAGACGCAGATCGCGCGCTTCCTGGTGCTGCACAAGGAACTGGACCCCGACGACGACGAACTGACCCGCACGCGCAAGGTGCGCCGCGGCTTCATCGCCGAGAAATACGCGGTGCTGGTCGACGCACTCTATGGCGGCAAGGCCGAGCAGTTCATCGAGACCCAGGTCAAGTTCGAGGACGGACGCACGGGCTCGGTGAGCGCCACGCTGAAGATCGTCGACGCGAAGCGCTTTCCACTGGTCAAGGCGGCCGCATGAACGCGCACAACCACACAGAGGCCTCCATGCTTGCAACAACGACCCGCGGCGGCCGCAAGGATGGCGAGGTCATCCTCGACGTGCAGAACATCAGCTTGAGCTTCGGCGGCGTGAAGGCGCTGACGGACATCAGCTTCAACGTGCGCGAGCATGAAGTGCGCGCCATCATCGGGCCGAACGGCGCGGGCAAGAGTTCGATGCTGAACTGCATCAACGGCGTCTACCAGCCGCAGCAGGGCTCCATCACCTTCCGCGGCCAGACCTTCAGGCACATGAACTCGCGCCAGGTGGCCGAGATGGGCGTGGCGCGCACCTTCCAGAACCTGGCCCTCTTCAAGGGCATGAGCGTGCTCGACAACATCATGACCGGGCGCAACCTCAAGATGAAGAGCGGGCTGCTGGCCCAGGCCTTCCGCTGGGGCCCCGCCGAACGCGAGGAACTGCAGCACCGCGAGTTCGTCGAGCACATCATCGACTTCCTGGAGATCCAAGCACACCGCAAGACACCCGTGGGCCGCCTGCCCTACGGACTGCAGAAGCGCGTGGACCTGGGCCGCGCGCTCGCGATGGAGCCGCAGGTGCTGCTGCTGGACGAGCCCATGGCCGGCATGAACGTGGAGGAGAAGCAGGACATGAGCCGCTTCATCCTCGACGTGAACGACGAGTTCGGCGCGACCATCGTGCTGATCGAGCACGACATGGGCGTGGTGATGGACATCTCCGACCGCGTGGTGGTGCTGGACTACGGCAAGAAGATCGGCGACGGGACGCCGGATGAAGTGCGCAGCAACGAGGACGTGATCCGGGCTTATCTGGGTGTGGAGCACTGACGCCATGCCAACCCTCGCCCTGAAGCATTGCTCCTTCCCCCGCTGGGGGAAGGCTGGGATGGGGGCACGACGGCCCTCACGACACGGCAGCGCCTCATCGAGCGCCGCCCGCCCCCACCCCAACCCTCCCCCAGCGGGGGAGGGAGAAAAACAAGAAAGACACTGACCATGGGCTTTTTCCTCGAAACCCTCTTCGGCGGCCTCATGGTCGGCATGCTCTATTCGCTGATCGCCATCGGCTTCGTGCTGATCTACAAGGCCTCCGGCGTCTTCAACTTCGCGCAGGGCGCGATGGTGCTGTTCGCGGCGCTGGCCATGGCTCGCTTCTCCGAATGGTTCCCGCTGTGGTTCGGCTTCCAGAGCCAGATCCTCGCGAACATCCTGGCCTTCGTCGCGGCCATGGCGGTGATGGTCGTGGTCGCCTGGCTGATCGAACGGCTGGCGCTGAGCAAGCTGGTGAACCAGGAAGGCATCACGCTGCTGATGGCCACGCTGGGCATCGCCTATTTCCTGGACGGCATCGGCCAGACGCTGTTCGGCAACGACATCTACAAGATCGACGTGGGCATGCCCAAGGAACCGCTGATGGTGCTCGAAGGCACCTTCCAGGGCGGGCTGCTGCTGAGCCAGGAAGACCTGATCGCCGCGCTGGTGGCGGCCGGGCTGGTGGTGGTGCTGGCCATCTTCTTCCAGAAGACGGCCACCGGCCGCGCCCTGCGCGCGGTGGCCGACGACCACCAGGCCGCGCAGTCGATCGGCATTCCGCTCAAGCGCATCTGGGTGATCGTGTGGTCGGTGGCCGGCTTCTCGGCGCTGGTGGCCGGGATCATCTGGGGGTCGAAGCTGGGCGTGCAGTTCTCGCTGTCGCTGGTGGCGCTGAAGGCGCTGCCGGTGGTGATCCTCGGCGGGCTCACCTCGATACCGGGCGCCATCATCGGCGGCCTGCTGATCGGCGTGGGCGAGAAGCTGTCCGAAATCTATCTCGGCCCCATGCTCGGTGGCGGCATCGAGATCTGGTTTGCCTATGTTCTTGCACTGGTCTTCCTGCTCGTGCGGCCCCAGGGGCTGTTCGGCGAGAAGATCATCGATCGGGTCTGAACGCGATGTTCTACAGAGAAAACGGCCAGTTCAAGTCGAGCTACAGGGCCGACCAACAGATCTTTCCGATCGCGCAGGACCGCATCGCGATCCTGGTGCTGCTGCTCGTGGCGTTCGTGGTGGTGCCGCTGGGCGTGTCCGACTACTGGATGCGCGCCATCCTCACGCCCTTCCTGATCCTTTCGCTCGCGGCGCTGGGTCTCAACATCCTGGTGGGCTATTGCGGCCAGATCTCGCTGGGCACCGGCGCCTTCATGGCGGTGGGCGCCTATGCGGCCTACAACTTCCAGGTGCGCATCGACGGCATGCCGCTCATTGCGTCGCTGCTGCTGGGCGGCCTTTGCTCCACGGTGATCGGCGTGCTGTTCGGCATTCCGAGCCTGCGCATCAAGGGGCTGTACCTCGCGGTGGCCACGCTGGCGGCGCAGTTCTTCACCGACTGGGCTTTCCTGCGCATCCAGTGGTTCACCAACAATTCTTCGTCGGGCTCTGTGAGCGTGGCGGGGCTGAACGTGTTCGGCGTGCCCATCGAATCGCCGGTGCAGAAGTATTTGTTCTGCCTGGCCTTCGTGGTGGTGTTCGCGCTGCTGGCCAAGAACCTGGTGCGCAGCGCCATCGGCCGCGAATGGATGGCGATGCGCGACATGGACGTGGCCGCCGCGGTGATCGGCATCCGCCCGGTGTACGCCAAGCTCACGGCCTTCGCGGTGAGCAGCTTCATCGTCGGCGTGGCGGGCGCGCTGTGGGGCTTCGTGCACCTGGGGGCGTGGGAGCCGGCGGCCTTCAGCATCGACCGTTCGTTCCAGCTGCTGTTCATGGTGATCATCGGCGGGCTCGGCTCGATCATGGGCAGCTTCTTCGGCGCCGCGTTCATCGTGCTGCTGCCGCTCTTTTTGAACCAGCTGCCGGCGTGGCTGGGCTTCTCGATTTCGACCGCCCTGGCCTCGCACCTGGAGACCATGATCTTCGGCGCGCTGATCGTGTTCTTCCTGATCGTCGAGCCGCACGGGCTGGCCCGGCTGTGGTCCACGGCCAAGGAGAAGCTGCGGCTGTGGCCCTTCCCGCATTGATTCGTTTCGAGAGTTCCCGTTCGTAAAAACCCGGCACCGAGGTGCCCACAAAAGGAGACAGGCATGAAACTGAAATCGCTCGCTCTGACCGCCGCCCTGGTGGCCAGCACTCTCGGCGCCGCGTTCGCACCATCGGTCGCGCAGGCGCAGGCCAAGGAACAGTTCTTCCCGCTGCTGGTGTACCGCACCGGCCCCTACGCGCCCAACGGCACGCCCTGGGCCAACGGCAAGCAGGACTACCTGAAGCTGGTGAACGCGCAAGGCGGCATCAACGGCGTGAAGATCACTTTCGAGGAATGCGAAACGGGCTACGCCACCGACAAGGGCGTGGAATGCTACGAACGCCTGAAGGGCCGCCCCGGCGTTGCGTTGTTCGACCCGCAGGCCACCGGCATCACCTTCGCGCTGACCGACAAGGTGCCCACCGACAAGATCCCGCTCGTCACGCTGGGCTACGGCCTCGCAGCCTCGCAGGACGGCGGTGTCTTCAAGTGGAACTTCCCGCTGATGGGCTCCTACTGGACCGCGGCCGACATCCTGATCCAGCACCTGGGCAAGAAGGAAGGCGGCATGGACAAGCTCAAGGGCAAGAAGATCGCCCTCGTGTATCACGACTCGCCCTTCGGCAAGGAACCGATTCCGCTGCTGCAGGAGCGCGCGAAGATGCACGGCTTCGACCTGTCGCTGATTCCGGTGACGGCACCCGGCGTGGAGCAGAAGTCGGCCTGGCTGCAGGTGCGCCAGCAGCGTCCAGACTTCGTGCTGCTCTGGGGCTGGGGCGTGATGAACTCCACCGCGCTGAAGGAAGCCGTGGCCACCGGTTACCCGCGCGAGAAGATGTACGGCGTGTGGTGGGCCGGCGCCGAACCCGACGTGAAGGACGTGGGCGCCAACGCCAAGGGCTACAACGCGCTGGCGCTGAACGGCTCCGGTCCCGACAACAAGGTGATCCAGGACATCATCAAGCAGGTGCACGACAAGGGCCAGGGCACGGGCCCGAAGGAAGAAGTGGGCTCGGTGCTCTACACGCGCGGCGCGATCATCTCGATGCTCGGCGTGGAGGCCGTCAAGCGCGCGCAGGAGCGCTTCGGCAAGGGCAAGGTCATGACCGGCGAGCAGGTGCGCTGGGGCCTGGAGAACCTGGCGCTCGACCAGAAGAAGCTCGACGCGCTGGGCTTCGCGGGCGTGATGCGCCCGGTGAGCACTTCGTGCCAGGACCACATCGGCTCCACCTGGGCGCGCATGGAAACCTGGGACGGCGCCAAGTGGAACATCGCGCCCGACTGGTACCAGGCCGACGACCAGATCATCAAGCCGATGGCCAAAGCAGCGGCCGACAAGTACGCAACGGAGAAGAAGCTGACGCGCCGCGAAGCGGCCGACTGCCAGTCCTGATGCACCGCTGAGTTCCGTGGCGGCTCGCAAGAGCCGCCATTCGACAGCGCGACGCCTTTTGCCGCGCCGTTGTCGAATGCTTCGGACCACACCATGAGCGAACCCAACATCCTCCTCAATGTCAACGGCATCGAGGTCATCTACAACCACGTGATCCTGGTGCTCAAGGGCGTCTCGCTCACGGTGCCCGACGGCGGCATCGTGGCGCTGCTCGGCGGCAACGGCGCGGGCAAGACGACCACGCTGCGCGCGGTGAGCAACCTGCTCGCGGGCGAGCGCGGCGCCGTCACCAAGGGCACCATCGAGTTGCGCGGCGAGCGCATCGAGGCGCTGTCGCCGGCGGAGCTGGTCAAGCGCGGGCTGATCCAGGTGATGGAAGGCCGGCACTGCTTCGCGCACCTGACGATCGAAGAGAACCTGATGACCGGCGCCTACACACGCACCGACGGCAAGGCCGCGGTGCAGCAGACGCTGGAGAAGGTGTATGCGTATTTCCCGCGCCTGAAGACGCGGCGCACTTCGCAGGCGGCCTACACGTCGGGCGGCGAGCAGCAGATGTGCGCCATCGGCCGCGCGCTGATGGCCAACCCGACGATGGTGCTGCTCGACGAGCCCTCGATGGGCCTGGCGCCGCAGATCGTGGAAGAGGTGTTCGAGATCGTCAAAGACCTGAACACCAAGGAGCGCGTGACCTTCCTGCTGGCCGAGCAGAACACCAACATGGCGCTGCGCTATGCCGACTACGGCTACATCCTGGAGAACGGCCGCATCGTGATGGACGGCGAAGCGCAGAGCCTGCGCGAGAACGAGGACGTGAAGGAGTTCTACCTCGGCGTGGGTGGCGCGGACCGCAAGAGTTTCCGGGACGTGAAGAGCTACAAGCGGCGCAAGAGGTGGCTTGCTTGACTCTCCCCCAGTCTTCGCGCACTCCGTGCCGCTTCGCCAACCCCCTCTCCGGGGGCAACACCTGCGGCCCAGAGCAGTTGAGCGCCTTGAAAAGAACAGAAAGACAAAGGGTACGGACATGACCGACCACTACGACAAGCTGGAAATCCGTGACCCCGCCGAACGCGAACGCGACCTGCTGGCTGCATTGCCCAGGCAGATCGCGCAGGCGCAGACGACGGCACCCGCATTCGCGAAGATCCTCGACGGCGTGAAACCCGCCGACATCACGACACGCGAAGCACTCGCGAAACTGCCCGTCACGCGCAAATCGGAACTGCTCGAACTGCAGAAGGCACGGCGCGCCGACGACCCCTTCGGCGGGTTCGCTTCGATCGTGCGCGGCCCGCGCATGCCCCGCGTGTTCGCGAGCCCCGGCACCATCTACGAGCCCGAAGGCGAGGCGCGCGACTACTGGCGCACCGCGCGCGCGCTGCATGCGGCGGGCTTTCGCGGCGGCGAGCTGATCCACAACAGCTTCAGCTACCACATGACGCCCGCCGGCTCCATCATGGAAAGCGGCGCGCGCGCCCTGGGCTGCACCGTGTTCGCGGGCGGCACCGGCCAGACCGAACAGCAGCTCGAGGCCATGGTCGACCTCAAGCCCGAAGGCTACGCGGGCACGCCCAGCTTCCTGAAGATATTGCTGGAAAAGGCCGAGGAGAAAGGGCTGAAGCTGCCCTCGCTCACCAAGGCGCTCGTCTCCGGCGAAGCCTTCCCGCCGAGCCTGCACGACTGGATCGCCGCGCACGGCGTGAAGGGCACGCAGTGCTATGCCACAGCCGACCTCGGCCTCATCGCCTACGAGACCAGCGCGCGACAAGGTCTGGTGATCGACGAAGGCGTGCTGGTCGAGATCGTGCGTCCCGGCACGGGCGACCCCGTGCCCGACGGCGAGGTCGGCGAGATCGTCGTCACCAGCTTCAATCTCGACTACCCGCTGGTGCGCTTCGGCACCGGCGACCTGTCCGCCGTGCTCGCGGGCACCTGCCCCACGGGCCGCACCAACAAGCGCATCAAGGGCTGGCTCGGCCGCGCCGACCAGACCACCAAGGTGCGCGGCATGTTCGTGCACCCCTCGCAGGTGGCCGAGATACTGCGCCGCTTTCCCGAGGCGCAGCGCGCTCGGCTGGTGGTGTCCGGCGAGATGGGCGACGACCGCATGGCCCTGCAGCTCGAATGCGCGGGCGCCGTGCCCGAAGGGCTGCAGGCGCGCGTGGGCGATGCAATCCGCGAAGTGACCAAGCTGCGCGGCGAAGTCGTCGTGGTCGGCGCCGGCGAACTGCCCAACGACGGCAAGGTGATCGAGGACGCGCGCAGCTACAAGTAGCGGCGGTACAACCAGCGCGTGGCGGCGCGCATCAGCGCCACCACGTGTATCGCGTAGATCAGCACGAACGCGAGCACGAAGCCGATGAGCCCGGCCGGGCTGTAGAAGCTGCGCGAGATGCTCGACGCGATGTACAGCCATGCGATGGCAATGACGATGCAGCTGACCTGCACCAGCACGAAGGCCAGCACCGAAGCGCCCACGGCCCTGAACGGGCGCGCCCTCGCGAGCCCCGCCGTGGCGCCGAGCCAGCCGCCCCAGAACGCGAGCCCGAAGACCACCAGCGGCGGCACCATCCACGCGAACAGCAGCTCGGGGCCGTCCACGCCGCGCCCCATGGAGGTCCATCGGCTCATGGCCACGCCGCTCCACATCTGAAGCGAGGCGAACATCGCGGCGCCCACCAGCGCCACCGCGCGCCGTGGCGGCGCGCCACCCACGTCTTCACTGTCCGGCGCTTCGGCAGCAGACGCAAGCTGCGCGGCACGCCCGGCGCGCAGCGCGACCCATGCCGCGGCCCACACGCCGAGCACGAGCACGATCAATTGCGCGACGGACTGCAGGAACACGAACACAGCCATCACCGCGCGCATGGAAGACGGCCCGGCCACGTCCTGCAGGCGGCCACCGGGCATGAAGAGCAGCTGCACTTCATACAGCAGCGGACTCAGCGCATAGAAGTTCAGCAGCAGCACCACCAGGTAGGCGGCCGCATAGCGCAGGCGCGGGCGAGCGAGCAGCGACACACTGCCGACACCGCGCTTTTCCAGCGCGTTGCGCCCATGGCTCCAGGCCAGCGCCGCCGCCAGCACCCAGGCCATGCCGAGGCTGAACACCATCGGGATCCACACGCCCGGCAGGGCGTAGGTGCCGCGCATCTGCGCGCCCTCGGGCGTATCGGGCGCGAGCTGCACGGCCAGGTTGACCAGCACCATGAGGGCATCGATGGCCACGGTGATGAGCGCAAGGTCGCGCGGCAGGCGCCGCGCGGTCTCGTGCGGGGTCGGATGAAGGGAGGTCGCCGTCATGAGGGAATACTTTCGCTTTGCATGGCGCATGCCGTGGCATGCGTGGAACAAGGCGAGCGTATCGGATGACGGCGACCGCGCCCTGTAGGCTCAGTGCGCGAGTGCGGCTTCGCCCGCCTCCTCGGGCGCGGGGCCCACGTACACCGACTGCGGACGAATGAGCCGCCCCTTCTTGACCTGCTCGCGCGCATGCGCCACCCAGCCGCCCACGCGGCCGGCCGCGAACACGCAGGTGAAGCTCTCGCGGCCGAAGCCCAGCGCCTCCAGCAGCAGCGCGGTGTAGAACTCGACGTTGGTCTCCAGCGCGCGGCCCGGCTTCTTCTCGCGCAGGATGGCCAGCGCGGCCTGCTCCGCCGCCTCGGCCAGCGCGAAGCGCGCGGCATTGACGCTGCCCTCCTTGCCGAGCCGCCCGAGCGCACCCTTGAGCGCATCGGCGCGCGGATCGCGCACGCGGTAGATGCGGTGGCCGAAGCCCATCAGGCGCTGGCCCTCGGTCACGGCCTGCTCCAGCCACGCGCGGGCGTTGGCGGCGCTGCCGATGGCGTCGAGCGCATCGAGCACCGGCCCGGGCGCGCCGCCGTGCAGCGGCCCCTTCAGCGCACTGATGCCGGCAAGCACGGCCGAGGCCAGTCCGGCGCCTGTCGACGCGACCACGCGCGCCGCGAAGGTCGAGGCGTTGAGGCCGTGGTCGCACACGGTGACGAGGTAGGTGTCGAGCGCCGCGCTCTGGGCCGGCGTGGGCGCGCGGCCATGCAGCATGCGCAGCATGTCGGTGGCGTGCGGCAATGCCTCGTCGGGTGCGAGCGCCTGCACGCCCAGGCGCCAGCGCATCACCGCGGCGGTGTAGACGGCCGGCGCCGCCACCAGGCGCAGCGCGGTCGGCAGGTCGTCGCCCAAACCGTCACCGTCAGGCAGCCGCGCCAGCAGCGCGCGCACCGCCTCGATGGGCGGCAGCCGGCGCAGCACGGCGTCGTCGTTCGGCTGCAGGCGCTCGAAGGCCTCGCGGCGCGCGCGGCCGATGGCGATGCGCAGGGCCTCTGTTCCCGTGCCGGGCAGCGTGTCGAAGAAGCCTTCGAACAGCAGGCCCACCACGTCTTCATAGCGCCAGCGCTGCGCGATCTCGTCCAGCGCATGGCCGCGGATCACGAGCCGTCCGGCCTCGCCGTCCACCTCGGACAGCACGGTGCGTGCGGCCACCACGCCTTCGAGGCTGCCGTCGTCGTTGTTCATCGCTCTTTACTCCTGGGTTGTCACGATGACATTGATTCTGTCCCGATGAATATTGACGTCAATCTTGATCTATTCTGTCAACATGACCACCAAGAGAACCGCGCCCCTGTGGCTGCCCGCCGCACAGGCGCTCGAACTGATGCAGGTGCGCCCGCAGACGCTCTACGCGAGCGTGAGCCGCGGCCGCATACGCGCCAAGCCCGATGCGGCCGATCCGCGCCGCAGCCTCTACCACCGCGACGACGTGCAGCGCATCGCCACGCGCGCGCGAGGCCGGCGCAGCAGCGAGACGGTGGCGAGCGAGGCGATCCAGTGGGGCGAACCGGTGCTGGCCTCGGGCGTGTCGACCGTGGCCGAAGGCCGGCTGCTCTATCGCGGACAGGACGCGTGCATGCTCGCGGAACACGCCACGCTCGAAGAAGTCGCGGGCCTGCTGTGGGAGTGCGCGCCGCCGCACTTTCCGGCTTCCGCCGTGCCGGTTGTCTCGGCCGGCGATTCGCCGCCTCTTCAAGCCGGCCTGCTCGCGCTCGCGGCGCGCGCCGCCACCGACCTGCCTTCGCGCGGCCGCTCGCCCCACGTGCTGCGGGCCGAAGCGGCAGAGGCGATCGGCGCACTGGCCGACGCATTGCTCGGCACGGCCCCGTCGCGCGCGATGCCGCTGCACATGCGGCTGGCCGCGGCATGGCGCCGACCGCGCGCCGCCGACGACCTGCGCCGCGCGCTGGTGCTTCTGGCCGACCACGAACTCAATGCATCGACCTTCGCCGCGCGCGTGACGGCATCGACCGGCGCATCGGTGGCGGCATGCCTGCTCACCGGCCTCTCGACGTTGACGGGGCCGCTGCACGGCGGCGCCTCTGCCGCAGTGCAGGCGCTGATGCGCAACGCCGTTGCCATCGGCACCGAGGCAGCGGTGCGCGAGTGGCTCGCGCACGACCGGCCGCTCGCGGCCTTCGGGCATCCGCTCTATCCGAATGGGGACGCGCGCTGCCGTGCATTGCTGGCCAACATCGAACTGCCACCGGCATTCAGCGAGTTGCGCGCCATCGGCGAGAAGCTGCTCGGCGACGCGGTGAACATCGACTTCGGGCTCGCCGCCCTCGCGGCGGTGCACAAGCTGCCGGCCGGCGCGCCGCTGGCACTGTTCGCGCTCTCGCGCACCGTCGGCTGGACGGCGCACGTGCTCGAGCAGCAGGCCACCGGCCAGCTGATACGCCCGCGTGCGCGCTACACCGGGCCCGTGGCGGCCGACGCGGCCGCGCAGGAACTCAATGAATCGACGCCTCGTACGCGAGCTCGAAAGCCTTCGTCATCTCGCGGTTGAAGGCGGGCAGGTCGTCGGGCTTGCGGCTGGTGACGAGGTTGTGGTCGACCACCACTTCCTTGTCGCTCCACTTCGCGCCCGCATTCTTCAGGTCGGCGTGCAGCGAAGGCCAGGAGGTCATCTTGCGGCCCTTCACGCCGCCCGCGTCGATCAGCGTCCACGGCCCGTGGCAGATGGCCGCGATGGGATTGCCCGCCTCCACGAAGGCACGCACGAAAGCGACCGCCTTCTCGTCGATGCGCAGGGCATCGGGGTTCACCACGCCGCCCGGCAGCAGCAGCGCGTCGAAATCTTCCGGCTTCGCGGTCTTCAGCGGCACGTCGACCTCGAAGCTGTCGGCCGGGTCGTGGTGATGCCAGCCGCGCACGCGGCCGTCCACCGGCGACACGATCTGCGTCTGCGCGCCGGCCTGGTCGAGCGCCTTGCGCGGCTCGGTCATCTCGACCTGCTCGAAGCCGTCGGACACGAGGATGGCGACCTTCATTCCGTCGAGTGAAGATGAGGTGATGGGCATGTGTGAATCTCCTTCGGGGTTGCAGAAAACCGGCAATGAAGACTCACCCTAGGCCCCGCGCACGGCCGACGCATCGTCCTGCGCCGGCTCCGCCTGTCGGACAGTTCGACGGGCGGCAAACTTCTCTTACGAACGGGTTGCGCGTGACCGACTCATTTGTCGAGCCCCGCGAGGCAGACATATTTCACTTCGAGGAAATCGTCGAGCCCGTACTTCGAGCCTTCGCGCCCGAGCCCCGATTGCTTGACGCCGCCGAAGGGCGCCTCGGCGGTCGACACCAGTCCGGTGTTCACGCCCACGATGCCCGACTCCAGCGCCTCGGCCACGCGCATGATGCGGCCGATGTCGCGGCTGTAGAAGTACGCGGCCAGGCCGAACTCGGTGTCGTTGGCAGCGGCGATGGCTTCCTCTTCGGTGTCGAACGCGAACACGGGCGCGAGCGGGCCGAAGGTTTCCTCGCGCGCGAACAGCATGTCGGCGGTGGCGTTGCCGATCACCGTGGGTTCGTAGAACAGGCCGCCGAGCGCATGGCGCTTGCCGCCGGCCAGCACCTTGCCGCCCTTGGCCACGGCGTCGGCCACGTGCTCCTCGATTTTCTCGACGGCCTTGGCGTCGATCAGCGGGCCCTGCGTCACGCCGGCCTCGGTGCCGTCGCCGACCTTCAGCGCATTGACCTTGGCCACCAGCTTCTGCGTGAAGGCTTCCAGCACGCCGCGCTGCACGTAGATGCGGTTGGCGCACACGCAGGTCTGGCCGGTGTTGCGGTACTTGGAGACCATCGCGCCTTCGACGGCGGCGTCCACGTCGGCGTCGTCGAACACGATGAAGGGCGCGTTGCCGCCGAGTTCGAGCGACAGCTTCTTGATGGTGTCGGCCGACTGCTTCATGAGCGTGCGGCCCACCTCGGTCGAGCCGGTGAAGGTGAGCTTGCGCACGACGGGGCTGCGCGTCATCTCGCCGCCGATCTTGCTGGCCGAGCCGGTGAGCACCGACAGCAGACCCTCGGGCACGCCCGCGCGCTCGGCCAGCTCGGCGAAGGCCAGCGCGGAGAACGGCGTCTGCGTGGCGGGCTTGACCACCATCGCGCAGCCGGCAGCGAGCGCGGGGCCGGCCTTGCGCGTGAGCATGGCGGTGGGAAAGTTCCACGGCGTGATGGCGGCGGTGACGCCCACCGGCTGCTTCAGCGCGAGGATGCGGCGGTCGGCCTGCGGCGCGGGAATGGTGTCGCCGTACACGCGGCGCGCCTCCTCGGCGAACCATTCGATGAACGAGGCGGCATAGGCGATCTCGCCGCGGCTCTCGGCCATGGGCTTGCCCTGCTCGGTGGTCATGATGAGCGCGAGGTCGTCGACGTTGGCCAGCATCAGGTCGTTGAGCCTGCGCAGGATGGCCGAGCGCTCCTTGGCCGGCACCCTGGCCCAGGCCTTCTGCGCCTTCTCGGCGGCGGCGATGGCGCGCGCGGTTTCATCGGCGCCGCACATGGGCACGGTGCCGATGCGCTGGCCGTTGGCCGGGTTGGTGACGGCCACGGTGGCACCGTCGTCGGCATCGGCCCAGGCGCCGGCGATGTAGGCCTGCTGGCGCAGCAGGGTCGGGTCTTTGAGTCGGATCGACATCGGGAAAGGTCTCCAGGTTTTTTCGAAAAATCGAAGCGCGAGGGGACCACGCCCGCGCGCCGGCCGCAAGCGGGGGCGGCCAATTCCGCGCGCCGGGCTCGGGTTTGGCATGCCTCCCGGCATGCACCGGCAAGGGGCGGATCGCGCTTCTCGCATAAGGGCTATTGGGTATAGGTCAGCCTGCGGTCAGCCCTTAAGATCGCGGCCTTTTTACCCCTCTCGGAGACGAAATGAAGAAACTGTTCGCCCTCGCGGCGATTGCCGCCGCAGCTGTCGGTGCTCATGCCCAGGACTTCCCCGGGAACAAGACCGTCACGCTCGTGGTGCCTTTCGCGGCCGGCGGCCCGACCGACCGCGTGGCGCGCGACCTCGCCGAAGCCATGCAGAAGACGCTCGGCACCACCATCGTGGTGGACAACACCGCCGGCGCGGGCAGTTCCATCGGCACCGCCAAGGTGGCGCGTGCCAACCCCGACGGCTACACGCTGCTGCTGAACCACATCGGCATGTCGACGATGCCAGCGCTGTACCGCAAGCTGCCGTTCAACGTCGAGACCGACTTCGAATACCTGGGCATGGTCAACGAAGTGCCGATGACGCTGATCGGCAAGCCCGGCCTGCCCGCCAACAACTACAAGGAACTGACGGCCTGGATCGCCGCCAACAAGGGCAAGATCAACCTGGGCAACGCAGGCCTGGGCGCCGCGTCGCACCTGTGCGGCCTGCTGTTCCAGAGCGCGATCAAGGTCGAGATGACGCCCGTGCCGTACAAAGGCACCGCCCCGGCCATCGCCGACCTGCTGGGCGGCCAGATCGACCTGCTGTGCGACCAGACGACCAACACCACCTCGCAGATCGAGGCCAAGAAGGTCAAGGCCTATGCGGTGACCACGGCCAAGCGCCTGACCACGCCCGCGCTGAAGGACCTGCCGACGCTGGACGAGTCGGGCCTCAAGGGCTTCGAAGTGACGATCTGGCACGGCGTGTACGCCCCCAAGGGCACGCCCGCGCCGGTGCTGAAGAAGCTCAACGACGCCGTCAAGGCGGCCATGAAGGACCCGGGCTTCATCAAGCGTGAAGAAGCGCTGGGCGCGGTGATCACCACCGACAACCGCACCGAGCCGGCCGAGCACAAGAAGTTCGTCTCGGCCGAAATCGCCAAGTGGGGCCCGATCATCAAGGCCGCCGGCGTGTACGCCGACTGATCCTCCTTCGGCTTCCAGAGCCAATGAAAAAGCCGCCGGCCCTTCGGGTCCGGCGGCTTTTTTCATGGCGCGGACCGCGGGATCAGGGCGCGACGCGCCACACCTCGAAGCTCTTGCGCTGGTCGACCTGGCGCGCGGTGCGCGCCGTGAAGATGAAAGTGCTGACCGAGCTGCCCTGCGCGTACTGGTAGGCGTTCGGGCCCACCTGCGTGCAGTGGTTGTCGGACGGCGTGTTCACCGGCTGGCAATAGATGATGGCCTTGCGCGCCGTGGTGCGCAGCGTCACCGAGTCGTTGAAGCGGTTGGTGTTGGGACCGCGGCCGCTGGCGATGAACGTGGTGGGCGCGAGCGCGCCGTTGGGCACGACCCAGCCGTCGAGATTGCCTTCGGCGCTGAAGTCGATGTTGTTGGCATCGGGGTCCGAGGGAATCGGCGCCGGGAAGACGATGCCGCGATCCACGCCCTGCGTTTCCTGGAGCAGCTCGGCGCGCAGCGCGGGCGCCAGTTCCACCAGCGGCACCTGCACGGCTTCCGCCATGCTCGGCGCGCGCGCGAAGGTGCGCACGTACTGCACCACGTTGCTGCCGCCGGCGGCATGGAAGAACTCCAGGCGCCAGACCGTCTGGTCGGGAATCGCGCGCAACTGCGTGTCGGTGAACTGCGGCGAGGCGAACAGGTTGCCCGTCTCGAAGCTGCTCGGGTCGCCCTGCTGCGCCGGGTCGGCAAAGCGCGTGGCCATGCGCCAGGCGGAAGAACTGAGCGGCGAGCCGCCGGCGGTGCCGTCCGAGGTGAGGACCAGCGTGGACAAGCCTGCGCGCGGCACCAGCACCAGCTCGCGGTCGCCCAGCGCGTTGCTGGTCACCACCACCTTCGAGAACTTCGAGTTGCCCTGCTCGAGCACGTTGTCCACGTTCAGCGCGTAGCCGGTCGAACGGTAAATGAGGTTCGGGTGCTTCAGGTAGTCCTTCATCTCCAGCTGCGGCCGCACGGAGACGCGATAGGCGTTGCTGTTGCCGCTGAGCTTGAGCGCGCCGCCCACGATCCTCGCGTTGAAGACGTCGTTGTCGGTGTTGCCCACGACGTCGGTCCAGCGGTAGGTCAGCGCGATGTCGCCGTTGGGATAGAAGTATTCGAAGTTGCCGCGGTCGTGCTTCAGGTTGGTGGGGCCGGCGCGGAACAGGCTCTCGAACGAGCGGCGCGCGCCGCCGCTGTCGCGGCCGATGGGCGCGCCGGACGAGACGAAGTTCTCCGGGCTGTCGTCCACGAACAGGGTGCGGCAGGCCGGCGCGACCACGTTGGCCGCCGTGCCGAAGGCGTTGCCGTCGCCGTTGACGGTGCTGTTCACGCGCTGCGCGAGCGGCAGCGCATAGCAGGCGTTGAGGCGGTCGAGCAGGTCCTGCACCATGGCCGGCGTGGGCGGCTGCACGAGCGCGGCGGCATCGACCGCGGGCAGCGGCGCGATGGTGGCGTCGCCGCTGCGAAACACGATGGACACCGGCGGGCTGTCTTCGCCGGCCGGCTGCGCCTTGACGGTGATCTCGATGCTGGCGGCCGCGCCGTCGGGGCGCACCGACACGTTGATGGTGTCGAGCACGCGGTCCTGGCCGGTGCCGTTGGCCTTGAACTCGCCGCTCATCGGGTCGATGCTCATGTTCAGGGCGTCCAGCAGCGGCTGCAGCGCGGACACGAGCTTCTTCACCTGGTCGGTGATCGCCCCCGCGGTCACGGCGCCGGCGTTGGCCTGGATGGCGGCCGCCAGCTTCGACGGGTCACCGTTGGGCGCGAGTTGCGCCACCACGATGGTGGTCAGCGGCGTCACGTTGGTCGTGCCGGTGGCGGTGCTGGCGGTGGTGCTGTAGAGCGTGAGGTCGTCGCGCACGGCCTGGATCACCAGCGGCGCCTTGGTGCCGGCGGGCAGCGTGCAGTTGTAGGTGCCATCGGCCGAGACCTTCACTTCGCAGACCTTGGCGCCGGTCTGGTCGAACACCGTGAGCGCGGCGTCGGCAAAGGCGGCACCGGTGGCGACCGTGCCGCTCAGCGTGGTGGAACTGGTGGCCGCGGGAGCGGCAGGCTGCTGGCCGCCGCCGAGCGAGATCGGCAAGCCGGCGCCGCCGCCGCCTCCCCCACCACCGCCGCAGGCGCCGAGCAGCGCGAGCGTGACAACGGACAGGGCACCGGGAATTTTCTGGATGAATGCGGGCATATCTGTTTCTTCTTTAAAGGTTGACCCCCCCCAACCGGAGGTGCTGCAAACCATAGCTTTCACTTTCATCGAAAAAAATGATGCAAATGCACCATTCTTGAAACGCCGCGACGGGGTAACTTCCGAGCGGCCCACGGAAATCACCGGAACATGGGATGGCGCATTGCGCACGGGCGAGGGAAAAGGGGCCTGATGAAAAAACCGGTCGCACTGCAGGACTTCAGCACGCTGCTGTTGCAGCTCTATCGGCTATCGCACGAGCTGCCGATCGACGCCTTCCAGGACGCGGCGCTCGACCTCATCAAGCCGGTGCTGCCCTTCGATTCGTCGATGTGGGGCACGGCCACCAGCACCGCCAGCGGCATCGACATCCACACCATCCACCTGCACAACCAGCCGGCGGAAATGATCACGGCCTATGAAGAGGTCAAGCACCTCGACACCGCCGCGGTGGAAGTGGGCAAGCGGCCGACCTCGACGCTCGCTTTCAACGCAGACACCTGGTTCCACCGGCCCGACCAGTCGCAGCTGCGCGACTACGGCCGGCGGTTCGAGCAGGCCAACTTCTTCATCAGCTCCGACGTCAACCGGCAGACCAACTTCGTGCACTGGCTCAGCCTGTTCCGGGCGGACCCGGACGCCCAGGGCACGGAAGACGAACGCCAGCTGCTCGCCAGCCTGATGCCGCACGTGATGCAGGCGCTGGCGCTCAACCGCATCGTGCACCTGGACCGGCTGGAGCCCGGCGGCGCGCCGGCGTGCGGCTCGGCCATCGGCGACCTGCGCGGCGTGCTGTACCACGCCGACGGCCTGTTCGAGAACGCGCTGAGGACGGAGTGGCCCGCGTGGCACGGCCGCACGCTGCCCGGGCCGCTGCTCAAGCACTTCCTGGAAGGGCACGCGCGCTACGGCGGCCACGGGATCGTGGTGACGCACCACGTCCAGCAGCGCCTGCTGTTCCTCAAGAGCCGGCGCCGCTGCCGCGCCGACAGCCTTTCGCCGCGCGAGCGCACCATCGCCGAACTGCTGGCGCGCGGCGACACGCACAAGGACATCGCCACCATCCTGAGCCGCTCGCCGGCCACCGTCCGCAACCACATCCAGTCGATCTACGACAAGCTGCAGGTGAGCAACGTGGCCGGGCTGATCCAGGAGCTGCGGCTCGCGGGCTGAGCCTTGGCGCTACTTGGGCCGGATCGCGTCCGCCGTGCCCTGGATGAAGGCCTTGATGCTCTCGATGTCGTCGCCCGAGAGCTTGCCGGTGAAATCGGGCATGCCGCGCGACATGGCCGGGCCCTTGAGCACGAACTTGTCGAGGTTCTCGATGTAGGCGGCGTCCATGTAGCCGAGGTTGGGAATGTTGCCGCCGCGGTCCACGCCCGGCACGCCGTGGCAGAAGACGCAGTTGCTCACGTAAAGCATGGTGCCGGCCTGGACCTTGGCGGGGTCGTACTTCACGCCCTGCACCAGCTTGTCCATGCGGTACTGCACGAAGTCCGGCATCTTGGCCGTGCCCCCCACCGCGAAGGTGTAGACCGTGCCCGGCCCCTGCCGCTCGGTGGCGCGCTGCGCGAGGCCGTACACGCCGCCCCAGCCCACGGCCACCGAGACGTACTGCTTGCCGTCCACCATGTAGGTCGACGGCGCCGCCACCACGCCGGTGCCGGTGGGCGTTTCCCAGAGCTTCTCGCCGGTCCTGGCGTCGTAGGCCAGCAGGCGGCCGTCGGCCGTGCCCTGGAACACCAGGTTGCCGGCGGTGGTGAGCGTGCCGCCGTTCCAGGGCGACACATAGTCCACGCCCCAGGCTTCCTTCTGCGCCACCGGGTCCCAGGCCACGAGGCGGCCGAAGGGCTTGCTCTTGGGCGGCTCCACGTTGGCGAACTTGGCCAGGTTCCAGCCCAGGCCGGCGTGCGGGCGGCCCGGCACGTCTTCGTTGAACTTCCAGTCCTTGTCGTCCATCAGGTTGATCGGCACATGCTGCGAAGGCAGGTAGGCCAGGCCGGTCTGCGGGTTGAACGACATCGGGTGCCAGTTGTGCGCGCCGAAGGGGCCGGGAATGGCGTCGTTGGGCTTGGTGCCGTCGCGCGCGGAGGCGATGCCGATGGGGCGGCCGTTCTTGTCGTAGCCGGTGGCCCAGTTCACTTCGGTGAAGTTCTTGGCCGAGATGAACTTGCCGTTGGTGCGGTCGATGACGAAGAAGAAGCCGTTCTTGGGCGCATGCAGCAGCACCTTGCGCGGCTTGCCGCCGACCTTCATGTCGGCCAGGATCATCGACTGGGTGGAGGTGTAGTCCCAGTTGTCGCCGGGCGTCTCCTGGTAGTGCCACTTGTACTTGCCGGTGTCGGGGTCCAGCGCCACCACCGAGCCCAGGTAGAGGTTGTCGCCGCCCTTGGGGCTGCGCGCCTTGTGCGACCAGGGCGAGCCGTTGCCGGTGCCCACGTACATCAGGTTGAGCTCGGGGTCGAAGGCGAAGCTGTCCCAGGCGGTGCCCCCGCCGCCGGCTTCCCAGTACTTGCCGCTCGGGTCCCAGGTCTTCGCGGCCTTGGCCATCGAGGCGTCTTCGAAGGGCTTGCTCGGGTCGCCCGGCACCACGAACCAGCGCCATTTCTGCTCGCCCGTCTTCGCGTCGTAGGCGGTGACGAAGCCGCGCACGCCGTATTCGGCGCCGCCGTTGCCGATGATGACCTTGCCCTTGAACACGCGCGGCGCGCCGGTGATGGTGTAGCTGCCCTTCTGGCCTTCGAGCGTGTCTTTCTCCCAGACCTTCTGGCCGGTGGCGGCGTCCAGCGCAATCAGGCGGCCGTCGAAGGCGGCCACGTAGACCTTGCCCTCGTGAATGGCCACGCCGCGGTTCACCACGTCGCAGCAACCCTTGAAGCCCTTTGAGCGGTCGACCTGCGGATCGAAGGTCCACAGCTTCTGCCCCGTGCGCGTGTCGATGGCGTGCACCACGCTCCACGAGGCGGTGACGTACATGATGCCGTCCACCACCAGCGGCGTGGCCTCCACGCCGCGCGTCGACTCCAGGTCGTACGACCAGACCAGCCCCAGGTCTTTCACGTTGCCGGTGTTCACCTGGTCGAGCCTGCTGAAGCGCGACTCCGAGTAGTCCAGGCCGACGCTGGGCCAGTCGGGGGTTTTCTTCTGCGCCGCGTTGGCGCGTATGAAGTTGCCGTCGACGCGGCCTGTGGCGGCCGCGGCGCGGTCCTGTGCGTTCTGGGCCGTGGCCGCCGTCGATGCGCCCAGGCATAGCAATGCGCCGGCGAGCGTCAGCAGCCCGGAGTGTGTTTTTTTCATCGCAGGTCTCCTTCGTGCCGCAAGGATCGTTCGCGGCGGCCTTGCGTTCACCTTCGGGATTTCCCCAATCCGGCGCTGTTCCATTGCGGAACACATTCGCTGCTGGTCCTGAAGAATCCAGGGAGGCGGCGAACCCATGTCCCCAGGCAAGTTCGACAGCAGGCTCGGCACGGCGGATGCGCCGCGCCAGCTCTTTGCCAGCACGCCGGCGCAGCGCGTGGCGCTCGCGCGGCGGCAGTTCTTCGAGGAAGGCGTGCGGCCCTCGGGCCTCGTCGGCGAGGCGGTGATCCAGTCGTGGCTGCGCTGCAGCCGCACGCATGCCGACCGCCAGCGCATCGTGCCCTTCGACGCGGTCACGCCGAGCCGGCTGCACGCCACGCTCGCGCGCAACCGCGAGTTGCTGGAGGTGGCCCGGCAAGAGCTGGCGCAGATGGAGAACATGCTGGCCGGCACCGACTGCCGCGTGATCCTGACCGACCGCGACGGCGTGGTGGTGCACGTCAGCGACCAGCCCGCCGCCGCGCACCAGCCGGTGCTGCGCAAGACCGCGCGGGTGGGCGTGAACATTTCGGAGCGCGTGGTCGGCACCACCGCGCCGGGCATCGTGGCCAGCACCGGGCAGGCCTGCACGGTCGACGGCGCGGAGCATTACTTCGACGTGCTCGGCCACATGCAGTGCGCGGCGGCGCCGATCCGCGACGTGACGGGCCGGCTGGCCGGCGTGCTCGACCTCACGGCGGAGGCGCGGCGCTTCGGCTTCGATGCGGCGTCGATGGTGGCGCTCTACGCCACCGCCATCGAGAACCGGCTGCTGCAGGCGCAGTCGAGCGACCACCTGATATTGCGCTTCCAGGCGAGCCCCACGCTGCTGGGCACGCCGCTGGAGGCGCTGGCCGGCATCGCGCCCGACGGCACCATCGCCTGGCTCAACAACGCCGGCTCACGGCTGCTCGGGCGCCTGCCCGAGGCGGCGGACGAGCGCGATGTCGAATGCCTGCTGGGGCACGACCTCGCGAGCCTGATGCGGCTGGGCCGGCGCGAGGCGGCGCAGCCGCTGCGCCTGGCGAGCGGGCTCGGCGTGTGGGTGCAGGCGCGCCTGCGGGGCCCGGACGGCGCGGACTTCCGGCATGCGGTGGCGATGCCCGGCGAGGCTGCGCCGGTGGCCATCGAACGCGATGCGGTGGCGGCCATTGCCACAGCCGTCGGCACCACCGAAGGCCCGGCGGACACAGATACCGGCGAGGCCGCATCGCCCGCCGGCACGCTGCGCGAGCACAGCCGCAAGCTGATCGAGGACACGCTCGCCGCGCACGGCGGCAATGTGTCGCAGGCGGCGCGGCAGTTGCGCGTGTCGCGCGGCACGCTGTACCGGCGGCTGCGCGGCTGGTGCGACGACGCCGCGCCCACCGACGATTGACAGCTCAGACCGCGGCGCGGGCCAGCGCGCGGGCGCGGCGCGCCTTCGCGTCGGGCTGCAACGGCCGCAGGTATTCGTGCAGCGCCAGCGCGGCGGCGCCGACCGCCGGCGCGAGTGCGTCGTAGCGCGCGGTGCGCAGGTCGGGCGCGGGCATGCCGGCGCGGTCGGCATGCCGGTGCACGCTTTCGAACGCCGCCTGCACGAAGTCGCGATGGTCGGTGCAGACCTTGCCGCCCAGCACGATCGCGCGCGGGTTGAAGGTGACCCACAGGTTCTGCAGCATCACGCCGAAGAAGGCGGCGGCGCGCTGCATGTCGCGGCCTTCGCGCCGCAGCACGCGCGAGCCGAAGAAGGCCTCGGCGCAGCCGCGCCGCCCGCAGGAGCACTCCGGACCGTCTAGCTCGAGGATGGTGTGGCCGATCTCGCCGGCCATGCCCTGCGCGCCGGTGAAGAGCCGGTCGTTCAGCACCACGCCCGCGCCCACGCCCACGTCGCAGTTGACGAAGATCAGCGGGTCTTCGCCCTCCTGGCCCACGCTGGCCGCGAACTCGTATTCGCCGAGCACGGCGGCATCGGCATCGTTCTGCAGCTGCACCGTGACGCGCGGCAGGCCCACCGCGCCGAAGGCTTTCTCCAGCGCGGGCAGCAGGCTCACGTTGCGCCAGCCGAGGTTGGGCGCGAAGCGGACCACGCCGGTGCAGTCGTCCACCGCGCCGGGCACGCACACGCCGATGCTCGACAGGCGAAGGCCGAGCTGCTCGAGCCGCGCTTGCGCCACCGACGCCATGCGCGCGACCTGCGCGCAGGCGCCGGCCGGCGCGCTGTCGGCCAGCGCCTGGGTGTCCGAATACAGCACCTCGCCCTGCAGCGACATGCACACGAGGCGCACCGTCTCCACGGCGATCTCCACGCCCATGAGCGCGCGCACGCCCACGTTGATGCGCAGCGGCGTCGAAGGCCGCCCCAGGCCGTCGGCCACGGCCGCGCCCGATTCGCTGAGCCAGTCTTCGTCGATCAGTTCGCGCACCAGCAGGCTCACGGTCGACTTGGTGAGGCCGCTCTCGCCGGCCAGCCGCGCGCGCGAAAGGCCGGGCTGCGCGCGCAGCAGCCGCAGCAGCACGCTGCGGTTCATGCGCTTGACGAGCTGCTGGTCGCCGATGGTGGTCACGTCAGGCGGCCGCGGTGTCGGCGTGGTGGGCCTGCTCTTTGCCCTCCGGGCGCTTGCCGGCAATGATCATGCCGAGCACTTCGTCCTCGGTGACGTCGGCGGTGCGGTAGGTGCCCACGAGCTTGCCGTTCTTCATCACCGCGACGCGGTCGCTCAGCGAGAACACGTCGGGCATGTCGTGCGTGATGAGGAAGATGCCCACGCCGTCGGCCTTGAGCTGCTTCACGAGGCCGCCGACCATCGCTGTCTCTTCCGGGCCGAGCGCGGCGCAGGGCTCGTCCATGATGAGGATGCGCGCATTGAAGTACAGCGCGCGCGAGATCGCCACCACCTGCCGCTGCCCGCCCGAGAGGCGCCGCACCGGCACGCGGATGTTGGTGAAATTCTTGTTGAGCCGGTGGAACACCTTGCGCGCCTGCACTTCCATGAAGTGGTCGTCGAGCGTGTTCCAGCGCGTCATCTTCTCGCGGCCGAGGAACAGGTTCGACACGGAGTCGAGGTTGTCGGCCAATGCAAGGGTCTGGTAGATGGTCTCGATGCCTTGCGCCTGCGCTTCGGCGGGCGTGCGGATGTTGACCTTCTGGCCGGCGATGAGGGTGTCGCCGGAGTCGATGGGGTAGGCGCCCGCGAGCATCTTCATGAGCGTGGACTTGCCCGCGCCGTTGTGGCCCAGCAGCGCGACCACTTCGCCGGGGTAGAGGTTGACGCTCACGCCGTCCACGGCCTTCACGCCGCCGAAGGCCTTGCGGATCTCGCGCAGTTCGACGAGGGGTCTGGAGGTGTCGATGTTCGTGTCCATCTCAGTTCTCCCCGAACTTGCGCCGGTACAGCACGTCGAACACCACCGCCACGATCAGCACCTGGCCGATGATGACCATGCGCTTGCCGATGGGCACGTCGAGCAGCAGCATGCCGCTGTCGAGCGACTGCATGATGAGCGCGCCCAGCACCGAGCCGAAGATCGAGCCGCTGCCGCCCGCCAGCGCCGTACCGCCGATGACCGCCGCCGCGATCACGTACAGCTCCATGCCCGTGCCCAGTGAATTGGTGCCCGCGTTGAGCCGGGCGATCGACACGATGGCCGCGATGGTCACCAGCACCGCCAGCAGCGCGAACAGCATCAGCGTGACGCGCTTGACCGGAATGCCCACCAGCGCCGCCGCGTCGGGGTTGCCACCCATCGCGAACACATAGCGGCCGAAGCGCGTGCGGTGCACGATGAACGACAGCACGATGGCCACCACCGCCCAGATCAGCACCGGAATCGGAATGCCCTGGGGCGCGTCCTTCGAGTCGATCTTGTAGTGGTTCATGACCGCCGCGAAGCCGATCACCACCGCCGCCGGCACCGCCGTGAGCAGCAGCTCCAGCCACAGCGGCTCGTTGGGCATCTCGTGGCGCGCGCGCGCCGCGCGCTTCTGGAACATGCGCGCGAACAGCACCGCCGCCACCAGCCCCGCGATCACCCAGCTCGCGGTGACGCCGATGCCGCCGTCGTAGCCGCCGCCCAGGCGCTGGAAGAATTCGTCGTTCACCGGCTGCGTCTTGCCCTCGGCCACGAGGAAGGCCGCGCCGCGGAACGACATCAGCCCGCCCAGCGTGACCACGAACGAAGGCACGCCCAGCACCGCCGTGAGCCAGCCCTGGTAGATGGACACCAGCAGCGCCACCGCCAGCCCCGCCAGGCACGCCGTGGGCCACGACCAGCCCGAGGTGTATTGCAGGTACGCGATGAGCACGCCGACGAAGCCCATCACCGAGCCGACCGACAGGTCGATGTGGCGCGCCACGATGATCAGCACCATGACGGTCGACACGATGCCCACCACCGCCGTCTGCTGCGCGACGTTGTAGAGGTTCTCGGGCGACAGGAACACGCCGCCCGACATGACGCTGAACGCCACGGCCATGACGGCCAGCAGCACGCACATCAGGACGAGGCGCAGGTCGATGCCCGTGCGGCGCCACCAGCCCGGTGTTGGATTGCTCATTTTTCAGACCTCTTGGAACGTGGGACAGGAGCGCAGCCGCCCGCCGGCCGGGCCCACGGGTGGGCCGGCCGGTGACCGCGACGCGCGGTTGATCCGTGTGTTGCCTGCTTGCCTGCTTACTTGCAGGCCGCGGGCGCGCTGGCGCCCGTCACGCCCTTGCAGAGCTCGTCCTTCTTGATCCAGCCGGCCTTGACCACGACGTCGAGGTTGTCGCGCGTCACGGGCACCGGCGTCAGCAGGCGCGATTGCAGCGAGACCTTCTTCGGCCCCGAGTTCCAGGTGGCGGCCTTGTCGACCGGCTTGCCCTGCGACAGCGCGATGGCCGCGATGGCGGCTTCGCGGCCAAGCTCGCGCGAGTCCTTGAAGATGGTCGCGGTCTGGGTGCCCAGCGCGATGCGGTTGAGCGCCGCAAAGTCCGCGTCCTGGCCCGACACCGGAATGCCGCGCAGGCCCTTGGCCGTGAGCGCCGCCACCGCGCCGCCCGCCGTGCCGTCGTTGGCCGCCACCACCGCGTCGACCTTGTTGCCGTTCTTGGTGAGGATCTGCTCCATGTTCTTCTGCGCGACTTCGGGCTTCCAGCCTTCGGTGTATTCGTCGCCGACGATCTTGATGTCGCCCTTCTTGATGGAGGCGTCGAGCACTTCCTGCTGGCCCGCGCGCAGGAAGTCGGCGTTCGGGTCGCTCGGCGAGCCCTTGATGATCACGTAGTTGCCCTTGGGCTTGACCTTCAGGACCTCGCGCGCTTCCATGCGGCCGACCTCGACGTTGTCGAAGGTGATGTAGAAGACGCCAGGCGCCTCGATCAGCCGGTCGTAGGCCACCACGGGCACCTTCTGGCGCGTGGCCTTGGTCACGGCCGGCAGGATGGCGTCCTTGTCCATGGCCAGCACGATGAGCGCCTTGGCGCCCTTGGACATCAGGCCCTCGATGTCGCCCAGCTGCTTCTCGGGCGAGCCGCCCGCGTCGGCGCTGATGTACTTGGCGCCGAGCTTCTCGAGTTCGGCCTTGATGGCGGCCTCGTCGGTCTTCCAGCGCTCTTCCTGAAAGTTGGACCAGCTCACGCCGACCACGGTCTGCGCCATCGCGCCCACGGCCGTGAGACCGAAAGCCATGGCGGCCAGGGTGTGTTTGAGTTGCATCGATGTCTCTCCAGAGTTGGTGCGCCCCACAGGGATCAGCCGTGTAAGAAATTAGTTAGTTTGAAGGGCGAACTAACTATCCCATCGCGGCAAGCCGCTGGGCATCCGGGAATTCCCGGAGCGTGCGGCGGCCATGAAAAAGGCCGGGCAAGCCCGGCCTTCATTGGTCACGATGCGTCGTGCCGATCAGTCGCGAGCGCGTGCGGCGTTGCGCAGGTCGCGGATCTGGTCGTGGTTGCGCTGCGCGCCTTCGGCCTGCGCAGCCACCACGCTGCGCACGTCGGCGGGCAGGTTCTGCTTCAGCGCCTTGCGGTAGCGTGCGACGCCGGTGTCTTCGCCGCGCTCGCACGATTCGAGGATCGAGAGTTCGCTGTTGGCGCCCAGCGAGCCCTTCACGTGGACCCAGCCGCGATGCAACGCGCCGCTGGCGGTGCCGCCGTCGGCCGGCTTGCCGCCGTAGGCCGCGATGAGCGCCATCAGCTCGCTGCCGGCCTTGCGGCATTGTTCGGCGCGTGCGGTGAATAGCAGCTTCGCCTCGGGGCTCTTCACTTCGTCGGCGCAGGCGCGGAAGCCGTATTCGCCGTCGCGCGAGTTCTCGAGCAGGTCGTTGAGCACGTCCACCACTTCGTCGTTGGCCAGCACGGGGCCGGTGGCCTGCAGGGTGGTGTCGATGGGTGCGTCGGTGTATGCCATGTCGGGAGTCCTTTCAGTTGATGATCTGTTTGCCGTCTGTCGAACATTCATCGTTGAAAGATCCGCGGCGCCGCGGCGTCGTCCCATCGGGCGACACGGCGTAGGCGAAGGATGACCCGCGCGGCGCCGGCTTCAGCCGATGCGCCAGGCCTGCGTCCACACGGCGATGCCGTCGAGCAGCTCTTCCAGCGCCTGCTCGTCGGTACGGCCGGTGCGCTTGAGCACGCCGAACGAATGGTCGGCGCCGTCAATCTCCAGCACGGTGGCGATCGGACCCAGCGCCTGCACCGTGTCGTCGAAAGGCCCGGGCTCGGCCAGCGTGTCGCGCGGGCCGTGCGCGAAGAGCATGGGCAGGTCCACATCCCGCAGGTGCGCCGCGCGCTCGGCCGCCTTCGCGGGCGCGCCCGAGGGGTGCAGCGGAAAGCCCAGGAAGACCAGCCCCTCGACGCCGGGCAGCGGCTCCAGCGCCTGGGCCTGCGACGTCATGCGGCCGCCGAACGACTTGCCGCCCGCGAAAAGACGCACGCCCGCAAAACGCGTCGACGCGCAGGCCACTGCCGCGCGCACCGTGGCATGCGCCAGCGGTGGTGCGTCGGTGCGCTTGCTGCCCTGTTCCATGTAGGGGAACTGGTAACGCAGCGTGGCGATGCGCCGCTCGGCGAGGCCCTCGGCCACGGCCTGCATGAACGGATGCCTCATGCCCGCGCCGGCACCGTGCGCGAGCACCAGGCATGCCTCGGCCGAGGGAGGCGACATCGCAAGGGCCGACACCGCAATGCCGGGCGTCACGTCGATGGAAAGTTCGTGCAGCGTAGTCATCGCGCGAGTGTGCCTGCCACGCACGACACGCGCCTTCGGCGTCGTCCGACACGGGTAAAGATCGGGGCCAATGTAAATTCATGTTTCATTGGCGGCGCCCATTCCCGCGCTCCTTTCTTCGTCTTCTTTTTCCTGGAGTTTCCGTCGTGAGGCACTGGTTGTTGGCTATCGGCATGGTCGGCTGCGTGGCGCACGCGCAGCCCGGCTGGTTCACGGTGGTGGGAGATCCGCAGGACAAGCTGGCCGACACGGTGCAGGTCGACCCCGACCGGGTGACGCTCCCCGACACGCCGGCCGACGCCTCGAAGACCATGAACCTGCGCGTGAGCCGCGCGACGCCTCGCTTCAACTGGGACGGCATCCCTTACCGTTCGTACGAGTCGCGCGTGGTGTTCGACTGCCAGGCGCGCCGCGCCAGCTACGTGGCCGCGCGCTTCTATGCCCAGCCGCTGTGGCAGGGCGAGCCGCACCACACCGCGGACTACGGCGACGCCCCCAAGCCGGTGCGCTTCCTGGACATGAAACCCAACCCGACGGCGCGCATCGTGCGCGCGGCCTGCCGCCCGCGCAGCAGCTAGAGCTGCGACGACAGCAGCGCCGCCAGGTGTTCCATCGCCTTCTCGTGCAGCGGGCGGTCTTTCCAGGCCTCGTACGTCAGGCGCTTCGACCGGCGCAGGTCGGCCTCGAACTGCGCGGTCTGCCCGGCGGCGAAGGTCTCGTCGTAGATGTTGAGGTTGGCCTCGTCGTTCAGGCGGAACGAGCGGTTGTCGAAGTTGGTGGAGCCAACCGACACCAGCAGGCCGTCGACCGTGAAGACCTTGCAATGGAACATGGTCGGCTGGTATTCGCTGATCTCGGCGCCCGCCTTCAGCAGCGGCCCCCACGCCGCGCGCGAGGCGCCGCGCACCGTCTGTGAATCGATGATCGGGCCCGGCGTGATGATGCGCAGCCGCACGCCGCGCTGCATGGCCGCCACCAGCGCGCCCACGGTCAGGTCGTCGGGCACGAAGTAGGCGCTCGACAGGTCGATGGACCTGGTGGCCGCGGCGATCGACAGCAGGTACATGAGATGCATGCTCTCGCTGCCGCCCGAAGGCGAACTGCTGAACACCTGGGCGCGCCCCTCGCCCATCGAGGGAATCGGTGGAAAGTAGGTTTCGCCGTGCAGCACGTCGCCCGACACCTTCACCCAGTTGTCCATGAACACGGCCTGCATCTGCGCCACCACCGGCCCCTCGACCTTGTAGTGCGAGTCGCGCCAATGCCCCGCGTCCTGTGCGTCGCCGGTCCATTCAGGGGCAATGCCCACGCCGCCGGTGAAGCCGGTGCGACCGTCGACCACCAGCAGCTTGCGGTGGGTGCGATTGTTCATGCGCGCGATGTCGTACCAGCCCGGCTTGTGGAACTTGCGGATCTGCACGCCGGCGCTTTCCATCTCGCGGACGAAGTCGCCGTCGACCTTGGCGCTGCCCACCCAGTCGAGCAGCACGTGCACCTTCACGCCCGCGCGGGCGCGCTCGGAAAGCGCGTCGGCGAACTCGCGCCCGATGTCGCCCGACCAGTAGATGTAGGTCTCGAAAGTGATGCTCTTCCTGGCGCCGCGGATGGCGGCCAGCATCGGCGGAAAGATCCTGTCGCCGTTCTGGAAAGCCTCGAAGCGGTTGCCGCCGGTGATGGGCGGCCCGAGCATCACGCCCAGCGCGCGCTGGTATTGCGCGTCGTCCAGCGCGTACTCGCGCTTGACCTGCTCGTCGAGCTTCTTCTCGCCGCTGGTGAAGTTGAGCACCAGCAGCGTGGCGGCCAGTGTCAGGACGAAAGTCCAGACAACGGCCTTGAGCGTCCCTCGGCGGCGCACGTCAGGACGCGGAGCCCATATCGCTCAAGCGGATCAGTCGATCAGCTGCGTCTTGATCGCGTAGTAGGTCAGGTCGCTGTTGGTGGAGAGGTTCATCTTCTCCATGAGGCGCGTGCGGTAGGTGCTGATGGTCTTCACCGACAGCGACAGCGCCTCGCCGATGCTGCCCACCGACTCACCCTTGGCGAGCTTGAGGAACACCTGGAACTCGCGTTCCGACAGGTGCTTGTGCGGCGGCGCGTTGTCCTTGCGCTCGAGCTGCCCGGCCAGCAGCTCGGCCACCGAGGGCGAGATGTAGCGGCGGCCCAGCGCCACCGTGCGGATCGCCCGCGCGATTTCCTCGGGCTCGCATTCCTTGTTGAGATAGCCCGACGCGCCCTGGCGGATCAGGTTCACCGCGTAGTGCTCCTCGGGGTAGCCGCTCAGAATGAGCACGCCCAGGTCGGGCGCCTTGGCGCGCACCATGGCGAGCGCGTCGATGCCGCTCTGGCCGGGCATCGAGAGGTCCATCACGAGCACGTCGATGTCGGCGGTGCGCACGAGGTCGATGGCCTCTCGGCCCGAGCCGGCCTCGCCGACCACGCGGAAGTCGACGAAGGTGGAGAAGAACGCCTTGAGGCCTGTGCGGACGACGGCGTGGTCGTCGACGATGCCGATCTTGATCATGGTGTTGTTCCTGCTTGAAGCGATGCGCGCCAGGATGCGGCGCGACAGGGGAACGAAGATGCCACAGGCATCGGCCCGCAAAACGCCCGAAATGCAGGACGCGGCGTTGTCCTGCACGGCAATGCAGGATCGGCTGTCGCCCGCGTCGGACGGAAGCGACGCGGCGTCAGGTCCGGGGCGGCCGCCTGCCCTGCAGCAAGGCGCCGATGCCCAGCACGACCGCGAGCGTCACCGCCAGCAGCATGAAGGCCAGCGCGGCGCCGAATGGCCAGTTGTTCAGGCCGACGAACTGCTGGTAGATCTCCGGCGTCATCATCCTGAAGCGCGGGCCGCCGATCAGCACCGGCGTCGCATAGGCGTTCATGCACAGGATGAAGACCAACGACATGCCCGCGATCACGCCCGGCATGGCCTGCGGCAGCACCACGCGGCGAAACACGGTGAAGGGCCGCGCGCCCAGGTTGGCGGCCGCTTCTTCCACGTTGCGCGGAATGCCCTCGATGACGCTGGCCAGCGTCATCACCATCAGCGGCAGCACGATGGTGACCATCACGCCCACCACGGCCGGCCGGTTGAACATGAGCTGCATGGGCTCGCGCACGAGCCCGCTCCACTGCGCCACCGCGTTGAACAGGCCGCTGTTGCCCAGCAGCGCCAGCCAGCCGGCCGAGCGCACCACGTTGCCCACCATCAGCGGCAGGATGGTGGCGAGCGTGAGCCACATCTTCCAGCGCCGCGGCATGCGCGCCAGCGTGTAGCCGGCGGGCAGCCCCACCAGCAGCGCGATCAGCGTGGTCACGGCGGCGACCTGCAGGGTCGTCGACAGTACCTCGCGGAAGTACGGGTCGGCGAACACCTGCACGTAGTTGCGCGGCGTGAACGCCTCGACCATCAGTTCGGTGGGCGTGTAGATGTTGAGCGAGTAGCGCAGCAGCATCGCCATGGGGGCCACCATCAGCGCCAGCACGATGGCAATGGCCGGAAGGGTCAGCAGGCGCATCGCTCAGGCCTTGAAGTCGCGCGACCAGTACTGCTGCAGCGCCGGCATGGCCTGGGCGAAGTAGCCGAAGTCGGGCACCTTGAAGCGCGACTGCTCCTCGGGCGTGAACGCGATCTGCGCGGCCAGCTCGGCCGGCAGGCGGGCATTGGTGACGGTGGGCACGTAGCCCATGCGCTCGGCGAACGCGGCCTGCGCGCGCGCGTCGAGCATGGCGTCCAGGTAGGCGAAGGCGTTGTCCTTCTGCTGGCTGTTCTTGGGCACCACGGCGCTGAAGGTGGTGGGCATGATGCCCTCGGCCGGCACCGCCGCGGCCACGCTCACGCCGGCGCGGCGCCACTGGTACACGCGGGCGCGCCAGGCCAGCGTGATCCAGATGTCCTCCGACTTGAGCGCCTGCGCCACCGCCTCGTTGGTGGCGAAGATCTTGGGCGACAGCGCCTTCATCTCGCCGAGCTTCTTCATGCCCGGCGCCAGGTCCGACAGCGTGCCGCCGGCCGCCAGCGAGGCAGCGGCGATGTTGTACGGGAACAGGATCTCGGCCAGGCCGACGCGGCCCTTGTACTTCGGGTCCCAGAGGTCGTTGAACGACTTCGGCGGCGTCCTGATCTTGTCGGGGTTGTAGGCGATGACCAGGCCCGAGTAGACGTGCGGCACCGCCTGCGGCTGGCGCAGCGCGGCGATGGCGTTCCTGGCGTTCGGCACGTTGGCGTCGGTCAGCGTCTCGAACAGGCCCATCTGCGCGAGGCCGCTGGCCTCGAAGTCGACCAGCGACACCACGTCGAGGCTGCCGCGCCGGCTGTTGCGCTCGGCCAGCAGCTTGGCCTTGCGCGGCGGGCCGTCGTCGGTGCTCTGCACCGCCTCGATGCCGCGCGGCTTGAGCAGCGGCTGCTCGACGTTCTTGCCGAGCAGGTCGCCGTAGTCGCCGCCCCAGGTGGCGATGACGACGCGCCCGCCGACGGCGGCGAACGCGGGCGCGGAAGCGGCCAGCGGCAGCGAGGCGGCGGCCAGCAGCAGGGAACGGCGTGTGGAGTGTGAGGACATGGCGGTTGTTGGAGAGAGTGGAAAGGAAGGTTCAGGCGCTGGTGGCGTCCGCCGGCAGCGCCAGCGCATGCTCCGGCGACCACTGCAGCGACACCCGTTCGCCCTCGGCCGGCCCGCGCGCGCCGGTGCCGTGCGCGAGCGTGCTGGGCTGGGCGACGGCGATCGGGCCGACGTCGGTCTCGAAGTTCCATTCGGTGGTGCCGCCCAGGTAGGTGCTCAGGCGCACCCGCGCGGGCAGGCCCTGCTCGCCCGCGTTGGCAATGCGGATGCGGTCGGGCCGCACCATCAGCGCCAGGTCGTTCTTCGTGCTCTGGAGGCCTTCGAACGGCGCGCACGGCAGCGCATGCGCGCCGGCGCGGAACACGCCCGGCGCATCGAGCCGCCCCGGCACCAGGTTGCAGCGCCCGATGAAGTTGGCGACGAACTGGTCGACCGGCTGCTCGTACACCTGGCGCGGCGTGCCGACCTGCCGCACGCGGCCGTGGTCCATCACGGCCAGGCGGTCGGCGGTGGTCAGGGCCTCTTCCTGGTCGTGCGTGACCAGCAGCGTGGTCAGGCCCAGCCGCTGCTGCAGCGCGCGGATCTCCAGCCGCACTTCGGTGCGCAGGCGCGCGTCGAGGTTGGACATGGGCTCGTCGAGCAGGAACACCGCTGGCTGCACCACCAGCGCGCGCGCCAGCGCCACGCGCTGCTGCTGGCCGCCCGACAGCGCCGCGGGCCGGCGGTCGGCCAGGTGGTCGAGCCGCACCAGACGCAGCGCCTCTTTCACGCGCGCGGCCTGCTCGGCGCGCGGCACCTTGCGCATCTGCAGCCCGAAGGCCACGTTCTCGGCCACGCTCATGTGCATGAAGAGCGCATAGCCCTGGAACACCATGCCGGTGTCGCGCGCATGGGGCGGCGCATGCGTCACCTCGCGTTCGCCGAAGAAGATGCGGCCCGCGCTCGGCTGCACGAAGCCGGCCACCATGCGCAGCGTGGTGCTCTTGCCGCAGCCGGAGGGCCCGAGCAGCGCGAGCAGCTCGCCCTGCGCCACGTCGAGGTTCAGGTTGCGCACCGCGACCGTGCGGTCGTAGGTGCACTGGAGGTTGTCGAGACGCAGATAGCTCACGTGGTCACCCGGGACAGACTGACGAAACGATCCGCCACCAGCAGGAGCACGGCGATGAGCACGGTCTGCACCGTGCCGACCGCGGCCAGTGTCGGGTCCATGTTGAAGTTGAGGTAGCTCAGCATTTCGACCGGCAAGGTCGCGTACCCGGGGCCGGTGAGCATCATGGTCATCTCCAGGTTCTCGAAGCTCGCGATGAAGCTGAAGACGGCCGCGGCCACGATGCCGGCCCGCATGGAAGGCAGCGTGACGCGCAGGAACACCGTGGCCGGCCGCGCGCCCAGGTTGGCGGCGGCTTCCTCCGGCGCGCGGCCCAGCCCCTGCAGGCTGGCCGACACGAGCCGCACCGTCCACGGAATGGCCAGCAGCGCATGCGCGGCGATCAGGCCCGGCAGCGTGGCGACGATCCGCAGGTCGACGGCGTTGTCGATCTGCACGAAGAACACGTAGATGCCGGTGCCCAGCACCACGCCCGGAAAGGCCAGCGGCGACAGCAGCAGCGCGGCCAGCGCGCGCCGCCCGCGAAAGCTGCCGCGCTCGATGGCGTAGGCCGCCACGGTGCCGGTGCTCACGCCGAGCAGCGCGGAGACGGCCGCCAGCTGCAGCGACAGCATGAAGCTGCCCGCGAACTGCGGCTTGCTCCATGCATTGGCGTACCAGTGCAGCGAGTAGCCCTCGGGCGGAAAGCTCATGATCGGCTGCCTGAAGAAGCTGAGCCAGGCCACGGTGACGAGCGGCAGCAGCATGACCGCGTATGCGGCGGCCACGGCCAGCCGGCGGGCGGCGGTGGCGGGCCTCATGCGCGGGCCTCCTCGAGCACGGCCGCGAGCGGGCGGCCCATGACCGGTCTCGCGGACAGCGCGGCCGCCTTCAGCACGAAGGGCAAGGGCGGCTGCACGCCGCGCAGTTCATCGACATGCATGCCGCGCACGATGACGACGAGGAACGAATCCGGCGCCTCCACCGCGAGCGGCACGACGGGGCTGAAGAGCGTGCCCACGCACTGCACCAGCAGCGGCCATCGCTCGCCGCGCACGCTGACCAGTCCCTTGACGCGCAGCAGGCGTTCGCCGCACAGGCCCGCGAGGTTGTCCAGCCATTCGCCGAGTTCGTCGCGCAAAACCGGCGCGGTGAAGCGGCACAGCGCCGTGCGGATGTCGCTGTGCGGCGGTTGCGCGTCGTCGTCCACCGGCGCGAGCGAAAGGCAAGAGAGCGAAGAGCGCGCCGGCGGCGGCGCCAGCGCGGCCCGCGCGCGCGGCCCCGCTTCGGCATCGGCCACCAGCTCGGCGAGCGGATTGACGCGCGCCAGCAGCGTGCGCGCCGCATCCACCGCGCCGACTGGCGCGATGTCCTGCCGGGCCAGCACGATGCGCTGCGCGCCGGCGATCTGCGCGGCGGCTTCGGGCAGCGCCAGCGTGGCGGCGCCGCGCTCGCAGTCGAAGGTGCTCACGACATGCGCGCGCAGGTGCCCGGCCAGCGGCCCGAGGCTGCGCAGCACCGGCCCGGGGCGCGCGAGGCCGGTGGTCTCCAGCACGATGCGCGCGAGCGGCGGCAAGCCCTGTTCGGCGCGCGCCTCGATCAGCGCGGCGATGGTGCCCGGCAGGTCGCCACCCATCGCGCAGCAGACGCAGCCGTTGCTCAGCAGCGCCATCGGCACCTTGGCGGCGGTGGCGGAAATGACGGCGCCGTCGAGGTCGACCTCGCCGACTTCGTTGACGATCACTGCGGTGTCTGCAGCCTCCGGCTGGCGCAGGTAGGCCGACAGCAGCGTGGTCTTGCCGCTGCCGAGGAAGCCGGTGAGCACGACCAGCTCGACCGGCGCCGGCATCGCGGGCGAAGCGCTGTCCGGGCTCATGCGGCGGGCGCCTGCGCCGCGGCGGCTTCGGCATGGCTGGCCGCCACCATCGCGCGCACGTCGGCCAGCAGCTCGGCGGTGTCGTAGCAGATGCCTGCGGCAATGGTGCGGCTCAGGCCGCGCTGCCATTCGACGCGCCGGGTGTCGTCGTTCAGCCGCATGGCGCCGGTGCCGTAGAGCAGCTTGAAGTCTTCCAGCGGGTTCTGGTCGTGCACCAGCAGGTCGGCGCGCTTGCCTACTTCCAGGCTGCCGCAGTCGGCCTCGACGCCCAGCAGATGCGCGCCCTCGATGGTGGCGGCGCGCAGCACTTCCAGCGGATGGAAGCCGGCCTCCTGCAGCATTTCGAGCTCGCGCACGAAGCCGAAGCCGAACACCTGGAAGATGAAGCCGGAGTCGCTGCCCGCGCAGACGCGCCCGCCGCGGTTCTTGTATTCGTTGATGAAACGCATCCAGAGCCGGTAGTTCTCCTTCCACTCGATCTCGTTCTTCGTCGACCAGCGGTACCAGTAGGAGCCGTGGCCGCCGCGGTAGGGCTGGAAGTTGTCCCAGTAGCTCTTCCAGGTGTATTCGTCGTGCCAGTCGGCGCGGCGGGTGCGCATGAGGTCGCGGTTGGCGTCGTAGATGCCGAAGGTCGGCACGAAGGTGAAGCCGAGTTCGAGAAAGCGGTCCATCGCGTTGCGCCAGGTGGCGCTGCCGGGCTGCGCGGCCTGGCCGAAGCCCTGGCCGGCGACGGAGAAGCGGAAGTACTCGTCGCCGTAGTTGTAGTCGGCCGGGTAGTCCTGCACCACGCGATGCTCGAACAGGGCCTCGGGCAGGCCGTAGTAGTGCTCGGCACTGGTCAGGCCCCATTGCGCGGTGGTGAGCGCGTTCATGCGGGTCACCGCTGTCTGCGCATGGTGGCAGCCGCTGCGCAGGCCGAGGCTGGCGCATTCGGCCAGCGCGGCCTGCATGATGGCCGGCGAGGCGCCGAAGAACTTCACGCCGTCGGCGCCGCGCGCCTTCAGCCGGCCCAGCCAGTCGCGCGCCTGCTCTGGCGTGTGGATGATCTTCAGGATGTCGTTGACCGCCGGAAAGTAGGCATGCGCCAGGATGCGCGGCGCGGCGATGGTGCCGGCCGCCGCGCGCTCGCGCTGGTCCAGCGTCCAGCCCAGGCCGTTGAAGCAGCCCATCTCGCGCACGGTGGTCACGCCGTGGGCCAGCCAGAGCTTGTAGACGTAGTCGGCCGGCGGCGCGTTGCCGGCCACGAAGGGCGAGCCGATGTGCGCATGCGCGTCGACGAAGCCCGGCGTGACGAACTTGCCGTGGCAGTCGATCTCGTGCTCGCCGGCGGCCGGGCGCGCGGCCGGGTCGATGGCCGTGCGCGGCGCGCCGACGCCGCGCATCTCGGCGATGCGGTCGCCCTCGATCACGATGTCGACCGGCCCCCAGGGCGGCGCGCCCGTGCCGTCGATGACGGTGGCGCCGCGCAGCACCAGCCGCGCGAACGGCCCCTCGCCGCGGTCGCGGCCGGTGGCGCGGCGTTTTTCCTGCGCGCCGCGCAGCCTGCGCCCGGCCGCGATCTCGTCGCCGGCCTCGACGGCCGGCATGCTGTTGCCCTGCATCTCGGATGCTGTTGTCACGCGAATCTCCTCGAAAACATCCGGACTGCCGGATGGCGAGGTCGATTCTTTCGAGCGAGGGGGTATGCCGTCTCGGTCAATCCTGCTCGGCGCACAGCATGTTCTTGCTGTGCAGCCGGCCGGCCGGCAAGGGCGGCGCTACTGCTGCCGCGCCTGCCGGTAGCCCTGCGGCGTCACGCCCTCGGCCTTGCGGAACAGGCGCGCGAGGTGGCTGGAGTCGGAGAAGCCGCAGTCCATGGCGATCTGCAGGATGTTCTTGTCGGAGAACGCCAGGTCGGCCTTGGCCAGCCGCAGCCGGGCCGCCACCAGGTGCGCATGCGGCGTGAGGCCGTAGCGCTGCTTGAAGCGGCGCGCGAAGTGGAATTCGCTCATGCCGGCCAGCCGCGCGAGCCGGGCCACGCTGAGCGCCTCGTGCGGATGGCGCTCCACGTGCTCGAACGCCGCCTGCAGGCCCTCATGCGCGGCGGGCTGCGCGGCGCCGCTGGTCACGCGGCCGTAGTTGCCCAGCAGGTGCGCCACCAGCGACTGCGCGATGCCGTCGGCATACATGCGGCCCGCCGGACCGTCCGCGTCGAGCGCTGCGACGAACTGCGCGCCCAGCTGCCGGCCGACATGGTCGTCGCGGTACAGCGGGCCGTCGTTCGGCTCGAAGTCCTCGAAGTCCAGGCCGAAGCGGCGCGCGGCCAGGCGCAGGTCATCGAGCGAGAAATGGATGTGCAGCAGGTCGAACGGACTCGGCGACTCGAAGCCGGTGTGCTCGATGCTGCGCGAATCGATGAGCCGCACGCTGCCGCCGCGGATGGGGCCGTCCCAGATCACCGCGTCGTCCACGCGCGAGCAGGCGTCCATGGGCTGCAGCACCATCGAAAAGAGCATGAAGTCGGGCGAGGTGGCGACGTTGAACTCGAAGGGACCGCCGGTGGTGCGCGTCCAGCGCAGCACCGAGATGCCGGTGGACGGCAGGTCGATGAGGGCGCCCGCGCTGCGCATGCCCCACAGGTCTTCCATGTCGTTCAGGTGGCGCAGCGGTCGCATGAGTTTCGTGCCTGGGAGGGGTTGCGCGAGGGGGATGTCCCTCGAAGGTGCACAAATTCTCAAGCATTTTCCAGGCCACCGGCGGCGGGAATTCCCTGTCCGCGGCGTCGCGCGGGCGACCCCGATGCGCCTCTCTCAGGCGATCGCCGGATAGCGCCCCGTGCCTTCGGGCCAGGGCGTGAGCACCTCGAAGCCGTCCTCGGTGACCGCCACCATGTGCTCCCACTGCGCCGACAGCGAGTGGTCGCGCGTGACCACGGTCCAGCCGTCGGGCAGCTCGCGGGTCTCGCGCCGGCCGGCGTTGATCATCGGCTCGATGGTGAAGACCATGCCCGCCTCCAGCCGCAGGCCCTGGCCGGGCTGGCCGTAGTGCAGCACCTGCGGGTCGTCGTGGTAGATCTGTCCGATGCCGTGGCCGCAGTACTCGCGCACGACGCTGAAGCGCTCGCGGTGCGCGACGCTCTGGATGGCATGGCCCACGTCGCCCAGCGTGGCGCCGGGACGCACCTGCAGGATGCCGGCGCGCATCGCCTCGTAGGTGGTGTCCACCAGGCGCCGCGCCAGCGGGCTGGGTTCGCCGACGAAGTACATGCGGCTGCAGTCGCCGAACCAGCCGTCCTTGTTGACGGCCACGTCGATGTTGATGATGTCGCCCTTCTTCAGCGTCTTCTGCGCCGACGGCACGCCGTGGCAGACCACGTGGTTGACCGAGGTGCACACCGTCTTGGTGTAGCCCTGGTAGCCGACGTTGGCGGGCACTACGCCCTGCACGTCGACGATGTGGTCGTGGCAGATGCGGTCGAGCTCCTCGGTGGTGACGCCGGGCTTCACGTGCTCGCCGATCATGGCCAGCACCTCGGCGGCAAGCCGGCCGGCGGCGCGCGACATCGCGATTTCCTCCGGCGACTTGAGCGGGGCGGCGGCGATCCTCATGCGCGCGCTCCGGCCAGCTTGCGCGCGGCGGGGGCTTCGGCGGGCGCGGGTGGCGGCGGTTCGATGAGGCCGGAGACAGTGGCCAGGTCGAAGCCGCCGGCCTGCTCGGCGCGGATCAGCAGCTGGCAGATCTCGCGGTGATCGAGCTCCGGATGCAGCTCGGCCAGCATGCCGATGCGCATCCAGTGCTCGGCCTGCGCGTTGATGGAACGGCTCAGCGCATTGCCCGCGACGCGCAGGTTCTCATGCATGAGGTCTGAAATCTTGACGATGCCCATGGCTCTTTGAATATATAAAACGTATACGAATCATATCAAAACGGCGGGCGCGCTTCAAGGCCGCGGCGGCGGGTAAGCCCGGTGCTGCGATCCGCTCTCGCTTGATACGATTTTTTGTGAAGCGCCCACCTCGAGCGCGTTGGAGACAAGATGGACCCGAGCACATCCGATGCGCAGGCGCTGTACCGCGTGATGGTGCGCATCCGCGCTTTCGAAAACGCCGCCGAGGCGGCCAGCCAGGGCGGCGTGAGCGCCTATGGCCAGCAGGCCGCCGGCGCCGCCAAGGTGCGCGGCCCGCTGCACCTGTCCACCGGCCAGGAGGCGGTGCCGGCCGGCGTCTGCGCCCATCTGCGCGCCAGCGACTACCTCACCTCCACCCACCGCGGCCACGGCCACACGCTGGCCAAGGGCGCGGACCTCGCGCGGATGATGTGCGAGCTGTTCGGCAAGGCCACCGGCTTCAACGGCGGCAAGGGCGGCTCGATGCACATCGCGGACTTCTCGGTCGGCATGCTGGGCGCCAACGGCGTGGTGGCGGCCGGGCTGCCGATCGCCGTGGGCGCGGCACATGCGCAGAAGCTGCTGCAAACGCGCGACGACATCACCGTCTGCTTCTTCGGCGACGGCGCGATCAACCGGGGCCCCTTTCTCGAAGCGCTGAACTGGGCGCGCGTGTACGAGTTGCCGGTGCTCTTCGTCTGCGAGGACAACCGCTGGAGCGCGACCACCGCGAGCGGCCCGATGACGGCGGGCGAAGGCGCTTCGGCGCGTGCCGAATCGCTCGGCATCGCGGCCACGCAGGTCGACGGCAACGACGTGTTCGCGGTGCACGAGACCGCCGCCCGCCTGGTGACCGAGGTGCGCGCCGGCGGCGGCCCGCGCCTCCTTCATGCGCTGACCTACCGCGTGAAAGGCCACGTGTCGGTCGACCTCGCGGCCTACCGCGACCCGGCCGAGCTGGCCGCCGCGCTGGAGACCGACCCGATCGCGCGGGCGCGCGGGCATCTGCTGTCGATGGGCGTGGCGGCAGCGGCACTCGACGCCATCGAGAACGCCGCGCGCGACGAGGTCGACACCGCGCTGGCCATCGCCGACGCCGCGCCCTGGCCCGACGCCGGCGCCGCCTTCACCGACGTGCAGACCACCGGAGCCGGCCAATGGCACTGACCAAGCAGGAGCTGAGCTATTCCGAAGCCGCCCTCCTCGCGCTGCAGCGCGAGATGGAGGCCGACCCGCGCGTGGTGGTGCTCGGCGAGGACGTGGGTCGCGGCGGCATCTTCGGACAGTACAAGGGGCTGCAGCTGCGCTTCGGCGCCGAGCGCGTGATCGACACGCCGATCAGCGAGGCCGCGATCATGGGCGCCGGCGTGGGCATGGCGCTCGCGGGGCTGCGCCCGGTGGTCGAGATGCGCGTGGTCGACTTCGCGCTGTGCGGCATGGACGAGTTGGTGAACCAGGCCGCCAAGAACCGCTTCATGTTCGGCGGCCAGGGCCGCGTGCCGCTGGTGGCACGCATGCCGGGCGGCATCTGGGACGCATCGGCGGCGCAGCATTCGCAGTCGCTCGAAGCCTGGTTCGCGCATCTGCCGGGCGTGGTGGTGGTAAGCCCCTCGACCCCGCAGGACAACCACGGCCTGCTGCGCGCGGCGCTGCAGTGCGGCGACCCGGTGGTCTACATCGAGCACAAGACGCTGTGGGGCGTGCGCGGCGAGGTCGACGAAAACCTCGAGGTGCCCCTGGGCAAGGCCGCGCGGGTGCGCGAGGGCCATGCGCTCACGCTGGTGAGCTGGAGCCGGCAGATGCAGGCCTGCGTCGCGGCCTGCGATGCGCTGGCCGCCGAAGGCATCGCCGTCGACCTGATCGATCTGCGCACGCTGTGGCCGTGGGACCGCGAGACGGTGCTGTCGTCCTGCGCGCGCACCGGACGGCTGCTGGTGGTGCACGAGGCAGTGCAGGCCGCGGGCTTCGGCGCGGAAATCGCGGCCAGCGCGGCGGAGGCCACGGGCTGCCGCGTGGCGCGGCTGGGCGCGCCGCGCATTCCGGTGGGCTATGCGCCGGTGCTGGAGGCGCAGTCGCGCGTGGGCGTGCCGGCCATCGTGGCGGCCGCGAAGAAGCTGGCCGGCTGAGGTTCCGCCGCGGCGCAGGCGCGATGGACCCGCTCTTCTTCAAGCTGGTGCGCGTGGTCAACCTCACGGCCCGGCCTTTTCATGAGCGCGTGGGCCGCGAGCACCAGCTCACGCTGAACGAGTGGCGCACGATGGCCGTTCTAGGCGCTCAGCCGGGCCTCAACGCCACCCAGGTCGCCGACCAGACCGGCCTGGACAAGATGGCGGTGAGCCGCGCGCTGGCCGGACTCAAACGCCACAAGCGCGTGCAGCGCCACGAAGACCCGACCGACCAGCGCAGCAGCCGGCTCTACCTGACCACCGCCGGCAAGGCGCTGCACGAAAAGGTCGCCGCCCTGGGCCGCGAACGCGAGGCAGCGCTGTTCGCAGGAGTCGACGGCAACGAACTGGCCCAGTTGGACGCAACGCTAGACAAACTCATCGCAGCCGTCCAGCGCAGCAGTTGACGAAGGCACGCCAACCCCTGCCCCCTTCCAGAACACCGAGGAACCGGCTCCGCCGGGCCTCAGGTGTTGCCCCCGGTGGGGGGAAGGCGAAGCGACACGAAGTGCGCGCAGCCTGGGGGCGAGCCAAATTCAAGCGGCGAAGCCGCCGTCGATGTTCAGGCCGGCACCGGTCACGAACGCAGCCTCGGGGCCGGCCAGGTAAGCCACCATGCCGGCGATCTCGTCGGCATGGCCGTGGCGGTCGATGGCCATGAAGCCGTGCATGGTGGCGGCCATGGGGCCGCTGGCGGGGTTCATGTCGGTGTCGACCGGGCCGGGCTGCACGTTGTTGACCGTGATGCCGCGCGGCCCGAGGTCGCGCGCCAGGCCCTGCACCAGGCCGGTCAGCGCCGACTTGCTCATTGCATACACGCTGCCGCCGGCAAAAGGCATGCGCTCGGCGTTGGTGCTGCCGATGTTGACGATGCGCCCGCCCGTGCCCATGTGCGCCAGCGCCGCCTGGATCGCAACGAACACGGCGCGCACGTTGACGGCGATGGTGCGGTCGAAATCGGCCAGCGGGAACTGCTCGACCGGGCCGAGGTGCAGCACCCCCGCGTTGTTGACCAGGATGTCGATGCGCCCGCCGAAGTGCTTTGCGGCCTGGTCGATGCCGGCCTTGAGCGCGTCGGCATCGGCACTGTCGATCTTCAGCGCGAAGGCGCGGCCGCCCTCGGCCTGGACGGCGCGCACCAGCTCGTCGGCCGGCGCCGCGGAACTGGCATAGCTGAAGGCCACGGCCGCGCCGTCGCGCGCCAGCCGGCGCACGATGGCCGCGCCGATTCCGCGCGAACCGCCGGTGACGAAGGCAACCTTGCCGGCCAGGACGGGGGCAGATGAAGAAGAAGCGTTGCTGGAAGCCATGATTTTTCCGATCCGTTGGGTGTTGAAGGCCTCCAGTCTCGGCATTTCATTCCGTTCGCGGTAGCCGTCAATCGGGTCAATCAAATTCAACTGAAAGTTGAATATCGGCATGAGAATGCGCGCATGGAACCGCTCAATCACCTCGAATCCTTCGTGCAGAGCGCGGAGGGCGGCAGCTTCTCGGCCGCGGCCCGGCGCCTGGGGCTCACGCCGGCGGCGGTCAGCAAGAACGTGGCGCGGCTGGAGGCGCGGCTCGGGCTGCGGCTGTTCCAGCGCAGCACGCGCAGCCTCACGCTGACCGAGGGCGGCGAACGTTTTCTCGCGCAGATCGGCGGCGCGCTCTCCACGCTGCGCGAAGCCGTGGCCGGCATCGACACCGACGACGGCCAGCCCGCCGGCACGCTCAAGGTGAGCATGGGCCAGGCTTTCGGGCGCGCGCATGTGCTGCCGATGCTGGGTGACTTCCTCGCGCGCTATCCAGCCATCGTGCCGGACTGGCATTTCGACAACCATCAGGTCGATCTGGTCGGCGAGGGCTTCGACGCGGCCATCGGCGGCGGCATCGAGCTGTCGGCGGGGCTGGTGGCGCGCGAGCTGGCGCGCGTCCATCTGGTGGCGGTGGCGTCGCCGCGCTACATGGAGGGGCGCAGGATGCCCCGGCATCCGTCGGACCTGGTGGCGCTAGACGCGCTGCTGCGCCGCTCGTCGCCCACGGGCCGGGTGCGCGGCTGGACGCTGCGGCGCGCGCGTGCCGCCGCTGCCGGCGCTGCCGGCGAGCCGGAAATCGCGGTCGAGCTTGCCCGGCCGCGCGCCACCTTCAACGACCCCGAGGCCCTGGCGCAGGCCGCGCTCATGGGCCTGGGCGTGGCGATGCTGCCGATGCCCTTCGTCGAGCGCGACCTGCGCGGCGGCGGGCTGGTGCGGCTGCTGCCCGACTGGTACCAGGACACCGGCGCGGTGTGGCTGTACTACCCGAGCAAGAAGCTGCTGCCGCCCAAGACACGGGTGTTCGTCGACTTCGTGCTCGAGCGCTTTCGCGGCGAAGGCTTCGCGCAGCGGATGCAGGTGGCCTGAGCCCGCTGGCTCACGGGGTTTTCACTCGCGACGCGGGCAGCGCCCCCCTGTACAAACGCGCGCATGACCTCTTTCTCCTTTTTCTCCTCGCGCTCGAATCGCCGCACCGCGCTCGCGGTTTCAGTCGCCTCCGCACTCGTGCTGATGGCCGCCCCCTCATGGGCCCAGAGCAACTGGCCGACCAAGCCGGTGCGCATCGTCGTGCCGTTCGCGGCCGGCGGCACCACCGACATCCTGGCGCGCGCGATCGCGCCGGAGCTTTCCAGGGCCTTCGGCCAGCAGTTCATCGTCGACAACCGCGCCGGCGCGGGCGGCAACCTGGGCGCCGAGATCGTGGCGCGCGCGCCCAACGACGGCTACACGCTGCTGATGGGCACGGTGGGCACGCACGGCATCAACCGCGCGCTCTACCCC
This sequence comes from Variovorax paradoxus, assembly GCF_022009635.1. NCBI lineage: Bacteria > Pseudomonadati > Pseudomonadota > Betaproteobacteria > Burkholderiales > Comamonadaceae > Variovorax > Variovorax paradoxus. The sequence continues at coordinate 6,801,962 of NZ_CP091716.1, forward strand.
AAGCTGCCCTTCGACCCGATCAAGGACTTCGCGCCGATTACGCTGGTGGCCGCCGTGCCCAACGTGATGGAAATGAACGCCGACAAGGCGAAGGCGCTGAACATCCACAACGTGCAGGACTTCATCAAGTACGCCAAGGCCAACCCCGGCAAGCTGAACATGGCCTCCAGCGGCAGCGGCACGTCGATCCACCTGGCGGGCGAGCTGTTCAAGAGCATGACGGGCACCTTCATGGCACACATCCCGTACAAGGGCTCGGGCCCGGCGCTGCTGGACATGGTGGGCGGCAACGCCGACGTGATGTTCGACAACCTGCCCTCGTCGATGGCGCAGATCAAGGCCGGCAAGCTCACGGCGCTGGCCGTGACCAGCGCGCAACGTTCGCCAGCGCTGCCGGACATTCCGACGGTGGAAGAGGTGGGCGGCCCGTCGCTCAAGGGCTTCGAGGCGAGCTCGTGGTTCGGGCTGCTGGCGCCGGCCGGCACCCCGCCCGAGATCGTGAACCGCATTCAGCAGGAAGTGGCCAAGTCGCTGGGCACGCCGGCCATCAAGGAAAAGATGCTCGCGCAGGGCGCGCTGCCGAGCGGCAATTCACCCGCCGACTTCACGAAGCTCATTGCGAGCGAACATGTGAAGTGGGCGAAGGTGGTGAAAGACTCCGGCGCTAAAGTGGACTAACCCCCAGGCTGCGCGCACTCCGTGTCGCTGCGCCTTCCCCCTTGCAGGGGGCAACGCCTGCGGCCCAGCGAAGCCGGTTCCGCGGCGTTTCACGATGAAGACTGGGCGCGCGGCTGGGCTGGGATCAGGTCTTCCAGGTCACGTCCTTCTTGTCGGCCAGCGAATCCTTGAGCATGTGAAGCAGGGGGGCTGCACGCTGGTGCAGTCCTACATGCTGCTTCTCCGCGTCGTTGGCGTGGCCTTCGACCGCGTAGTCGTCGTGGTTGTGGGCGTTGCCGCCCTCGCGGGCCAATGCGGCCTCGAGCGCGGAGATGGCGCCGGGAATCTGCTCGACCGTGATGATGCCTTGCGGCGCAACCGACTTGCCGACGATGTCGAGCAATTGGCGCGCGTGCACTTCGAGCATCACGAAATCTGCGGAAGCCCGGGACTGGAATCGATAGAGCATGGTGTTCTCACTTACTTGTAGATGTAATCACGGGCAAAAGGGTACACCGATTGCGCACCGCGCAAGACGCCATGTTCGACCTTGCCGTCGGGCCGGGTCGACAGCATCTGGTGCAGCGAAATCCAGCCCTGTTCGAAGCTCATGGCCGAGCCCGCGAGGTACAGGCGGTAGGCCCGCAGCACGCGCTCGGCGTTCTCGCCGCCCTGGCGGCCGCCGCTGCGCCGCAGCACGTCTCGCGCGGTGTCGAGCTGCGCTTCGAGCGCGTCCGACCAGGCCCACAGCGTGCGCGCATAGTGCGGGCGCAGGCTTTCGGTGTCGACCATTTCCAGGCCGGCCGCGGCCGTCTCGCGCAGCACGTGCGTCACGTGCAGCAGTTCGCCGCCGGGGAAGATGTATTTCTCGATGAAGTCGCCCATGCCGGCGCCCAGCTGGCGGTAGTTGAGCTCGCCCGAGGTGATGCCGTGGTTCATGACCAGTCCGCCGGGCTTGAGCAGCGAATGGATCTTGCGGAAGTAGGTCGGCATGTTGGCCGCGCCCACGTGCTCGAACATGCCGACCGAGGAGATCTTGTCGAAGGGCTGATCGACCGACAGCTCGCGATAGTCGCGCAGTTCCACGCGCACGCGGCCCTGCAGGCCCTTTTCCTCGATCAGCCGCTGAACGTGCGCATGCTGGTTCTTCGACAGCGTGATGCCGGTGGCGTCCACGCCGTAGTGCTCGGCCGCCCACAGCAGCAGCGCGCCCCAGCCGGAGCCGATGTCGAGGTAGCGCTCGCCCGGCTGCAGCATCAGCTTGCGGCAGATGTGGTCGAGCTTGGCTTCCTGGGCCTGCGCCAGCGTGAGGTCGGGCGTGCGGAAGTAAGCGCATGAATAGACCCGGCGCGGGTCCAGCCATAGCGCGTAGAAGTCGTCGGAAACGTCGTAGTGGAACTCGATCTGCGCCGCGTCCTTGCGCAGCGAGTGCGAGCCGTGCGACTTGGCCATGTGCTGCAGGCGGCTCCACCAGCCGGTGTCGGTCTCGGCCGGGTTGCCCGGCAGCATGCCGACGGTGGCGTCGATCAGGTCGCGCATGGCGCCTTCTATCTGCACCTTGCCCTCAACGTATGCCTCGCCGATGGCCCCCACCTGCCGGGCGGCCAGCTTGGCCAGCACCGCCCACTCCTTGAAGGCCAGCGTGACGCGGGCCCCCGCCTGGGCAACGCGCCGGCCATCGGGCAACTCCAGCGCGATTGGGACAGGCAGCGAAGCCAGCTGCGACTCGATCTTGGGTATCAAGTTTTGCATGGGGCCCATGGTATTGATTTTTCAAAGTTTTTGCATGACTACCCGTGTCGGCGGAAGCCTCGAAACGGTGCACCGGGCCGGTAGATGCCAACCCGCATTGACAGCAGATTGTTTATGTCTAAACTATTCAACCATGAACAGCCTTAACCCGGTTCAATCCATCCGTCCCGCTCCCGCCTCGGACCTCCAACGCATCCTGTGCATCGGCGGCGGGCCGGCCGGGTTGTACTTCGCCCTGCTGATGAAGGCACGCAACCCGGCGCTGCAGATCACGGTGGTGGAACGCAATCGCCCCTTCGACACCTTCGGCTGGGGCGTGGTGCTGAGCGACCAGACGCTGGGCAACCTGCGCGCGGCCGACGCAGAGACCGCGGCGCTCATCGGCAACGAGTTCCATCACTGGGACGACATCCAGGTGTTCTTCAAGGGCCGCCAGGTGCGCTCGGGCGGCCACGGCTTCTGCGGCATCGGCCGCAAGCGCCTGCTGAACATCCTGCAGGAGCGCTGCCTCGCGCTCGGCGTCGAGCTGGTGTTCGAGACCGACGCCACCGACGACCAGGCCATCGCCGCGCAGTACAAGGCCGACCTCGTCATTGCCAGCGACGGCCTGAACAGCCGCATCCGCCAGCGCTATGCCGACGTGTTCAAGCCCGACGTCGATCTGCGCAACTGCCGCTTCGTGTGGCTGGGCACGCACCAGACCTTCGACGCCTTCACCTTCGCCTTCGAACAGACCGAGCACGGCTGGTTCCAGGCCCACGCCTACCAGTTCGACGACAAGACCTCGACCTTCATCGTCGAGACGCCCGAGGCCGTCTGGAAGGCCCACGGCCTCGACCAGATGGAGCAGCCGGAGGCCATCGCCTTCTGCGAGAAGCTGTTCGCCAAGTACCTCGGTGGCCACTCGCTCATCAGCAACGCCACGCACCTGCGCGGCTCGGCCAACTGGATCCGCTTTCCGCGCGTGGTGTGCGAACGCTGGACGCACCGCATCGACGTGGAAGGCCGCTCGGTGCCCGTGGTGCTGATGGGCGACGCTGCGCACACGGCGCACTTCTCCATCGGCTCGGGCACCAAGCTCGCGCTCGAAGACGCCATCGACCTGGCGAATGAATTCGCGCAAGGCGGCACCGTCGACCATGTGCTCGAAGGCTACGAGGCGCGCCGCAGCGTCGAGGTGCTGAAGATCCAGAATGCCGCGCGCAACTCGACCGAGTGGTTCGAGAACGTGCCGCGCTACACCGGCATGGAGATCGAGCAGTTCGCCTACTCGCTGCTCACGCGCTCGCAGCGCATCAGCCACGAGAACCTGCGCGTGCGCGACACGAAATGGCTCGGCGGCTACGAGCAGTGGCTCGCTGGCGGCAAGGCCGTGCCGCCGATGCTCATGCCTTACAAGGTGCGCGGGCTCACGCTGAAGAACCGCATCCTGGTGTCGCCGATGGCCACCTACAGCGCGGTCGATGGCGTGCCTCAAGACTTCCTGCTGGTGCACCTGGGCGCGCGCGCGCTCGGCGGCGCCGCGATGGTGTTCGTCGAAATGACGAGCCCGACGCCCGAAGGCCGCATCACGCCGGCCTGCACGGGCATCTACAACGACACGCAGCAGGCCGCCTTCAAGCGAATCGTCGATTTCGTGCACACGCAGTCGAGCGCGAAGATCGCCATGCAACTGGGCCACAGCGGCCCCAAGGGCTCGACCCGCGTGGGCTGGGAAGGCACCGACGAGCCGCTCGAAAGCGGCAACTGGCCGCTGCTGGGCGCCAGCGCCGTGCCGTACGGCGAACAGAACCAGCTGCCCGCCGCCATCACGCGCGCCGAAATGGACACGCTGCGCGACCAGTTCGTCGCCTCCACGCGCCGCACGCTCGAATGTGGCTTCGACTGGCTCGAGCTGCACTGCGCGCACGGCTACCTGCTGTCGGCCTTCATCAGCCCGCTCACCAACCTGCGCACCGACGAATACGGCGGCGACATCGAGGCGCGCTGCCGCTATCCGCTCGAAGTGTTCCGCGCCATGCGCGCCGTGTGGCCGGCCGACAAGCCCATGAGCGTGCGCATCTCCGCGCACGACTGGACACCCGGCGGCAACACCGACGCTGACGCGGTCGTCGTCGCGCGCCTCTTCAAGGAAGCCGGCGCGGACTTCATCGACGTCTCGTCGGGCCAGACCACCCGCGACGCCAAGCCGGTGTACGGTCGCATGTACCAGACGCCCTTCTCCGACCGCATCCGCAACGAAGTGGGCATCTCGACCATTGCCGTGGGCGCGATCACCGACGCGGACCAGGCCAACAGCATCATCGCGGCCGGCCGCGCCGACCTGTGCGCCATCGCCCGCCCGCACCTGGCCGATCCGGCCTGGACGCTGCATGAGGCCGCCAAGCTGCAGAGTCGCGAGGTCGACTGGCCCAAGCAATACCTGAGCGGCCGCGACCAGATGTACCGCGAGATCGCCAAGCAGCAGCAGATGGCAGCAGCCGCCGCGGCGAACCCTGAGGAGACACACTGACATGGACCTCGAAGCGCGCGCGCACAGCGAACACCCTGAAGCCCTGCGGCTCTGGCTACGGCTTCTCACCTGCACCCAGCTGATCGAGAAGCAGGTGCGCAACGAACTGCGCTCGCAATTCGCGACCACGCTGCCGCGCTTCGACCTGATGTCGCAACTCGAGCGCTCGCCCGACGGCCTGAAGATGAACGAGCTTTCGCGCCGCATGATGGTGACGGGCGGCAACGTCACCGGCATCACCGACCAGCTGGTGACCGAAGGGCTGGTGGAGCGCATCAATGTCGAGGGCGACCGCCGCGCATGGCGCGTGCGCCTCACCCCGCGCGGGCGCAAGCTCTTCAACGAGATGGCGCAGCAGCACGAAGACTGGATCGTCGAGGCCTTCGCGGGCCTCAGCGGAAAAGAGATCGCGCAGCTTCACAAGCTGCTCGGCAAGGTCAAACAACACTCACACAACCAATTGATGGCGGAGACGGAATGAAGCACTACATCGGCGCTGGCAACCCCATGCGCGCGCAATTCGAGGCCAAGGCGGCCTACAAGGCCGAGCACTTCGCATGGCACTACGAAGCCGGCGTCGGCACCATCACGCTGAACCGGCCCGAGCGCAAGAACCCGCTCACCTTCGACTCGTACGCGGAGCTGCGCGACCTGTTCCGCGCGCTGACCTACGCGACCGACGTGAAGGTGATCGTGGTCACCGGCGCGGGCGGCAACTTCTGCTCGGGCGGCGACGTGCACGAGATCATCGGCCCGCTGACCGGCATGCGCATGCCGGAGCTGCTGGAGTTCACGCGCATGACGGGCGACCTGGTGAAGGCCATCCGCTCGTGCCCGCAGCCGATCGTCGGCGCGATCGACGGCGTGTGCGCCGGCGCGGGCGCGATGATCGCGCTGGCCTGCGACCTGCGCTACGGCTCGCCCGCCACGCGCACCGCATTCCTCTTCACGCGCGTGGGCCTTGCCGGCGCCGACATGGGCGCCTGCGCGCTGCTGCCGCGCGTGATCGGCCAGGGCCGGGCGTCGGAGCTGCTGTTCACCGGCCGCGCGATGACGGCGCAGGAAGGCCACGCCTGGGGCTTCTTCAACGCACTGCACGAAAGCGATGCATTGCTCGAGGCGGCCACCAAGGTGGCGCGCGACCTGGCCGAAGGCCCCACCTTCGCGCACGGCATGACCAAGACCATGCTCGCGCAGGAATGGTCGATGACCATCGATCAGGCCATCGAAGCCGAAGCGCAGGCACAGGCCATCTGCATGCAGACCGAAGACTTCAAGCGCGCCTACGAAGCCTTCGCCGCCAAGCGCAAGCCGGTGTTCGGCGGGGACTGAAGCCATGATGACCAAGGCACCCGCTCCACCGTCGACAGCGCACCTGGCGCTGCCGTTCTTCGACGATGCGCATCGCGCACTGGCCGACGGGCTCCTGCCCTGGGCGGCCGCGCAGGAAGTGGACGAGCGCGACGACCGCGCGGCCTGCCGCGAATGGGTACGCCGCCTGGGCGATGGCGGCTGGCTCCGCTATGCCGTGCCCGGCAGCGCGGGCGGTGCGCTGGAGCGTCTGGATTCGCGCGCGCTCGTGCTGTTGCGCGAAACGCTGGGCTACCACTCGCCGCTGGCCGACTTCGCCTTTGCGATGCAGGGGCTGGGCAGTGGCGCTATCACGCTCGCGGGCACACCGGAGCAGCAGTCTCGATACCTGACGGCCGTTGGCAAGGGCGACAAGATCGCGGCCTTCGCGCTCAGCGAGCCCGACGCCGGCTCCGACGTGGCGGCCATGGCCATGCGCGCCGAAGCCACCAGCGATGGCTGGCGCCTGAACGGCGAGAAGACCTGGATCAGCAATGGCGGCATCGCCGACTTCTATTGCGTGTTCGCCAAGACCGATCCGACGGGCGGCACGCGCGGCATCACCGTGTTCATCGTCGACGCGACGACGCCCGGCCTCGACACCTCCGCGCACATCGACGTGATGGCGCCGCACCCGCTCGCCACGCTGCGCTTCGACAACTGCGTGGTGCCGCGCACCTCGCAGCTCGGCGAGCTCAACGGCGGCTTCAAGCTGGCGATGCGCACGCTCGACATCTTTCGCGCGTCGGTGGCGGCCGCGGCGCTCGGCATGGGTCGCCGCGCACTGGCGGAAGCCGTCGCGCATTCGAAGAAGCGCCGCATGTTCGGCCAGACGCTCGCCGACTTCCAGCTCACGCAGGCCAAGCTCGGCGAGATGGCCGCGTTGATCGACAGCGCCGCATTGCTTACCTATCGCGCGGCATGGATGCGCGACGACGCCGAACGGCGCGGCGCACCCGCGGTGGGCGATGTGTCGGCCGCGGCCGCGATGGCGAAGATGTGCGCCACCGAGAACGCAAGCCGCGTGATCGACATGGCCCTGCAGATGCATGGCGGCCTCGGCGTGAAGGTTGGCACGAAGATTGAGAGCCTCTACCGCGACATCCGCTCGCTGCGCATCTACGAAGGCGCGACGGAGGTTCAACAACTGATCATTGGCAAATCCGTTCTGCGGGGATAAATACCGTGTCTGCCCAAGTCGACCGCTTCGTTCACGACCGCCTGCCGCCTGCCGCGCAGCTGCCCGTCTTTCGCTATGACCTGCCCGAGTTGCAACTGCCCGACCAGTTGAACCTGGTGGAGGAATTGCTCGACAAGGCAACCGCCAAGGGCTTCGGCGACAACCCGATGCTGCGTTCGCCGCAGGGCACGCTGACGTACTCGCAAGCGGCCGTGGAGGTCAACCGCATAGCGCAAGTGCTGACGGAAGACCTGGGGCTGGTACCGGGCAACCGCGTGCTGCTGCGCGGCGGCAACTCGGTGGCGATGGCCCTGGCTTGGCTCGCGGTGGTGAAGGCGGGGCTGATCGCGGTCGCGACCATGCCGCTGCTGCGTTCGAAGGAACTGGGCGAGATCATCGAGAAGGCGCAGCCCGTGGCCGCGCTGTGCGATGGCCGGTTGCTCGACGAACTCGCGACCGCGCAACGGGAGCATCCGGTGCTCGCCACCGTGATCGCGTTCAACCAGCCCGATGCACCGGACTCGCTCTCGTCGCGCGCCGCGAAGAAGAGCGGCGTGTTCACCGCCTGCCCCACGGCGGCGGACGACATCGCGCTGCTCGCGTTCACGTCCGGCACCACGGGCAAGCCGAAGGCACCGGTGACAACGCACCGCGATGTGCTCGCGATGTGCGAGACATGGCCGCGCCACGTGCTCAAGGCGCGCAGCGACGACATCGTGGTGGGCTCGCCGCCGCTGGCCTTCACCTTCGGTCTCGGCGGACTGCTGGTGTTCCCGATGTGGGCCGGTGCCTCGATGTACTTTCCCGATGCGCCGTTCTCGCCCGAAGGCCTCGTGAAGCTCATCAACCAGGTCGGCGCGACCATCAGCTACACGGCGCCCACGTTCTATCGCCAGATGGCGCCGTTCGTGAAACAGCACGGCATGCCGAGCCTTCGCATCAGCGTGAGCGCCGGCGAGGCGCTGCCCGATGCCACGCGGCAGCTGTGGAAAGAGGCCACGGGCATCGAGATGCTCGACGGCATCGGCGGCACCGAGGTGTTCCACATCTATATTTCCGCTGCCGGCAACGAGGTACGCCGCGGCGCTGTCGGCAAGGCGGTGCCAGGCTTCACCGCGAAAGTGGTGGACAACGAGGGCAACGAGGTGCCGCATGGCACCGTCGGCAAGCTTGCGCTGCAGGGCCCCGTGGGCTGCCGCTACCTCGACGATCCGCGCCAGGCCGACTACGTGAAGAACGGCTGGAACTACCCCGGCGATTCGTTCGTGCAGGACGACGACGGATACTTTTTCTACCAGGCTCGTGCGGATGACATGATCATCACGGCCGGCTACAACGTCGGCGGCCCGGAGGTGGAAGACGCGCTGCTGAAGCACCCCGCCGTGGCGGAGTGCGGCGTGATCGGCAAGCCCGACGCCGACCGCGGCATGATCGTCAAGGCCTTCTGCGTGCTCAAGCCCGGCCAAGAAGGCGACGCAGCAATGGTGAAGACGCTGCAGGACCATGTGAAGGCGACGATCGCGCCTTTCAAATATCCGCGGGAGATCGAGTTCGTCACGGCGCTTCCGCGCACCGAGACCGGCAAGCTCCAGCGATTCAAACTGAGACAACTCAACACGACATCATGATGATCAACAAACTCCTGCAGCCCGAAGGCTGGCTGCCTCCCAAGGGCTATGCGAACGGCGTGGCCGCTCGCGGAACGATGCTGTTCGTCGGCGGCCAGATCGGCTGGAATGCGCAGCAACAGTTCGAATCGGACGACTTCATCGACCAGTGCGGCCAAGCGCTGCGCAACATCGCCGAGGTGCTGCGCGCCGGCGGCGCGGGCCCCGAGCACATGGTGCGCATGACCTGGTACGTGACGGACCGCGACGAGTACAGCCGCCGGCTGTCCGAGCTGGGCCCGGTCTATCGCGACGCGATGGGGCGCAACTTCCCGGCCATGACCTGCGTGCAGGTGGCGGCGCTGGTCGAGCACCGCGCGAAGGTCGAGATCGAGGTGACGGCGGTCATTCCGGACTGATGATGCCGTCCCTGCGCATGCTGTCGTCCGTCAGCCGATGGCATGCGCGAAACGCTTGCGGTACTCCGCTGGCGTGATGCCGACATGCCGCTGGAACGCGCGGCGCAGCGTGTCGGCATCGGCGAATCCGCATTGGAAGGCCACCTGCTTGGGTGCCGCGTCTCCCGCCTCCAGCAGGCGACGCGCGGCGGTCACGCGAACATCTTCCACCCATGCCGCGGGTGTGACCCCGACCTCCTGCCTGAAGAGCCGCGCGAAGTGACGTTCGCTGAGGCCCATGCGCGCCGCGAGATTGGCGACGCCATGGTCTTGTGCGGGGTTGGCCGCGATCCAGCGCTGGACCTCCTGCAAGGCTGAACGGCCTGTGGGCGCGGCTTCGCCCTTGCGGCTGAACTGCATCTGGCCACCGGGGCGCTTGAAGAACATCACGAGCTGTGCGGCGACCTTCATGGCAATGTCGCGACCGAGGTCTTCCTCGACCAGCGCGAGCGACAGATCCAGGCCCGCGGTGACACCCGCGGCAGTGCGCAGACGGCCGTCGCGCACGTGGATGGCGTCGGCATCGACGGTGACCGAGGGATAGTCTCGCGCAAGCTGCTCGGCCACCGCCCAATGCGTGGTGACGCGCCGGCCGTTCAGCAGCCCCGCCTGTGCCAGCACGAAAGCGCCGCTGCAGACGGAGCCGAACCGGCGCAACTTGGGCGTCTGCTGCTTCAGCCATGCGCTGACATTCGCATCGGATGCTGCGTCGGCCGCATGTGGCGAGCCGGCGACGAGCAGGGTGTGGATGGGCTCGTGCATTGCATCGCCGATGGTTGCATCAGGCATCAGCCTCACGCCCGAGGAGCTGCGAACAGGGCCTCGTTTGCTCGCGACCACCAGCAGCCTGTAGGCCTGTGCCTTGGCTTGCAGGTTGGCTTCGGCAAACACGTCGAGCGGACCGGACACGTCGAGCAACTGCACGCCAGGCATGGCGAGGATCGCGATGGTCTTTGTTGCTTTCATGGATCTGGGGCGCTTTCGCGAGGCTAATGTCTGGATTCGCCGTTTCATGGCGATTGAAGCCACGTTAGCCCACTTCTAAAGTTGGCTTCGACTTCACAGGAGAAACCCACATGGCTTTGACGACAACGGATATCGAAGGGGTACGCATACCCGACAGCAAGCTCGCACGCGAGATCACGGAACTGGTTCGGGACACGGCGACGCCGCTGCTCTTTCACCATTCAAGCCGAGTGTTTTACTTCGGCGCCCTCGCCGGCAAGCGCCGCGGACTGACATTCGACCCCGAGTTGCTGTACGCCGGAGCCATGTTCCACGACATGGGGCTACTGAAGCAGCACAGCAGCGCGCATGAACGGTTCGAAGTGGACGGCGCGAACGTGGCGCGCGACTTTCTGCGCGGGCACGGGATCTCTCAGCAAGACATCGACCTGGTGTGGACTGCGATCGCGCTGCACACGACGCCTGGTATTCCGCAGCATATGCACCCGGTGGTGGCACTGGTCACGGCCGGCGTCGAGATGGACGTTCTGGGCCTGACCTACAAGGAATACAGCGAAGCCGAACGGACACAGGTCGTGCAAGCACATCCGCGTACCGAACACTTCAAGGAAGACATCATCCAGGCCTTCTACGACGGCATCAGGCACAAGCCCGAGACGACCTTCGGCAACGTCAAGGCAGATGTCATCGGCGACAAGGAGCCGCACTTTCACCGGGGCAACTTTTGCAGCGTGATCCGCTGTTCAGGGTGGCACGGCTGAGGTGCTGGTAAATAGATAGAGCGCGCAAATTTCGGAAACAAAAAAGCCCTCTTTGCGAGGGCTTTTTCAATTCATTTACCGACCAAGAAAAAGGCCCTTTGAAATTCAAAGGGCCTTTTAAATTGGTTGCGCGAGCAAGATTTGAACTTGCGACCTTTGGGTTATGAGCCCAACGAGCTACCAGGCTGCTCCATCGCGCGGCAAGAATAAATTATAGCTTATTCAGCAGCGTTTTGCTCGGCTGCGTCTTCTTTAATTTCAGGACGGTCGACGAGTTCGACCAGCGCCATCGGCGCGTTGTCGCCCACGCGGAAACCCATCTTCAGGATGCGCGTGTAGCCGCCCGGACGGGCTGCGAAACGCGGGCCGAGTTCGCCGAAGAGCTTCACGACGCTGTCGCGGTCGCGCAGGCGGTCGAAAGCCAGGCGCTTGTTGGCCAGCGTGGGCTTCTTGGCGAGCGTGATCATCGGTTCGATGACGCGGCGCAGTTCCTTGGCCTTGGGGACCGTGGTCTTGATGACTTCGTGCTCGATGAGCGAGTTCATCATGTTCTGCAGCATCGCAAGGCGGTGCGAGCTGGTGCGGTTGAGTTTGCGAAGTCCGTGTCCGTGACGCATGGTGCTTTTCCTTTACTTTATAAAAACAGGCAGCCGTATCAGGTACTGCCCGGTGCACTGGCTCTTTAAGGAGCCAAATTCAAAAATTCAATTCAACGCTTGTCGAGACCGGCCGGCGGCCAGCTTTCGAGCTTCATACCCAAGGTCAGGCCGCGGGAGGCGAGCACTTCCTTGATTTCGTTGAGCGACTTGCGACCCAGATTCGGGGTCTTGAGCAGCTCGTTTTCGGTGCGCTGGATCAGATCACCGATGTAGTAGATGTTTTCGGCCTTCAGGCAGTTCGCCGAACGCACGGTGAGCTCGAGCTCGTCGACAGGGCGCAGCAGGATCGGATCGAACTGCTGTGCGCTGCGCGGTGTCGGTGCATCGAATGCCGCGAGTTCGCCGCCTTCGAGCTGCGCGAACACTGCGAGCTGTTCGACCAGGATTTTAGCCGAAGCGCGCACTGCGTCTTCCGCGGTGATCGCACCGTTGGTTTCGATCTCGACCAGCAGCTTGTCCAGGTCGGTACGCTGTTCGACACGAGCGCTTTCGACCGTGTAGCTCACGCGCTTGACGGGCGAGAACGACGCGTCGAGAACGATGCGGCCGATCGACTTCGTCGGTTCGTCCGCGTAGCGGCGCATCGTGCCGGGCACGTAGCCGCGACCCTTTTCGACCTTGATCTGCATGTCGAGCTTGCCGCCTTGCGACAGGTGCGCGATCACGTGATCGGGGTTGATGATCTCGACGTCGTGCGGGGTCTGGATGTCCGATGCCAGGACCGGGCCTTCGCCGTCCTTGCGCAGGCTCAGCGTGACTTCGTCGCGGTTGTGGAGCTTGAACACCACGCCCTTGAGGTTCAGAAGGATGTTGACGACATCTTCCTGCACGCCGTCGATCGACGAGTACTCATGCAGAACGCCAGCGATCGTGACTTCGGTGGCCGAGTAGCCAACCATGGACGACAGCAGAACGCGACGCAGCGCGTTGCCGAGCGTGTGGCCGTAGCCGCGCTCGAAAGGCTCGAGCGTGACCTTGGCCTTGTTGGCGGCAAGTTGCTCGACCTGAATGGTCTTGGGTTTCAGCAGGGTGGTTTGCATGCAGACTTCCTCTCAATACCCCCGGCTCGTTACACCGGTAAGGCTGGTGAAGCACCTGATCCGCGACGAAGCGCGGAGCAGGAACGTGAACAACAATAACAATCTCCCGCACGCGCCGAAGGGCGGGTGCGGGTAGAAAAAATCAACGCGAATACAGTTCGACGATCAGCGATTCGTTGATGTCGGCTGCGAATTCGTCGCGATCGGGCACCTTCTTGAACGTGCCTTCGGCCTTGTCGGCATTCACGTCGACCCAAGCCGGGATACCGACTTGCTGGGCGAGTTGCAGCGCTTCGACGATGCGGTTCTGCTTCTTCGACTTGTCGCGCACGGCGATCACGTCGCCGGTCTTGACCAAGTACGACGGGATGTTGACCGACTGACCGTTCACCGTGATCGCCTTGTGCGACACGAGCTGGCGCGCTTCGGCGCGGGTCGAGCCGAAGCCCATGCGGTAGACGACGTTGTCCAGGCGCGATTCGAGGATGAACAGCAGGTTCGCGCCAGTGTTGCCACGGCGGCGATCGGCCTCTTCGAAGTAACGGCGGAATTGCTTCTCGAGCACGCCGTACATGCGCTTGACCTTCTGCTTTTCACGCAGCTGCAGACCGTAGTCGGAGGTACGCTGACCCGAGGTACGACCATGCTGGCCGGGCTTGGAGTCGAACTTGGCCTTGTCCTGGATGGAGCGGCGGGCGCTCTTCAGGAACAGGTCGGTGCCTTCACGGCGGGAAAGTTTGGCCTTGGGGCCGAGGTAACGTGCCACGATTTTTCCTTTGTGTCATCTGCCGCAGTTACCTGCGGGAGCCATCTGCGGAGCGCGGATGGCGGTGGGCTTAGATAAAAAAACAAATGCGCAGCCGCTTGAAAAAGCCGGCTGCGCCTTGCGGACTGACGATCAGATGCGGCGACGCTTCTGGGGACGGCAGCCGTTGTGCGGAACGGGCGTCACGTCGGCAATGGAATTGATCCGGATGCCGAGCGCAGCCAGTGCGCGCACCGACGACTCGCGACCAGGACCGGGGCCCTTGATCTCGACGTCGAGGTTCTTGATACCTTGTTCGACAGCAGCACGGCCGGCAACTTCGGAAGCGACCTGCGCTGCGAACGGGGTCGACTTGCGCGAGCCCTTGAAGCCTTGGCCACCCGACGAAGCCCACGACAGGGCGTTGCCCTGGCGATCGGTGATCGTGATGATGGTGTTGTTGAACGAGGCATGCACGTGGGCGATACCGTCCGCGACGTTCTTGCGAACCTTCTTGCGAACGCGCTGTGCGGCGTTGTTTGCAGGTGCTTTAGCCATGCTGGTCTATCCTTATTTCTTCAGGGACTGCGCAGCCTTGCGCGGACCCTTGCGGGTGCGGGCGTTGGTGCGCGTGCGCTGGCCGCGCATCGGCAGGCCGCGACGGTGACGGAAGCCGCGATAGCAACCGATGTCCATCAAACGCTTGATGTTCATCGTCGTTTCGCGACGCAGATCGCCTTCGATCGTGAACAGAGCGATCTGGTCGCGGATCTTCTCGAGATCGGCGTCGGTCAGATCCTTGATCTTCTTCGAATATTCGATGCCGCTCGCTTCGCAGATTTGACGGGCGCGGGTGCGACCGATGCCGAAGATGGCGGTCAGGCCGATTTCAGCGTGCTTGTGCGGCGGGATGTTGATGCCAGCAATACGTGCCATGTGCGTCCTCTAATACTCTTCAATCAACCCTGGCGCTGCTTGTGGCGCGGGTCGGTGCAAATCACACGCACCACACCTTTACGGCGGATGACCTTGCAATTACGGCAGATGGTTTTGACCGAAGCCGAAACTCTCATTTCATTCTCCTAAAACTGTTTAACGTGGCGGTACACCGCCCACTCACCCAATATTCTCAATACTGAAACTCACAGCCCTACGATGTCTTGAAGTTAGCCTTCTTCAGCAGCGATTCGTACTGCTGGGACATCATGTAGTTTTGCACCTGGGCCATGAAGTCCATCGTGACGACCACGATGATCAGCAGGGAGGTACCACCGAAGTAGAACGGCACGTTGTACTTCAGGATCAGGAACTCGGGCAGCAGGCAGACGAAGGTGATGTACACCGCGCCGGCCAACGTCAGGCGAACCAGAATCTTGTCGATATAGCGAGCGGTCTGGTCACCCGGGCGAATGCCAGGAATGAATGCACCACTCTTCTTCAGGTTGTCGGCCGTTTCCTTGCTGTTGAACACGAGTGCCGTGTAGAAGAAGCAGAAGAAAACGATCGCAGCGGCATACAGCAGCACGTAGATCGGCTCGCCCGGACGCAATGCGCCGGCAACGTCCTTGATCCAGCGGAAACCGCCTTCACCGGTACTGAACCAGCCGACCACCGTTGCGGGCAGCAGGATGATCGACGAAGCGAAGATCGGCGGGATCACACCGGCCATGTTCAGCTTCAAGGGCAGGTGCGACGATTGGCCGCCGTAGACCTTGTTGCCGACCTGGCGTCGCGCATAGTTCACGAGGATCTTGCGCTGGCCGCGTTCGACGAACACCACGAAGTAGGTGACCAGCACCACGACGGCGATGATGAAGAGCGCGATGATCGGATTCATCGCACCGGTCGTCACCAGCGAAGCCAGGCCGCCGATTGCGTTGGGCAGGCCCGCCGCGATACCTGCAAAGATCAGGATCGAGATGCCGTTGCCCAGGCCGCGTTCGGTGATCTGCTCGCCGAGCCACATCAGGAACATCGAACCTGCCGTCAGGCTCACCATTGCCGTGAGGCGGAAGCCGAAGCCGGGTGCGATGACCAGGCCAGCCGACGACTCGAGCGCCACTGCGATGCTGAACGATTGGAACAGTGCCAGACCCAGCGCGCCGTAGCGCGTGTACTGCGTGATCTTGCGGCGGCCGGCCTCGCCTTCCTTCTTCAATTGCTCGAAGGTCGGAAGCACGTAGGTCATCAGCTGCATGATGATCGACGCCGAGATGTACGGCATGATCCCCAACGCGAACACGGTGAAGCGCGACAGCGCCCCGCCCGAGAACATGTTGAACAGGCTCAGAATGCCGCCCTGTTGGCCCTGGAACAACGCTGCCAGCTGGTCCGGGTTGATACCCGGCACAGGAATGTGCGCGCCAATCCGGTAGACCACGAGCGCGAGCAGCAAAAAGACGAGCCGACGACGAAGGTCGCCGAACTTGCCTGTTTTTGCGATCGTTGCCGCGTTAGTTGCCACGAAGAACTTCTTTCAGTCCGATGGTGATCAGGCGATGCTGCCGCCGGCTGCTTCGATCGCAGCCTTGGCACCAGCGGTAGCGCCCACGCCCGTCAGCTTGACGGCTTTGGTCAGTTCGCCGGTCTTGACGACCTTGACGACCTTGGCGAGCTGGCCGACGAGGCCGGCTTGCTTCAGCGCCAGGATGTCCACTTCGGCCAGGCCGAGCTGCTCGAGGGCAGTCAGCGTGACTTCGGCGTTGAACTTCAGCAGGTGCGACTTGAAGCCACGCTTCGGCAGGCGACGCTGCAGCGGCATTTGACCGCCTTCGAAGCCGACCTTGTGGAAACCGCCTGCGCGCGACTTCTGACCCTTGTGACCGCGACCCGCGGTCTTGCCGATGCCAGAGCCGATGCCACGGCCAACGCGACGCTTGGCGTGCTTGGCGCCATCCGCCGGCTTGATGCCATTGAGTTCCATATCAGTCTCTCTTACAGAACTTTGACCAGATAACTGATCTTGTTGATCATGCCGCGCACCGCCGGGGTGTCTTGCAGCTCGCTCACGCTGTTGAGCTTGCGCAGGCCGAGGCCACGCACGGTCGCGCGATGCGATTCCTTGGTACCGATCGGGCTCTTGACCAATTGGACCTTGAGGGTTTGTTGTTGCGTCATTTGAATGCTTCTTTCGGCTTGCGCTTAAGCGAAGATTTCTTCGACGGTGAGGCCGCGCTTGGCAGCCACTTGACCCGCGGTCGTCGAGTTCTTCAACCCGTCGAGCGTGGCGCGAACCATGTTGTAGGGGTTCGACGAACCATGGCTCTTGGCCACGATGTCGGTGATACCCATCACTTCGAACACGGCGCGCATCGGGCCGCCGGCGATGATGCCGGTACCCTTGGGAGCCGGGTACATCACGACCGTCGAAGCACCATGGTGGCCCTGCACCTGGTGGTGCAGCGTGCCGTTCTTGATCGAAACCTTCAGCAGGTTGCGACGCGCTTCTTCCATGGCCTTCTGCACTGCAGCGGGCACTTCCTTCGACTTGCCCTTGCCCATGCCGACGCGACCATCGCCATCACCGACCACGGTGAGTGCTGCGAAACCGAGGATACGACCACCTTTCACCACCTTGGTGACGCGGTTGATCGCGATCATCTTCTCGCGCAAACCGTCCTCGGGGCCTTCGTTCTGCGTTCTTGCCTGAATCTTTGCCATTTTGAATCTCGTGTCCGGTTAGAACTGCAGGCCGGCTTCGCGGGCGGCCTCGGCCAGCGCCTTGACGCGGCCGTGGTATGCGAAACCTGCGCGGTCGAAAGCGACCTTCTCGACGCCGGCTGCCTTCGCCTTTTCAGCGATGCGCTTGCCGACGGCGGTGGCTGCGGCGGCATTGCCGCCCTTGCCCGAACCGCCGAGCGAGGTACGCACTTCGGCTTCTGCCGTCGATGCGGTTGCAATCACCTTGGAGCCGTCGTCGGAGATGACGGTTGCATAGATGTGCAGGTTGGTGCGGTTCACCGTCAGACGGGCCACGCCCTGCGTCGCGATGCGAATGCGGGTCTGGCGCGAGCGGCGAAGACGCTGTGCTTTTTTGGTCAACATCATTTTGCTGCCCCTTACTTCTTCTTGGTCTCTTTGATCACGATCTTCTCGTCCGAATAACGGATACCCTTGCCCTTGTAAGGCTCGGGCGGACGAACAGCGCGGATCTCAGCGGCGATTTGACCAACGCGCTGACGGTCAGCACCCTTGATCACGATTTCGGTCGGGGTCGCGGTGGCCACCGTGATGCCTTGCGGCATGTCGATGTTGACCGGGTGCGAATAACCGACTTGCAGGTTCAGCTTGTTGTTGGAAGCTGCGGCCTTGTAGCCGACGCCGACCAGGTTGAGCTTCTTCTCGAAGCCCTTGGTCACGCCAACCACCATGTTGTTCACCAGCTGACGGATCGTGCCGCTCATTGCGTTCGCTTCACGCGAATCGTTGGCGGGCTCGAAGTTCAGCTTGCCGTCATTGCTGACGATCTTCACCAGCGAATTGCGGGCCAGGCTGAGCGAACCGCCCGTGCCCTTGACGCTGATCTGGTCTTCCTTGATCGACACATCCACGCCTGCGGGGATGGTGATCGGCATTTTTCCTACTCGGGACATTTCAGTAACTCCTCGATGTCTCGGTTAGGCGACGTAGCACAGAACTTCGCCGCCGACACCGGAGGCGCGAGCCTTGCGGTCGGTCATCACGCCCTTGGGGGTCGTGACGATCGCAACGCCGAGGCCGTTCTGGACTTGCGGAATGGAAGCACTGGCCTTGTAGACACGCAGGCCGGGGCGGCTCACGCGCTCGATGCGCTCGATGACCGGACGGCCAGCGTAGTACTTCAGCGAGATTTCAAGTTCGCTCTTGCCGGCTTCGGTCTTGACCTGGAAGCCGTCGATGTAGCCCTCGTCCTTCAGGACTTGTGCGATTGCGATCTTCACCTTGGAAGACGGAACCGACACGGTGGGCTTCGCCACCATCTGCGCGTTACGGATACGCGTCAGCAGGTCGGCAATGGGATCACTCATGCTCATGTTGTTTGCTCCTGCCTGGCTTACCAGCTGGCCTTGGTGACACCGGGGATGTCGCCGTTGAAAGCCAGTTCGCGGATCTTGGCGCGGGCCAGACCGAATTGACGGAAGGTGCCACGGGGGCGACCGGTGATTTCGCAACGGTTGCGCTGACGCGTGGGGTTCGCGTTGCGCGGGAGCTTTTGCAGCGCCAGACGGGCAGCTGCACGCTCTTCGTCGGTCTTCTTCACGTCGTTGGAAGTCGCCTTCAGTTCCGCGTGCTTCGCAGCGAACTTGGCAACCAGCTTGTCGCGCTTCAGTTCGCGCTGGATCAAAGATGCTTTAGCCACGGATCACCTCAGTTCTTGAACGGGAAACGGAAGCCGGCGAGAAGCGCCTTGGCTTCTTCATCGGTCTTGGCCGTCGTCGTGATGCTGATATTCAGACCGCGCAGGGCATCGACCTTGTCGTACTCGATCTCGGGGAAGATGATCTGTTCCTTGACGCCGATGTTGTAGTTGCCACGGCCGTCGAACGCACGGCCGGAGATGCCGCGGAAGTCGCGAACACGCGGCAGCGCGATGGTCACGAAACGGTCCAGGAACTCATACATCTGCACGCCACGCAGCGTGACCATGCAGCCGATGGGCTGGTTTTCGCGGATCTTGAAACCGGCGATAGCCTTCTTCGACTTGGTAACCACGGGCTTCTGGCCAGCGATCTTGGTCAGGTCGGCGACAGCGTTGTCGAGAACCTTCTTGTCGGCGACTGCTTCACCCACACCCATGTTCAGGGTGATCTTGGTGAGGCGCGGAACCTGCATCGGCGACTTGTAGCCGAACTTTTCCGTCAGGTCTTTCGCGATCTTTTCGCGATAGTGTTGTTGGAGACGTGCCATGTGAGTACCTCTTAGGCGAACTTGATTTCGTCGCCGCTGGACTTGAAGACGCGAACAGCCACGCGCTTGCCGTCAGCACCCTGGGAGATCTTGATGCCCACGCGATCGGCCTTGCCGGTCGCGGCATTGAAGATCGCCACGTTGGATTGGTGGATGGGCATGGACTTCTCGACGATGCCACCGGTCGTACCCTTGAGGGGGTTTGGCTTGGTGTGCTTCTTGACGAGGTTCAGGCCTTCGATGACGACGTGCGAGTCATCCTTGCGCAGCGAGACGGTGCCCCGCTTGCCCTTGTCACGGCCGGCCAACACGATGACCTGGTCGCCTTTGCGAATCTTGTTCATGGCGTTGTTGTCCTTAGAGAACTTCGGGTGCCAGCGACACGATCTTCATGAACTTCTCGGTGCGCAGTTCGCGCGTGACCGGTCCGAAGATGCGGGTGCCGATGGGCTCCAGCTTGGCATTGAGCAGCACGGCGGCATTGCCGTCGAACTTGACGAGCGAACCGTCGGCGCGACGGATGCCCTTGGCGGTGCGAACCACCACTGCGCTGTAGATCTCGCCCTTCTTGACGCGACCACGCGGAGCGGCTTCCTTGATGCTGACCTTGATGACGTCGCCCACGCTGGCGTAACGCCGCTTGGAGCCACCGAGCACCTTGATACACAGGACGGATTTCGCGCCTGTGTTGTCGGCCACTTCGAGCCGGGATTCAGTTTGGATCATTTCTTGATATTCCCAACTTGTACCGATGTGCCTCCAGGAGGGAGACACCGCGGTCAGTCTTGGGCCCGTCGTCTGCACCTCGAACCACTCGAGGCACTTCCGCTTTGGGCTGAAAGCTTCGCCTTTTGGAAGCGAAGCCTGCGATTGTTGCACGCACTTATGCCGATGTCAACAGCCCTATTACACCACCAAGCGCTGGCACTAGACTCCGGAAGGTGCGCACTCCCGGGAAATCCACCTTTTCACCCCTGTTGCAGAACCGCCGCAGGCTGCTGGCGGGCGCGGCCGGCCTGGCTGCGCTGGGCCTGGGCGCCTGCAGGAGCGCCGCGCCGCAGCAAGACCCCGGCCGGCTGCGGCTCATGGCCGAGGCGCGCTGGGCGCACCGCCTTCATATAGAAGGCACCACGGTGGGCGGGCTCTCGGGCATCGACTACGATCCGTCGCGAGGTGAGTACCTGCTCATCAGCGATGACCGATCAGACTTCGATCCGGTGCGCTACTACACGGCGCGTTGGCCCCAACAGCAGGCCGCCCCGCCCGAGCCCACGGGCGTGATACAGCTGCAACGCCCCGGCGGCGGCCCCTGGCCCGGCCGGCGCCAGGCCATGGCCGGCCTCCCGGTTCCGGACCCCGAGGCACTGCGCCTGCGCCCCTCGACCGACACCATCCTGTGGACCAGCGAAGGCGACATCGCCCGGGGCTTCGGCCCCGCGCTGTACGAATCCACCCGCGACGGGCGCTTTCTACGCGAATTCGCCATGCCGCCGATGTTCCTGCCCGACCCGGCCAAGCGCCGCGGCCCGCGCGACAATCTGACCTTCGAGGGCGTGGCCCTCACGCCGGACGGCCGCTTCGCCTGGCTGGGCATGGAAAACGCGCTGATCCAGGACGGCCCTGAGCCCACCGCCGGCGCGCCCGGCGGCCCCTGCCGCTTCACCCAGGTCGACCTGGAAACCGGCCGCGCCGTGCGCCAGATCGCCTACGTGCCCGACGCCATTCCGCTGCGCCCGCTGGTGCCTGGCACCTATGCCGACAACGGCGTGAGCGAGATCCTGATGATCGACGCCCACCGCATGCTGGTGCTGGAGCGCGCCTATGCCACCGGCACGGGCAACTCGCTGCGCCTGTATGAAATCGACACCCGCGCCGCCAGCGACGTGCTCTCCACCGACACGCTCGCCCCCGGCAATCACCGCCCGGCCGCCAAGACCCTGGTGGCCGACTTCGCCGCCCTCGGCCTGTCCCGCCTCGACAACACCGAGGGCATGTGCTGGGGTCCACCCCTGCCCGACGGCAAGCGCATGCTGGTGGTCGTGAGCGACGACAATTTCAATCCGCTGCAGATCACCCAGTTCGCAGCATTCGCCTTCGAATAAACCCGACCGACCATGACCATCGCCGTCACTTTCCTGCCCCGCACCGCCCCTTCGCCGCTGCCGCCCGTCGCCTTCATCGGTGGCGGCAACATGGCGAGCGCCATCATCGGCGGATTGATCCAGCAAGGCAGCCCGGCCGAGTCGTTCGAGGTGGTCGAGCCCTTCGAGGAGGCCCGCGCGAAGCTGGCGCAGTCGTTCGGCATCATCGCGAAGGCCGAGGCCGGCGAAGCGCTGTCGCGCTGCGAGGTTGTGGTCTGGGCTGTCAAGCCCCAGACCTTTGCCGAGGCCACCCGCCCGGTGCGCGAATTCGCCGATGGCGCGCTGCAACTCAGCGTGGCCGCGGGCATTCCGTCGGACAGCATCGCCCGCTGGCTGGGCACCGAGCGCGTGGTGCGCGCCATGCCCAACACGCCCGCGCTGGTGGGCAAGGGCATGACCGGCCTGTTCGCGCGCGCCGGCGTCACCGGCGCCGACCGCTCGCTGGTCGGCCAGCTGCTGGCGCCCACCGGCGAGCTGATCTGGGTCGACGCCGAACCCGCGCTCGACGCCGTGACCGCCATGTCGGGCTCAGGGCCGGCCTACGTGTTCTATTTCATCGAGGCCATGACCGAGGCCGGCGTCGAAATGGGCCTGACGCCCGACCAGGCCCAGCGCCTGGCCATCGGCACCTTCACGGGCGCCTCGGCGCTGGCGCACAGCGCGACGGAACCTCCGTCGGTGCTGCGTGCGCGCGTCACCTCCAAGGGCGGCACCACCTACGCCGCGATCACTTCGCTGGAAGCAGCGGACGTGAAGGCGCAGTTCAAGACCGCCATCCGCGCCGCGCAGAAGCGCGCCGCCGAGCTGGGCGAGGAATTCGGGCGCGGCTGATCTCAGGCCTCGGGCAACGCACGCGGCCCGAGCAGGAAGAGCCATTCGGCCGCCAGCGTGACGGTGCCGTCTTCCAGCTCGAGCCGGACCTCTTCCTTCAGCAAGAAGCTGTCGCCGGCCCTGGGTGTCACTTCCGCGATGCGCACCCGCGCCCGGAAGCGCACGCCCACCGGCATCGGCCGCACGAAGCGCAGGCGGTCGAAGCCGTAGTTGAGCGCGTGATTCGAGTCGAACGGCAGCAGCGTGCGCATGGCTTCGCCGGTCAGACGGATCAGGTGCGACACCTGGAAGAAGCCCTGCACGATGGTGCCGCCGTAGTCCGCCTCGCGCGCCGCGCGCTCGGGGTCGAGGTGGATCCATTCGCCCTCGCCGTCGCCCGACAGTTCCGAATAGCGGTCGACCATCTCCTGCGTGATGCAGTGCCATTCGGAGAAGCCCTCCTGGCCGATCTTCTGCTTCAGCTGCTGCAGCGGTGCGTCGGACATCATGTTCAGCGAAGCGCGTAGCCCGCGACGATGCCGGCGAACACCGCGAAGCCCAGCCAGTGGTTCAGCCGGAAGGCCTTGAAGCAGCCCTCGCGCGTGCGGTCGTGAATGAGCCGCCAGTGCCACAGCGCCTGCGCCGCGGCCACGGCGATGCCGGCATAGAAAAGCACGCCCAGCGAACGGCTCGCGCCGGCCCAGATCCACACCGCGAGAAAGATCGCGTAGCTCGCCATCACCGCCGCCACGTCGAAGCGGCCGAAGGTGATGGCCGAGGTCTTCATGCCGATCTTGAGGTCGTCGTCGCGGTCGACCATCGCGTATTCGGTGTCGTAGGCCAGCACCCAGAACAGGTTGCC
The DNA here is from genome assembly GCF_022009635.1 of Variovorax paradoxus. Taxonomy (NCBI): domain Bacteria; kingdom Pseudomonadati; phylum Pseudomonadota; class Betaproteobacteria; order Burkholderiales; family Comamonadaceae; genus Variovorax; species Variovorax paradoxus. The sequence continues at coordinate 6,825,348 of NZ_CP091716.1, forward strand.
CGCCAGCAGCCACGCGGCGAACACGGGCACGTGCGACTGCACCGCCGCGAAGGCCATCGGAATGCCGAAGCTGAAGGCAATGCCCAGCACCGCCTGCGGGATCGACACGAAGCGCTTGGCGAAGGGATAGATCAGCGTGATGGCCAGCGCCGCGAACGACCACAGCACCGTCGTGCGGTTGGTGGTGAGCACCAGGCCGAAGGACACCAGCGCCAGCACCACGCCGAGCCCCAGCGCCTCCTTGACCGACATCGCGCCGCTGGTCACGGGCCGCTGCGCCGTGCGCTTGACGTGGCGGTCGAAGTCGCGGTCGGCCACGTCGTTGACGCAGCAGCCGGCGCTGCGCATGAGGAAGGTGCCCAGCGTGAACACCACCACCAGGTGCCAGCCCGGCCAGCCGTCGGCGGCGAACCACAGCGCGCCCAGCGTGGGCCACAGCAGCAGCAGCCAGCCAGCGGGGCGATTCCAGCGGATCAGGTCGAGGTAGAGCGCGAAACGACGGGCGAGCATGCGAAAGAAAGAAGACGGGCAAAAAAAGAGCGGCCATTGTGCCGCTCTTGTGCCGGTGCGAGGAAAGCGCGTGCTCAGTCTTCGAGCAGGGAACGCAGCATCCACGCGGTCTGGTCGTGCACCGTGCAGCGCGCGGTCAGCATGTCGGCCGTCGGGTCGTCGCCGGCTTCCTCGGCCACGGGGATGAATTCGCGCGCGATGCGCGAGACGGTCTCGTGGCCCTTCACCAGGATGCGCACCATCTCCATCGCCTTGGGCGGGGTCTGGGGCACGTCGGGCACGGTGGCGATCTTGCTGAACTCGGCGTAGGAGCCCGGTGCGTAGTGGCCCAGCGCGCGGATGCGCTCGGCCAGCACGTCGGTGGCGCCCCACAGTTCGGTGTACTGGCCCATGAACATCGCATGCAGCGAGTTGAAGTGCGGGCCCGTCACGTTCCAGTGAAAGTTGTGCGTGGTGAGGTACAGCGTGTAGGTGTCTGCCAGCACGCGGCTCAGGCCTTCGGCGATGGCTGCGCGGTCCTGGCGCTCGATGCCGATGTTGATGATCGGCGCATTGCGGCTGCCCGACTCCTGCGCGACCACCGCGCCGCCCTTCTTGGGCACCTTGCCGGCGGAGGAAGCAGGCGACGATTTCTTCGAGGCTTTGGCCATGAGGAGAACTCTTTCTTCAAGTTGGGTGGAACGCTTCGATTCTGAAAGCCGCAGTGCGGCTTCGCAACAGCGTCACTCTATCTCAGCGATCAACGATTCAAAACAGCCGCCGCGTAGGCCGATTCCCCGAATTGCCGCCTTCAGGACAGGCGCTTGACGCCCGGCAGCTCGCACGCATAGATCGCATTGCGCAGCGCCGCGATGGCCTCGTAGCGCGTGAAGGTGCGCCGCCATGCGAGCACCACGCGGCGCGTGGGCGGGTCGCGGTCGTGCGCGTCGCGCACCGGCAGGTAGCGCACCATCTGCTCGACTTCCTTGCGGCCCTTGACCTTGGGCTTGAGCGCCTCGGCCGGCACCGACAGCCGCGGCACCAGCGTCACGCCCATGCCCGAGGCCACCATGTGCTTGATGGTTTCCAGCGACGAGCCTTCGAAGCTCTTGCGGATGCCCTCGGCGTTGCTGGAGAAGCGCGCGAACTCGGGGCAGACCTCGAGCACGTGGTCGCGGAAGCAATGGCCCGTGCCCAGCAGCAGCATGGTCTCGCTCTGCAGTTCCTCGGACGTGATGGATTCGCGGTCGGCGAACTTGTGCTTCGCGGGCAGGGCCGCCATGAAGGGCTCGTCGTACAGCGGCGCCATTGCCAGGCCCGTGTCGGGAAAAGGCTCGGCCATGACGGCGCAGTCGATCTCGCCGGCGCGCAGCATCTCCAGCAGCTTGACGGTGAAGTTCTCCTGCAGCACCAGCGGCATCTGCGGCGTGCGCTGGATCACCTGACGAACGAGGTCGGGCAGCAGGTAGGGCCCGATGGTGTAGATCACGCCCAGATTCAGCGGACCGGCCAGCGGGTCTTTGCCGCGCTTGGCGATTTCCTTGATGCTGGCGGCCTGGTCGAGCACGCTTTGCGCCTGCTGCACGATCTGCTCGCCAAGAGGGGTGACGGTCACTTCGCCGGCGCTGCGCTCGAAGAGCTTGACCTCCAGTTCGTCCTCCAGCTTCTTGATCGCGACCGAAAGGGTCGGCTGGGAGACGTAGCAGGCCTCGGCCGCCTTGCCGAAGTGCCGTTCGCGGGCTACTGCGACGATGTATTTGAGTTCGGTGAGAGTCATAGCTTGCGTCAATTATGCGCAAGCGCCCGTGTCCCGGCGGTCCTGGGGCCTTGGCAGGACAACTCTGGGGACAGTTTCGGCACAAAGCCGCACTTGTCCACAGCCGCGCTGTTCGCTCCAGAGTTGTTCTTTTTCCAGGACACCGCCAAAACAGACGTGTACACAGTGACACGGGTGTGGCAAGTCGTTGTCAGGCCTGAGAAAAAGCCTGCTGTCCACAGACCGGGTTTACCCTTATCTACTACTACTAACTTAAATAAGAAGAATAAATAAGAAAGAAGCGGCAGCCGTTTGGGGCCCATCAGCCGATGGTCGCGATCGTCGCCCCCACCGTCACGTAGCCGCCCGCCGCCACGCCGAAGGCGATTCGCCCCGCGCGGTGCGCGAGCACCTGCATTTCCATCTTCATCGCCTCCATGACGGCGATCACGGCGCCCTGGGCAACCTCTTCGCCGTCGGCAACCTTCCAGCCCTGCAGCGTGCCCGACACCGGCGCCGCCACAGCCGCCGGGTCCTGCACCGCCACCACGGCCTCGGCCGACGGGGCGCCGCCGGCGCTCCCCGCATGGGCCGACGACAACCCGCGCAGCAGTTCGGGCGGCAGGCCCAGCGACAGGCGCCGGCCGTCGACCTCGATCGCGGTGCGCACCAGCGCGGTCTCCGGCCGCGGCTCGGGCCGCTCGGCGGGGGTTTCACCGTTGGCGAAGTCGGTTTCGATCCAGCGCGTGTGGACCTTGAAGGCATCGCCGGACACGAAATCCGGATGCGCCATCGCGGCGCGATGAAACGGCAGCACCGAGGCCACGCCTTCGATGCGGAATTCGGCGAGCGCGCGGCGCGCCCGCGCGACGGCCTGCGCGCGCGTGGCGCCGGTGACGATCAGCTTGGCCATCAGCGAGTCGAAGGTGCCCGGCACGGTGGAGCCGGCCGCCACACCGGTGTCGATGCGCACGCCGGGGCCCGAGGGCACGTCGAACACCTTCACCGGGCCCGGCGTCGGCAGGAAGCCGCGGCCGACGTCCTCGGCGTTGATCCGGAACTCGAAGGCATGGCCGCGCGGCGCCGGCGTATCGGTGACCGACAGCGGCAGGCCGTCGGCAATGCGCAGCTGCTCGACCACGAGGTCGATGCCGGTGGTTTCCTCCGTCACCGGGTGCTCGACCTGCAGCCGCGTGTTGACTTCGAGGAACGAGATCGCGCCGCTCGCGCTGAGCATGAACTCGACCGTGCCGGCGCCGGTATAGCCGGCCTCGGCGCAGATGTCGCGCGCCGACTGGTGGATGCGCTCGCGCTGCGCGTCGCTCAGGAAGGGCGCGGGCGCTTCTTCCACCAGCTTCTGGTTGCGCCGCTGCAGCGAGCAGTCGCGCGTGCCCAGCACCACGACGTTGCCGTGCGTGTCGCCCAGCACCTGCGCCTCGACATGGCGCGGGCGGTCGAGGAACTGCTCGACATAGCACTCGCCGCGCCCGAAGGCGGTGACGGCCTCGCGCACGGCCGACTCGTAAAGACCCTCGACCTCGTCCATGCGCCACGCGACCTTGATGCCGCGCCCGCCGCCGCCGAACGCGGCCTTGATGGCCACCGGCAGGCCGTGCTTCTCGGCAAAGGCCAGCACTTCGGCCGCGCTCTGCACCGGGTCGGCCGTGCCCGCGACCAGCGGCGCGCCGACCTTCATGGCGAGCTTGCGCGCCTGCACCTTGTCGCCCAGCCGCGCGATGGCCGCCGGCGACGGGCCGACCCAGGTCAGGCCCGCGTCGATGACGGCCTGCGCGAACGCGGCGCTCTCGGACAGGAAGCCGTAGCCGGGGTGCACCGCGTCGGCGCCGCTGCGCGCCGCCACGGCCAGCAGCTTGGCGATGTGCAGATAGGTATCGGCCGGGCGGTCGCCTTCCAGGCCGTAGGCCTCGTCGGCCATGCGCACGTGCAGCGCGTCGATGTCGGCATCGGCATAGACGGCGACCGATTTCACGCCGTAGTCGGCGCAGGCGCGCGCGATGCGCACGGCGATTTCGCCGCGGTTGGCGATCAGGACTTTTTTCATCGGAAGACTCTCGATCAGTGTTCGACCGGGCCGAGTCCGGCCACGGGTTGGAAGCGGACGCGGGCGTTCACGGGAACTTGCCCCGCGCGGTCCAGGTGATGGGTGGCGACCGAGGCGATCACGGGATAGCCGCCGGTCAGCGGATGGTCGGCCAGGAACAGCACGGGCTGGCCGCTGGGCGGCACCTGGATGGAGCCGCGCGCGGTGCCCTCGCTGGGCAGCTCGGCCAGGTTGGCGCGCTCCATCGGCCGGTCGCCGGCCAGGCGCAGCCCGACGCGGTTGGACTGCGGCGTGACCAACCACGGCTGGCCGCACAGCTGCGCGATGGCCTCGGGCGTGAACCAGTCGGCGCGCGGGCCGGGCACGATGTCCAGCACGATTTCTTCCTGCATGGTGGGCAGGTTAGAGGGCGGGGTTTCGGGCACGCCGACCACGGCGCCGACGCGCACCGCATGCACCGGCAGCACGTCGCCGGCAGCCAGCGCGGGCGGACCGATGCGAGCCAGCGTGTCGCTCGAGAGGCTGCCCAGCACCGGCGCCACCGCGAAGCCGCCGCGCACCGCCACGTAGCTGCGGATGCCGGCGACGGGTTCGCCCAGCGAGAGCATGTCGCCGTCGGCCAGCGCGCAGGGCCGGTAGCGCGGCAGCGGCCAACTGACGCCGTCGGCGCGGGTCAGCGTGACGGGGCCGTCGGCGCCAGTGACGGCCACCACGGCCTCGCCACGGCAGACGAGCTGGAAGCCGCCATAGGCGAGTTCGATGCAGGCGGTGTCGGTGGCGTTGCCGACGAGCCGGTTGGCCGCCTGCAGCGCGCGCTGGTCCATTGCGCCGGACACCGACACGCCCTGGCGGGCCTGGCCGGGGCGGCCCCGGTCCTGCAAGAGCGCCTGCACGCCGGCGGCGCGGATCTCGAGTGCGCAATCGCCGGGTGCGGTCGCGGCGAATGCGGAAGGCGCCTGGCTCGCGGGCACGGGCGATGCCGCCGGCAACGCGGTGACATCCACGAAGCGCACGGTGTCGCCCGGCTGCAGCAGCGCGGGCGTTGCGCGCGACAGGTCCCACATCGGCATGTCGGTCACGCCGATGATCTGCCAGCCGCCGGGGCTGGCCTGCGGGTACACGCCGCTGAAACTGCCGGCAAGGCCCACGGCGCCGGCCGGGATGCGGGTGCGCGGCACCTGGCGGCGCGGCACGTTCAGGCTCGGATGCCCGCCCGACAGATAGGCGAATCCCGGCGCGAAGCCGGTGAAGGCCACCGTGTAGTCGCTGCCGGTGTGGCGGCGCACCACCTCGTCGGGCGCGATGCCGAGCAGGCCGGCCACTTCGGCCAGGTCTTCGCCGTCGTAGCGCACGGGAATCTCGATGCGTTTGTCCACGCGCGTTTCGCGGGCGTCGAGGTTGCGCAGCCGCAGCCTGCGCGCGAGCTCCGCCGCGGACAGCGCGGCCGGGCGGAAGGTGATCAGCAGCGTGCGCGCGGCGGGCACCAGTTCCTCGATGCCGTCGATGGGCTGGGCGCGCAGCGAAGCGAGCAGCGCGAGCGTCTGCTGCAGGTCGTCCAGCTCGACCAGCACGGCATTCAGGTTGACCGACAGGCAGCGCATGCTCATGCGCTCTTGCCCACGAACGAGGCGATCGTCACGCCGGCCTGCGACAGCCGCTCGCGCACCTGCCGCGCCATGCCGACCGCGCCGGGGCTGTCGCCGTGCACGCAGACCGACTCGGCGCGGATGCGCACTGTGCTGCCGTCGATGGCCGTCACCACGCCTTCCTCGGCGAGCCGCAGCATGCGCTCGGCCACGTCCTGCGCGTCGTGCAGCACGGCGCCGGGTTCGCGGCGCGACACCAGCGTGCCCTGCGGCGTGTAGGCGCGGTCGGCAAAGGCCTCGGCCACGGCGCGCACGCCCTGCGCCTCGGCCCAGTCCAGCAGCGGCGAGCCGGCCAGCGCCACCAGGCACAGGCCGGGGTCGATCTCGCGGATGGCGGCGATCACGTCGCGCGCCTGGCGCTCGTCATGGGCGATGGTGTTGTACAGCGCGCCGTGCGGCTTCACGTAGCGCACCGTGGTGCCGGCGGCCGCGGCCAGGCCTTTGAGGGCGCCGATCTGGTAGATCACGTCGGCGCGCAGGTCGGCGCTTTCCACGTCCATGTTGCGGCGCCCGAAGCCCACGAGGTCGCGGTAGGCCACGTGGGCGCCGACCGCCACGCCGCGCTGCGCGGCCTGGCGCAGCGTGCGCAGGATGCCGGCGGGGTCGCCCGCATGAAAGCCGCAGGCCACGTTGGCGCTGCTCACGATATCCAGCATGGCGGCGTCGTCGCCCATGCGCCACACGCCCAGGCTCTCGCCGAGGTCACTGTTCAAGTCGATGTTCATCGTCGGTTCTTCCGGCGTGCGGCCAGGCGCACGCCACAGGGGTCATCAATGCAGGCGGCCGCCGGTCTCGCGCACGTCGTCGTGCACGCTCAGCGCGGTGCGGATCGCCACGCGGAAGGCCTCGACCTGCGTCGCGAGCGCCATGCTGGCAATGCCGGGCTTGGAGGCCGCCTGCTCGGGCAGGTAGGGCACGTGGACGAAGCCGCCGCGCGTGCCGGCGAGCGCGGGCTGCGTCGCGATGCGGTGCATCAGTGCGTAGAAGATGTGGTTGCAGACAAAGGTGCCCGCGCTGTTGGACACCGCCGCCGGCAGCCCGGCCGCGCGCATGTCGCGCACCATGGCCTTGATCGGCAGCGTGCTGAAGTACGCGGCCGGCCCGCCCTCGACCACCGGGATGTCGATGGGCTGGTAGCCGGCGTTGTCGGGAATGCGCGCGTCGTCGACGTTCAATGCGGCGCGCTCCAGCGAGATCTCGGTGCGCCCGCCCGCCGCGCCGATGCACAGCACCAGCACGGGCGGCGCGCCGGCCAGCAGCGCCTCATCGAGCCGGTCGATGGCGCGGCCGAACACGCAGGGCAGTTGCACCGCCTGCGCCACGGCGCCTTCGCAGGCCCAGTCGTCGAGCGCGCGGGCGATTTCCCACGCGGGGTTGACGGGGTCGTTCTCGAAGGGCTCGAAGCCCGCGAGCAGCACGCGGGGAGCGGAGGCAGTGCCGGTCGTCTTCTTCATTGCAGGGCCTTCAGCGGAACATCAGGAAATACAGCAGGAAGATGTTGACCACCAGCAAGGCTGCCGCGGTCGGTATCTGCACCTTGATCACCGCATTCTTGTCGGGCAGCTCCAGCAGCGCCGCCGGCACGATGTTGAAGTTGGCCGCCATCGGGGTCATGAGCGTGCCGCAGTAGCCCGAGAACATGCCGATGGCCGCCATCACCGCCGGGTCGCCGTGGTACACGCCCACCAGCACCGGCACGCCGACGCCGCCCGTCATCACCGGGAAGGCCGCGAAGCCGTTGCCCATGATGATGGTGAAGAGCGCCATGCCCAGCACGTAGACCACCACGGCCACGAAGCGGATGTCCATGTTGATGTAGCTGGTGGTGATGTGCGCCACCGCCTTGCCCACGCCCGCGTCCGAGAACACCAGGCCCAGCATGCCCAGCATCTGCGGCAGCACCACGGCCCAGCCCAGCGCGTCGGTCAGGCGGCGCGATTCGCGCATGCCCTGCACCGGCGTCTCGCGGGTCAGCCAGCAGGCCAGCGCCAGCGCCGCCACGCAGCCCACGCCCAGGCTCACCAGCGTGGTGTTCTTGGGGTCGAGCAGGAATGCGTCGCCGATCTTGACCTTGCTCATCAGCACGGTGCCGATCACAGTGACCAGCGGAATCGCCAGCGCCGGCATGAAGAGCTTGTTGCCCAGGCGCTTGACGCTGGCCTGGTATTGCTCGGGCGAGGGCTCGCGGTGCTTGCCCGCGCCGACGCCGCGCATGCCGGCAATGACGGCCATCGCGATGGCGCCCACGCCCACCCATGCGGGCGGCAGCTTGTCGCCCACCAGGAACACCAGCGAATAGAGCGCCCAGAACAGGCCGCTGGTGTAGCGCTTGGGATGCTGGCGGTCGGTCAGCGTCATGATGGCCGTGATCGCGAGGATCAGGCCGACCAGGATGTAGAGGTGCTGGATCGAGAGAATCATGATCAGCGGCCCTCTTGCGTGGCGGGAACGGCCGGCGCGTCGGTGCCCGGGGTGCCTTCCATCTCGCGGGCAATCGCCTGGTCGAGGCGGCGCAGTCGCCACGAATGGATGATGAACGCGGCAATCGCCGTCGGAATGCCCCACATCGCCACGTGCAGCGGCTCGACGTCAATGCCGGCTTCATGCAGGAAGGTGGTCATCAGCACGATGGCGCCGAAGGCCACGAAGATGTCTTCGCCGAAGAACAGGCCCACGTTGTCCGTGGCCGCGGCATAGGCGCGCAGCTTGTGGCGCAGGCGCTCGGGCAGCTTGCCGTAGCGGGTTTCGGTGGCGCCCTCGGCCATCGGCGCGAGCAGCGGACGCACCATCTGCGGATGGCCGCCCAGGCTGGTCAGGCCCATGGCCGCCGTGAGTTCGCGCGCGGCGAGGTAGACGATCAGGAGGCGCCCGGCGGTGGCCGACTTGATGCGGCCGATCCAGTTCTGCGCATGCTGGCGCAGGCCGTGGCGCTCCAGCAGCCCGATCACCGCCAGCGGCAGAAGAATGATCAGCGGCAGGTTGCGGGTCTTGATGAAGCCGGTGCCGATGGCCGTGAGGATGGCCATGGGGCCGAAGCCCGCGGCGGCGGCCGTCACGATGGCCGTGACGATCACCACCAGCATCGGATTGAAGCGCAGGATGAACCCCGCAATGATGACGGCCACGCCGATCAGTGGCCACAGAGGGATGTCAGGAGTCATGTTGGTCTTTCGTTTTGGAGTTCACAGCCGCCTGGCGCCTGGGCGCCGGCACGTCGGTCCACGCAAGCGCCGTGCCAATGAATGAGCAATTCAAACCATCTGAATCACTCATATTCTTTAAATTGTTGAACAATCCATCGAAGTGTGCCCAACAAAGGTGCCGGGATGACCCCATGGAAACCCTGATCGCGCTGCAATCCGGTGCGCCGGGGCGCGGGGGAAATCTGCTACAAACGCGCGGCACCGACGCCTCCCTCACCTACCTCCCGGCATGAATCGACAGGTTTTCCCCACTCCGCCCGCCACGCCGGCCGCGGGCACGCAGACGCTCAACGACCGGGTGGCCGAGCTCATCCGCCAGAAGATCGTGAAGGGCGAGTTCTCGCCCGGGCAGCGGTTGTCCGAGGCCGCGCTGGCCGACAGCTTCGAGATTTCGCGCAACACCCTGCGCGAGGTGTTCCGCACGCTGACCAAGGAAGGCCTGCTCAAGCACGCGCCGAACCGAGGCGTGTTCGTGGCGGTGCCCAGCATCGCGTCGATCATCGACATCTACCGCGTGCGCCGGCTCATCGAGTGCCAGGCACTGGCGCAGGCCTACCCCCGCCACCCGGCCAAGAAGCACATGCGAGAAGCGGTGGAGCTGGCGCTGAAGTGCCGCGAGGCCGGCGACTGGCTGGGCGTGGGCACGGCCAACATGGAGTTCCACAAGGGCATCGTGGAACTGGCCGACAGCGAGCGGCTGAACGTGCTGTTCGCCCACATCCTGGTCGAACTGCGGCTGGCCTTCGGCCTGCTGAAAGACCCGGAGTTCCTGCACGCGCCCTACGTGGACATGAACACCAAGCTGCTCGAACTCATCGAGGCCGGCAAGTTCGCCGAGGGCTCGGCGGCGCTGAACGACTACCTGATCCACTCCGAGCGCATCGTGCTCGCGGTGTACGCGCGGCAGATGCCGCAGGGCGGCGTCGACGGCTGACCGGAGCCCTGAGCCTCAGGCCAGTTCGAGCTTCATGCCCTCGTGCGTGGCCTTGAAGCCCAGGCGTTCGTAGAAGCGGTGCGCGTCGGTGCGGCGCTTGTCGGTGGTGAGCTGCACCAGCCGGCAGCCCGCGGCCCGGGCGGCGTCGATGGCGAACGCGATCATCTGCTCGCCGATGCGCTGCCCGCGCTGGCTGGACGCCACGCGCACGCCCTCGATCTGCCCGCGCACCGCGCCCTGCAGGCCCAGCCCGGGAATGACGATGAGCTGCAGGCAGCCGACCACGCCTTCGGGCAATTCGGCCACCAGCAGCTGGTTGCCGTCCTGTGCCTCGATGCGCCGCAAGGCGGCTTCGTAGAGGGCCGTGTCGCCCGGGCGTTCGCGCGCGGCGCCGAGCACGTCGTCGGCCAGCATGGCGACGATGACGGGAAGGTCGGCCTGCACGGCCTTGCGCATCTTCAAAAGGGATTGGGGTGGTGTCATGGCGATCGTCGAGGTGTCGGTGTGTCCGAAGGGAATGGCGGTGGAAGAATAATGGCCTCCCCGCAATGCTCCGCTGACGGATACGCCATGACCCTGTCTGCCTACCTGCTCTTCCTGCCGGCCTGCTTCGCCATCAACATGGCCTTCGGCCCCAACAACCTGCTGTCCGTGACCAACGGCGCGAAGCACGGCGTGTCGCCGGCGGTCATCGCGGCCAGCGGGCGCTTGGTGGCCTTCGCGATCATGATCGCCATCGCGGGCCTGGGCATGGGCGCGGTGCTGGTGGCGTCGGAGATGGCCTTCGACGTCATCAAGTACATCGGCGCGGCGTACCTCGTGTGGATCGGCATCCGCCTGCTGCGCGCGCCGGCGCCCACGGCCGAGGTGCAGGCGCGCGATGCATCCGCGCCGCCGTCGATGCGCGCGCTGGCGCGGCAGGAGTTCACCGTGGCGGCCGGCAACCCGAAGGCGATCCTGGTGTTCACCGCCTTCTTTCCGCAGTTCGTGGTGCCGGGCGCGTACGCCAGCAGCTACCTGCTGCTGGGCGTGACCTTCCTGGTGTTCGAGCTGGTCGCGATCGCGCTCTATGCCCTGCTCGGCGCGCGCATGCGCCGCATGGCCAACGGCAGCCGCGCGATGCGCTGGTTCAACCGCATCAGCGGCAGCATGATGGTCGGCTTCGGGCTCATCCTGGCCTTCACGCGCCGGCCTGCAGGCTGAGCCCTCTCAGGCCTTGAGGTACTCGGCCTTGGTGCCGAGCCAGCGGTCGATGTGGCGCTGGGCCAGGTCGGGGTGCTTCTGCAGCATCACCGGCGCGAGCTCGCGCGCCCAGTCGAGCAGCAGCGTGTCGGTCGTGAGGTCGGCAAAGCGCAGCAGCGGCGCGCCCGACTGGCGCGCGCCCAGGAACTCGCCCGGTCCGCGAATCTCCAGGTCGCGCCGCGCGATCTCGAAGCCGTCTCCGGTTTCGGCCATCGCCTTGAGCCGGGCGCGCGCGGCCTCGCCCACGCGCCCGCTGTCGCCCGGCGCATAGAGCAGCACGCAGGCCGACGCCGCCGCGCCGCGCCCCACCCGGCCGCGCAGCTGGTGCAGCTGCGAGAGGCCGAAGCGCTCGGCATGCTCGATCACCATCAGCGAGGCATTGGGCACGTCCACGCCCACTTCGATCACGGTGGTGCTCACCAGCACCTGGATCTCGTTGGCGGTGAAGGCGGCCATCACCGCCTGCTTCTCGGCCGTGGGCATGCGCGAATGCAGCAGGCCGACCTGGATCGGCTCGCCCAGCGTGCCGGTCAGCTCGTCGCGGGTCTCGGTGGCGTTGCGCAGGTCGACCGCCTCGCTTTCCTCGATCAGCGGGCACACCCAGTAGACCTGCCGGCCCTGCGCGATCTGCGCATGGATGCGGTCGATGACTTCGTCGCGCCGGTGGTCGGCCACCAGCTTGGTGACGATGGGCGTGCGGCCCGGCGGCAGCTCGTCGAGCGTGGACACGTCGAGGTCGGCGTAGTAGCTCATGGCCAGCGTGCGCGGGATGGGCGTAGCGCTCATCATCAGCAGGTGCGGTTCCAGCTCGCCTACCGCTTTGCCGCGCAAGGCGAGGCGCTGCGCCACGCCGAAGCGATGCTGCTCGTCGATGATGGCCAGCGCGAGGTTCTTGAAGCGCACCTTCTCCGAGATGACGGCATGCGTGCCGATGACCAGCGCGGCCTCGCCGCTCTCCACCGCCGCCGACATTTCGTCGCGCTCCTTCTTCTTCTGGCTGCCCGTGAGCCAGGCCACGCGCAGGCCGCGCTCGGCCAGCAGCGGATCGAGCCAGCCGACCAGCTTGCCGAAGTGCTGGGCGGCGAGGATTTCGGTGGGCGCCATCAGCGCGCACTGGAAGCCGGCGTCGATGGCGCGCGCGGCCGCCAGCGCGGCCACCACCGTCTTGCCCGATCCCACGTCGCCCTGCAGCAGCCGGTGCATGGGAATCTCGCGGCACAGGTCGCGCGTGATCTCTTCGCCCACCCGCTGCTGCGCGCCGGTCAGGCCGAAGGGCAGCACCGCGAGCAGCTGCGCATGCAGCGAACTCGCCAACGGCTCGGCGGGCGAAGGCAGCACCGGCGCGCGCTGCGCCGCGCGCTCCAGCCGTGCCTGCAATTGCGACAGCTGCTGCGCGAGCAGTTCCTCGGCCTTGATGCGCTGCCATGCCGGGTGGCTGTGGTCTTCGAGCGTGGCCATCGCCACGTCGGGCGTCGGGTAGTGCAGGAAGCTCAGCGAGGCACGCAGGTCCCAGGCGCCGCGAAAGCCGATCTGCACCGGAACGGTCTCGTCGAGCACCGCCCGCGCCAGGCCCGAGCGCACCTCGCGCCGCAACACCGGCTGCGCCAGGCCGGCCACGGTCGAGTAGACGGGCGTGAGCGCATTGGGCAGCGCGGTGCCGGCGGCCTTCACCGTGGGATGCATGATCTGCCGGCCCACGAAGCCGCCGCGCATCTCGCCGCGCACGCGCACCCGCGCGCCGACCGCGAGCTGCTTCTGCTGCGACGGATAGAAATTGAAGAAGCGCAGCTGGCAGGTGTCGCTGCCGTCGTCGATGGTGGCGATGAGCTGCCGGCGCGGCCGGTACACCACCTCGCATTCGGTGACCACGCCCTCGACCTGTGCCAGGTCGCCGTCGCGCGTGTCGGCCAGGCGCACGATGCGGGTCTCGTCCTCGTAGCGCATCGGCAGATAGAGCGCGAAGTCGATGTCGCGCACCAGGCCCAGCTTGCGCAGCGCGCGCTGTACCTGGCTCAGGCCGGCGCCGGGCGGCTGCGGCGGCGCCGCCGCGGTGGCTGCCGCGTCGGCCGCGGGTGGTGGAATGGGTTTCTTGGGCGGCACGGGCGAAGCTTCTAGCGCGGGCGGCAAAGGTCCGTCAAGGCGCTGCGCGCATCGGGGAACGCGAATTGGAAGCCGGTCTGCAGCAGGCGCGCGGGCACCACGCGCTGCCCTTCGAGCAGCAGGTCGGCCTGCTCGCCCAGCAGCAGCCGGACCGGCGCGGCGGGCGTGGGCATCCAGCAGGGACGGTGCATCACGCTGGCCGCTACGCGGGTGAATTCTTCCTGCGTGAGCGCGCCGGGCGCGGTGAAGTTGAAAACCTGCGCGGCCTCGGCATCGCCGCCGGCCTGCTCGGCCAGGCGCCACACATGGGCCATCGCGCGGATCACGTCATGCACATGCACCCACGACAGCCACTGCCGCCCGCTGCCCAGCCGACCGCCCATGCCGAGCGCCACGGGCAGCAGCAGTTGCGGCAGCGAGCCCTGGTGGCCCAGCACGAAGCCGAATCGCATGCAGGCCACCCGCACGCCGTGCGCAAGTGCACCCCGCGCCGCCTGCTCCCAGGCCTGGCACAGGGTCGACATGAAGATGTCCTGCGGCGGGGCGTCTTCGGTCAGCTCGGCGATGTCGCCCTGCGGCTGCACGCCGTAGTAGCCGATGGCCGAGCCCGACAGCAGCAGCCAGGGCTTGCGCGGGCGAGCGGCGATCCACGCGACCAGCGTGTCCGTCAGGCCCGCGCGGCTTTGCATCAGCCGGCGCTGGCGCCGCTCGCTCCAGCGCTGGCCGAGGATGCGTGCGCCCGCCAGGTTGACGACCACGTCGACATCGTCGGTCGCCGGGATCTGTTCGAGCGCCTGCACGCAGCGCACCGCGCCGCCGAAGCCCCAGGCGGCCGAGCGGGCGTCGCGCGTCCACACCGTCACCGCATGGCCGTCCGCCAACAGGTGGCGCACCAGGATCTGGCCGATGAAGCCGGTGCCACCGGTCACCAGCACATGCCGCGGCTTGCCGCCGAAGCGCACCGGCGCATCGGCCGCGCGCTGTTCTTCCTGCGCGGTGCGGCGGAACAGCGCGCGCGCCGCCAGCCCGTCGCGCAGCCCCGAGATGCCCACGCCCACGCCGCACAGCGCGAGGAAAGCGCCGAGCCAGCCTTGCGGCTGCCACACGAGCGCCGTGGGCTGCGCCGCCCAGTCGACCGCGTTCATGGCCAGCAGCGCGATGAACGCGCCAGCGTTGATGGCCAGCACCGTGTGCGTGACGCGCTCGGTGGGCGGCAGCAGGCGGCTGCCGTCTTCCACCACGAAGTCCCACAGCGTGAGCACGATCTCGACGCCGAACACCGCGAGCAGCACCCAGGCCCACGCGCCGTGCCAGGCCCACGACGACAGCCCGATGAATATCGCGCAGTAGATCGACGAGCGCACCGCGTGAATGGACAGCTCGCGCCGCGCGGTGTTGCGCTGCGCCAGCGCCTCGGTGCCTTCGTGGTGATAGAGCGTGTCGAACGCGCCCATCAGCCCCTGGGCGGCCATGAGCTGCAGCGCCAGCAGGTGGGTGTCGATCGTCATGCGGCCACCGCCTCGGGCTCGGCCACTTCCTCGAACACGCCGACCTGGGTGAAGGTGGTACCCAGCAGCCGGTGGCGGATCTCGATGCGGATGTTGAAGCGCTCCGGCGTCTCGTTGTGGTGCCACAGGAACGTCTTGCCGGGCGTGAGCAGGCCGGGCAGCGGAATGCGCCAGCCCAGCACGTCCCAGAAGTAGCCGTCGCTCTGGAAATGCAGGCTGCCGTTGGCTTCGACGCTCAGCACCAGCTTCATGCCCAGGCCCATGCCCACGTACTCCAGCACCTCGCCGCGCTCGCTCTCGCGCATGAAGCTGGTGAACTGGATCGGCTTGCGCCCGTGCAGCCGGTAGATGCGCTGCTTGTAGATGGCCGGGTCGCGCGGCTTGGCGTAGACCTGGATCTCCACCGGGAAGTCGGCGTCGCTGTAGGGAATGAGCGCGCCCTGGATCATCGGCTGCGTCAGGTGCCCCAGCAGCTTGCCGAAACGCGAGCAGCGCAGCTCGCTGAGCGCGCCGAGGTAGTGCAGCGCCTTGCCCGGCGACGGGTTCTTGTCGAAGCGGCGGCGGATGTCGGGGTGCAGGCCCTGCCACTTGCTCCCCAGGATCTTCTTGAAGAGCTCGCCTTCGGAAGGGCCGGGCTGGGATGCGATGCGCGCGGCATGTGAATCAGGCATGCGCCGATTCTGCCTCGGCAAAACGCCTCGATAGCCCCGCCTCGATGCCCCGTTTTCCGGGCATGGGACAATCCCGCCCGCCTCCCGGCTTTCTCTTTTCTTCCCCACGCCTCCTTGGCACGGGCCCGTCCGGCCCTCAAGCAACATGCGCGACTTCACGCTTTCCGATTTCGACTTCGCCCTGCCACCCGAGCTGGTGGCGCAACACCCGGCCACCGAACGCACCTCCTCCCGCCTGCTCGACGGCACGGGGCCCGCACCGGTCGACCGCATCTTCAAGAACCTGCCCTCGCTGCTGCGCGCGGGCGACCTGCTGGTCTTCAACGACACGCGCGTGGTCAAGGCGCGCCTGTTCGGCGAGAAGCCGACCGGCGGCAAGCTCGAGCTGCTGGTCGAGCGCGTG
The DNA here is from genome assembly GCF_022009635.1 of Variovorax paradoxus. Classification (NCBI taxonomy): domain Bacteria; kingdom Pseudomonadati; phylum Pseudomonadota; class Betaproteobacteria; order Burkholderiales; family Comamonadaceae; genus Variovorax; species Variovorax paradoxus. The sequence goes on from NZ_CP091716.1 coordinate 6,841,362, forward strand.
CTGCAGGGCCAGGAGGTGGTCGCGCACATGAAGGTCAGCAAGAAACCGCCCGTGGGCACCACGCTCGACATGGTCGGCGGCTTCCGCGCCACGCTGCTGGGCCGCTGGCCCGACGAAGACGGCGCGCTGTTCCGCTTCGCCTTCGAGAGCGACACCGGCGAGAACCCCTACATGCTCATGGAACGCTGCGGCCACGTGCCACTGCCGCCCTACATCACGCACACCGATTCGGCCGAGGACGAGAGCCGCTACCAGACCGTGTTCGCGCGCGTGCCCGGCGCCGTGGCCGCGCCCACCGCCGCGCTGCACTTCGACGAAGGCCTGCTGGCCGAACTCGAGGCGCGCGGCGTGCAGCGCGCCAGCGTCACGCTGCATGTGGGCGCCGGCACCTTCCAGCCGGTGAAGACCGAGAACATCTCGGAGCACACCATGCACGCCGAGCGCTACGAAGTGCCCGAGGCTACGCAACGCGCCATTGCCGAATGCAAGGCGCGCGGCGGGCGCATCGTGGCCGTGGGCACGACCACCGTGCGCACGCTCGAATCGTGGGCCAAGAGCGGCGAGGCATCGGGCGACACGCGCATCTTCATCACGCCGGGATTCGCCTTCGCGCACGTCGACCTGCTGGTGACCAACTTCCATCTGCCCAAGAGCACGCTGATGATGCTGGTCTCGGCCCTCGCGGGCTACGAACGGGTGATGGCGCTGTATGCCCATGCCATCGCCGAGCGCTACCGCTTCTTCAGCTATGGCGACGCCATGCTGCTGGCCCGCCAACAAGATTGAGACGACCATCATGCTGAACTTCGAACTCCTCAAGACCGACCCCGGCAGCCACGCGCGCCGCGCCACGCTCACGCTCAATCACGGCAAGGTGCAGACGCCGATCTTCATGCCCGTGGGCACCTACGGCACCGTCAAGGGCGTGATGCCGCGCAGCCTGGAGGAAATGGGCGCGCAGATCATCCTGGGCAACACCTTCCACCTGTGGATGCGCCCCGGCCTGGACGTGATGGCCAGCTTCGGCGGGCTGCATCAGTTCGAGAAGTGGGACAAGCCGATCCTTACCGACTCGGGCGGCTTCCAGGTGTGGTCGCTGGGCGCGATGCGCAAGATCAGCGAAGAGGGCGTGAAGTTCGCATCGCCCGTCAACGGCGACAAGCTGTTCCTCACGCCCGAGGTCTCGATGCAGATCCAGACCATCCTGAACAGCGACATCGTGATGCAGTTCGACGAGTGCACGCCCTACGACACCAAGGGCCACATCACGACCGAGGCCGAGGCACGCATCTCGATGGAACTGAGCCTGCGCTGGGCCAAGCGCTGCCAGGCGGAGTTCAACCGGCTGGAGAACCCGAACGCGCTCTTCGGCATCGTGCAGGGCGGCATGTTCGAGAACCTGCGCGAGGAATCGCTGGCCGCGCTGGTCGACATGGACTTTCCCGGCTACGCCATCGGCGGCGTGAGCGTGGGCGAGCCCAAGGAAGAGATGCTGCACATCATGGGCCACACGCCGCACCGGCTGCCGGCGAACAAGCCGCGCTACCTGATGGGCGTGGGCACGCCCGAAGACCTGGTGCAGGGCGTGGCCGACGGCGTGGACATGTTCGACTGCGTGATGCCCACGCGCAACGCGCGCAACGGCACGCTCTTCACCCGCTTCGGCGACCTGAAGATGCGCAACGCGCGCCACAAGAGCGACCCGCAGCCCATCGACCCGAGCTGCACCTGCCACGCCTGCGCCGGCACCTCGGGCGTGAGCTGGAACGACGGCGGGCGCGAAGGCTTCAGCCGCGCCTACCTGCATCACCTCGACCGCTGCGGCGAGATGCTCGGGCCGATGCTCACGACCATCCACAACCTGCACTACTACCTGAATCTGATGAACGAGATCCGCGAATCGCTCGATGCGGGCACGTTCACGGAATTTCGCGCGCGCTTCAAGGCCGAGCGCGCACGCGGCGTCTGAAGAGCGGCCGCTACTTCAGCGGCTGGATCGGCAGCGGCGTCGCATAGGGCTCGATGCGCAGCAGATCGTTCTTGAAGACGACGACCTGCTTGAGCGGCGCCTGCACCAGCGCGCCGCTCGCGTCCTTGTGCGAGGCGTACTGCCACAGCGTGAGCTGGCCCTTGGCCGCGAGCTGAGCGGCCAGCCGTTCCACGGCGGGACCGGAGCCGGTGCCGAGCACCGCGGCATCGGCACCCACGATCACCTCGTCGCGCGGCGAGACCACCTTGAAGAGCTGAACGCCGCCGGGGCCCGCCTGGGCGCGCACCGAACGCACCGCCAGCGCGGCGGGAACGAGCATCGCGAACGCAATGAGGGTGCGGCGGCGGGGCAGTGTCTTCGTCTTCATGGAAGCAAGCGTAGCCGCGCCCGGGCGCGCCGCCCATTCGCCGGAAGCCATACACCGGCCGGCCGCTATCCGCTACGCTTGCCGTTCGTCTCCAACGCCGTTGCCGCACTCCCATGACCGACGCATCACAACTTTCGCCCTACACCGCCCGCTACCCCTCGCTGGCCGGGCGCACCGTGTTCATCTCCGGCGGCGCCAGCGGCATCGGCGAATCGCTGGTGCGGTCCTTTCATGCGCAGGGCGCGAAGGTCGGCTTCTGCGATCTCGACACCGCCGCCGGCAGCGCGCTGGCGGCGCAGTTGCAGGGCGAGCATCCGGCGCTGTTCGTGCCCTGCGACGTGACCGACACGGCCGCGCTCGCCGCCGCCATCGACGCGGTGCGTCAGCGCTTCGGGCCGATCTCCGTGCTGCTGAACAACGCGGCCAACGACCGCCGCCATGAGATGGCCGACGTGACCAGCGACGACTTCGACCGCCTCGTGGCCGTCAACTTCAAGCACCAGTTCTTCGCCGCGCAGGCGGTGGCCGACGACATGCGCGCGCTGGGCGGCGGCTCGATCGTCAACTTCGGCTCCATCAGCTGGATGATCAAGGGCAAGGGCTACCCGGTGTACCAGGCCTGCAAGGCGGCGGCGCGCGGCCTCACGCGCTCGCTGGCGCGCGACCTGGGCAAGCAGAACATCCGCGTGAATTCGATCGTGCCGGGCTGGGTGATGACCGAGCGGCAGATCAAGCTGTGGGTCAAGCCCGAGTCGGGCGCGGAGATCGACGCGGCGCAATGCCTGCCAGGACGCGTGATGGCAGAGGACATCGCAGCGATGGCGCTCTTCCTGGCGGCTGACGACTCGCGCATGTGCACCGCGCAGGACTACGTGGTGGATGCCGGCTGGACCTGAAGCCTTTCGCCCTCTCCACAAAGCAGAAAGCCCGGCATGCCGGGCTTTCCTGTCTGCGCTGCGAGCGGATCAGTCGCGGAGTTCCGCCGGAACCGTGCCGCCGTTGGCGGCCAGCTTGGTCATGACCTGGCGGTGCAGCCAGATGTTCATCTTGGCGCTGTCGCTGGTGTCTTCGCCGTAGCTCAGTTCCGCGGCCAGTTGCTTGCGTGCCTCGAGGCTGCTGTCCAGGCCGAGCAGCTTCATGAGGTCGACGATGGAGGTGCGCCAGTTGAGGTTCTTCGAACCCGGCATGCCGTCGAGCACTGCCGCCACGTCGCCCAGCGGAATGGCGGGCGGAGGCGCCGCCACGGCGGGTGCGGGTGCATCGGCCGGTGCCGCGTCGACGGGGGCCGGTGCCGGCGCGGGGGCCTCGGCCGCCTTGGCGCCCGGGAAGATCTTGGAAAGGATGCTGCCGAAAATGCTCATGCTTTAGCTCCGTCTGGGGTTGGGAATCCGCCGTTGTAGCACGGCCTCGCTGCGCCCCCGCTACACCGTGTGTCGATCGGCGCGCGGGGCGTGACCGAATCCGCAGACTACGCCGCGGCCGCCGTGCCGCAGGCGTGGCAGAACCTGGAGAAGGCGCTCTTGCGCGTCTCGCACACGCCGCAGTGGTCGAACAGGCCGATGCCGCAGTGCGGGCAGAAGTCGATGGCATCGTTCTTCAGGTCCACCGGCCGCTCGCAGCCGGGGCACACGCCCTTGCCCAGGCGCGCGAGCGCGGTGTCGTAGCTGAGCTCTTCGCGCCGCACCTGGTCGGGCTGCTGCTCGGCGAGTTTCTGGCGCGCCAGGTAGCGGTTGAGCGCGACGATGGCGTAGCGCCCCACCAGCACCGTGAGCACGATGCCCACCACGTAGCGCACATAGCCGCCGTAGCTCGGCAGGTAGGGCACCAGCTCGACGAAGAAGGCGAACAGCGCGAAGAAGATGAAGCCCCACACGAAGGGCCAGTAGGTGCTCTTGCGCTTCTTCGCGAACAGCCAGCCGGCCACCACCAGCAGCGGCAGCGTGAGCGCCAGCCGGTAGAGGAACACGCGCAGTTCGATGCGGCGGTACTCGGCTTCCAGCTTCACCTGCGCGTCGCGCTCCAGCTCGGCGAGCGCGGTGCGCGCGCGTTGCTCGGCCTGGCGCGCGTCCAGCGTGATCTGCTGCTGCGCATTGACCTGGCGCTGCACCTGTTCTTCTTTCTGCTTGAATGCGTCGAGCGCCTTGGTGCGCGCGATGAGCTCGGTGTCCTGGTCGGGCTGCGCGGTGGCGCGGCGCGTGGCGAGCCAGTTGCCGAAGGTCTCGCGCGCATTGGCGTTGGCCTGCTGCGCGGCCTGCAGCTGCAGGCGTATCTGGTCGAGGTCGCGCGCGGCCTTCAGCTCGGTGGCTTCCGAGGCCGCGATGGTCGCGCGAAGCGGCTGCGCGGCGCGCAGGTCGATGAAGTCGTCGATGCCGCGCGCGCGTTCGACCTGCGGCAGGTCGCCCACGATGGTGCTGCCCAGCCCGATGAGGAAGCTGGCGAACACGAAGGCCACCAGCCAGAGGCCGCGGCGGAACCATTTTTCGGAAAGGCGAAGGGATTTGCTCATGTCGTTACCCGGTCCTTGTCATTGAAGCTTCAGCGTCACCGGCGCCGCGCCCAGCCCCGCGCGCGGCAGCCAGGCGAACACCGAATCGACGGTCACCGTCTCGATGCGGTCGCTGAAGCGCTTGTCGTTGGGGTGGTCGTCGAAGGCCACGTTGGCCGAGGTCACGCGCCCGCCCAGCCGGGTGAGCGGCCCTAGCTTCAGCGTGGTGGGCTCGTAGCCCTTGAACTGCATCCATGCCTGCGCCTGCGCGCGGTTGCCGATGGTGGCGGGCTCCATCGCGGCGGCCAGTGTCTCGACGGCCCACTGGTTCGACTGCTGGTACTTCTGGCCCCAGGCGTAGCTCACGATGCTGTAGGGCGCGATGTTCATGCGCACGATGCGCGCGGGCGGCTCGTCCAGCGCGGCCATCAGCTGCGCCTGCACGGCCGGCGTGGGCACGACCCAGGCGGCCTCGTAGCGCCACAGGTCGTCGAGAAAGAACTCGCCGAGCCCCTGCCGGTACACCGACGCCACCGCGGTGCCGCACTGGTTGAGCTTGTGCACCACGCGCCACGGGCCGGCGTCGGTCTTGTAGGCGATGCCCAGGTGCGAGTAGCGCAGGCCGTACTTGCTCAGGTCCTGCCCGGCGCGCGCCAGGATCACCACGCGCGCGCCGCTGGCGTCGAGCGCCTGCGAGGTGCGCTCGGCCAACTCCATGCCCTTGACGATCACCGCGGGCGTCGGCTTGACCTGCTCGCATGAACGGCCGGCCAGGGCCTGCATCGGCAGGGCCGCTGCCAGGGCAAGCCCGAGCGCGGCCCAAGGTATCGGCGCGCGCTTCACGAGAGCCTCTCGTTGTAGAGCAGCGCACGGCCGATGGCGTTGGGCACGAAGGCCAGCACCTCGCCGGCCGCCGACAGCACCACGCCCGAGCCGATCACGCTGACGGTGACGCCGGTGCCCACGGCAGCCGACACGCAGTTGGCGGCGCGCCCCGCCACCCTGATGCTGGCGCGCGCGCCGTCCGAGGCACGCTCCAGCACGTAGACCGTGCCGTCGGCCGAGGCTTCGACCGCGACCACGGTGAGCATGGAGCCGGCCACCGACAGCGCGGCGGGCAGCACCGCGGAGGCCTTGACCACTCCGCCGACAGAATCCGCCGAGGCACCGACAGCCGAGGCCGTGACGAGCACGGAGGCCACCGGCATCAGCGAGATGGCCGTCGATGCGTCGCTCTGCGCCTGTGCCTGGAAGGAGGCCGAGACGCCGGCAAGGGCGGTGCAGGCGGCGACGAGGACAGCGGCAATGGACTTCTTCATGATGGTCTTTCGTTGAACGGGCACGGGTTATTCGGCGGAAGCGGAGGTCGAAGAAGAGGCAGCGGCTTCGGCGCGGGCCAGGCGGCGGCCTTGCAGGCGGGCTTCGGCCATGTCGGCTTCGTGGCGGTCACGCAGGGTCTTGGCCAGGGTGAAGGCCGAGCTGATGAGGAACAGCCAGCTCACGCCCAGGAAGGCCTTGTAGGTGTCGTTGATCTCCATGCGCACGAGGCCCCAGCCCGTGAGAGCCATCGCGGTGAAGAAGCTGCCCCAGACGACCATGCGCCACATGGGCACGTCGCGGCCGGTGGACAGGCCGGCTGCCGCCTGCTCGCCGTCGCGGATGAACTTGGCCAGCATGAAGGCGGTGCTCAGGCAGAACACGTAGCCCATCACCATGAACGCCCGGTCCAGCGCCTGCCCCGGCAGCCAGCTCAAGCCGGTGGCGCACAGGAAGACGGCGATCGCGAACGAAGCCCAGGTCTGGAACTGCCAGGCCCGCGTGTCGCGCTGGATGGAAACGGTCGTGGATGAAAGGGGTTGCATGTGTGCCTCGCGGCGTAGTGAAGGTGAGCGAATGATGGTTCGCTCCCGCACCGCGGGGCTTGAATGCTTGCACCGGTGGCGGCTTGCAGCGCCACCGGTATCTCAGGGCGGTACTTTTAGGCGCCGAGCAGGCCGCTCACGCGCTGGCGCAGCGACTCCGGCTGCACCTCGGAAGGCGCCACGGCCGGGCCGACGTTCAGGCCCACGCGGCTGAAGAAACCGCGGCGGAAGGGCTTGGCCATGGCCACCTGTTCGCCGCCGCGCAGTTCTATGCGGCTGAAGTACGAGCCCCAGAGGTTGGTCAGCGCCATCGGGATGACCGGCGGCTCGATGCCTTCGGCGCGCGCGCTGTCGACGATCTTCATCACGCCGCCCTTGAAGGGCTGCAAGGTGCCGTCGCGTGTGATCGCGCCCTCGGGGAAGATGGCGAGCAGGTCGCCCTCGCGCAGCACGCCCAGCGCGCTGGCGAAGGCGGCTTCGTAGGCGGCCGGGTCTTCCTTCTGCGGCGCGATGGGAATGGCCTTGGCCAGCTTGAACAGCCAGCCCAGCACCGGCACCTTGAAGATGCGGTGGTCCATGATGAAGCGGATGGGGCGCGGGCTCGCGGCCATCAGCAGCACCGCGTCGATGAAGCTCACGTGGTTGCACACCAGCACGGCCGCGCCCTCGGTGGGAATGTGCTCGTCGCCCTTGATGTCGAAGCGGTAGACGAAGCGCGACAGCACCCAGGCCACGAAGCGCAGCATGTACTCCGGCACCAGCATGAAGATGTAGAACGCCACCACCGCGTTGGCGATGCCGGTGAACAGAAAGATCTGCGGAATGGTGAAGCCCGCGCCCAGCAGCGCGCCGGCGATGACCGAGCTGCCGATCATGAACAGCGCGTTGAGGATGTTGTTGGCCGCGATGATGCGCGCGCGGTGCGTGGGCTGGCTGCGCAGCTGGATCAGCGCGTACATCGGCACGCTGTACAGGCCCGCGAACAGCGACAGCAGCGCCAGGTCGGCCATCACGCGCCAGTGGGCGCCCTGGTGCACGAAGGTGCCGATGCCCATTTCGGCCGCCTTCGGCAGGCCGCGCGAAGCGAAGTACAGGTCGATCGCGAACACGCTCATGCCGATGGCGCCCAGCGGCACAAGGCCGATCTCCACCTGCCGGCGGCTGAGCGTCTCGCACAGCAGCGAGCCGACGCCGATGCCCACCGAGAACACCACCAGCAGCAGCGAGGCCACCTGCTCGTTGCCGTGCAGCACCTCCTTGGCGAAGCTCGGAAACTGGCTCAGGAACACCGCGCCGAAGAACCACATCCACGAAATGCCCAGCAGCGAGCGGAACACCACGATGTTCTCGCGCGCCAGCTTGAGGTTGCGCCAGGTCTCGCTGATCGGGTTCCAGTTGATGACCAGCCCGGGGTCGGTGGCCGGCGTGCGCGGAATGGCCTGCGCCACGCCGCGCCCCACCAGCGCGAGCAGCACGCAGGCCACCGCCACCGTGAGATGGCCGATCTGCGGCACCGCCACCAGCAGCCCGCCCGCCACCTGCCCCAGCAGGATGGCGACGAAGGTGCCCATCTCGACCATGCCGTTGCCGCCCGTGAGCTCGCGCGGATCGAGCACCTGCGGCAGGTAGGCGAACTTGACCGGCCCGAACAGGGTGGAGTGCAGGCCCATGAGGAACACGCAGCCCAGCAGCACCACGGCGTTGGTCGTGACGAAACCCCAGGCGGCGATCAGCATGATCGCGATCTCGAGGTTCTTGACGAAGCGGATCATCTTCGTCTTGTCGAACTTGTCGGTCAGCTGGCCAGAGGTGGCCGAGAACAGCAGGAACGGCAGGATGAACAGCGCGCCGATCACCAGGCCCGCCATGGCCGGCGGCATCCAGCTCAGCTGGAGCTGGTAGGTCACCATGACGGTGAAGGCGAACTTGAAGAGGTTGTCGTTCGCGGCGCCCGCGAACTGGGTCCAGAAGAAAGGCGCGAAGCGCCGCTGCTTGAGAAGGGCGAACTGGTTGGCGTGCGCGTTGGCCTCGTGGGGCGCGGACGTCGCGGGGGCTGCAGCAGCGGCGGGGGTGGTCATGCGAAGGATTTCCTCAGGCCGCTACGGCGGCTGCGCCCGGATTGTGCCGCAGCGCGGCTTGCCAGCGCATCTCGAGTTTGCGCAGCGCCAGCACCACTGGCAGTCCCGCGAGCGACGCCGTCAGGTGCTTGAGCGTGTGGCCCGAAACCATGTGCTGCGTGAACTCGAAGATCATGTGGTCGGCCATCTCGAAGGCCTTGGCCACCACGTAGAAGAAGACCACCCAGCCCAGCTTGAGGCCGACCGAATTGCGCATCGGCGTGGCCAGCGCCAGCGTCAGCACCAGCGCCATGCCGCCGAACTGCACCAGCGCCCAGGGCATGACGTTGCCCGACTCCTGGAACACCTCCGCCGCCAGCAGCCCGGCCGTGAGCACGAACCACGCGGCCGGCCAGCCGGCGCGCTGGCTCACCCGCTCGCACACCGCCACGCCGATCAGCCCCGCGAAGGCCACCGCCATGCCGGCGCGGTCGGCCGCGAGCCGGGGGCCGTCGGGCAGCAGGTGGTAGAAGGCCGAGCCGGCTGCCGTGGCGATCAGGCCGGCGAAGAAGAGCCAGGCGCAATCCAGCGTGTTGTCGGGCGGGTCGCTGGCCGGCGGCGCCAGCGGAAAGGCCGAGAGCGCCTGCTGGTGCGAACGGTCGATGCGGTTCAGCCGGTACAGGCCCCACAGGCCGACCACGACGAAGGGGATGTTGCTGAGCACGTCCATCGCGTTCGGCAGGCCGTGCCAGGCGCGGTCGTCGGCGAACACCGAGGCGATCGCGACGTCGGCCGCCGGCAGCGCCGGGCCGAAGACGGCGATCGCCGTGAGCAGGACCAGGGTGAAAAGCAGGCCGCGTTCGCGGCGGCTGAGGGAGGGCATGAGCATGGCGGGTCTCGGTGGGTGGGTGACGAGCCGCGGAATTTAGGCGCCGGACGCGCCCCAGGCATCGAGAATCGATACGAGGTACTAATTCACACCCGACGGTATCTCCATCCGATACTTCCCGGTGCCCGTGTACGCTCGAACGATGAGCACCACCGTCGACCTCGTACAAGCCCTCAAGAACGAACTCAAAAGTGCGCGCATGACCTACGCCGACCTGGCGCGGTCGCTCGACATGGCCGAATCCAGCGTCAAGCGGATGCTGGCCAAGAGCGACATGCCGCTGTCGCGCGTCGACGCCATCTGCCGCGCGCTGAAGATCGATTTCGCCGAACTGGCGCGCCGCGTGGCCGATGCCCAGCCGCTGCTGAAGGAACTGACGCACGAGCAGGAAAAGGCCGTGGTCAAGGACAAGAAGCTGCTGCTGGTGGCCATCAGCGTGCTGAGCCAGTGGACGCTGGAGCAGATCGTGGCGGCCTACCGTATCAGCGAGGCCGAGTGCATCGGCTGCCTGGCGCAGCTGGACCGCATCGGCATCATCGAGCTGCGGCCGCTGAACCGGTATCGCCTGAAGCTCGCCAAGACCTTCCGCTGGCGCCCGCACGGCCCGGTGATGGAGTTTTTCCGCGAGAACGTGGTGCTCGACTACTACCGCGGCGGCTTCGACGGCCCGGCCGAAGGCCTGCTGCTGGTGCACGGCTCGATCAGCCGCTCGCTGGCGCCGGCCTTCCTGGAACGCCTGCAGCGCGTGGCGCAGGACTTCGCGCAGCAGCACCAGACCGACCAGAAGCTGTCGGCCAAGGACCGCGAGGGCTACACCCTGCTGCTGGGCATGCGCAACTGGGAGTTCGAGCTCTTCACCCGCCTGCGCCGGAACTGACGGGGCTCAGGGCTTGGCGGCTTCCAGTGCGTCGCGCGTGGTGCGCGCCGCATTTTTGGCCGCTTCGGCGAAGTCCCCGCCCGACGAGGCATAGCAAATCGCCCGCGACGAGTTCACGATGATCGGCGCATCGGCGCGCCAGCCGGCGCGCACCGTGGCGACGACATCGCCGCCCTGGGCGCCGACGCCCGGAATCAGCAGCGGCACGGTCGGCGCGAGTTCGCGCACGCGCTCGATTTCCGCCGGGTAGGTCGCGCCCACCACCAGTCCTAGCTGGCCGTTGAGGTTCCACGGGCCCTGCGCCAGCCTGGCGACGTGCTCGTACAGGAAGGGCTGGCCCTCCACGTCCGCCAAGCGCTGGCCCTGCAGGTCGGAGCCGCCGGGGTTGCTGGTGCGGCACAGCAGGAAGGCGCCCTTGCCCTCGTGCTTGAGGTACGGCGCCACCGAGTCGAAGCCCATGAAGGGCGACAGCGTGACGGCGTCGGCGCCGTAGCGCTCGAAGGCTTCCAGCGCGTACTGCTCGGCGGTGGAGCCGATGTCGCCGCGCTTGGCGTCGAGGATCACGGGCACGTCGGGCGCGTTGCGGCGCATGTGCTCCATGAGCTGCTCGAGCTGGGCTTCGGCGCGGTGGGCCGCGAAATAGGCGATCTGGGGTTTGAAGGCGATGACCAGGTCGGCCGTCGCGTCGACGATGCGCGCGCAGAAATCGAAGATTCGGCTGGCGTCGCCCTTGAATTGCCCCGGGAATTTGGCTGGCTCGGGATCGAGCCCCACGCAGAGCAACGAACCGTTTTTTTGCTGTGCGGCGGCCAGCTTGTCGAGGAAAGTCATGGGCCGTGATTTTAGGCGGCCGCTTCCGCCCGCTCCCTGACCCCGATTTTCGGGCTCAGCCCGCTGCAGGCGTGTGCTGCTCGGCGGCCAGGCAGAGATCGGCCCAGGCGCGGGCCTTGTCGGCCGGGTTGCGCAGCAGGTAGGCCGGGTGATAGGTGGCGACGACCACCGCCGCGCCCTGCTCTCCGTTCACGGCCAGGGGCACCGCGCGACCGCGCAGCTTGCCCAGCGGATCGCCGCTTTGCATCAAGCTTTGCGCGGCCAGCGGGCCCATCGCCAGCACCACGCGGGGCGCGAGCGCCGCGGCGTGCTCGCCGAAGGATTCGGCTATCGGGCGCGGGCTGCCGGGCTGGCCGGCGGCCACGCCGCGGTGGGTGCGCATGAGGTGCACGGGCGTCTTGCCGTCGTGCAGCTTCAGGGCGCGCAGCATGTTGTCGAGCAGACGCCCGGCATCGCCCGCGAAGGGCTCGCCGTGACGGCCGTCGGCCTCGGGCGGCATGTCGGCGACGACCAGCCAGCCGCCTTGGGTAGCAGCCGCATCGCCTGCATCGGCATAGAGGCGGCAGGGCGCCTCGAGCAGCACGGCGGCGCCCATCGACGCCGGCGTTGCAGCGGGGCGTGCAACCGGCGCGGGTGCCGCCACGGGGCGGGGGGCCGGCGCGCGCTGCTGCGGCGGCGGTGGCGCGGAAACGGGCATTTCCGCCTCCATGCGCTCCTCGGCGGTCGGGATGTATTCGTCTTCGGGCGGCGCGGTTTCGGGCGCGGCCTGCACCGGCACCGGCACGGGTTCGGGCTCGGCTTGCACCACCTGGGGCACGGGCCACCAGACCTTCACGCCCATTTCGTCGAGCATCGCGCGCTGGCGCGCGTCGAGCTTCAATGTCTGCACCGCGTTCATCGCAAGGCTCCCCAGGCGGTGCCTGTTTCATTCAATCGCAGGCTCATGACGACAGCGTCCTCGCGCTTACCGTCATGGGCCGGGTAGTAGCCCTTGCGCACGCCCACGCTGCGGAAGCCCTGCCGCACGTAGATGTCGAGCGCGCGCTGGTTGCTCTGGCGCACTTCGAGCCACAGCCACTGCGCGCCCTCGCCGCGTGCCCAGCCGCCCAGCGCTTCGAGCATGAGCGGCGCCCAGCCCTGGCGCTGGAAGGCCGGGGCCACGGTGATGTTCAGCAGGTGTACCTCGTCGACGCCCTTCATGGCCACGAAGTAGCCGATGAGCGTTTCGCCCAGGGTGGTGACGGGCGAGGTGACGCCCTGCGCCACGCCTGGGGCCAGCAGGCACTGGCAGTGATAGCCCACGGCCATGGAATCGGTGAAGTTGGCGCGCGTCCAGGGGTGGCTGTAGGCCGTCTGCTCCACCGCGCAGACAGCGTCGATCCGCTCGATGGTGAGCGGTTCGAGGCGGGCTTCGACGGGCTGGAGGACGGCGCTCATGCGTGGCTGGAAGGGGCTGCTGCTGCTGCCGATGCGGCGGCCGCCTTGATGGCGGCGCGCTCTTCGGTGGTCTGCGCCACTTTATCGCGAACATAGAGCGGCCAGGCCTGTGCCGCCGGGACGGTGCGGCCGGCCGCGAGCAGCGCGGGCGCGAGCCGCAGCATGGCGGTGGCGGTGGGCAGGGCCTCGTGGCGGGCGGCGGCCGGCGCCAGGCGCGGGCCATAGGCGGCGAAGGCGTTGCCGGCCAGCGCGTAGCCGGCGGGTACTTCGAGGGCCTCGGGCGACAGCAGCAGGGGCTCGTCATCGCCACCCAAGCTTCCCAGGGGGCCGGCAGCGGAGAAGTCGTAGCGCGCGGCGTAGAGCTGGTCCATGCGGGCATCGAGCACCGCCACCACCTGCTGCGCGCCGAAGGCATGGCGCGCTTCCTCGGCCACGGCCAGCAGGGTGTCGACAGGCAGCAGCGGCACGTCGGCGCCGAAAGCCAGCCCCTGGGCCACCGAGCAGGCGGTGCGCAGGCCGGTGAACGAGCCGGGGCCGCGGCCGAAGACGATGGCGTCCAGCTCGGCCAGTGCGAGTCCGGCTTCGCCCAGCAGCTGCTGGATCAGCGGGAGCAAGGTGGTCGAGGCCTGCGCGCCGCCCACGCCGTTGTGGGCCAGCAGCCGCTCGCCGTGCAGCACCGCGACCGACAGGTGCTCGGTGCTCGTGTCGAAGGCCAGCAATCTAGACATTGGCGGGACACCCCGGGGCCGCGCCCGCGGCGGGCGGGCGGAGAAAGAAACGGGGCGAAAGAGGCATGCCCCGATTATCGAGGGGCCGCCAATCCCGGTCGCTACCCTGCGTTATCCCGCTTTGTCGCTCAGCAGAACGGCCAGCCCCGCCTGGCGCAGCGGCGCCAGCGCCCTGGCGGGAGCGTCCGGCGATACCAGCAGCGTGGTGGCCGAGGTCACCGGGTTGACCACCCAGGCCGAGGCTGCGCCCAGCTTTTCGGACGAGGCCAGCACCACCGTCTCGGCCGACGCGGCCATCAGCGCGCGCTTGATCTCGGCTTCCTCGACATCGCCGGTGGTCAGCCCGGCCTCGGCATGCACGCCGGTGACGCCCATGAAGTAGGTGTCGGCATGGATGCGCGAGATGGCCGCCATCGCCGCCGAGCCCACGGCCACGAGCGAGTGCTTGAACAGCCGCCCGCCGATCAGCACCACCTCGATGCCGGCATGCGACACCAGCTCCACCGCCACTGACGGGCTGTGCGTGACCACCGTGGCCTGCAGGTTGCGCGGCAGGTGGCGCGCGAGCTGCACGGCGGTGGTGCCGCCGTCGATGAACACCACCTGCCCCGGCTTCACCAGGCGCGCGGCGGCGCGGCCGATGGCGACCTTCTCGCCGGAGGCCAGCTGCTGGCGCCCCGCGAAATCGGCCTCGGCCGGCGCGAGCGGCAAGGCGCCGCCGTGCACGCGCTGCAGCAGGCCTTCGGCCGCCATCTCGCGCAGGTCGCGGCGCAGCGTGTCTTCCGACAGGCCGAGTTCTTCGCTGAGCGCCTTGGCGACGACATTGCCGTCGCGCCGCAGGACCGAAAGGATGTGTTGCTTGCGCTGGCTGGTGAGCATCGGGCGATGGTATCGGGCCTGCATGCTTTCTACACGAATTTTCTTGTTATTGCACGAACATGCACATATGCTTGCCGCCCATGACACTCCAAGACCGCGTCCGGGTGCACGAAGTCACCCTGCTTTCCGACAACTGGTACACCCTGCGCACCACCGCCTTCGACTGGCGGCGCAACGACGGCCAGTGGCAGCGCATGCACCGCGAGACCTACGACCGCGGCAACGGCGCCACGCTGCTGCCGTACAACCTCGCGCGGCGCACGGTGCTGCTGGTGCGCCAGTTCCGCTACCCGGCCTTCGTCAACGGGCATGACGACCTGCTGATCGAGGCCGCCGCCGGCCTGCTCGACAACGCGGCGCCAGAAGAGCGCATCCGCGCCGAGGTCGAGGAAGAACTCGGCTACAGGCTCGGCGAGGTGCGCAAGATCTTCGAGAGCTTCATGAGCCCCGGCTCGGTGACCGAGAAGCTGCATTTCTTCGTCGCGCCCTACGAGCCCTCGATGCGCGTCGGCGCGGGCGGCGGGCTGGCCGAGGAAGGCGAGGACATCGAGGTGCTGGAACTGGACATCGACGAGGCGCTGGCCATGGTGGCCGACGGCCGCATCGCCGACGCCAAGACGGTGATGCTGCTGTATCACGCGCGCCTGCACCTGTTTGCCGGGCCGGGCCTATGATTTCTTCGCCGATCGCCCAGGACGCCCAGGAGCCCTTTCATGCACGCTGCCGCCGCACCCAACAGCCACGCCGTCTTCAGCACCGTGGGCGGCTTTTGCGCCATCGCCTGGAACGGCACGGGCATCACGCGCTTCGTGCTGCAGTCGGAGAGCCCCGAGGCGGCCGACCGCAACATGCGCCGCCGCCTGCCGCTCGCGCGGCCCGGCACGCCCCCGCCGGAGGTGGCCGAGGCGATTGCCGCCGCACAACGCTACTTCGCGGGTGAGCCCACCGATTTCTCCGCCTTCACGCTCGACCTGCACGAGCAGGATGCCTTCTTCGCGCGGGTCTACGCCGCCGCCCGCAAGCTCGGCTGGGGCGACACCACCACCTACGGCACGCTCGCGAAGGAACTGGGCGAAGGCCCCGAGGCCGCGCGCGACGTCGGCCAGGCCATGGCCCGTAACCCGGTGTCGCTGATCATTCCCTGCCATCGCGTGCTGGCGGCCGGCGGCAAGCTGGGCGGCTTCTCGGCGCCGGGCGGCCCGGCCGTGAAGATCCACATGCTGCAGCTCGAAGGCGTGCACTTCGACGCGCAGCTCGCCCAGCAGGAGACCGCCGGCGCGCAGGCTTCCTTCGGCTTCTGAAGAAGCCCCGGCATACCCGCCTCGGGATAATGGGCGCATGCCCTTTGCCGCACGCACGTCCCCTCGCCTTTCCCCCCGCGCCGCCGGCGCATTGATCTCCCTCGCGATGCTGGCTCCGGCCGGCGCCCTCGCCCAGCAAGCCTTTCCCTCCCAGGTCGACGCCGCCCTCGCCCGCGCCAAGGTGCCGCGCGAAGCGGTGACGATGCTGGTGGCCGATGCCGACGGCTCCCGCCCGCCGCGCCTGGCCTGGCGCACGCAGGTGCCGGTGAACCCAGCGTCGATCATGAAGCTGGTGACCACCTATGCCGCGCTCGACCTGCTCGGGCCGGCCTACAACTGGACCACCCCGGTCTACACCGACGGCACCGTGAGCAACGGCGTGCTCAACGGCAACCTCTACATCAAGGGCCAGGGCGATCCCAAGCTGGTGCTGGAGCGCATGTGGCTGCTGCTGCGCCATGTGCAGGGGCTGGGCATCACCACGGTGAACGGCGACATCGTGATCGACCGCAGCGCCTTCGAGAACACGGTCGAGGGCGACCCGGCCGCCTTCGACGGCGAGCCGCTGCGCCCGTACAACGCCTCGCCCGACGCGCTGCTGGTCAATTTCAAGTCGGTCAACATGAGCTTCGCGCCCGACCGCGCCGGCCAGTTCGCCCGCGTGAACTACGAGCCTCCGCTGGCCAGCGTGGCGATGCCAGCCACGGTGCCGCTGGTGCCCGGCGAATGCGGCGACTGGCGCACCGCGCTGCGCGCCGACTTCGCCGACGTGAACCGCATCCGCTTCAACGGCGGCTTTCCCGCCGGCTGCGGCGAGAGGAGCTGGGCCGTGGCCTATGCCGACCCGCGCACCTACAGCCTGCGCGCCATCGGCGGCATGTGGGCCGAGATGGGCGGGCGCGTGGGCGGGCAGATGCGCGAGGGGCGCGTGCCGGCGGGGCTGAAGCCGGCCTTCGAGTTCGAGTCGCCGCCGCTGGCCGAGGTGGTGCGCGACATCAACAAATACAGCAACAACGTGATGGCGCAGCAGCTGTTCCTCACGATCGGGCTCACGCAGAAGAACCGCGGCACCTTCGAGGCCTCGCGCACCGCGCTGGGCCAGTGGTGGCGCGACCGCATCGGCACGGGCGAGGCGCCGCCGGTGTTCGAGAACGGCTCGGGCCTGTCGCGCGACGAGCGCATCAGCGCGGCGGCGCTCGGCAAGATGCTGCAGGTGGCGTGGCGCTCGCCGGTGATGCCGGAGCTGGTCTCCTCGCTGCCGGCCATGGGCGTGGACGGCACGCTGAAGAAGCGCACGCTGCGCTCGGGCGGCTCCGCCCACCTGAAGACCGGCACGCTGCGCGACGCCTCGGGTGTGGCCGGCTTCGTGGACGGCGCGAGCGGCCGGCGCTACGTGCTGGTGGCCATCGCCAACGCCGAGAACGCGGTGGCCGCGCGCGCCGCGTTCGACGCGCTGGTCGACTGGGCCTCGCAGGACTGACCCCCGCCCGGGGCGCTACAGCGTTGTACTGAAAAAATCTACCGGGGTGCGCCGTCTTGCGCGCAGCCCCAGCCCCTGCGCAAAATCGCTGCGGGTCATGCGAACGACCGTTCGTTTCGATCCTCCGGCACGACAGCATCAACGCAGGAGACATTCCCGATGAAAAGACCGCTGCACATTCCCGCATCGGCGTTCGCACTTGCGGGCGCCGCATTGTTGTTGACCGCCTGTGGCGGTGGTGGAGACGGCGGAGGGATCGGCTTCGGCGGGCTGCTGCCCGGCGGCGGCGGCGGCGACACCGGACGCGGCTCGGTGGTGTCCGGGCCGCCCACGCAGACGGCCAACCTGACCGCCACCCAGCTCAATGCCAGCTTGCAGGCCAGCGACCAGGGCAAGGCGCTGCTGCAGGTGGCCGGCGCGCCCAAGTGCGGCATCGACCTGCGCTACATGGAATACCGCACCATCGGCGGCAAGAACGAAGCCACCAACGCCACCGCCGCGATCATGGTGCCCACGGGCAGCGACGTGGCCTGCAGCGGCGCGCGGCCGGTGGTGCTCTATGCCCACGGCACCACGCCGGCGCGCAACTACAACCTGGCGAAGTGGACCGACACCACCCAGCCGGCGTCCGGCGAAGGCATGCTGGTGGCAGCCATGTTCGCGGCGCAGGGCTTCATCGTGGTGGCGCCCAACTACGCGGGCTACGACAAGTCGACCCTGCCCTACCACCCCTATCTGAACGGCGACCAGCAGGGCAAGGACATGGTCGATGCGCTCACCGCGGCGCGCAAGACCTTCGGCGACATCGGCGCCACGGACGCGGGTTCGCTCTTCATCACCGGCTACTCGCAGGGCGGCTATGTCGCGATGGCGGCGCACCGCGAGATGCAGGCCACCGGCAAGTCGGTGACGGCTGCGGCGCCGCTGTCGGCGCCCTCGGCCATCAGCCTCTTGACCGACTACACCTTCGAAGGCTGGCCGGCGCTGGGCGCCACCATCTTCGTGCCGCTGCTGACGACCAGCTGGCAACAGCAGTTCGGCAACGTCTACAACGCCACCACCGACATCTACGAGAACCAGTACGCCAACGGCATCGACACCCTGCTGCCGAGCCTGACGCCCATCACCACGCTGTTCTCGAACGGCAAGCTGCCGCAGCTCGCGCTGTTCCCGGCCGATGCGGTGCCGGGACCGCTGAATTCGCAGCTGTCGATCTTCTACGGCGCCAACAACCTGATCCGCCAGAGCTATCTGACGCAGGCGGCGAGCGACATCACGTCGAACCCCTGCACCGGCAATGCGCTGCCGACCACGGCGGCCTCGGTGGGCACGGCCACGCCGCTGGACTGCAAGCCGACCACGGGCTTCAGGCGGGCGGCGGTGGCGAACGACCTGCGCAACTGGGTGCCGGCCAAGCCGGTGCTGATGTGCGGCGGCGCCAACGACCCGACGGTGAACTTCGCCAGCACCCGCGCCACGGCCGGCTACTTCCGCGCCAAGGGCATGCCCGCCGCCGCGCTGACGGTGGTTGACCTGGAAGATTCGGGCGCGACCGACGCCTACTCGGCGGCCCGCGCCGGCTTCGCTCAGGCCAAGAGCCTGCTGGCGCAGAACACGCCGGGCAGCGCGACCGACAAGGCCACGGCCGTGACCCAGGCCTACCACGGCACGCTGGCGCCACCGTTCTGCCTGGCTTCGGCGCGCGGTTTCTTCCAGGGCGTGCTGGCCGCCGGAAGCTGACCGGACGGGGGATCAGGCGGCCGCTGCGCGCTGGAGGCGGTCTTTCACGCCTTCCCACTCGGGGGTGTCAGGCGGTGTCTCGACCCAGATGAGCTTGACGCCTTCCGTGTCGAACGCGCGCAGCACCGCGAACAGCTGCTGCGCGCTGGTCGCCGCGTCGTCGGGCATGCGCCGCAGCAGCACGCGCTGCGAACGGCTGCGCACTACCGAGCGCGACCACACGGCGATGTGCGCGGCATTGGCGCCCAGCACGTCGAGCCCGGTCTGGATGGCCTTGGCGTCCATCAGGCGCACCTTGGCGTCGGGCGCGTAGTGCGCTTCCAACGTGCCCGAGGCGCGCGGGTCGGGTGTTTCGAGCACTTCGCGGTCGGCGAGCTTCTCGCCGCAGGCGGCTTCGATCTGCGCACGCGTGATGAGGCCCGGGCGCAGCAGCACGGGCGCGCCGCGGCTGCAGTCGACGATGGTCGATTCGATGCCGACTTCGCAGGCCCCGCCGTCGACCACCGGCAGCGCGTCGCCGAACTCGTCGTACACATGCTGCGCCGTGGTCGGGCTGACGCGGCCGAAGCGGTTGGCGCTCGGGCCCGCGAGCCCCGGCACGCCCTGCTCGGCGCAGGCCAGCAGCAGTGCCTGCGCCACCGGATGCGAGGGGCAGCGCAGGCCGATGGTGTCCTGTCCCCCGGCGGCGGCCGCGCCCACGCCGGGCTGGCGCGTGACGATCAGCGTGAGCGGGCCGGGCCAGAAGGCCTGCACCAGCTTCTGCGCGAAAGGCGGCAGCGGCTGGGCGAAGCGCGACAGCGACTCGGCGCCCTTGGTGCCGGCCGCCACGTGGACGATCAGCGGATGGTCGGCGGGCCGCCCCTTGGCCTTGAAGATGCCGGCCACGGCGGTGTCGCAGCTCGCGTCGGCGCCCAGGCCGTAGACGGTCTCGGTCGGGAAGGCGACGAGGCCCCCCGCGCGCAGCACGCGCACGGCCTCGGCGATGGCGTCGGGGGAGCGGCCGTCGAGGATCATGCGAGGTCGGTGGTGGTCACCGCCGGCAGGCCCAGCAGCAACGCCGCCTGCGAGGCGGTGGCGCGCACCGCTTCGAGCGTGGCGCCGGTCAGGGTCAGGTGGCCCATCTTGCGGCCGCGGCGCGGTTCCATCTTGCCGTAGAGGTGCAGGTGCACGCCCGGCAGCGCGAGCACTTCGCCCCAACGGGGAGAAGCCGGCTTGTCGGCGCCGGCCGGGAACCACAGGTCGCCCAGCAGGTTGAGCATGATGGCCGGGCTGTGCTGGCGCGGCGCGGCCAGCGGCAGGCCGGCGAGCGTGCGCACCTGCAGCTCGAACTGCGACACGTCGCAGGCTTCCATCGTGTAGTGGCCGCTGTTGTGCGGGCGCGGCGCCATTTCGTTCACCACCAGCGAGCCGTCGGCCAACGCGAAGAACTCGACGCACAGCACGCCCACGTAGCCCAGGCCGTTGGCGATGCTCTTGGCCGAATTGACGGCGCCCTGCGCCACCGTCTTGGGCATGTTCTGCGGATGCACCTCGGTGACGGCGAGGATGCCGTCGCGGTGCAGGTTGCGCTGCGGCGGAAAGTGCACGACCTGCCCGTCGCGGCCGCGGGCGAGGATCACCGAGCACTCGAATTCGAGCGGCAGCATCTTCTCGAGCACGCAGGGCACGCAGCCGGTGGCCTGCCAGGCGTCGACCAGTTCGGCGCGTGTCTTCACGCGCTGCTGGCCCTTGCCGTCGTAGCCCAGGCGCGCGGTCTTCAGGATGCCGGGCAGCAGGTTGTCGTCGACAGCGGCCAGCTGGGCCGCCGTCTCGATGACCGCGTAGGGCGCGCAGGGCACGCCGCAGCGGGTGAAGTGAGCCTTTTCGGCAATCCGGTCCTGCGCGATGGCGATGGCCGGGGCGCCGGGCGACACCGGCCGCGCCACGGCCAGGTGTTCCAGCGACGGCGCGGGCACGTTCTCGAATTCGGTCGTCACCGCGTCGGCCAGGCCGGCCAGGCGGGCGAGGCCGTCGACATCGTCGTAGTCGGTGTGGATGTGATGGTGGCTCACGCGGCCGGCGGGGCTGTCGGTGTCGGGGTCGAGCACCGCCGTGAAGTAGCCCATGCGCTGGGCGGCGTGGGCGAACATGCGCCCCAGCTGCCCGCCGCCGAGCACGCCGAGCGTGGCGCCCGGAAGAATGGGCAGGTCGCCGTTGCTCACAGGGCACCTCCGCCTTGCGGCGAGAAGGGGGACACGGGGGGCGCAGCCTCGCTCGCGGGAGCCGGCGGCAGGGTCATGGCTTCGGCGGCTGCCGTCTGGGCCGTGCGGAAGGCGTCGAGCTTCGCGCGAAGCGCGGGATTGTTCACCGCCAGCATCGACACCGCGAACAGCGCCGCGTTGGCCGCGCCCGCATTGCCGATGGCAAAGGTGGCGACCGGCACGCCCTTGGGCATCTGCACGATGCTGTAGAGCGAATCGACGCCCTGCAGATGGCGGCTGGCCACCGGCACGCCGAGCACCGGCACCGTGGTTTTCGACGCCAGCATGCCCGGCAGATGGGCCGCGCCGCCCGCGCCGGCGATGATCGCGGAGAGCCCGCGCCCGGCGGCGCTTTCGGCGTACGCGAAGAGCGCATCGGGCATGCGGTGGGCCGAGACCACCTTTGCTTCGTGGCTGATTCCGAATTGCTGGAGAATCTCGACCGCGTTGCGCATCGTCTCCCAATCGGAGCTCGAGCCCATCACTACACCGACCTGAATGGTTTCGTTCATGGTTTCAATTTTACGTTTCACCCTCAGCTGGTTCCGATGATCGACATCACTCTCGAAAATTTCCAGGCCGAACTGATCGAAGGCTCGGTCGCCGCGCCGGTGCTGCTGGACATCTGGGCCGAATGGTGCGGCCCCTGCAAACAGCTCGGCCCGGTACTCGAAAAGCTCGAGGTCGAGTACGCCGGCCGCTTCACGCTGGCCAAGCTCGACGCCGACAAGGTGCCGCAAATCTCCTCCCAGCTGTCCGAGATGTTCGGCGTGCGCAGCATCCCGTTCTGCGTGATGTTCAAGGACGGCCAGCCGGTCGACGGCTTCGTCGGCGCCATCCCGGCCGAGAAGATCCGCGAGTTCCTCGACAAGCACGTGCCAGGCGCCGACGAGGCCGAAGCCGCATCGGAAGAAGCCGCGGCGCAGGAAGCGCTGGCCGGCGGCGACACCCAGGGCGCGCTCGAGAAGCTGCAGCACGCCGTGGCCACCGACCCCGCCAACGACGACGCCCGCTTCGACTACATCAAACTGCTGCTGCAGGAAGGCCGCCACGACGACGCCAAGGTCGCTTTCGCCCCGGTGATCGCCAAGACCACGCTGGTGCGCCGCTTCGACGCGCTGCAGCGCTGGATGGACGCTATCGATTTCGCAGCACCGCCCACCGGCGCCGCGCCGGCCATTGCCGACTTCGACGCGAAGATCGCCGCCAGCAAGCGCGACTTCGACGCCCGCTTCGGCCGCGCGCGCCTGCTGATGGCCGCGCAGCGCTGGACCGACGCCATGGACGAGCTGCTCGACATCCTGATGCGCGACAAGAGCTGGAGCGAAGACCTGGCGCGCAAGACCTACATCGCGATCCTCGACCTGATCGAGCCGCCCAAGGTCAAGGTGGCCGACGGCCAGATTCCGCCGGACGATCCGGTGGTCGCCACCTACCGCCGCCGCCTGAGCAGCGTCGTGCTGAGCTGATCCCCCAAAGCGACCTCCGGGTCGCTTTTTTCATGGCCCGCCGGCGGGCGGGGACGGCATTGGCGCGGCCAGCGCCGTCGCATACGATCACGCCCGATTCAACTTGTTGCAGATTTGAAAAGGAAAAGACCGGCCATGCGCTCATTCGCCCGCATCACCCGCCGCATTGCGCTGCCCGTCCTCGCGGCGGCGGCACTGTCGACCACCCTGGCAGGCTGCGGGAGCGGCATCAGCCTGGACGAACCGATCGAAGGGCCCGCGTGGCGCCTGGTGCAGCTGGGCGACGAGCCCATCGCGCCCAACAGCGGCGCGCAGGTTCAGTTCGACCGCAGCAGCGGCCGGGTCAGCGGATCGGGCGGCTGCAACCGCCTCTCGGGCACGTACACGCGCGCGGGCATCTCGCTGAAGATCGGCCAGCTGGCCTCGACCCGGATGGCCTGCCTCGACCCGACGCGCGGCGCCAACGAGGCACAGTTCATTTCGGCATTGCAGAACACCGCGAGCTACAGCCTCGCGGGGCCGGGCCGGCTGGCGCTGCTGGACGCCGGCGGCCGGACCGTCGCGACCTTCAGCTCGGCCGGAGCCCGCTGATCAGCCGGTGAGGCGCTCGAGCGCCTCGCGGTACTTGGCGGCGGTCTTCTCGATGACCTCGGCCGGCAGGCGCGGCGCCGGCGGCGTCTTGTCCCAGGGCTTGCCGTTGATCTTGGTGGCTTCGAGCCAGTCGCGCACGAACTGCTTGTCGTAGCTCGGCGGGTTGGCGCCGGCCGCCAGCGCGGCCTGGTAGCCCTCCACCGGCCAGTAGCGCGAGCTGTCGGGCGTGAGCACTTCGTCCATCAGCACCAGCGTGCCCGCTTCGTCCAGGCCGAATTCGAACTTGGTGTCGGCAATGATCATTCCCTTGGCCAGGGCGATCTGCGCGGCGGTTTCGTAGATGGCGATGCTGGTCTCGCGGATCTGCTGGGCCAGCTTGGGGCCGACGATTTCCACCACGCGCTCGTAGCTGATGTTCTCGTCGTGCTCGCCGGCCGCGGCCTTGGCGGCGGGCGTGAAGATCGGGCGCGGCAGCTTGCTGGCGTTGGTCAGGCCCTCGGGCAGCGGCACGCCGCAGACCGAGCGCGATTCCTGGTATTCCTTCCAGCCGCTGCCGGCCAGGTAGCCGCGCACCACGGCCTCGACCGGGATCGGCTTCAGCCGCTTGACCAGCATCGAGCGGCCGGTGACCTGCGGCACTTCGTCGGCCGTGACCACGCTCTCGGGCGCGTCGCCGGTCAGGTGGTTGGGGCACAGCTGGCCGAGCCGCTCGAACCACCACAGCGCCATCTGCGTGAGGATCTCGCCCTTGCCGGGGATGGGCTCGCCCATGATCACGTCGAAGGCGCTCAGCCGGTCGCTCGCGACCATCAGGATGCGGTCTTCACCGACGGCGTAGTTGTCGCGCACCTTGCCGCGCGCAAGCAGGGGCAGGCTCTGGATGGAGGAGGTGTGGACGGTGGTCATGGGCAATTGCGGTGGGGAAACGACGGAAACTGAAAGACGGTGAAAGCGGATTGTGCGCGCAGAAAAAAGCCACCGCGAACGGTGGCCTTCGAATCGCGGGGAGGTTTTTAAACGACTTCCTGAGCGAGTTCGCCCTTGGCGTACTTGGCGGCGACCACCTGCAGCGTGTCGCCCTTGATCTTGGCGCCCTGGCCTTCGCAGCCGAACTCGATGTAGCGCTGCTTGCAGATCTGCTTGGCGGCTTCGCGGGCGGGCTTGAGCCACTCGCGGGCGTCGAACTTCTCGGGGTTCTCGAACAGGAACTTGCGCACCGCGCCGGTCATGGCCAGGCGGATGTCGGTGTCGATGTTGATCTTGCGCACGCCGTGCTTGATGGCTTCCTGGATTTCCTTGACGGGCACGCCGTAGGTTTCCTTCATGTTGCCGCCGTACTGGCGAATGATGGCCAGCAGCTCCTGCGGCACGCTCGACGAGCCGTGCATCACCAGGTGGGTGTTGGGAATGCGGCGGTGGATTTCCTTGATGCGGTCGATCGCCAGGATGTCGCCGGTGGGCTCGCGCGTGAACTTGTAGGCGCCGTGGCTGGTGCCGATGGCGATGGCCAGCGCGTCGATCTGGGTGCGCTTGACGAAGTCGGCGGCCTGCTCGGGGTCGGTGAGCAGCTGTTCGCGCGTCATGGTGTCGTCGGTGCCGTGGCCGTCTTCCTTGTCGCCCTTCATGGTCTCGAGCGAGCCGAGGCAGCCGAGCTCGCCTTCGACGGTCACGCCCAGGCGGTGGGCCATGTCGGACACCTTCTTGGTGACGTCGACGTTGTAGTCGTAGCTGGCGATGGTCTTGCCGTCCGCCTCGAGCGAGCCGTCCATCATGACCGAGCTGAAGCCCAGGTCGATGGCGCCCTTGCAGACGTCGGGGTTCTGGCCGTGGTCCTGGTGCATGACCAGCGGGATGTTCGGGTACTGCTCGATGGCGGCCTGGATCAGGTGCTTGATGAAGGCTTCGCCGGCGTACTTGCGGGCGCCCGCGCTGGCTTGCAGGATGACGGGCGCGCCGGTTTCCTTGGCGGCCTCCATCACGGCCTGGACCTGTTCGAGGTTGTTGACGTTGAAGGCCGGAATGCCGTAGCCATTGGCTGCGGCATGGTCGAGCAGTTCGCGCATCGAGACGAGTGCCATGGGGAAATACCTCGCGGGAAATTGGAAAAAAGAGAAGGCTGGAAGGCGGGAAAAACTACCTCGATTCTACCGAGGGGCCTTGTCGGACGGCACTGACGCCAACCCGAGGAATTCCATGACCGGCGGCAGCACCGGCCCGCCCAGCCACTGGATCGGCCTGGCAAAGGCGCCGATCAGCGTCACGTGGCTCAGGTTGTCGAACAGCCTGACCTGCACCGGCACGCCCGCCGCGCGCAGCGCAGCGGCCATCTGGCCGGTGTTGCGGTCGGGGTAGACCAGGTTGTCCTTGGCGGCGGCCATGAGCAGCGCGCGCGGCGCGGCCGGCGTGACATGCGCGAGCGGCTGCGAGTCGGGCGGGGTATTCGGCCAGTTGAAGGCGGCCTGCGCCTGCGGGTCGCCGATGGGCAGGAAGTCGTAGGGGCCGGCCAGGCCGATCCAGCCGGCGAGCTGCCTCGGGCTGGCGCCCACCTCGGCCAGCCAGCGATCGTCCAGCGCCACCATAGCGGCGTTGTAGCCGCCCGAGCTGTGGCCCATCACGTAGACCTGCTTCGGGTCGGCGCCCAGCTGCGCGGCGTTGTCGAGCGCCCATTTCACGGCCAGGGCGCTGTCGCGCACGAACACCGGGTAGGTGAAGGCGGGCGACAGGCCGTAGTCGGGAATCACCACCACCGCGCCGCGCGCGGCCAGCGCCTCGCCCACGAAGCGGAAGCTCGCGCGGTCGCCGGTGGTCCAGGTGCCGCCGAAGAAGAACACCACCAGCGGCCGCGCGCCCCGGGCCGGCCGGGTGGCCGGCAGCGGCTGGTACACGTCGAGCACCTGGCGCGGCGCCTGGCCGTAGGCGATGCCGCCCTGGAACTGGTAGGTGTCGGAGGGCACCAGCCGGTCGAGCACCTTGACGGGGGAACACGCCGCGAGCACGGCGGCGGCGAGAGCGGTGAGGGTGGTGAAGAAAGCGCTGCGGCGCCGGCGAAGGGATGCGATGGAGGCGAAGGTGGGAAGGCTCATCGCAACAGTACGCGCGCGGCCCGCCGCCGGTTTCGTCAGATGGGGAGCTGCGTGGTCGACAGCACCTGCTTCAACACGACGAAGGTGCGGATCTGGCGCACCCCCGGCAGGTACAGCAGTTGCTCGGCGTGCAGGCGGTTGAAGCTGTCGTTGTCGCGGGTGCGCACGAGCATGAAGTAGTCGAACTCGCCGGTGACCACATGGCATTCGAGGCAGCCCGAGACCTTCTGGGCGGCTTTTTCGAAGTCGGCGAAGGAATCGGGCGTGGAGCGGTCGAGCACCACGCCGATCATCACGAGCATGCCGAGGTCGAGCGCGTCGGCATCGAGTAGCGCGACGATGCCCTTGATGAGCCCGGCCTCCTTCAGCCGCTCGACCCGGCGCAGGCAGGCGGCGGCGCTGAGATTCACCTTGGCGGCCAGCGCCACGTTCGACAGCGAGGCGTCGCGCTGCAGGGCGCGCAGGATGGCGCGGTCGGTGCGGTCCAGCTCCGGCGCGGTACGCAACTTTGTTGTGCTCATCGGAAGTTTTACGGACTGAAAGTTCTGATAACTGCCATCCTGCCTTTTTTTCCGCCGGAAATCCATTGATCTTCGCAAGCACGTTGCGAGCCCTTCTTCCTACGATCGAGGGCTTCAACGCACCGGAGCTGCCCTCATGAACCTGAAGAAGTTTCCCCGCCACGCCCTGACCTTCGGCCCGACGCCGATCCATCCGCTGAAGCGGCTGAGCGCCCACCTGGGCGGCAAGGTCGATCTCTATGCCAAGCGCGAGGACTGCAACAGCGGCCTGGCCTTCGGCGGCAACAAGACGCGCAAGCTCGAGTACCTGATTCCCGAGGCGATCGAGGGCGGCTACGACACGCTGGTGTCGATCGGCGGCATCCAGTCGAACCAGACGCGGCAGGTGGCCGCGGTGGCAGCGCACCTGGGCATGAAGTGCGTGCTGGTGCAGGAGAACTGGGTCAACTACTCCGACGCGGTGTACGACCGCGTGGGCAACATCGAGATGTCGCGCATCCTGGGCGCCGACGTTCGGCTCGACGCCGCGGGCTTCGACATCGGCATCCGCAAGAGCTGGGAAGACGCCATGGAGAGCGTGCGCAAGGCCGGCGGCAAGCCGTTCCCCATTCCGGCGGGCTGCTCGGAGCATCCGCGCGGCGGCCTGGGCTTCGTGGGCTTCGCCGAGGAGGTGCGCCAGCAGGAGGCCGAGCTGGGCTTCAAGTTCGACTACATCGTGGTCTGCTCGGTGACGGGCAGCACGCAGGCCGGCATGGTGGTGGGCTTCGCGGCCGATGGCCGGGCCGACCGGGTGATCGGCATCGACGCCTCGGCCAAGCCGCAGCAGACCTTCGAGCAGATCGTGCGCATCGCCAGGAACACGGCCGAGCTGGTCGAGCTGGGCCGCGACATCACCGAAAAAGACGTGGTGCTGGACCGCCGCTTCGGCGGCCCCGAATACGGCCTCCCGAACGAAGGCACGCTGGAAGCCATTCGCCTGAGCGCGCGCTTCGAGGGCATGCTGACCGACCCCGTGTACGAGGGCAAGTCGATGCACGGGATGATCGAGAAGGTGCGGCTCGGGGAATTCCCGGCGGGCTCGAAGGTGCTGTATGCGCACCTGGGCGGGGTACCCGCCCTGAACGCCTACAGCTTCTTGTTCCGCAACGGCTGACCGGGGGTCAGCTCGCGCGGCAAATCTTCAGCATGTTGGTGCCGCCCGGCGCACCCATCGGCTCGCCGCAGGTGATGGCGTAGACGTCGCCAGTCTGCACGATGCCGCGCTTCTTCAGGTGGTTCTCGGCCTGCAGCAGCGCGGTGTCGCGGTCGCTTTCCGAGTCCATGAGCAGCGGGCGCACGTTGCGGTACAGCGCCAGCTTGCGCTGGGTGGCCAGCCGCGAGGTCAGCGCGTACATGGGAATGTGCGCGCGGTGGCGGCTCATCCACAGCATGGTGGCGCCCGATTCGGTCAGCGCCACGATGGCCTTGGCGCCCAGGTGGTGCGCGGTGAACAGCGCGCCCATGGCGATCGACTGGTCGATGCGGCTGTAGGCCTTGCCGCTGAAGTCGGCGTCCAGCGTCTTGTCTTCGGCCGCTTCGGCGGCTTCGCAGATGCGGCTCATCTCCTGCACGGTCTCGAGCGGGTAGCGGCCCGAGGCGGTTTCGGCCGAGAGCATCACGGCATCGGTGCCGTCGAGCACGGCGTTGGCCACGTCGCTCACCTCGGCGCGCGTGGGCACGGGGTTGGTGATCATCGACTCCATCATCTGGGTCGCGGTGATGACCACCTTGTCCATGTCGCGCGCCATGCGGATCATCTTCTTCTGCAGCGCGGGCACGGCCGCGTTGCCCACCTCGACCGCGAGGTCGCCGCGCGCGACCATGATGCCGTCGCTGGCGCGCAGGATTTCTTCCAGCTTGGGAATGGCTTCGGCCCGCTCGATCTTGGCGATCATGCCGGGCTTGTGGCCGAACTCGGCGGCCGCCACGTTGCACAGCTGGCGCGCCATTTCCATGTCGGTGGCGTTCTTGGGAAAGCTCACGGCCACGTAGTCGGCCTGGAAGCTCATCGCGGTCTTGATGTCCTCCATGTCCTTGGCCGTGAGCGCGGGTGCCGTGAGGCCGCCGCCCTGCTTGTTGATGCCCTTGTTGTTCGACAGCTCGCCGCCCAGCTTGACGGTGGTGTGCACCGCCTCGCCCTTGACGGCGTCGACCGTGAGCACGATGAGGCCGTCGTTCAGCAGCAGCCTGTCGCCGGGCTTCACGTCGCGCGGCAGGTCTTTGTAGTCCAGGCCCACGGCATCGACGTCGCCGGGCTCGGTGCGCGAGGCATCCAGCACGAACTTGGCGCCCGGCTCCAGCCAGACCTTGCCCTGCGCGAACTTGCCGACGCGGATCTTGGGGCCTTGCAGGTCGGCCATGATGGCCACTTCGCGGCCCGTCTTGCGGGCGGCTTCGCGCACCATGGCGGCGCGGTCGATGTGGTCCTGCGCCGTGCCGTGGCTGAAGTTCAGCCGCACCACGCTGACCTTGGCCAGGATCATCTTTTCCAGCAGTTCCGGCGTGTTGGACGCCGGACCGAGCGTGGCAACGATCTTGGTGGCGTGGCGGGGGATGCGGTCCGTGCTCATGAAGGTAGTCTCCGTTTTGTATTCGCTACTGTATACACTTTGTGTGTCTGACGGAAGTCACCCGCACGGGCTTTCCCGCCGCCGGCGTCAGCCGGCCGCGCGCTTGGACAGGATCTCGAAGGCCGGCAGGGTCTTGCCCTCCAGCACTTCCAGGAAGGCGCCGCCGCCGGTCGAGATGTAGCCGACCTGCTTCTCGATGCCGTACTTGGCGATGGCCGCCAGCGTGTCGCCGCCGCCGGCGATCGAGAACGCGCTGCTCTCGGCAATCGCCTGCGCGATGGCCTTGGTGCCGCCCGCGAAGGCGTCGAACTCGAACACGCCCACCGGGCCGTTCCAGACGATGGTGCCGGCCTCGCGCAGCTGCGTGGCGAGCTGGGCTGCCGTCTTGGGGCCGATGTCCAGGATCAGGTCGTCGTCGGCCACGTCGCTCGCGTCCTTGACGGTGGCGGCCGCGTCGGCCGCGAAGGTCTTGGCCGTGACCACGTCCACCGGGATCGGCACGTCGGCGCCGCGCGCGCGCATGGCGTCGATCACGGCCTTGGCCTGGTCGACCAGGTCGGGCTCGGCCAGCGACTTGCCGATCTTCAGGCCGGCGGCCAGCATGAAGGTGTTGGCGATGCCGCCACCCACGATCAGCTGGTCGACGTTGGCCGACAGGCTCTCGAGGATGGTGAGCTTGGTGCTGACCTTCGAGCCCGCCACGATGGCCACCAGCGGCCGCTTGGGCTGGGCCAGCGCCTTGGTGATGGCGTCGATCTCGGCCGCCAGCAGCGGACCGGCGGCGGCGATCTTGGCGAACTGCGCGATGCCGTAGGTGGTGGCCTCGGCGCGGTGCGCGGTGCCGAAGGCGTCGTTCACGTAGATGTCGGTGAGCGCGGCCAGCTTGCGGGCCAGCGCTTCGTCGTTCTTCTTCTCGCCCTTGTTGACGCGGCAGTTCTCGAGCAGCACGACCTGGCCGGGCTTGACGTCGACGCCGTCGACCCAGTTCGCGACCAGCGGCACTTCACGGCCGAGCAGCTCGCCCAGGCGCCTGGCGACGGGGGCCAGCGAGTCTTCGGGCTTGAACTCGCCTTCGGTCGGACGGCCCAGGTGCGAAGTGACCATCACGGCCGCGCCGGAGTCGAGCGCCAGCTGGATGCAGGGCACCGAGGCGCGCACGCGCGTGTCTTCGGTGATGTTGCCGGCGTCGTCCTGCGGCACGTTGAGGTCGGCACGGATGAAGACGCGCTGGCCGGCGGCCTTGCCCTGTGCGCAGAGGTCGGTGAATCGAATGACGTTCATGGGTCTGGAGGAGGTGAAAGACGGGTCGGCCTGCATTGTAGGTTTGGCCCTGTCGCGGCCCTGAGCGTCCCTTGCGGCAGTCCGATGCTTTTCAGGCCTCCTGCTGCGCCCTGGCGAACTGCTCCAGGATCTCGACGAAGCCCGTGGCTGCCGGCGAGAGGCTGCGCCGGGCCGCGCTGTAGACGCATACCTCGCGGTGGAAGTCGGGCGATTCGAGCCGCACCATCCGCAGCCCGTGGGCGCGCACCAGCGGCGCGGAATAGGTCGGGCACACGGTCAGCCCCAGCCCCGACGCCACCATGCCCAGCGCGGTGGTCATGTACGACACCTCCTGGGTGCCGGGGCGCAGCATGTAGTCGCGCTCTGCCGGGGCCAGCTCGGGCAGCACCCGCTGGCGGAAATCGCGCGTGGGCGCGATGAAGGTGTAGGGCTCCAGCTCGTGCCAGCGCACCTTGCGGCGGTTGGCGAAGGCATGGCCGGGCGGGCAGATCAGCCAGTGCCGGTCGCGCAGCAGCGTGCGGCGCTCGATGGCGCCGTCCACCGCCACGTCCTGGCCCACGGCCAGCTCCACGTCGCCGGCGCTCACGCCCGCCAGCAGGTTCTCTGGCAGGGTGTCGGCCAGGCGCACGTCCACGTCGGGGTACTTCTCGCGGTAGACGGCGATCACGCGCGGCATCAGCGTGCAGGCCATGAGCTGCGGCGCCGCAAGCCGCAACAAGCCTTTCTTCTTGTCACGCAGGTCGGTGACGCCGGCCACCGCGCCCGCCAGGTCGCCGAGCAGCCGGTGCACCGACGGCAAGAACTCGCGCCCCGCCTCCGACAGCTGCACGCTGCGGGTGTTGCGGTCGAGCAGCTGAACGCCCATTTCGCGCTCGAGCTCGCGCACCAGCACGCTGAGCGCCGACTGGGTGAGGTGCAGCTGCTGCGCGGCGGCGGTGAAGCTGCCGCTCTCGGCCACGGCGGCGAAGGCGCGCAACTGGCGCAGGGTGAGGTTCATATATATGGTTATTTCATCAATCGATGAATTAATTTCGATTGCATCATAAGACCCGGCATCGCCCAATACCGGCTCACCGGAGACACGAGCCATGCCAACCCCACCACCGCCCGTGCGCGGGCTGCACCACTTCGCCTGGCGCTGCCGCGACAGCGAGGAAACCCGCCGCTTCTACGAAGACCTGCTGGGCCTGCCGCTGGCGCACGTCATCAAGAGCGACCACGTGCCGAGCACCGGCGAGTACTGCCCCTACGTGCACATCTTTTTCCAGATGCGCGACGGCTCGTACATCGCCTTCTTCGACCTGGGCGACGACATCGCCGCCCTGCCCTCGCCCAACACGCCCGCATGGGTGAACCACATCGCGCTGCGCGTCGATTCGGTGGACGACCTGCTGGCCGCCAAGGCGCGGCTCGAGGGCGCCGGCGTCGAGGTGCTGGGCGTGACCGACCACCACATCATCGAGTCGATCTATTTCTTCGACCCCAACGGCATCCGCGTGGAGCTGACCACGCCGACCGTGCCACAGGCCGAGATGGACGCGCACGCCCTGCGCGCCCATGCCGACCTGGACGCCTGGACCGCGCGCAAGGCCGAACTTCGCGCGGCAAGGAGTGCGCCGAATGCCTGAGCTGCAACTCGCCGTCATCGACGTGAAGCCCGGCGCCTCGATGGAGAGCCAGTCGGGCCTGCAGCTGCTGCGCCCGCGCATCTACGGCGCCTACCAGGCACCGCAAGGGCCGAAGAAGGTCGCGGCCATCGTGATGCACCCGACCAGCAACTTCATGGGCCACTACCTGATCGGCCCGCTGGCCGAGCGCGGCATCTGCTGCATGGGCCTCAACTCCCGCTTCGTGGGCAACGACACGGTGCTGCTGATGGAGCGCGCCATTCAAGACCTGGGCGCCGGCGTGCAGTACCTGCGCGCGGCCGGCTACGAGAAGGTGTTCCTGGTCGGCAACTCCGGCGGCGCCGCGCTCTCGGCCTTCTACCAGGCGCAGGCCGAGAAGCTCACCGCCACGCACCTGCCCGACGGCGACCCGACGCACCTGCACCCGGGCGACCTGCCGCCCGTGGACGGAATCGCGCTGTGCGCCGCTCACCTGGGCCGCACCCGGCTGATGCGCGACTGGATCGACCCCTCGGTCACCGACGAGCACGACCCGCTTTCCGTGAACCCCGAGCTCGACATGTACGACCCGCGCCACCGCGTGCCCTACGACAGCGACTTCCTCGCCCGTTTCAGCGCGGCGCAGAAGGCGCGGCTGGACCGCATCGAGCAGTGGTGCGTCGACCGCCTCGCGCTGCTGCGCGGCACGAAGGGCGCGCCGCGCGACCAGACCTTCATCGTCTACCGCACGCATGCCGATCCGCGCTGCGTCGACCTCTCGCTCGACGCCAACGACCGCCTGCCCGGCAGCGTGTGGGGCGACGCGCGGCAGGTGAACTACTCGGCCAACGCGATGGGCCGCACCACCTCGCTCACGGCCTTTCTCTCGCAGTGGTCGTCGCGCTCGCAGGCCGACGGGCCGACCAACCTCGCGCGCACCACGGTGCCGAAGCTGCTGCTGACCTACACCGGCGACCAGTCGACCTTCCCGAGCACGCGCGACGCGTGGATGGCGGCGGGCGGATCGCGCATCCGCAATGTCGACATCGTGGGCGGCAACCACTATCTCGCGGGGCAGCCCGAGCTGATTCCCCAGGCGGCGGACGCCATCGCCGAATTCGCGCACGCGCTGTAGAAGACCCATGGAAAACTTTGCATTCGCACCGGCCTACGAGCTGCCGGTCTGGCCCTTCACGCCCCCGCCCGAGCTGAACAGCGCGAAGCTCGTACGCCACCCGATCGTGATCGTCGGCGCCGGCCCTTCGGGTCTCACGCTGGCCTGCGACCTCGCGCAGCGCGGCGTGCATGCGGTGCTGCTGGACGAAGACGACACCGTGGGCGTGCGCGGCGCCTCGTCGCGCGGCATCTGCTATGCGCAGAAGAGCCTGGAAATCTTCGAGCGCCTGGGCATCTACGAACGCATCGCGGCCAAGGGCATCACCTGGTCGTTCGGGCGCACCTTCTCGGGCGAACAGGAGGTCTACAACTTCAACCTGCAGACCGACAGCGTCTCGAGGCAGCCGCCCTTCATCAACCTGCAGCAGTTCTACGTCGAGTGGTTCTTGGTCGATCGCATCCTCGAGCTGGGCATGACCGACGTGCGCTGGAAGAGCCGCGTGACGCGCGTCGAGCAAATGGCCGACGGCGTGCGCCTGGAGATCGAGACGCCCGCCGGCAGCTACGCCATCGAGGCCGACCGGTTGATCGACGCGACCGGCGCCAACAGCCCGATCCGCGCGCAGCTGGGCATCGAGGCGCATTCGTCGCGCAGCACCGACCGCTGGTGCATCAGCGACGTGCGCTTCAAGAAACCGCTGCCGACCGAGCGCTGGACCTGGGTCGACGCGCCCTTCAACGAAGGCCGTGGCGTGTGGCAGCACCTGATGGCCGACGGCGTGTGGCGCATCGACTACCAGATGCCGGAAGACTGCGACACGGCCTACATCAGCAAGCCCGAGGTGGCCGGCGCGCGGCTGCGCGAGCAACTGGGGCCGGACGTGGAGTTCGAGTTCGTGTGGATCGGGCCCTACGGCTACCGCGACCACCTGCTGGACAGCTTCAGGCACGGCCGTGTGTTCTTCATCGGCGACGCGGCGCACGTGGTGAGCCCCTTCGGCGCGCGCGGCGGCAACAGCGGCATCCAGGACGCGGCCAACCTCGGCTGGAAGCTCGCGCTGGCCGCGCAGGGCAAGGCCGGCGACGCGCTGCTCGACAGCTACGACGCCGAAAGGCAGCCGGCCGCCAGGCAGAACCTGCAGGTGACGAGCCGCTCGGCGCGCTTCCTCGCGCCGCGCTCGCCGGCCGAGCACACGCTGCGCCGCGCCGTGGTGGCGCTGGCCGCGCGCCATCCGTTCGCGCGGGCGCTGGTCAACACCGGACGCATGTCGGTCGCCAACGACTACCCGCCCGCGCCCGTGCTGCCCGAAGGCGCGCGCACGGTGCAGAACCTGCCGCTGCACTGGGCCGACGGCCGCGAGACGACGCTGATGCAGCTGCTGGCCGAAGGCACGCAATGCATAGGCCTGTGGTTCGCGCCGACGCGCGAGCAGGCGCTGGCCGCCCTCGACGCCACCGCCGCATTGCCGTTGCGCCTGCTGGCCGTGGGCGGCGAGAGCGGCCTGCCCACGCTGCGGCCCGACGACAGGCTGGCGGCCCATCTCGGCATGGATGGCGCGGGCGGCTTCGCGCTGGTGCGCCCCGACGCCTACCGCGCCGCCCTGCTCTCGAACGCCACGCCGCAAGCCATCGCATCCGCGGCACGCACCGCGCTCGCCCACGACGACAAGACCCCATGAACACAGCGCCCCGCATCCCCGACCCCGACGGCTTCTATGCCGCCCTGCTCGCCGCGCACGAGGGCCTGAGCGAAGCGCACAGCGCCGACCTGAATGCTCGCCTCGTGCTGCTGCTGGCCAACCAGTGCGCCGACCAGGAGGTGCTGCTGGCCTGCATCCGCGCGGCCGCCGAAGACAACCCCACGACCGACCCCACACCATGACCGCCAACGTTTCTTTCGCTTCCGCCTCGGACACCCGCGAGCAGAAGCCCCGGCTGCGCGAGCTCGCGCCCGGTGCCTACGGCTACATCAGCGACTTCGACCCCAACTGCGGCTTCGTGGTCGGCGACGACCAGGTGGTGCTGATCGACACGCGCCCCACGCCGCGCATGGCGCGCGACTTTCTCGCGGCCATCCGCACGGTGACCGACAAGCCGATCAAGACCATCGTGCTCACCCACTACCACGCGGTGCGCGTGATGGGCGCGAGCGCCTTCGGCGAGGTGGAGCAGATCATCGCGAGCAACGGCACGCTCGACTGGATCCGCACGCGCGGCCAGGCCGACTTCGATTCGGAAGTGGGCCGCTTCCCGCGCCTGTTCGCAGGCGTGGAAGAGATCCCGGGCCTGACCTTCCCGACGACGAGCTTCCAGGGCGAGATGAGCCTGTGGCTCGGCCCCCGCCCCGGCACCGGCCGCGAGCTGCGGCTGATGGCGCTGGGCCGCGGCCATTCGAGCGGCGACACCGTCGCCTGGCTGCCCGACTGCGGCGTGCTGTTCTCGGGCGACGTGGTCGAGAACCACTGCGGCGTGTACGCGGGCGACGCCTACATCGGCGACTGGGCCGGCACGCTCGACGCGGTGCGCGCGCTGAACCCGCGCGTGCTGGTGCCGGGCCGTGGCGCGGTGCTGCAGGACGAAGCCGCCTGCGCCGAGGCGATCGGACTGACCAAGGCATTCCTCTCGACGCTGCTGGACAGCGTGAAGGCCGGCATCGCCGCGGGCGACACGCTCAAGGGCTGCTTCGCGCGCGCCGAGGCGGCCATGACGCCGCGCTTCGGCAACTGGCCCGTGTTCCAGCACGTGCTGCCCTTCGACGTG
The DNA here is from genome assembly GCF_022009635.1 of Variovorax paradoxus. Lineage (NCBI taxonomy): Bacteria > Pseudomonadati > Pseudomonadota > Betaproteobacteria > Burkholderiales > Comamonadaceae > Variovorax > Variovorax paradoxus. The sequence continues at coordinate 6,877,562 of NZ_CP091716.1, forward strand.
TCGCGCGCCTATGACGAGCTGCGCGGCATCGAGCACCCGGTGGTGTGGACCGCCGAGCGCGACCGCGAGCTCTGGCAGGTGCTGCGCGGCGAATGACCTGACCCCAACCGATTTCGAGATTCAAGACAAGCAACGGAGACAAAAGACATGATGAAACGCTTCCTTCCCCTGCTGGCCGCGGCCCTCGCGCTGGCCACCACCCTCGCATCGGCGCAGCCGGCGGCCTACCCGAGCCAGCCCATCAAGTGGATCGTGCCGTACGCGGCCGGCGGCGGCACCGACAACCTCGCGCGCTCGCTGGCCGAGGCGATGCAGCCTTCGCTGGGGCAGCCGCTGATCATCGACAACCGGCCGGGCGCGTCGACCAACATCGGCGTGTCGGTGATGATGCAGGCCAAGCCCGACGGCTACACGGTCATGCAGGCCGAGAACGCGGCGCTGCTGTTCAACGAGCACATGTTCGTGAAGCTGCCCTACAAGCCCGCGACCGACTTCACCTACATCGGCACCATCGGCCGCTTCCCGGTGGCGCTGGTGGTGCACCCCGACTTTCCCGCGAAGAACGTGGCGGAGTTCGTGCGCTACGTGAAGGCCAACCCCGAGAAGGTCAGCTATGCGTCGCCGGGCAACGGCTCGCCGCACCACATGGCGATGGAGCTGTTCAAGCAGAAGGCCGGCCTGAGCATCGTGCACGTGCCGTACAAGGGCGCCGCGCCCGCCATGTCCGACGTGATGGGCGGCCAGGTGCCGGTGATGATGCTGGACCTGGCCTCGGGCCTGTCGATCATCAAGTCGGGCAAGGTGCGGGTGCTGGCCATCGCGCTGCCGCAGCGCGCCAATGCGCTGCCCGAGGTGCCGACCTTCGTCGAGGCCGGCTTCCCCGATGTCAACGCCTACGCCTTCCACGGCCTGATCGGCCCGGCCGGCATGCCGCCGGAAGCGGTCGCGCGGCTGAACGCCGAACTGCACAAGGCGATGAAGGCGCCGAAGGTGGTGAAGCTGTTCGCGGACTTCGGCTTCGAGGCGCTGCCGGGCACGCCGCAGGACTTCTACAAGCTCTCGCGCGCCGAGAGCGAGCGCTGGGGCAACATCATCAAGACAGCCGGCGTGAAACTCGACTGAAGACGCGAACTACCAGCCGAGGCCCAGGTGCAGCGGCAGGTAAACCGCCATGCCGGCAAGCATGGTGCCGAGCACGCCGCGCCGCCAGTAGTAGTAGGCCGCGCCGACGACCGCCGCATACAGGCGGGCGTCGTGCAGCGTGCCGATGAGGTGGCCCTGCGTCATGACGATCTCGGGCGCGATCACGCCCGCGAGCGCGGCGGCCGGCGCGTAGTGCAGCGCGCGGTGCGCCCACTCGGGCAGGCCCCAGGGGCGGTCGAGGATGAAGAAGAAGCAGCGCGTCAGCACGGTGACGAGCGCCAGCCCGACGATCACGCCCAGGGTCCACAGGTCGGTGGTGCCGCTCATCGGATGGCCTCCCCCAGGCTTCGCGCACTCCGCGCCGCTTCGCCTCCCCCCTCCAGCCGGAGGGGGCGAGCGCCTTCGGGCGGCCGGGCGGCGCTCACTTGTCGTCCTCCGCGGTGGGGTCGAGCCCGAACTGCTTTTCGAGCCAGAAGCACAGCAGCACCGCGACGCCGATGGCGACCACGATGTTGAGCTTCAGCGGCAGCGCGTAGGCGGCCACGGCGGTGGCGCCGGCGATCAGCGCGGCCAGCACGCGAAGCCGCGTCGTCGCCATCGAGCACACGATGGCCACCAGGCTCAGCACGCCCGCGAAGCCCAGCCCCCAGCTCTGCGGAATGAAATTGGCGAGCGCGACGCCCAGCATGCTCATGCCCATCCAGGCGCACCAGGTCACGAAGTAATTGCCGGTGAGGTAGGCCTCCTGCGACTGCTGCTCGGCAATGGTGAGCGGCGGCTTCTGGTATTTCTTGGTGAAGAGCGCATAGCTCATGTCGGCCGTGAGATAGCCGTGCAGCATGCGGCGCCAGCGCGGCATGTGCATGAGGTAGGGGCGCAGGTGCAGGCTGAACACGACGAAGCGCAGGTTCACGCAGAAGCCGGTGGCCAGGATCACCCAGGCCGGCGCGCCCGCCGCCAGCAGCGGAATGGCCGCCAGCTGCGAGCTGCCCGCGTAGACCAGCAGGGTCATCGCGACGGCCTCGATCACGCTCATGTCCGACTTGACCATGGCCACGCCGGTCATGAGGCCCCAGGCGCCGATGCCCAGCGCCACGGAAGACATGTCGCGCACGCCGGCCCGGAACTCGGGCCGCGAACGGATGGCGGTCGACAGGAACATCAGCCGAACACCTGCCCGGGCTTCAGGTCGAAGCCGCGCAGGAAATCGGCCACGGGCAGGCGCTTTCCGCCCGCGCGCTGGAGTTCGGTGATGGTGACTGTCGAGCCGGAAGCCGCCACGGCCACGCCGGCGTCGGTGACGGCCAGGATCGTGCCCGGCGTGGCCGAGGCCCCGGCGGCCGGTGCCGCGTGGGCGGCCCAGAGCTTGATGGTCTCGCCGTCGAGCGGGCTGTTGGCGCCGGGGAACGGGTCGAAGGCGCGGATGCGCCGCACGATGGCGTCGGCCGGCAGGGTCCAGTCGATCAGCGCTTCGTGCTTCTCGACCTTGTGGGCGTAGGTGATGCCTTCGGCGGGCTGGGGCGTGCGGACGAGGCCGCCGATGTTCGCCAAGGCCTCGACGATCATGCGCCCGCCCAGCTCGGCCAGGCGGTCGTGCAGGCACGCGGTGCTGTCGTCGCCGATGTCCAGCGACTCGCGCAGCAGCATGTCGCCGGTGTCCAGGCCCGCGTCCATCTGCATGATGGTGATGCCGGTCTGCGTGTCGCCCGCCTCGATGGCGCGGTGGATCGGCGCGGCGCCGCGCCAGCGCGGCAGCAGGCTCGCGTGGATGTTGAGGCAGCCGTGCGCCGGCAGGTCGAGCACCCACTGCGGCAGGATCAGGCCGTAGGCGGCGACGACCATCACGTCGGGCTTCGCGGCCAGCAGGGTGTCGCGCGCGGCCGAGGCTTCGTCCGGGTACTTGCCGTCCAGGCGCAGGCTGCGCGGCTGGGCCACCGGCCAGCCATTGGACACGGCGCACTGCTTGACGGGGGAAGCCTGCAGCTTCATGCCGCGGCCGGCGGGGCGGTCGGGCTGGCTCATCACCAGCACGATCTCATGGCCGGCGGCGGCAATGGCCTCCAGGGCGACGCGAGCGAACTCGGGCGTGCCCGCGAAAACGACGCGCAGGCGGCTCAATCGCGGATCCGATCGAGCTCGAGATCGTCCCCCGTGTGATAGCGCCGGACCACGCCGGTCGGATCGATGTAGATGTACAGCATGCGGCGCTCGTTCACGGCCTTGTAGCGCCAGGTCCAGACGGCACCGTCGAAGGAACTGACGCGGGAGATTTCATAGGGGCGGCCGTAGAAGGCCATGACATCGTCCTGGCGCCACTGGTTGACCTTGATGTCTTGGCCGAAGCGCGCCTCGCTGAGCACCTGCGTCACCGAGACGACCTTGCCGGTGGCGTCGACGTCGATGTCGGTCACCTCGAAGCCGGCGGGCATGCGCGAGTACTGCAGCCGCTCGCCGCCGCCATTGAGCGGATAGCGGCCCGTGGGCGCGCCCAGCCGCTGCAGCGTTTCGGCGGCCGAGGCGCCGGGCTGTACGCGCGTGGGTTCATTCGCGCAGCCGGCCAGCCCCAGGCCTGCGGCCGCGAAGACCGCCAGGGTCGCGAAGGTGCGAAGGCCGCGCTTCATCGTCATGTTCAGGCCCGTTCCCGCAGTTCTTCGCGCTGCTGCTTGAGCAGCTTGCTCTTGATGCGGTTGCGCTTCAGGGGGGAGAGGTATTCGACGAACACCTTGCCCAGCAGGTGGTCGAGTTCGTGCTGGATGCACACGGCCAGCAGGCCGTCGGCCTCGATGCTGCGGCTCTCGCCGTTCTCGTCGAGCGCCTGCACCTTGACCGAGGTCGAGCGCATCACGCCGTCGTAGATGCCGGGCACCGAGAGGCAGCCCTCTTCGTTCAGCACCTTCTCGTCGCTGGCCCAGGTGATTTCGGGGTTGATGAGCACGATCGGCTCGTTGCGTTCCTCGGACACGTCGATGACGACGAGGCGCTCATGCACGTCGACCTGGGTTGCTGCCAGGCCGATGCCGTTGGCGTCGTACATTGTTTCCAGCATGTCGGCCACCAGCGCCTTGATGCGCGCGTCGACGCCCTGCACCGGCTTGGCCACCGTGTGCAGGCGCTTGTCCGGGTAACTCAGAATGATTCGTTTGGCCATGAAATCGGGGGGAAGTTGTGGCTATTTTCGCCAATTCCGCGACGCGACGGGCCCCGCAGGCCCGAAAACGTTGCCCTGCCAAGGGCTTCAGCGCAGAATTCGTAGCAAATTGTGAGATTCGTATGCGCAGCGATACGTCGCGCGCTCACCCATCCAGACATGAAAAAGCTCAGATCAGCTGAACGCCAGCGCCCCCCCTTTCTTGCCACGCTCACCGCCCTGGCGGTGCTTGGCAGTTGCGGCGCCACGACGGCCTGGGCCCAGAACTACCCGGTCACGCCGCAGCAGCGCGCCACCGCCCAGCAGACCGCCCAGACCGGCGTGCCGCTGAGCGAACTGGCGCCCAACGCGCCCGACGAATACACCATCAAGCCCGGCGACACCCTCTGGGCCATCTCCCGCCTGTACCTGCTGCGCCCCTGGCGCTGGCCGGAACTGTGGGGCATGAACATCAACGAGATCGCGAACCCGCACCGCATCTACCCCGGCCAGGTGCTCTACCTGGACAAGACCGGCGGTCGCGCCCGCCTCACGACCACCCGCCGCGGCGGCTTCAGCGGCGACGGCGGCACCATCAAGCTGTCGCCGCGCACCCGCTTCGACTCGCTGGCCGGCATGGCGCTGCCCACGCTCAACCCGAGCATCATCGAGCCCTTCCTGAGCGAGCCGATCGTGGTCGACGCCGACACGCTCGACAGCGCGCCGCGCATCGTGGCCGGCAACGACAACCGGGTTCTGCTGTCGCGCGGCGACCGCGCCTATGCGCGCGGCAACGCCAATTCGCCGCTGCTCGAGGCCCCCGGGCCGGTGCAGAGTTTCCGCGTGTTCCGCAGCGCCACCCCGCTGAAAGACCCGGGCACGGGCGAAATCCTCGGCTACGAGGCGCAGTACCTGGGCAAGGCCCGGCTGCAGCGCGGCGAGTCGACCACGGTCGAGACGGTCGAGGACAAGGACGTCATCACGGTCGTGCCCGCCACCGTCGACATCATCGCGTCGCGCGAGGAAATCCGCGCCGGCGACCGCCTGCTGCCCGAGCCGCCGCGCCAGCTGCTGAGCTACGTGCCGCGCGCGCCCTCGACGCAGGTCGAAGGCCGCATCATCTCGGTCTACGGCAACGCGGTGCAGTTCGCGGCGCAGAACCAGGTGGTGGCCATCAACAAGGGCACGCGCGACGGCATCGACAACGGCCACGTGCTGGCCATCCTGAAGAACGGCGAGACCATCCTCGACCGCACGGGCGCCCGCAAGGAAACCATCAAGCTGCCCAACGAACGCATCGGCCTGCTGATGGTGTTCCGCACTTTCGAGAAAGTGTCCTACGCGCTGGTGCTCGAAATCAACGACACTCCGCGCGCCGGCGACTTCCTCGTCAATCCCTGACCTGCGGCTCCGGCTCTTTCGCACATTCGTCGTTTGGAACGCGCAGAACTCGCAGGCTGGCTGCGACTTTCACTGACGCCGGGCATCGGTGATGGCACCGCTCGCCGGCTCCTTGCGGCGTTCGGGTTGCCCGAACGCGTCTTCGCGCAGCCGGCGCATGCGCTGCGCGAAGTGGTGTCGCTCGCGCAGGCCGAAGCGCTGCAGCAGCCGCCCGCCAACCTCCAGGCCCAGATCGATTTGACCTGGCAATGGCTGCACAACACCGACAACGGCAACTGGCGCCGGCTGGTCACGCTCGGCGATGCCGGCTACCCGGCCTCGCTGCTCGAAATGGCCGACCCGCCGCCGATGCTCTACGTGCTCGGCGCCGCCGACTACGACCTGACGCAGTTGGGCCACAGCATCGCGGTGGTGGGCAGCCGCAACCCGACGCCGCAGGGCGCCACCAATGCACGCAGCTTCGCGCGGGCGCTCGGCGAAGCCGGCCTGCCGGTGGTGTCGGGGCTGGCGCTGGGCGTGGACGGCGCGGCGCACCAAGGCGCGCTCGACGCGGCCGACGCAGCTGGCGACGAGCCCCGCTTGGCCACGGTCGCCGTGGTCGGCACCGGGCTCGACCGCGTCTACCCGGCGCGGCACCGCGACCTGGCGCACCGCATCACGCTGCAGGGCCTGATCGTGAGCGAGCTGCCGCTGGGCACCCCGCCGCTCACGCAGAATTTTCCGAAGCGCAACCGGCTGATCGCCGGGCTGGCGCGCGGCACGCTGGTGGTCGAGGCGGCGCTGCAGTCGGGCTCGCTGATCACCGCGCGGCTCACTTCGGAGCAAGGCAAGGAAGTGTTCGCGATACCGGGCTCGATCCATTCGCCGCAATCGCGCGGCTGCCACGCGCTGATCCGGCAGGGCGCCAAGCTCGTGGAGTCGGTGAACGACATCCTCGAAGAGCTGCCGCCGCTGCAACTCGCGGGCGGCGCGTCGTCCGCATCGCAGCGCAAGAGCGGCAATGGCAACGGCAGCCACACTGCCGCCGACGCTGAAACGCAGGCACCGTCGGCCGAGGCCCCGTTGCTCGAGGCCCTGGGCTTCGACCCGGTCAGCCTCGATGCGCTGAGCGCCCGTACCGGCTGGAGCGCGGCGGCGCTGCAGGCCAAGCTGCTATCGCTCGAACTCGACGGCCATGTCTCGCGCCTGCCCGGCGGACTCTTCCAGCGATCGGCCGTCAGCTAGCCGATCCGCGTCCACTCGACTGTCCGTTCGCGTGGAGAGGAAAAGTGATGTGAAGTGCATGAAGCCCGGGGGCGAGCAGCCACTTCCTGGGCTATATTGGTGCGCATGTTCGAAGTACTTGTTTTTGTCTACGAGAACTACTGGCGCGGCGATGCATGCCCCGAACCCGAACAGCTGGGCCGCAAGCTCAGTGCGCACGGCTTCGAGGCAGAAGAGATCCGCGAAGCCCTTCACTGGCTCGACGGCCTGAGCCTTGCAACGCAAGGCATGCAGATCGAGCACCACGCCGACGACGCGGCCTCGGCCACCGTCACGCTGGGTGGTGCACCCGAAGCAGCCCTGCCCCAATCCGACGACGCCATGCGCGTCTATTCCCAGGCCGAGCAGGACCACCTCGGTGCCGAGTGCCTGGGCTTCATCCGCTTTCTCGAATCGTCGAACGTGCTGCCTTGCGGGCTGCGCGAGATCGTGGTCGAGCGGGCGATGGCGGCGCCGGGCGATCCGGTCGCGATCGACGAGTTGAAGATCATCGTGCTGATGGTCCACTGGAGCACCGGCATCGAGCCCGATGCGCTGGTGCTCGACGAACTCTGCGAGAGCCGCGAGGGGCGCACGGCCCACTGAGCTCGCCTTCCGGCTAGTTCAGCAGGCGCTCCGGGTTGGCGTCCAGCTTGGCCAGCGCTTCGCGCGTGGCGCGCACGGTGAGCGTTTCTTCCTCGGCCGGCACCAGCAGGCCGGCCTGCAGATACATGGCCAGCCGCCCGGCCTGGATCAGGAAGCTGCGTCCGTCCGCCGAGGCGAACAGGTGCAGCTGCTTGCGGTCGCTGCGCCACACGAACTGCACCTGGCTCACCCGGTCGTTGTGGTCGAGCATGAACCAGTTGCCCACCTGCAGCTCATGCGCCCAGGCGAGCATGTCCTCGGCCACCTTGGCGCCGGCGGCATCGGGAATGACCTCGATCGAAGCCGCGTCCACGCCGAGCAGCAGCTCGATGCTGTGGGCGTCGAGCGGCAGGTCGGAGGCACCGCCGACGTCGGTCACGAAGTCTTCCAGGTGCGTCAGCCGCTCGGCCATGGCTTCGATCTTGGCCTGCGGAATCGCCTCGGTCTTCGACATGAAGGCGTCGGACAAGGTGGCGCCGATGATCTTGATGTGCGCTTCCTGCGGCTCGTCGACGATGCCCAGCAGCGCCATGCCCTGGCGCAGGCGCTGCAGCAGCTGCGGCAGGTCCTGGATGACGCGGGCGCGATCGGTGCGATTGGGCTTGGCACTGGCGGCCCACACCAACTCGGAGGCCACGCGCTTGAGCATGACCGTCTGCTCGCCCTGCGCGCCGTAGCGCAGCGCGGCAATGGCCAGCACCTCGGCCCAGATCTTGAAGAGAAACTCCCGGATCTCGTCGCGCACCGGCATGTCGTTCAACATCTTGCGCAACTCGATGGTGTACTGGATCGCCATCGTTTCCTTCTGCTCGACCTGCTGCGCCACGCTCATCACGCGCTGCGTGGTGTCGCTCTGCGTCAGGTAGCGGTTGAGGAAGGCGACGAATTCGTCGAACACCAGCTTGAACACGCGCTGGCCGGTTTCGGGGTACTGCTCGATGACCTGCACCACGCGGCGGATCTCGCCTTCGAGCGCGCTACCGGTGATGGCCGCGGCGTCGAAGCCCATCACGCACGAGCCCATGCGGTCGATCAGCATGCGCGCGGGGTGCTGCAGGGTGCCGAAGAACTCGGGCTCGGCGATGGCCACGCGCAGCACCGGCATCTGCAGGCGCGCGAACCACACGCGTGCCGAAAAAGGAATGCGCTCCTCGGCCAGGATGGCCTGGAACATCAGCGCGACGATCTCGACCGTGGCCTTGTCGGCGGTGGTCGGTGCACGCTTTTTCAGTTCGGCGGTGCGCTTGCGCAGGTCGACGGCGGTCTGCTGCATCAGCGTGGCCTGCTCGCCGGGCGCGTCCATGTACTGGGTGGCGGCCATGCGGTAGGCGACTTCGGCATCGGCGATGGCACCGGCGAAGGTGCGCGAGAACACGCGCGGAACCGTCGGGCCGCCGCCCACGCCGCCACCGCCACCTGCGCCGACATCGGTGGCGCGCCCGTCCGGGTTCGCCGCCTGGTAGTGCCCCGCGCCGCCGCCGCCCGTGTCGCCGCCGATGCGCGCGGTCACGAAGCGCTTGAGGCTGAGCAGCGCGGTTTGCGCGCGCTGCCGCGCGATCATGAGCGGCGAGCCGCCGGTGGTCGCCGGCGGCGCCGCGGCCGAGGGCACCGACCCTTCGAACCCGAATCCGGGCCGCTGGGCGCTGTGGGGGCCGCCGGACATGCTGCTGTCGCGGGCCATCGGGCCGCCCGACGTGGCCGTGCCGCCAGGACCGCCGCCGCCGCTGCCCGTGCGCCGCACGAAGCTCTTCAGATCGATCTCCTGCATCACGCCGTTGGCGACCAGGAACACGTTGGCGTCCTTGTAGGCCTTGACGATCACGTCGACCAGCGCCTGGTGCACGGTGTCCTGCACCCGGGTCCACATGCCGCGGCTCAGACCCGCGCCGAGCCATTGCTCGACCAGCAGCTTGGCCAGCGTCTCGGGTCTGAGCACGTCGCGGGCGTCGAGCTCGGTGGTGCCTTCGAGGTGCTGGATGCGAAGGCGCAGGTCGCTCAGCTCGAAGCTGGCCTTGTCGTGGATCACTTGCGCCAGGCGCGACGAGAGGATGTTGCTCTCGACCTCCTCGTCGCCGATGAGCTCCAGGCGCAGCGCCGAGGACGTGGCCGCCGCGCCGCCGCCGGAAGATGCCAGCGCCTTGCGCCAGCCGGTCTGCGCAAGCGACACCCAGCGGGTGCCCTGCCCCTGGAACGCCACGAAGTCGTCGCGGTGCTCCTGCATGGCGCGGGCGTTGCCGGCTTCGGAGGCCAGCGTGGTCAGCCGGTCGCGGATCGCGCGGGCCAGCGGCACGATCGCGCCTTCCGTGGCCGTCACGAAACGCTCACGCGTCTCGCGAGCGAGCTGCAGGGAAGAAGCGGACCGCGCAATGCTCATTGAAAAGTCGGAAAGGCCTGGGTGTTCGGTTTAACGGCAACAACCGCGAGCTTGCATCGGGATGCGCAACCGCACAAGTGTGGAGAGTGCGCGGCCCCGGCCGCTTGATTCAAACCTGAAGTATCCGTCAGACGACGGCCCCGGCGTTCGGGTCGTCTCCGGATTCCCCGTCGCGCTTGGGTGGGCCACCCTTGACCAGGTCTTCGCGCTTGATGCCGAGCCACATGGCAATGGCCGCCGCCACGAAGCAGGAAGAGTAGATGCCGAAGCAGATGCCGATGGTCAGCGCCAGGGCGAAGTAATGCAGGGTCGGGCCGCCGAAGAAGAACATCGACAGCACCACCAGCTGGGTGGAGCCGTGGGTGATGATGGTCCGGCTGATGGTCGAGGTGATCGCGTTGTCGATGATCTCGGTGGTCGTCATCTTCCGGTAGCGCCGGAAGTTCTCGCGGATCCGGTCGAAGATCACGACCGACTCGTTCACCGAATACCCCAGCACCGCCAGCACCGCCGCCAGCACCGCCAGCGAGAATTCCCACTGGAAGAAGGCGAAGAAGCCCAGGATGATCACCACGTCGTGCAGGTTGGCCAGCACGGTAGCCAGCGCAAACTTCCACTCGAAGCGAAACGCCAGGTAGATCATGATGCCGACGACCACCATGCCCAGGGCCTTGAGGCCGTTGGTGGTCAGCTCTTCGCCGACCTGCGGTCCGACGACCTCGATGCCGCGCTGCGTGGCCGACGGGTCGACCGACTTCAGCGCCTGCATGACCTGCGCGCTCTGCTGGTCGGAGCTCATGCCCTTCTGGGCCGGCAGGCGGATCTGCACGTCGCGCGAGGTGCCGTAGTTCTGCACCTGCACCTCGGGGTAGCCGAGCTTGGTGACGGCGTCGCGCACCTTGCCGATGTCGGCCGACTGCTCGTAGGCGACCTCGATCACCGTGCCGCCCGTGAACTCCACCGACAGGTGCAGCCCGCGGTGGAACAGGAAGAACACCGCCAGCGCGAAGGTGACGACGGAGACGATGTTCAGCACCACCGCGTGGCGCATGAACGGAATGGTCTTGTGGATGCGGAAGAATTCCATGACGCTTGTCCTAGACCTTTACTTGGTGGCCACGGCCGAGCCGTCGGTGTTGGGCCGCCAGACCGTGCCGATCGACACCGTCTTGAGCTTCTTCTTCTGGCCGTACCAGAAGTTCACGAGGCCGCGCGAGAAGAACACGGCGGAAAACATCGAGGTGACGATGCCGATGCAATGCACCACGGCAAAGCCGCGCACCGGGCCGGAGCCGAAGGCCAGCAGCGCGATACCCGCGATCAGCGTGGTCACGTTGGAGTCCAGGATGGTGCCCCAGGCGCGTTCGTAGCCGGCATGGATGGCTGCCTGCGGCGACGCTCCGTTGCGCAGTTCTTCGCGCACGCGCTCGTTGATCAGCACGTTGGAGTCGATGGCCACGCCGATGGCCAGGGCCATGGCCGCGATGCCGGGCAGCGTGAGCGTGGCCTGCAGCATCGAGAGGATGGCCACCAGCAGCATCAGGTTGACGGCCAGCGCGATCGAGGAGAACAGGCCGAACAGTGCGTAGTACGCGCACATGAAGACCATGATCGCCAGGAAGCCGTACATCACGCTCTTGAAGCCTTTTTCGATGTTGTCGGCGCCCAGCGTCGGGCCGATGGTGCGTTCCTGGATGATTTCCATGGGCGCGGCCAGCGAGCCGGCGCGCAGCAGCAGCGCGAGGTCGTTGGCCTCGACCACGGTCATGGAGCCCGAGACCTGGAAGCGGTTGCCGAGTTCGCCGTTGATCGACGGGGCCGTGAGCACTTCGCCCTTGCCCTTCTCGAAGATCAGCATGGCCATGCGCTTCTTGTAGTTCTCGCGGCTGACGTCGCGCATGATGCGGCCGCCCTTGGCGTCCATGGTCAGGTCGACCTTGGGCTGGTTGCTCTGCTGGTCAAAGCCGGGTTGCGCGTCGGTGAGGTTCTCGCCGGTGACGAGCACCTGCTTCTTCACGATCACGGGGCGGCCCTGGCGGTCGAGGAATTTCTCGGAGCCGAAGGGCACGGGGCCGCCGCCCAGTTCGGCGGCGCGGCCTTCTGCGCTTTCGTCCACCATGCGCATTTCGAGCGTGGCGGTGCGGCCCAGGATTTCCTTGGCCTTGGCGGTGTCCTGCACGCCGGGCAGCTGCACGACGATGCGGTCCAGGCCCTGCTGCTGGATCACGGGCTCGGCCACGCCGAGTTCGTTGATCCGGTTGTGCAGCGTGGTGATGTTCTGCTTGAGCGCGGCGTCCTGCAGGCGGCGGGCGGCTTCGGGCTTGATGCTGGCCACGAGGCGCCAGTTGCTGCCGTCCTGGCTGTCGGTGGTGGAGAGATCCTGGAACTGGTCCTGGATCAGGCGCTTGGCCGCGTCGAGCGAGGCCGCGTCGCGGAAGCTCACCTCGACGGTCTGGCCGTTGCGGCTCACCGCGGTGCCGCGGATGTTCTTGTCGCGGAAGGTGGTGCGCAGGTCGCTGGCGAAGGACTCGGCCTTCTTGTCGATCGCGCCCTTCATGTCCACCTGCAGCAGGAAGTCGACGCCGCCGCGCAGGTCCAGGCCCAGGTACATCGGGAAGGCGTGCAGCGCGGTCAGCCACTTGGGCGAGCGCGACACCAGGTTGAGCGCCACCGTGTACGGCGGATCGTTCGCGTCGGGCACCAAAGCGCGCTGCACGGCGTCGCGCGCCTTGAGCTGGTCGTCGGTGGTGGCGAAGCGGGCACGCAGCGAGGTGCCGTCCAGGGTGATCAGGTCGGGCGTCAGGCCGGCGGCCTTGAGCGCTTCCTCGACCCGGGTCTGGGTGGAGGCGTCGACCTTGACGACCGTCTTGGCCGCCGACACCTGCACCGCAGGCGCCTCACCGAAGAAATTGGGCAGGGCGTAGATGAGCCCCACGAGCAACACGATCACGATGATCGTGTACTTCCAGACCGGGTAACGGTTCATGAGCGGGCGCTTTTTCTCAAGCTTTTCAGAAGAGGGAACACCGCGTGACTTGGGGCCCTGCGCTGCAAAGCGCAAGGCTCGGCGCACGCTTTTATTGTTTGACGGCGCCCTTGGGCAGGACCTGCACCACGGCGCTGCGCTGGATCTTGATCTCGACGCCGTTGGCGATCTCGAGGCCCAGGTACTGGTCGTTCAGGGAGGTGATCTTGCCGAGCACGCCGCCGGCGGTGGCGACTTCGTCGCCCTTGGCCAGCGCCTCGATCATGGCGCGCGCTTCTTTCTGGCGCTTCATTTGCGGGCGGATCATGACGAAATACAGCACCACGAACATCAGCACCAGAGGCAGCATGCTGCCGAGCGAGGACAACATGTCACCGCCGCCGGCTGCAGCGGGCGCGGTCTGGGCGAAAGCAGAGGAAATGAACAAGAGAGTCTCCAGCAGAGGGAAGAGAAAACGAGAGGAAGGCGGGCCGGTCCCGACGCTCCTCATGGCTTCGCGGCCACGAAGGGAATTGGGGCCGCAAGTCAAAGCTCGGCGGGGCTTGGCCGCGCACAGCACCGGGCATTGTATTCGGCGCCGGTGACTGCTCCACGCCCTTATCCGGCGCGGTGGGGAGGGCTTTCGGGTGACTCGACCCGCCGGCTCGGCGCTACGTTTTCAATAGCAAAGAGCGCCCTCGGGGCGCTCTTTGCAGGGGGAATGCACCGAAAAAATCAGGCGGCCGCGCGCTGCGCCTGCGGATTGCGCCACTTGCCCATCAGCTCGCTCCAGCGGCTGCGGGCGGCCGCGAGGTTGCGATCCTTGACGTGGCCGTAGCCGCGGATCTGCTCCGGCAGGCCGGCGATTTCGAGCGCCAGCGCGTGGTTGTCGGCACGCAGCGCGCCGATCACTTCCTCGATGCTGGCGCGGTACTCGCCGATCAGCGCGCGCTCGGTCTTGCGCTCCTCGGTGCGGCCGAAGATGTCGAGCGCGGTGCCGCGCACGCCCTTGAGCTTCGCGAGCAGCTTGAAGCCGGTGAGCATCCAGGGGCCGAACTTCTGCTTCTGCAGCTGGCCCTTGCTGTTCCTCTTGGCGATGAGCGGCGGCGCCAGGTGGTAGTTGAGCTTGTAGTCACCCTCGAACATGCCTTCGATGCGCTCGAGGAAGGCGCGGTCGGTGTGCAGGCGGGCGACTTCGTACTCGTCCTTGTACGCCATCAGCTTGAACAGATAGCGCGCGACCGCCTCGGTCAGCGCCGTGCTCTTGCCGACGGCCGCCTCGGCCCGCTGCACCTTGCCCACGAACTGCTTGTATTCGTCGGCGTAGGCGGCGTTCTGGTAGCCGGTCAGGAACTCCACGCGGCGTGCCACCAGGCTTTCGACCGATTCGCGCTTCTTGAACTCGATGATCTGGCCGGGGCGCACGCGCTTTTGCAGCTCTTCGGGCCGCACCGCCGCCTGGCGGCCCCACTCGAAGGCCGTCTTGTTGTTCTCGACGGCCACGGCGTTCAGCTCGATGGCGCGCATGAGCGACTCGTGCTCCAGCGGGATCCAGCCCTTCTGCCAGGCGTAGCCCAGGATCATCGGGTTGACGTAGATGCTGTCGCCCATCAGCGTGGTGGCGGCGGCATCGGCGTCGAAGGTGCCCATGGCGTCGATGCCCACGGCGCGCGCGATCTCGGCGGCGCAGGCGTCCTCGGGGTTCTGCCAGTTGGCATTGCGCACGAAGGCGGCGGTGGGCGAACTGTGGCTGTTGAGCGCCACGTGCGTGCGCCCTTCGCGCATGCGCGCCATGGTTTCGCCGTTGACCGTGACCAGCGGGTCGCAGGCCAGGATCAGGTCGGCCGCCGCGGTGCCGACACGCGTGGTGCGGATGTCGTCCTGCGTGTCGCCGATGAGCACGTGGCTCCAGGTGGCGCCGCCCTTTTGCGCCAGGCCGGCCGCGTCCTGCGTGACGATGCCCTTGGCCTCGATGTGCGCGGCCATGCCCAGCAGCTGGCCGATGGTGATCACGCCGGTGCCGCCGACGCCCGCCACCACCACGCCCCAGACCTTGCCGCCCGCGAGCGACGGAATCGCCGGCTCGGGCATCAGGCCGAACTCCGCCGGCGTGGCCGCCTTGTTCTTGCCCTTCTTCTTGAGCTGGCCGCCCTCGACCGAGACGAAGCTAGGGCAGAAGCCCTTCAGGCAGCTCATGTCCTTGTTGCAGCTGCTCTGGTTGATGGCGCGCTTGCGGCCGAACTCGGTCTCCAGCGGCTCCACGCTCAGGCAGTTGCTCTGCACGCTGCAGTCGCCGCAGCCTTCGCACACCAGTTCGTTGATGACCACGCGCTTGGCCGGATCGACGGCCGTGCCCCGCTTGCGGCGGCGGCGCTTCTCGGTGGCGCAGGTCTGGTCGTAGATGATGGCCGTGGTGCCGGGGATCTTGCGGAACTCGCGCTGGATGTCGTCCAGCAGGTCGCGGTGCTTGACCTGCACATGGTCGCCCGGGATGCTCACGCCCTCGTATTTCTCGGGCTCATCGGTCACGATCACGACCTTCACCGCACCTTCGGCATGCAGGCTCTCGGCGATCTGCAGCACCGAGTGGCCTTCGGGCCGCTCGCCGACCTGCTGGCCGCCGGTCATGGCGACCGCGTCGTTGTAGAGGATCTTGTAGGTGATGTTCACGCCGGCCGCGATGCTCTGGCGGATGGCGAGCAGGCCGCTGTGGAAGTAGGTGCCGTCGCCCAGGTTCGCGAAGATGTGCTGGTCGGTGGTGAAGGGCTGCTGGCCCACCCACGGCACGCCCTCGCCGCCCATCTGCGTGAAGCCGATGGTGGAGCGGTCCATCCAGGTCGCCATGAAGTGGCAGCCGATGCCGCCCATCGCACGCGAGCCCTCGGGCACCACGGTGCTGGTGTTGTGCGGGCAGCCCGAGCAGAACCAGGGCTGGCGCGTGGCGTCGACCACGCTGGTGGAGGCCTGCTGCACCACCATCGAACGCTCCTTGGCCTCGAGGATGGCGAGCTGGGCGTCGATGCGCGCGGCCATGTCGGCGCCGGCCGCGGCCAGCAGGCCGGTCTTGCGCAGCCGCCCGGCGATGGCCTTGGCGATCATCGCGGGGTTCAGGTCGGCGTTGGCGCGTAGGAGCGTGTGGGCGGTCGGGTTGGGCATCGACCATTCGCCGCCGGAGTAGCCCTCGGCCGCGTGCACCTCGCCCTCGTCGAACTTGCCGACCACGTTGGGCCGCACATCGGAGCGCCAGTTGTAGAGCTCTTCCTTGAGCTGGTATTCGATGACCTGGCGCTTTTCCTCGACCACCAGGATCTCCTGCAGGCCGGTGGCGAACTCGCGCGTGAGCTGCGCTTCCAGCGGCCACACCACGCCCACCTTGTGCAGGCGGATGCCGAGCTGGCGGCAGGCCGCGTCGTCCAGGCCCAGGTCGATCAGCGCCTGGCGCGTGTCGTTGAAGGCCTTGCCGCTGGCCATGATGCCGAAGCGGTCGTTCGGACCCTGGATGACGTTGTGGTTCAGCCGGTTGGCGCGGATGTAGGCCAGCGCTGCGTACCACTTGTAGTGCATGAGCCGGGCTTCCTGCTCGAGCGCATGGTCGGGCCAGCGGATGTGCAGGCCGCCGGGCGGCATTTCGAAGTCGGTGGGGATGACGATCTCGACGCGCTCGGGGTCGATCATGGCCGTGGCGCTCGATTCGACGATTTCCTGGATCGTCTTCATGCCCGACCACACGCCCGAGAAACGGCTCAGCGCGAAGGCGTGGATGCCTAGGTCGAGGATTTCCTGCACGTTCGCCGGAAAGAACACCGGCGTGCCGCAGGCCTTGAAGATGTGGTCGCTCTGGTGCGCGGCCGTGCTGCTCTTGGAGATGTGGTCGTCGCCCGCCACCGCGATCACGCCGCCGTACTCGGTGGTGCCGGCCATGTTGGCGTGCTTGAACACGTCGGAGCAGCGGTCCACGCCCGGGCCCTTGCCGTACCAGATGCCGAAGACGCCGTCGAACTTGTTGGTGCCCTGCGGGGAGAAGCCCAGTTGCTGGGTGCCCCACAGCGCGGTGGCGGCCAGCTCTTCGTTCACGCCGGGCTGGAAGACGATGTTCTGTTCCTTGAGGAACTTGCTGGCCTTCCACAGGGCCTGGTCATAGCCGCCGAGCGGAGAGCCGCGATAGCCGCTGATGAAGCCGGCGGTGTTCTTGCCGGCCTGCTGGTCCCGCAGGCGCTGCAGCATGGGCAGCTTGACGAGGGCCTGGACGCCGCTCATGAAG
This sequence comes from Variovorax paradoxus, assembly GCF_022009635.1. Taxonomy (NCBI): domain Bacteria; kingdom Pseudomonadati; phylum Pseudomonadota; class Betaproteobacteria; order Burkholderiales; family Comamonadaceae; genus Variovorax; species Variovorax paradoxus. The sequence continues at coordinate 6,894,720 of NZ_CP091716.1, forward strand.
GCCCGGCCGTAGTCGAGTGAGTATTTGTCGTCGAGCGTGACCGTCTCTAGGGCCTTGCGAATGTGCGCGGGCAGCGGTGCATTCATGTTGTCTGTCTCCGTATGGCAGGGCCTTGTGAGCCTGGCTGATTACTGTGGGTCTGTGCCCGGGTAGGGCACGAGCCCATGATCGTGCAAAGTGTATGTCGGGGTCTGCGATAGGTGTTTGCGTTCTTTGCCCTGAAAAACCCTGTTCCAGAAAGAATCTTGCTTAAGATTCGCCTCCATGGAAAGCATTGACAAGTTCGACCTTGCAATCCTGCAAGAACTGCAGGCCGACGGCCGCCTCACCAACGCCGAGCTGGCGCAGCGCGTGGGCCTCTCTGCTGCGCCCTGCTGGCGCCGGGTGCGCGCGCTGGAGGAAGCCGGCTTCATCAAGGGCTACCACGCCGAGATCGACCGCCACAAGATCGGCCTGGGCGTGCTGGCCTTCGTGCGCGTGGACACCGAGCGCGTGACGCACGAAGCCACGCGCAAGCTGGAAGACGCCATCCGCAAGCTGCCCGACGTGGTGGCCTGCCACTACATCAGCGGCACGGGCACCTTCGAGCTGCAGGTGGTGGCGCAGGACCTGGACAGCTTCTCGGCCTTCGCGCGCCAGCACCTGATGAATCTGCCGAACGTGAAAGACCTGCACACCAGCTTCTCGCTGGGCGAGGTGAAGGCCAGCAGCGCACTGCCGCTGGGGCACCTGGCGCGCTGATCGGCGGAAAGCGGGCGGGAACGAAAAAAGCCGGCTCATCGCGAAGCCGGCTTTAAGGCGGAAGCGGGCGGGGACGTTCCCCCGCACCGTCTTTCAGCAGATCAGAAGGTGATTTCCTTCTCGACTTCCTGCAGCTTGCGGCGCGCCAGCGCCAGGTTCGACTTGGCCTTGTCGAGCACGTAGTAGATGAACACGCCTTCCTTCTGCGCCAGCGGGCGCAGCAGGTGGTATTGCTTGCCCAGGGTGATCAGGATGTCCTCGATCACGTCGTTCAGGCCCAGCGAGCGCATGGTCTTGAGCTTGGCGCGCACGACCTCGGTGTTGCCGGCGGCGGCCACTTCCAGGTCGACGCCGGTGCCGGCGGCGCCCAGCATCATGCCGCTGGACGAATCGACCACGGCGGCGCACATGGCGCCGTCGGCGGTCAGGAGGTTGTCAATGCTTTGCTGGATCGTTGCCATTTCGAGTGTTTCCTGTCGTTCATGCGTATGAAAAGAGCGGGGACGCCGCATGCAAACTCGTCCCCGCTCGCTGATTCGGTGGGTGGAAGGCGGGGCGCTAGGACGCCTGCTGCGCTTCTTCGGGCTGGTGCGCCTCGAGCAGCTTCACGCAGGCGGCGGTGCGGTACATGACCTGCGCAAGCACCGCGCTGGCGCCGGCGATCACGTTCACCACCAGTTCGGTCTCGCCGTTGCGCACCGGGCTGAACAGGGCGAAGCCGTCGTCGGTGGCCACGGTCGTGCACTTGCAGCGGCCCAGCCGCGCTTCCTGCGACACGACAGCGCCCATGGCGGAAATGGAGCTGGCCATGGCCGCGATGCGCGACGGATCGACATCGCGCAGGCTGGCGCTGGCGATCTCGAAGCCGTCGGGCGTGGCGATGACCACGGTGGTCACGCCCGCGATGTCCTCCAGGATGCGCTGCGCCTCGGAGGCGGCCTTGAGCTTGAGAAGACGGCTGATGTTCAAAGGGTGGCTCCGGTGTCTGAGACTTCGATCTGCATCAGGAGCGTCTCGATCAGTGAAATGACGTCGCTGCCTTTTCGCAGGTCGACGGCCAGCACCGGCATCACCAGCCCGCGGGCGTGGAGTGCGCGTGCGTAGTCGTCCAGCGACGGCGACGGATGGGACTCGCTGCGGCTGATGCCCAGCGCGCAGGGCATGTCCTGCAGCGCGTCGGCAAAGCCGTCGAGGTAGGTGGCCAGGTCTTCCAGCGGCGCGGGGCGCGAGTTGTCCAGCAGGATGGCCAGGCCCAGCGCGTCGCGGACCAGGATCTTCCACATGAAGTCGAAGCGGCTCTGCCCCGGCGTGCCGTACAGGCGCAGCCGGTCGCCGTTGTCCAGCGTGAGCTCCCCGAAGTCCAGGCCCACGGTGGTGGTGGCCTTGGCCACCGAGGCGTCGGCGTTAGCGACGTCGGTGGAAATGGGTGCCCGCTCGCTGATGGCGGCGATGGCGGTGGTCTTGCCGACGCCCATCGGCCCCGTGAAGACGAGTTTGTATTCCCTCAAGCGATTTCCCCTGGACGCGCGAACGGATGGATGAAGAAAGAAAAATGGACCACGCGGCGCTCAGGCCAGCCCGAGGCGCCGGCGGATGCGCGAGAGCAGCCCGGTCCGCTCGCGTGCGGCGCCTTCGGCCGTGAGGGCGTCGCGGGCGGCGGCGTCGGGCGACCAGGCCAGCACGCCTTCCTGCTCGAGCAGGCCCATGAAGGTCGAGCATTCGTCGACGTCCACGCGGCTGAGCGCGCTCAGGCTTTCGGCCGACTGCGCGCTCTTGGAGAGCGCTGCGGCCAGCCGCAGGTACACGGGGTTGCGCTGCATCGTGACCTGCGCGGGCCAGCGGATCAGCGAGGCGCGGTCGCGCGCCGAGCGCACGACGGCTGCGGCGGCCACCTTGCCGTTGCGGACGCCGGGCGTCACTTCATTCAGCAGGTCGACCAGTTCTTCCGCGAAGATCGGCCGCGCCAGCGACCGGCCGCCGGCATGCACTTCGCCGCGCTGAACCACGGGCACGACGACAAAAGGGGCGGAAGGCGCGTGCCAGGCGTCGACTGCCGCCGTGCTGTCCACCAGCAGGACGTCGCAATTGCCCGACTCGCTCACGGTCCACGGGGTGCGCAGGTTGGAGCTCAGGCGGACGATGATCCTCAGGAGCTCGACTTCCACTTTCGGGATCCCCATGACCCCCAGGACGAGTGACATAACTGCTTCCGGCGCGTGTTTCAAATGGTCAGATATTGCTACATATGAGAACTAAATGATTCCGGAAGGCTGAATTGGCGGCGCGGCGCGAGAACAAATGCACAGGGAAAATTCATTTTTGATGCGCTGCAGCAACTCTCCGGGCGCCGTCCGACCCCGGTCGGGCACCAGTCTTGCAGGCATAGAATCCCCGGCCTCCAAAGCCACAATCCACTCCCCGGGAGACCTCATGAACCGCATCCGGCGCGTCATTTCACTCGGCCTCGTTGCCACCGCCGCCACCTTCGCGCTCGGTGCCCAGGCCCAGAACCGCGAACTCACGGTGGCTTCCAGCGCCACCTACGCGCCCTTCGCCTTCGAGAACAAGGACAAGCAGATCGTCGGCTTCGACATCGACATCATCAACGCCATCGCCAAGCAGCAGGGCCTGAAGATCAAGATCGTCAACACGCCCTTCACCGGCATCTTCGGCGCGCTGAACAACGGCGACGTCGACCTCGTGATCTCGGGCGTCACCATCAACGACAAGCGCAAGCAGAGCTACGACTTCACGCCGCCCTACTTCGCGGCCCGCCAGCTGATCGCGTTGCCGAAGAACAGCAAGGTCACCTCGCTGAAGGACCTGGCCGGCAAGAAGATCGCCGTGGTGAGCGCCTCCACCGCCGACGACATCGCCTCGCGCGAATTCGGCAAGACCAGCCCCGACATCCGCCGCTTCGAGAGCACGCCGCTCATCATTTCCGAGCTGGCCGGCGGCGGCGTCGACGCGGCCATGGGCGACAACGGCGTCATTGCCTACCGCGTGGCGCAGAACCCCGACCTGAAGACCATCGACGACAAATCCTTCCCCGAGGAAGGCTTCGGCATCGTCGTGAAGAAGGGCGACAAGGCCCTGCTGGACAAGCTCACCGCCGGCCTCGCGGCCATCCGCGCCGACGGCAGCTACGTGACCATCTACAAGAAGTGGTTCAACAAGGACCCGAACGTGCGCTGAGCCGCACGGCATTTTCCTGAACACGGCCGCCCCCAAGCGGCCGTTTCGTTTTCCGTTGATTGATCGAGAGAGTTTGAGGAAGTAAGCATGGAACAACCGGTGCTGCTGTTCGGATGGTTCCGCTGGGACATCCTGGTCGAATACAAGGACCTGTTCTGGCAGGGCGCATGGATGACGCTGCGCATGACGGTGGTCTGCGTGCTGCTGGGTTCCAGCTGGGGCCTGTGCCTGGCGCTCGCGCGGCTGGCGCAGCCGCGCCACGCGCCCTGGACCTGGGTCGCGCGCTTCTTCCTGCGCTGGCCGGCCACGGTGTACGTGAGCTTCTTCCGCGGCACGCCGCTGTTCGTGCAGATCCTGCTGATCCACTTCGCGGTGATGCCGGTGTTCATCCACCCGACCTCGGGCCTGCTGATCGACGGCGAACTGGCGCGCACGCTCAAGCAGGAGCACGGCGCGCTCATCTCGGGCGTGGTGGCCCTCACGCTCAACTCGGCGGCCTACATCTCCGAGGTGTTCCGCGCCGGCATCCAGTCGATCTCGCGCGGGCAGTTCGACGCCGGCCGCTCGCTCGGTTTCTCGCCCGCGCAGGTGATGCGCTACGTGGTGCTGCCGCAGGCCTTCCGCCGCATGCTGCCGCCGCTGGGCAACAACGCCATCGCGCTGCTGAAAGACACCTCGCTGGTCTCCGCCATCGGCCTGGCCGAGCTGGCCTACGCCGCCCGCACCGTGGCCGGCGCCTATGCGCGCTACTGGGAGCCGTACCTCGCGATCTCGGTGATCTACTGGGTGATGACGCTGGTGCTGACCACGCTGCTGCGGCGCCTGGAAATCCGCCTCGCGCGCAGCGATCGGGGCTGACAAGGCGCGAGAGGAAAAAGGGCCGCGCCACAATAACGGCACATGCCACCCATATCCCCCGAAGAAACGCCTATCCCGCCCCAGCGGCCGCAGCCCTCGAAGCTCGCGGCCCTCGAGCCCCTCAAGCTCCCCGTGTTCCGCATGCTGTGGAGCACCTGGCTCATCGCCAACATCTGCATGTGGATGAACGATGTGGCCGCCGCGTGGATGATGACCTCGCTGACCACCTCGCCCATCTGGGTGGCGCTGGTGCAGTCGGCCTCCACCTTGCCGGTGTTCCTGCTGGGCCTGCCCAGCGGCGCGCTGGCCGACATCCTCGATCGCCGGCGCTGGCTGGTGGCCACGCAGTTCTGGCTGGCCGGCACCGCCGTCGTGCTGTGCGCCGCGCTGGCGCTCGACCTCATGACCGCCCCGCTGCTGCTGGCGCTGACCTTTGCCAACGGCATCGGCCTGGCGCTGCGCTGGCCGGTGTTCGCGGCCATCGTGCCCGAGCTGGTGCCCCGGCCGCAGCTGCCGGCGGCGCTGGGTCTGAACGGCATCGCCATGAACGCCTCGCGCATCGTCGGGCCGCTCACGGCCGGCATGCTCATCGCGAGCGCGGGCACCGTGTGGGTGTTCGCGCTCAACGCGGTGCTGTCGGTGGCCTCGGGCTTCGTGGTGCTGCGCTGGCGGCGCGAGCACACGCCCAACCCGCTGGGCCGCGAGAAGCTGGTGAGCGCGATGCGCGTGGGCGTGCAGTTCGTGCGGCAGTCGCAGCGCATGCGCGCTGTGCTCACGCGCATCTCGATCTTCTTCTTCCACTCCACCGCCCTGCTGGCGTTGCTGCCGCTGCTGGCGCGCAACCTGGAGGGCGGCGGCGCCGGCACCTTCACCCTGCTGCTGGCGGCGATGGGCTCGGGCGCGATCATCGCGGTGCTGTTCCTGCCTCGGCTGCGCCAGGCGCTGGGACGCGACCAGCTGGTGCTGCGCGGCACGCTGCTGCAGTCGGGCGCCACGGCGGTGATGGCGGTCGCGCCCAATGCATGGGTCGCGGTGCCGGCGATGTTCTTCGGCGGCATGGCCTGGATCACGGTGGCCAACTCGCTCTCGGTGTCGGCGCAGCTGGCGCTGCCCGACTGGGTGCGGGCGCGCGGCATGTCGATGTACCAGATGGCCATCATGGGCGCCAGCGCCATCGGCGCCGCGATCTGGGGGCAGGTGGCGACCATCGGCACGCTGCAGATCAGCCTGGTCATCGCCGCCGCGAGCGGCACGCTGCTGATGCTCGCGGCCCTGCGCTGGGTGACCGACGTGAGCGGCGAGGACGACACCCGCCCCGCCCAGGCCGGCTGGGCCGCCGGGCCGCCGGCCGAGGCGCCGCAGGAAGACGGCCGCGTGGTGATCACGGTCGAGTTCCTGATCGACCCTGCGCGCGCCGCCGCCTTCCACCTCGTGATGCAGCAGACCCGCCGCGCACGCCTGAGCCAGGGCGCCATCGGCTGGGAGCTGCTGCACGACATCGCGCAGCCCGAGCGCTATGTGGAGCAGATCGTCGACGAGTCGTGGACCGACCACCTGCGCCGCTTCAACCGCGCCACGGCCTCCGACATGGCGCTGCGCGAACGGCGGCTGGCCTTCCACCTGGGCGAATCGCCGCCGGTGGTCACCCGGTACGTGGTGCGGCGCTGAGGCTTGCTGCGTCTCGCTGCCGCAACAGTGGCGGGCCCCGGAATTGTTTCTTGATGGTGGATCGTGCCAAATGGCCGGGCATCTCCGGCCCCAGGGCAGTACAAGAGACGAGGAGCACGCATGCATATCGAGCGAACGCATCGATTTCCGCGCCACATCCCGGTTCCCCTTGTTTCATCTCTCGCGGCGGTCCTTGCCGCACTCACAGGCGGCGGCGCGCACGCCGCCTGCGGTCCCACTCTTACGCCCGCCACCGGTGACACGGTGGTCTGCGACGGCACCACCGGCGGCTCGACCAGCGTGACCGCCCAGCCGGGCAGCACCGGCGTCGGCATCACGGTGAACGCCGGTGCCACGCTGAGCACCAATGCCACCCAGGCGCTGCTGGTGCGCGACGGCAGCAGCATCACCAACAACGGCACGATCAGCATCTCGGGCGGCTCGGGTGGTACGCGCGGCGCGATGATCTCCACCGGCAACGACAACACACTGACCAACAACGGCACCATCCGCACCACGAGCGGAGGCACGGTGGGCATGCTGGTGACGTTGACGAGCAGCACCCGCACGCTGCTCACGAACACCGGCAGCATCACCACCACGGGCGGCGCCTCGCACGGCATTTCCACGCTGGGGCCGGGCAATACCGTCATCAACAGCGGCACCATCGACGTCAGCGGCACCGCGGCCAAGGGCGTCTACCTGCAGGGCGGCAACCTCGTCGCCAACCTGCTGGTCAATACCGGCACCATCCGCGCGACAGGCGCCAACACTTCGACCACCAACGGCTTCGCGAGCGCGGTGCATGTGAACACGCTCAGCGCGAGCTTCTTCTCGCAGGTCGAGAACCGGGCCGGCGGCGTGCTCTCCAGCGCCAGCGACTACGGCTACCGAGGACAGAACGGCAACGACACGCTGATCAATGCCGGCTTCATCGAAGGGCACGGCGGCAGCAACAACGACGGCGCGATCCTCATGGGCGGCGGCGGCACCGGCACGCTGATCCTGCAGACCGGCTCGGTCATCAGGGGTGCGGCCGACGGCGGCAACGCAAGCAGCGATGCATTCCTCGAAGGCAGCGGCACCATCGACAACGCCTTTCGCAATTTCCAGAATCTCACGATGCGCGGCACCCGGTGGTCGTGGCAGACCGACGCGAGCTTCTCCAACTCGATCCGCATCGAGTCCGGCCGCTTCGACCTGCCCGCGACGCTAGCCAGCCCCAGCATCGCCGTGCTGCCCGGCGCCACGGTCGCAGGTACCGGCACCTTCGCGGGCAACGTGACGAACCAGGGCACCTTGCTGCCTGGCCCCAATGACGGCGTCAACTTCGGCGCCTTCACGGTGCGCGGCAACTACTTCGGCGGAAGCGGCGCGCTGGTGCAGGTCAACACGGTGCTGGCCGGCGACAACGCGCCGTCGGACAAGCTGGTGATCGACGGCGGTGCGGCCTCGGGCGGCACCGGGCTGCGCGTCGTCAACCGCGGCGGGCTGGGGGCGCCCACGCTGGCCGACGGCATCCTGGTGGTGCAGGCGGTCAACGGCGGCACCACTGCGGCCAAAGCCTTCTCGCTGACGCAGCCGGTCGAGGCCGGTGCCTACGACTACCACCTGTTCCGGGGCGGCGTCGCGGGCGGCAACCCCGACAACTGGTACCTGCGCAACAGCGGCTATGCGGTCGGCGGAACAGTGGTGGGCACTCCGGAGGAGGCCATCGAGATCATGGGGCAGGTACCGGGTGGCGCGGCGTCGCTGGACCCCGTCCACCTGTATCGCCCCGAAGTCGCGCTCTACAGCAGCATGCCGCTGGTGGTTCGCCGTCTCGGACTTGCGCAGCTGGGCAGCTTCCACGACCGGCAGGGCGACCAGCAGTTGCTTGCGGGCGACGAAGGCTCGCAGGCCTCGTGGGGCCGCGTGTTCGGCGAAAGCACGCGGCAACGCCTGAACGGCGATGCAAATCCGCAGTTCGACGGCAGCATCTCCGGCCTGCAGCTCGGCCACGATGTCCTGATCGCCACCGACGCCGCGGGCGGGCGCAACCGGGTCGGCGTGCTGGGCGGCTACACCCGCGCCAGCGGCGACACCAGCGGCTCGGCCGGCGGCCTGGCCAACGCAGCCACCGGGCGCCTGAGCATCGAGGGCTACAGCCTGGGCGCCTACTGGACCCGCGTGGCCAGCACCGGCTGGTACAGCGACGCCGTGCTCATGGCCACGCGCTTCAGCACCGACGCGCGCTCCACGCTCGGCCGCGGCGGCACGTCGCACGGCAACGCGGTGACGGCCTCGCTCGAGGCCGGCTACCCGCTGGCCCTGGGCGACGGCGTCACGCTGCAGCCGCAGGCGCAACTGATCTGGCAGCGCAGCAGCATCGACAGCTTCGACGACGGCATCTCCGCCGTGGGCTTCCAGCGCGACAACACCGTCACGGGACGGCTGGGCGCGCGGCTGGAGGGCAACTTCAGCGCCGGCGGCGGCACCTGGAAGCCCTACCTCAAGGCCAACCTGTGGCACACCTTCAGCGGCAGCAACGCGATCTTCTTCGGACCCACCGACCAGGTCGTGAACCGCCGCAACGCGAGCGCGCTGGAAGTCGGCGTGGGCTTGGTCGGGCAGCTGAACAAGGTGATGGCGCTTTACGGCGGCCTGACCTATATCAGCGCCATCGGCAACACCCAGCAGACCGGCGTGCAGGGCCAGTTGGGGTTGCGGCTGCGCTGGTAGCCCTCCCTGGATTGACCGGTCAATCTGATTTGAGGGGTGCCCGCCGGGCTCTTTACAAGCAATTGCACGCCATTGCGGGTAATTACTGGGTCATCTTTTTTGACCACATGGATAATTTAGACTGTCCCACCCGCCGTCCATGAGGTTTGCCACGATGAATCCGGTCCCCCTGCGCAGCCGCTTCTGGTCCGACCTGACCAGCGAAGAGTTCTCCCGTCTCGACCGCGAACGGCTCATTGCCGTGCTGCCGGTCGGCGCCACCGAACAGCACGGTCCCCATCTGCCGATGTCGACCGACACGGCCACCATCGACGGCATGGTGCGCGCCACGCTGCCGCACCTGCCCGACGACCTGCCGGTGCTGTTCCTGCCCACGGTGCCCTACGGCAAGAGCAACGAGCATTCGCGCTACCCGGGCACGCTCACCGTGTCGGCGGCCACGCTGATCGCGATGTGGAAAGACATCGGCGCCTGCGTCGCCAAGGCCGGCGTGCGCAAGCTGGTGCTCTACAACAGCCACGGCGGCCAGATGAGCGTCATGGACATCGTGGCGCGCGACCTGCGCGAGGAGCACGACATGATGGTCGTGGCCGCCAACTGGTACACGCTGGGCCTGCCCGAGGGCCTGTTCACCGCGCACGAGGGCAAGCACGGCATCCATGCCGGCGACCTCGAAAGCTCGGTGATGCTGCACCTGACGCCCGACTACGTGCGCAAGGATCAGTTCCAGAACTTCGGCTCCATGACGGAGCAGCTGGCCGCCGAAAACAAGTTCCTGTCGATCACCCCCAGCGGCAAGCTCGGCTGGCAGATGCACGACATCAACCCCGCGGGCGCCGCCGGCGACGCCACGCGCGCCACCGCCGAGAAGGGCGCCGCGGTGCTCGACCACGTGGGCCGCCGCTTCGTCGAGCTGCTGCACGAGGTCGACCGCTTCCCGCTTTCCCGCCTGGCCAACGTGCCGGCCTGGCGCTAGGCTCGCACGCCATGGACAGCACCCGGACCCCACCCCTGGTCAGCCTGCGCAACGTCGGCAAGCGCTTTGCCAACGGCACGCTCGCGCTGCAGGGCATGTCGCTCGACATCGGCGAGCACGACTTCATCAGCTTCCTCGGCCCCTCGGGCTGCGGCAAGAGCACGGCGCTGCGCCTGATCGCGGGGCTCACGCGCCTGAGTTCGGGCGAGATGAGCTGGTCGGGCGCCAACACCGGCTCGGCCAAGGACAGCAAGAGCGACCGCGACCTGGGCTTCGTGTTCCAGGAGCCCACGCTCATGCCCTGGGCCAAGGTGTTCGACAACGTCTGGCTGCCGCTCAAGCTGGCCGGCACCAGCCGCGACGCCGCCGCGCCGGTGGTGCAGCAGGTGCTGGAACTGGTGGGCCTCTCGCGCTTTGCCGACGTGTATCCGCGCGAGCTGTCGGGCGGCATGAAGATGCGCGTGTCGATCGCGCGCGCGCTGGTCACGCACCCGCGCCTGCTGCTGATGGACGAGCCCTTTGCCGCGCTCGACGAGATGACGCGCATCAAGCTCAACAACGACCTGCTGGCGATCTGGCGCGAGCACCGCTTCTCGATCGTGTTCGTCACGCACAGCGTGTACGAGTCGGTGTACCTGTCGAACCGCATCGTGGTGATGGCGGCGCGCCCGGGCCGGGTGATCGACGAAATCCGCATCGACGAGCCGTACCCGCGCGGCGAGGAGTTCCGCACCTCGAGCCGCTACAACGCGCACTGCACCGCCGTCTCGCAATCCCTGCACGGAGCCCTGCATGGCCTCGACATCGACCATTGAATCCGTCATGCCCACCGAAGCCGCCGAGGCCACGCCCACCGCCGACATGCTGCGCGCGCACGAAGACAGGCTGCGCCGGCGCGAGTCGCTGCTGCGCATCGTCGTGCCCGCGGGCATCGTCATCGCGCTGCTGCTGATCTGGGAATGGACGGTGCGCGCCAACAACATCCCGCACTACATCCTGCCCGCGCCATCGCTCATTCTTCGCACGCTGTTCGACAACTGGGACTCGCTGTCCAGCGCGCTGTGGTTCACGGTGAAGCTCACGCTGCTCGCGCTCACGGCGGCCATCGTCGGCGGCGTGCTGCTGGCGATCGCGTTCGCGCTCTTCAAGTGGGTGGAGATCGGCCTGTTCCCGATCGCGGTGATCCTGCAGGTGACGCCGATCATCGCGATCGCGCCGCTGATCCTGATCTACGTGTCGAGCACCACGGCGGCGCTGCTGCTGTGCGCATGGATCGTGGCCTTCTTCCCGATCCTGTCGAACACCGTCATCGGGCTGAAGAGCGCCGACAGCAACCTGCGCGACCTGTTCCAGCTCTACAAGGCCTCGCCGTGGCAGACCTTCCGCTACCTGCTCGCGCCCAGCGCGCTGCCCTACTTCATGGCGGGCCTGAAGATCGCGGGCGGCCTGAGCCTGATCGGCGCGGTGGTGGCCGAATTCACGGCCGGCACGGCCGGCAAGGAAACGGGCCTGGCATCGCGCATCCTCGAATCGAGCTTCCGCACCGAGATCCCGATGATGTTCGCGGCGCTGCTGCTGGTGTCCCTGCTGGGCATCGTGATCTTCATCGTGTTCGCGGCCCTGTCGCGCCTGGTGCTGGGCCACTGGCATGAAAGCGAGATGCGCCGTGAAAGATAGTTGGCTCGCCCCCAGGCTGCGCGCACTTCGTGTCGCTTCGCCAACCCCCTACCGGGGACAACACCTGCGGCCCGGCGAAGCCGGTTCCGCGGTGTTCGCTTGCGAAGAGTCCACTTTGGCGGAGCGTCGATGAACTCCGAATATGTTTCCCCTGCAAACGTCGACTGGGATGCCGTGCGCGCCGACCTGCGCGGCCTCAACCTCGTCACGGCGCCGGCGCAGCGCAAGCAGCTGTCGAAAGATTTCTACTGGTACAGCCCCATCCTCAGCGCGCAGCTCGCGGGCTGCGTGGCCGACCTGGTGGTCAAGGTCAGCACCGAAGACGACGTGCGCCAGGCCGCGGCCGTGGCCGCGAAGTGGAAGCTGCCGCTCACGGTGCGCGCCGGCGGCACCGGCAACTACGGTCAGTGCGTGCCGCTCGAAGGCGGCGTCGTGCTCGACGTGACGCAGATGTGCCGCGTGCTCGACATCCGCCAGGGCAGCATGCGCGTGGAGGCCGGCGCGCGCATGCACGACATCGACCTCACGGCCCGCGAGACCGGGCAGGCGCTGCGCATGTGGCCCTCGACCTGGCACGTGGCCAGCATCGGCGGCTTCATCGCGGGCGGCTTCGGCGGCATCGGCTCGTTCCGCCACGGCATCCTGCGCGACCCCGGCAACCTGCTGCGCGCGCGCGTGATGACGGTGGAGCGCGAGCCGCGCGTCATCGAGCTGCACGGCGACGAGATCCAGCAGGTGCACCACGCCTACGGCACCAACGGCGTGATCCTCGACGTGGAAGTGGCGCTGAGCCCGGCCGTCGAATGGGTGCACTGCACGGTGCTGTTCGACACCTACCGCGGCGCGCTCGACTTCGGCATCGCGGCGCAGGCGCCCACGCTCGACATCTTCCTGCTGTCCACGGTGGAAGCGCGCTTCTCGCCCTACTACACGGCCATGCGCGACCGTTTTCCGGCCGACCGGCACGCGGTGTTCACCATGGTCTCGCCCGATTCGATGGCGGACTTCCGCGCGCTCGCCGAAGCGCACGGCGGCACCATCTCGGTGGCCGGCACCGAAGCCGAGCTGATCGCCGACGGCCTGCCGCCGGCCTACGAATGCGCGTTCAACCACACGACGCTGCAGGCGCTGAAGGCCGACCGCGGCTGGACCTACCTGCAGGTGGCCTATGCCCAGCCCTTCGACCCCGCGGTGGTCGAGCGGCATCTCGAAATCTTCGGGGACGACGTGCTGCAGCACCAGGACTTCGCGCGCGCCAACGGCGAGTGCGGCACCTTCGGCATCCTGCTCGTGCGCTGGAAGGGCGAGGCCCACCAGTACGAGCTGATCCGCGAGATCGAGTCGCAGGGCGGCTGCAAGATCTTCAACCCGCACGTGGTGACCATCGAGGACGGCGGCATGAAGACCATCGACACGCAGCAGATCGAGTTCAAGAAGCGCAGCGACCCGATGGGATTGATGAACCCGGGCAAGACGCGCGGCTGGCATCCCGACATGGCCATCGAACGCTGAGACGGCGCCGAAAAAAGACGCCGAAACGATTTAGTCTCCGCATCCCGTTCCGTACTTTCCAAAACATCCACAGGAGTCCGCCCCCATGCGCATCCCCGCCTTCAATCTCCGACCGCTCGCATTCGGTCTCGCCCTCGCGGGCGCCGCCTTCGCCGCGCAGGCACAGGAAAAAGTGGTGTTCGCCACCAACTGGAAGGCACAGGCGGGCCACGGCGGCTTCTACCAGGCGCTGGTGGACGGCACCTACAAGAAGTACGGCCTCGACGTCGATATCCAGCAGGGCGGCCCGATGGTCAACAACCGGCCCATGCTGCCGGCCGGCAAGGTCGACTTCCTCATGACCGGCAACCTGCTGCAGTCCTTCGACAACGTGAAGAACGGCGTGCCCACGGTGGTGGTCGCGGCCTTCTTCCAGAAAGACCCGCAGGCCATGTTCGCCCACCCGGGCCAGGGTTTCGACACCTTCAAGGACATGACCAAGGCGCCGGTGGCCTTCATCGGCAAGGACGGCCAGTTCAGCTTCTGGCAGTGGATGAAGTCCGAGCACGGTTTCAAGGACTCGCAGCTCAAGCCCTACACCTTCAACGTGGGCCCGTTCCTGGCCGACAAGAAATCCATCCAGCAGGGCTATGCCATTTCGGAGCCGCTGTCGATCAAGGCGCAGGCCGGCTTCGACCCGGTGGTGCAGCTGCTGGCCGATAACGGCTTCTCGACCTACGCGACCACCATCGAGACGCGCGCCGACCTCATCAAGAACAAGCCCGAGACGGTGCGCAAGTTCATCGAGGCCTCGATCATCGGCTGGAACAACTACCTCTACGGCGACAACAAGGCCGCCAACGAGCTGATCGCCAAGACCAACCCCGACTCGCCCATCGCCACGCTGCAGGGCTCCATCGAGCTGATGAAGAAGATGGGCATCGTCGACAGCGGCGAATCGCTCACCAAGGGCATCGGCGCGATGGACGAGGCCCGCGTGAAGGACTTCTACGACAAGATGGTCAAGGCCGGGCTGTACAAGGCCGGCGAGGTCGACCTGTCGAAGGTCGTGACCACGCAGTTCGTGAACAAGGGCGTGGGCGTCGACGTGCGCAAGAAACTCACCGGCAAGTAAGCACACCGTTTTTTTCCCGTGGGTCGCGCGGGGCTTGCGCCGGGGTCAGATGCCGGCGCCTGGGTTGCCATAAGGCACTGCGCGGCCTTTTGTTCCTTGGGCTCTGACCCCGTCTCGCCGACAGGCGAACCGGCCCTCCCATGAAAACCCTGGTCGTCCATTGCCATCCGAACCCTGACAGCTTCAACCACGCGCTCTACCGCACCGCCCTCGAGGCGCTCGAGCCCAGACACCCCGTCAAGGCCATCGACCTGTACGCAGAAGGCTTCGAGCCCACGCTGACATGCGAAGAGCGCATCGCCTACCTCGACAACCCCGAACTGATCCGCGAACGCGTGAAACCCCACGTCGAGGCGCTGCTGTGGGCCGAGCACCTGGTGTTCGTCTACCCCACCTGGTTCCATGGACCGCCGTCCATGCTCAAGGGCTGGCTGGAGCGGGTGTGGCTGCCGGGCGTGGCCTTCCTGCCGGCGGAGCGCAAGGGGCAGCTCGCGAAGTCGGGCATGCGGCACATCCGGCGGCTGACGGTGGTGACCACCGGCGGCTCGCCGCGCTGGTTCGTGATGGCCATCGGCGACCCGGGCCGGCGGCTCTTCACGCGCGCGCTGCGGGCGCTGTTCGCATGGCGCTGCAAGGTGACCTGGCTGCAGTTGCACGACATGAATGCCGTGACCGCGAGCGACCGCAGCCATTTCATCGAACGCGTGTCACGCACGCTGAAGACCATCTGAGTAGATAGACATTCAAACAGGAAGCAAAGAGGGAGCACGCACACCATGAGTCTCGAACGCACGCTCACCGTCCGCGTCGAACGCATCTCGCGGCAGACGCCGGAAATCCTGTCCTTCGAGCTGGCCCATCCGTGGGGCCGGCCGCTGCCGTCCTACGAGGCCGGCGCGCACATCGACGTGCACATGCCCGGCGGCTTCTCGCGCCAGTACTCGCTGGCGCGCGCGCCCTCGGGCGAAGCCGGCGGCTACGTGATCGGCGTGAAGCGCGAGGCCGGCAGCCGCGGCGGCTCGGCCTCGATGCACGAGCGCGTGCGCGAAGGCGACCTGCTGCCGATCAGCGCGCCGCGCAACACCTTCCCGCTGCGCGAGGAAGCCGCGCACCACCTGCTGCTGGCCGGCGGCATCGGCATGACGCCGCTGCTGGCGATGGCGCAGGCGCTGGCCGCGCGCGGCGCCTCCTTCACGCTGTGCGTGTTCGCGCGCAGCGAGGAGCACCTGGCCTTCGCCGATGCGCTGCACGCGCCCGCGCTGGCGCCGCACCTGCGGCTGCACCTGGACCAAGGCGACGCCTCGCAGCGCATCGACCTGCGCGCGCTGCTGGCCGAGCGCGCGCCGAGCACGCACCTGTACGTGTGCGGGCCGGGCGGCTTCATGCAGGTAGTGCGCGACGCGGCCGCAAAGACGGATTGGCCCGACGACGCGCTGCACGCCGAGTACTTCGCCGCGCCGACCGATGCCAACACCACCACCGGCCTGCCCTTCACGCTCAGGCTCGCGCGGCGCGGCATCAGCGTACCGGTGGCGGCCGACCAGACCGCGGTCGACGCGCTGCATGAAGTCGGCATCGACATTCCCGTGTCGTGCCAGCAGGGCCTGTGCGGCACCTGCGTGGTAGAGGGCGAGGGCGAAGGCGCGGAGCACCGCGACTTCTGCCTGACCGGCAGCGAGCGGCGCCACAAGGTGGCGCTGTGCTGCTCCCGCGCCAAGGGCACGGAGCTGGTGCTTCAGCTGTGAACGCGCGGGCTTCCACCACCGTTCCGGCTGCCAGTGCAGCCGAGGAAGGCGACGGCGAGGCACCCGCCACGCGCGGGCGCTCGCGCAAGTACACGCAGGTGCTCGGCCTCATCAACCAGGCCGCCATCGAGGTGTTCGCCAGCGAGGGGCTGGCCGGCGCATCGACCCAGGCCATCGCCGACAAGGCGGGGCTGTCGAAGGCGCAGCTGCACTACTACATCGAGAGCAAGGAAGCGCTGTACCGGCAGGTGCTGCAGGACATCCTGACCGACTGGATCGTGGTGTTCGGCTTCAGCGACGAGGCCTTCGGCCCGCGCAAGGTGCTGGGCGACCTGATCCGCCGCAAGATGGTGTTCTCGTTCGACCATCCGCTGCGCTCGCGGATCTTCACGGCCGAGATGATGCGCGGCGCGCCTGTCATCAACGACATGATGACCACGAGCAAGGCCCGCACCGACCAGGCCGCCGCCGTAATCCAGAACTGGATGAACCAGGGCCTGATGGACAAGTCCGACCCGATGCTGGTGCTGTTCCACATCTGGGCCGTGACTCAGTTCTACGCCGACCACGCCACGCAGGCCGCGTACTACCGCGACGCGGCCCAGCAAGGCGACGAGAAAGACCGGCGCTACCTGATCGAGCAGGTGACCGAGTTCCTGCTCAAGGGCGCGGGGGTCAGGTAGAGCGCTTCGAGGGGAGGTACATCGTGGCCTCCACCTCGACCAGCACCTCGTCGCCCGGCAGGAAGCGCGACACCTCCACCACCGTGCTCACCGGCGGCTCGCCCGGATAGAACAGGCCGCGCACGCGGTTGTAGAAGGCGTAGTGCGGCAGGTGGCGGAAGTACTGCACCAGCTTCACCACGTCTTCCATGGTGCCGCCGTGCTCGGCGGCGATCTGGCGGATGCGCTCCAGCACGAACCAGCTCTGCGCGACGATGGGCGCCTCGAACACGTCGACCGACATCTGGCCCGTGGCGTAGCCCACGCCCTGCAGCGCGGTGCGCGCGGCTTCGGGAATCGCGTCGTAGCCGGCGACGGCGCGGCGCGTGGCCGGATCGACCGCCACCACGCCGCTCATGAAGACGAAATCGCCGACGCGCTTGGCGGCGGCGTAGTTGGCCATTGGCTTGCCCATGCTCATTGTGTTTTCTCCAGTACCCGGCCGCCGCGGATGACGGTGCGTTGCCGTCCGCGCGGGCCGATGAGTTCGTGTTCGTCGGTGGCCGCCAATACGAGCAGGTCCGCCGGGCAGCCCGGGGCGATGCGGCCGTCCCACGCGAGCCCCAGCGCCTTCGCGGGGTTCACGGTGACGGTGTCCAGCCAGTCGGCCGCGGGCGCCAGGTGCGCCACCTGCACGCCGAGGCCGAAGGTCTCCAGCAGGTCGTAGCTGCCGTAGGGATAGAAGGCGTCCTGCACGTTGTCGGTCGCCAGGCTCGCACGCAAGCCCCGTGCCGCCGCCTCGCGGATGCGCGTGATGCCGCGGCTCACCGGCGTGCGGTCCCAGGCGCCCTGCAGGTAGAGGTTGGTGGTGGGCAGTGCGACCAGGTGAAGGCCGGCGCCCGCGCACATCGCGAGCGTTTCGTTGGCGACCGCATCGTCCTGTGCCGACAGCGAGCAAGCGTGACCACAGACCACGCGGCCCTTGAAGTCGCGCGCACGCACCAGCTGCGCGATGCTGCGCAGGCCCGTGGCCTCGATGTCCAGGCCTTCGTCCACATGGAAGTCGAGCGCCAGCCCGTGCTGCTGCGCCAGGTCGAACACGCGCCCCAGCTTGTGCACGATGCCCTCGTTGCGATAAACGAAGGCGCCGAGCACGCCGCCCGCGCGCTTCACCTCGCGCGCGATGCGCTCGCCGGCCGCGAGGTCGGCGAACAGGTCGAGCGGCGTGAGCGAGACGAACTGCAGCTCGACGCGGCCGCGCCATTCCTCGCGCAAGGCCTCGAACACCGACAGCGCGGCCGGCGGCTCGGCCTGCACCCAGTCGAGGTGCGTGCGCAGCGCGCGGGTGCCGCACTGCCATGCGTCGTGCAGCGCGCGCTCCATGCGCAGGCGCAGCGACTCGCCGGTCCAGCTGTCGCGGTGCCTGTTCATGCGGTCGATGGCCGCGAACAGGTTGCCCTGCGCGGCGCCGACGTCCTGCACGGTGTAGTTCTTGTCGATGTGCGCGTGGGCCTCTACCAGTGCGCTCAGCAGCGTGCCGCGCGCGTGCTGTTGATCGGCGCTCGGGGCGATCGATTCGACCTTGCCGCCGGTCAGCGCGATGTCGAACACCTGCGCGCCGCCGGCGTCGAAGGCGCGCAGCGGCGCCGGAATGCGCAACGCTTCGAGCTTCATGCGCGCTGCTGCCAGGCACGCAGCCAGCCCAGGCCGGCCGACGTGCCGCCGGGCTCGGCGCCGCGGGCGGGCCGGTACTCGCAGCCGATCCAGCCTTGCCAGCCGCACTGTGCAGACACCTCGTCGATCACGTCGAACAGGTAGGGGTAGTTCTGCTCGCCGATGTCGGGCTCGTGCCGCTCGGGCACGCCCGCGATCTGCAGATGGCCGACGCGGCCGGTTGGCAGGTACTTGCGGATCTTCATCGCCACGTCGCCTTCGACGATCTGGCAGTGGTACAGGTCCATCTGCACCTTGAGATTGGGCGCGCCGACGGCCTCGACGATCTCGTGCGCATGGTCTTGCCGGTTGAGGAAGAAACGCGGAATGTCGCGCGTGTTGATCGGCTCGATCAGTACGTCGCGCCCGGCCTTGGCGGCTTCGGCGGCGGCCCAGCGCAGGTTGTCGAGGTACACCTCCTGCACCGCGTCGCGCTGCAGGCCTTCGGGCACGAGGCCGGCCATGACGTGGATGCGCGGGCAGTCGAGCGCCACGGCGTAGTCGACGGCCTTCAGGATGCCTTCGCGGAACTCGGCGTCGCGCCCCGGCAGGCAGGCCAGGCCGCGGTCGCCGCCGTCCCAGTCGCCGGGCGGGCCGTTGAACAGCACCTGCTTCAGGCCGTTGGCCTGCAGGCGGGCGACGATCTCGTTCTGCGGGAACGCATAGGGAAAGAGGTATTCGACGCCCTGGAAGCCGTCTTTCGCGGCGGCATCGAAGCGGTCGAGGAAGTCGAGCTCCGGATAGAGCATCGAGAGGTTGGCGGCGAATTGGGGCATGGGGTGTTTTTACTACCAGCGCGCGCCGAAGACGCGGCGCAGTTCATCGATCTGTGCGGCATCCAGAGGCTCGGGCCTTGCGGCCTGCGTGAGCATCCGGAGCCGGGCGGTTTCCTCGAGTTCTTCGAGCACGGACATGGCGGCGGCCGGGGTGTCGTGCCAGACGTTGGGGCCCAGGCGCGAGAGCATCACCGCGCGTATCGGCGTGCCCGCCGTTCCGAGGCGCTCGATGGCCTGGGCCACCTGCTCTGCCGCTTCGGGCGCGCCGGGGCGGTGGTACGGAATGACGGGCACGTGGCCGACCTTCATCACGAAGTAGGGCGTGAGCGCGGGCAGCAGTTCGTCGTCCGTTCCGGTCAATGTGAGCGCGACGCAGTGGGTGCCGTGCGTGTGGATGACGCAGGCGGTGCTTGCATCGAACCTGCGCGCGGCGGCGTAGATGCGCGTGTGTAGCGCGATGGTCTTGCTGGCGCGGTCGCCGCTTGTCTGCTGTCCTTGCGCGTCGAGCCTTGCAAGGCGTGCCGGGTCGAGGAAGCCGAGGCAGGCATCGGTCGGCGTGATGAGAAAGCCGTCATCCAGCCGCACGCTGATGTTGCCGGCCGTGGCATGCACGTAGCCGCGCTCGAACAGGCTGCGGCCGACGCGGCAGATTTCCTCGCGGGCTTCGTTCTCGGTCATGCGAGCACTGTAAATGCCTTGGTGAAGAAATCGTCGCTGCCGAAGTTGCCGGACTTCAGCGCGATGTGCAGGCCGGTCTCGGGCGCGGCTTCCGAGCGCGCGTGGCACCACGGCACGCCGGGGTCGATCTGCGGGCCGATCTGCATCTGCGCGATGCCCAGCGCCTGCACGCATGCGCCGGAGGTTTCGCCGCCGGCCACCACCAACTGGCGCACGCCGCGCTCGACCAGGCCACGCGCGATGGCGGCGATGGTGCGCTCGACCATCGCGCCGGCTTCCTCGACGCCGAGCCTGCCTTGCACCGACTTCACTGCGCCGGCCTCCGCTGTGGAGTAGACGAGCACCGGGCCCTTGTCGATCAACGGCGCAGCCCACGCCAGCGCTTCTGCCGCGACGTCGACGCCCTGCGCAATGCGCAATGGATCGACGGCTATCGCCGCGCCGCCGCGCTGGATGAAGTCCTGCACCTGCCGGTTGGTGGCGAGCGAGCAGCTGCCCGAAACCACCGCTGTCTTGCCACCGGCTTCGGGCAATGCACTCGCCTGCGAAGAAGGCGCGAGTCCGAAGTTGGCCGGCAGGCCGATGGCCACGCCCGAGCCGGCGGTGACGAGCGGCATCTTCGCGAGCGCCGGGCCCATGCGCAGCAGGTCGTCGTTCGACACCGCATCGACGATGGCGATCGAGACGCCCTCGGCCTTCAGTTGCGCGATGCGTTCGGCGATGGCCGTTTCTCCGCGCGCCACCACGGCGTAGTCGATCAGCCCCACCTTGCGCTTGCACTGCGCCTGCAGCACGCGCACCAGGTTCGGGTCGGTCATCGGCGTGAGCGGGTGGTTCTGCATGCCGCTCTCGTTGAGCAGCACGTCGCCCGCGAACAGGTAGCCCTTGAACACGGTGCGCTTGTTGTCGGGAAAGGCGGGCGTAGCGATGGTGAAGTCGCATTGCAGCGCATCCATCAGCGCCTCGGTCACGGGGCCGATGTTGCCCTGCGGCGTGCTGTCGAAGGTGGAGCAGTACTTGAAGTAGATCTGCCGCGCGCCTTGCGACTGCAGCCAACGCAATGCCTCGAGCGACTGCGCGATGGCTTCTGCCGGCGCGATGGTGCGTGACTTGAGCGCGACCACGACGGCATCGACATCCGCGTCAAGAGGGTCTTCGGGCACGCCGATGGCCTGCACCACGCGCATGCCGGCGCGCACGAGGTTGTTGGCGAGGTCGGTGGCACCGGTGAAATCGTCGGCGATGCAGCCGAGCACGAGCTTTGCCATGGTGTTCAGTCCTTGGCGATTGGCAGCTTCACGGCCTGCACGTTCTCGCGCACGTAGTCGCGCAGGATGGCGTCGAAGCTCGCGTCGGCCTTCAGGCCCAGCGCCTCGGCGCGCGCGGCGTGGATGCGGCTGGGCCAGCTGGTGACGATCTTCGCGACGGCGGCATCGGGCGCCCAGTCGATCAAGGCGGTGGCGTCCTTGCCCGCGATGCGTTCGAGCGCCTGCGCCATCTCGCGCACGGTGGTCGTGAGCGCCGGCAGGTTGATGGCCGTGCGCGCGCCCCACTCGGCGGCGCCGGCCGTGGCCGCGCGGACGATGCCCGCGACGGTGTTGCCGGGCGAGGCCAGCGCGACCGGCGTCTCGGGCGACACGGGGCAGCGCGCGCGCTCGCCGGCCAGCGGCTCGCGCAGCATGCCGCTCAGGAAGCTGGAGGCCGCGCCGTTGGGCTTGCCCGGGCGCACCGACACCGTCATGAGCCGCACGTTGCGGCCCTGCACGAAGCCCTTGCGCGTGAAGTCGGCCACCAGCTGCTCGCCGATGAACTTCTGGATGCCGTAGCTGTTCTGCGGCGTCGGCAGCGTGGTGTCTTCGATCACGGCCGGCAGGCGCTGCTCGGGCGAATCGCCGAACACCGCGACCGAGCTGGAGAACACGAACACCGGCGCATGGCCGGCGCGGCGCGCGGCTTCGAGCAGGCCGCGGGTGGCGTCGAGGTTGCTGCGCATGCCGAGGTCGAAGTCGGCCTCGCACTCGCCGCTGACGGCGGCGGCCAGGTGGAACACGAGCTGCGTGTCGGCAATGGGCAGCGCGCCGCTCGCCAGTTGCTCCAGCAGGTCGCCCTGCACGAACTGCACGCGGGCATCGGCGGCCAGGTCGGCGGGCGGCGGCACGCGGTCGGCCAGCGTGATGCGCGAGACGGGCTGCGCGGCGCCGCCGGCCAGCGCGAGATTGCCGCCGGCGAGCAGCGTGCGGGCGAGGCGGGCGCCGAGAAAGCCGCAGCCGCCGGTGATGAGGATGTTCATGTGATGTCTCTCTCTCTGTGCTTTCTTTTCAGGCTTGTTTTTTCGGCGCCGGCACTTCGATGCCGGGGAAGATCTTGATCACGGCGCTGTCGTCCTCGCGCGCGTAGCCCGCGGTCGAGGCCTGCATGAACATCTGGTGCGCGGTGGACGACAGCGGCAGCGGAAACTTGCTGGCGCGTGCCACGTCGAGCACCAGCCCCAGGTCCTTCACGAAGATGTCGACCGCCGACAGCGGCGTGTAGTCGCCCGCGAGCACGTGGGCCATGCGGTTCTCGAACATCCAGCTGTTGCCCGCGCTGTGCGTGATGACTTCATACAGCGCGGCCGGGTCCACGCCTTCGCGCAGGCCCAGCGCCATCGCCTCGGCGGCGGCGGCGATGTGCACGCCGGCCAGCAGCTGGTTGATGACCTTCACCTTGCTGCCCGCGCCCGCGCTGTCGCCCAGGCGGTAGACCTTGGCGGCCATGGCGTCGAGCACCGCGCCGGCCCTGGCGTAGGCGGCGGGGGTGCCGGCTGTCATCATCGTCATCTGGCCGCTCGCGGCCTTGGCGGCGCCGCCGGAAATCGGCGCGTCGAGGTACAGGACGCCCAGCTTCGCGAGCCGCGCCTCGAGCGCCACCGACCAGTTCGGATCGACGGTGGAGCACATCACGAACAGGCTGCCGGGCTTCATCGACGCGGCGCAGCCGGGCGTGCTGCCGTCGCCGAACAGCACCGACTCGGTCTGCGCGGCGTTGACGACCACGCTGATCACGATGTCGCACTGCGCGCCGAGCGCGGCCAGCGAATCGCAGGCGGTGCCGCCGTCGCGCGCGAAGGCCTCGGCGGCGCCGGGGCGCACGTCGAACACATGCGGCGCATGGCCCGCGCGGCGCAGCGATTGCGCCATGCCGGCGCCCATGGCACCGAGGCCCACGAGACCGACGGTTGGAGCGGATGAAGAGGTCATGGAGGGTTTTGCCTTGAACGGTGTCCGGCGCGGGCCTGCATGGCTTGCGCCGTGATTTGTAAGGTCATCATACAAATTTCCACGATTCGAACCGCTCCGATCTAACCCGTACCCGGACCGCGCGGGGCCCCTAGTGGCGCGCGGGCCAGCCTTCGACCAGCGGCCGCGCGAGCTGCGCGCCCTCCTGCTGCCAGAACGCCGGGTCGGCCTGCTCGATGCGGCGGATCGCGTTGTCCATGTGCGACTTGGCGGCCTCGCGGGCACGCACCGGATCGCCCGCGTCGATGGCGTCGACGATCAGCGCATGCTCCTGCGCCACCTGGGCGGCGAAGTCGGCGCGGCGTGCCTCGTTGGCGCGCGTGACGCGGGTCGCGCCATGCAGGAACTGCCGCAGGTATTGCAGCGTGCCCAGCAGAAACGGGTTGCGCGCGGCCTCGGCGATCGCGGTGTGGAAGCGCACGTCTTCATCGGCCCCGTTGCCGCCGTCGGCCACCGCCGTCTTGAGCGCCTTGATGGCTTCGCGGATGCGGCGCAGGTCGGCCTTGGTACGCCGCTCAGCGGCCAGCGCGGCCACCTCGGCTTCGAGCGCGCGGCGCAGTTCGACCATCTGGATCACCGCCTCGCGCGAGGCGACGTGCGGCATTTCGAAGCGCAGCGGCTCGATGCCGGCGGCACGCACGTACACGCCGCTGCCCTGGCGCGAATCGACCAGACCCAGCGACTTGAGCCGCGAGACCGCCTCGCGCACCACGGTGCGGCTCACGCCGAACTGCCCGGCCAATGCGGTCTCGGTGGGCAGGCGGTCGCCTTCGGACAGGCGGCCGCTGCGCACCTCGGCGGCCAGTGCGTCGGCCACCCGGTCGGCCAGGCGAACGGTGGGGGCAACGGACTGGAAGCGGGCGGTCATGGGCATGGTGCGGCGATGGGCTGCGACTCTAACGCAGGCCCCGCGCGGCCCGCTCCCGCCCTTGCCGCCCGGCTCAGGCCAGCGCGTGGCGCGCGGCGTTCGCGATGCTGGCCGCATCGACACCGAAGAAGCCCCGCAGCGCGGCGCGCGTGTCGCTGCGCCCGAAGCCGTCGGTGCCCAGCGTGATGTAGCGGCGGCCCTCGGGCAGGAAGGCGCGCACGCTCTCCGGCACGACTCGCACGTAGTCGGTGGCGGCAATGATCGGGGCCTTGCCGCCCTTGCCGCCGAGCTGCTGCGCGATGAACGGTGTGCCGGCGTCCTTCTCGCCCGCCAGCGCGCGCTGTTCGCAGGCCAGGCCGTCGCGCGCGAGTTCGCTCCAACTCGTGACGCTGAACACCTCGGCCTCGATGCCTTCGTCGGCCAGCAGCTGCGCGGCCTTGACGACTTCGGTGAGGATCGCGCCCGAGCCCATCAGCGTGACCTTCTTCTTCGCCTTGCCCGATGCCGGCGCATACGTGCCGAAGCGGTAGCAGCCGCGCAGGATGCCGGCCTCCGCGCCCTCGGGCACGTCGGGCTGCGCGTAGTTTTCGTTCATGAGCGTGACGTAATAGAACACGTCCTGCTGTTCGACCATCATTTCGCGGATGCCCGCGTCGATGATGACCGCCATCTCGCCCGCATATGCCGGGTCGTAGGCCTTGCAGTTGGGAATGGTCGCGGCCACCAGGTGGCTGCTGCCGTCCTGGTGCTGCAGGCCTTCGCCGCCGAGCGTGGTGCGGCCCGAGGTAGCGCCCAGCAGGAAGCCACGCGCACGCTGGTCGGCCGCGGCCCAGATGGCGTCGCCAACGCGCTGGAAGCCGAACATCGAGTAGTAGATGTAGAACGGCAGCATCGCCAGCCCGTGCACGCTGTAGCTGGTGGCGGCGGCCGTCCAGCTGGCGATGGCGCCGGCCTCGCTGATGCCTTCTTCGAGGATCTGCCCGTCGGTGGCTTCGCGGTAGCTCAGCACCGAGCCGATGTCTTCCGGCGCATAGCGCTGGCCCACGCTCGAATAAATGCCGACCTGCTTGAACAGGTTGGCCATGCCGAAGGTGCGTGCCTCGTCGGCCACGATGGGCACGATGCGCGGGCCCAGGGCCGGGTCTTTCAGCAGATTGCCCAGCATGCGCACGAAGGCCATGGTGGTGCTCATTTCCTTGCCGGCGGCAGCGGTCGCGAACTGCGCGTAGCTCGCGATGTCGGGCTTGGCCACCACGTCGCAGGCGGTCTCGCGCCGGGGCATGGCCCCGCCGAGCGCTTCGCGGTGCTGGCGCAGGTAGCGCATCTCGGCGCTGTCTTCGGCCGGGCGATAGAAGTCCATCGCGGTGGCCTGCGCGTCGGTCAGCGGCAGGTTGAAGCGGTCGCGGAATTCGATCAGGTCCACATCGCCCATCTTCTTGTGCGAGTGCGTGGTCATCTTGCCCTGCGCGGCGCTGCCCATGCCGTAGCCCTTCTTGGTGTGGGCGAGGATAACCGTGGGCTGGCCCTTGTGCCGGGCGGCGGCCGCGTAGGCGGCATGGATCTTCACGAGGTCGTGGCCGCCGCGCTTCAGGCGGTCGATCTGCTCGTCGGTCATGCCTTCGGCCAGGCGCGCGAGCTCGGGGTTCTGGCCGAAGAAGTTGTCGCGGTTGAAGCGCCCGTCCTTGGCCGCGAAGGTCTGCATCTGGCCGTCGACGGTGTTGGCGAACACGCGGGCCAGCGCGCCGCTCACGTCCTGCGCGAAGAGGCCGTCCCAGTCGCTGCCCCACACCAGCTTGATGACGTTCCAGCCCGCGCCGGCGAAAAGCTTTTCGAGTTCGTCGATGATGCGTCCGTTGCCGCGCACCGGGCCGTCGAGCCGCTGCAGGTTGCAGTTGACGACCCACACGAGGTTGTCGAGTTTCTCGCGCGCGGCGAGCGTCAATGCGCTCATCGACTCGGGCTCGTCCATTTCGCCGTCGCCGAACACGCCCCACACCTTGCGGCCTTCGCAGTTCAGCAGGTTGCGGTGCGTGAGGTAGCGCATGAAGCGCGCGTGATAGATCGAGCTGATGGGGCCGATGCCCATCGAGCCGGTGGGGAACTGCCAGAAGTCCGGCATCAGGTACGGATGCGGATAGCTGCAGAGGCCCCGTGCGCCATTGCCGTCGACGAAGGCAGGAGCGGTGAGCTCCTGGCGATAGTGCTTCAGGTCTTCTTCGCCGAGGCGGCCTTCGAGGTACGCGCGGGCATAGACACCGGGCGCGCTGTGCGGCTGGAAGAACACCAGGTCGCCGCGATGGGCGTCGCTGCGTGCATGGAAGAAGTGATTGAACCCGGTCTCGAACAGGTCGGCCGCGCTGGCGTAGCTGGCGATATGGCCACCGAGTTCGCCATACGCCTGGTTGGCCTTGGCCACCATCGCGAGGGCGTTCCAGCGCATCAGGGAGGCGAGCTTTTCCTCGATGGCCAGGTCGCCCGGGAACGGCGGCTGGTCTTGCGCGGCGATGGTGTTGACGTATGGCGTCGCCAGTTCGGGCTGCCAGCCGATGCGCTGCTGGCGCGCCAGCCGCGCCAACTCGGTCAGCATCTGCTTGGCGCGCTCCGGCCCCTGGGTTTGCGCCAACGCCACGAAGGCGTCGCGCCACTCGGCGGTCTCGGCGGGATCGGGGTCGTGCGACAGCGGCGTATCGAGCAGCAGCGCGCGCATCTGGTCAGCGGAAATCGGGGCGTTCATGACGGCACTTTAGGCCGGCATGCGAAGAATTAGCTACCGGCGCATGCAAGCCCATGCGGACCTCGCGGCATAAAATTTCGCAAAATAACGGAGACACGGCATTTCATGCAACTGGACACCATCGACCTGCGCATTCTTGACGAACTGCAACGCGACGGGGGGCTGTCGAACGTCGAACTCGCGCGGCGCGTGCACCTCTCGCCGTCGCCCTGCCTGGCCCGGGTGAAGGCGCTCGAAAACCACGGCGTGATCGACCGCTACGTGGCCCTTGCGAACCCCAAGGCGCTGGGCCTCGGGCTCAATGTGTTCATCTCGATCAGCCTCGCGACCCAGAACCGGCAATCGCTCGCCGACCTGGAGCAACGCATTGCCGAGCACGACGAGGTGATGGAGTGCTACCTGATGACCGGCGACAGCGACTACCTGATCCGCATCGCCGTGGCCGACATGGCGGCGCTGGAGAAATTCATCATGGAACAGCTAACGCCGATTCCAGGGATCGAGAAGATCCGCTCGAGCTTTGCGCTCAAGCAGGTGAGATACAAGACGGCGCTGCCGTTGCCGGCAGCGCCGTCCTGAATCAGTACCGGCCGCTTACTTCGAGAGCTTCGGCTGGACAGGGTCGGCCGTGAGGTAGCCGACGGCTGCTGCGTAGCGCTCCTTGTAGTTCGCGCGGATCAGCGGTTCGAGCTTGGTGTAGACCTTGCTGTGCAGACCGTCGGCAGGCGTCTTCGAAGCTCCCGTGCCCCAATCGCCCGCATGCTGGAAGTTGCTCATGATGTACGTCCAGCCGTTGATCTCGTCGACCGCGTGCAGGCCTGTGGACTCGCCGCCCGCGGGGATCGACATGATGCGCGACAGCTTCTTCGTGTCGACGTTGTAGGCCCACAGGAAGTTGTTGACGTGGCTGCTGCTGTCCTCGCCGATGAACAGCGTGCGCATCTTTTCCGAGAACTTGAGGTTGTCGGGGTTGCCGACCTTGTCAGGGTTGGAGGTGTTGCCCAGTGCGTCGGCGGAGATGTCCTCGCCCACGAGCAGCGCGCGGGTCTGCGTCGGCACCCATTCGCTGTTGATCGCGGCGCCGCCGGTGTCCTTCTGGCCGCCCGTGAGGTTGTGCGCCATCACGCCGCCGGCGCTGAGCTTCTTGGGCAGCGCGATGTTGGTGCCGGCCGTCCAGCCCTTGCCGTCCTTGACCATCGAGTCCTGGATGTTCTGCAGGGCGGAATAGGCGATCTTGTCCTTGATGTTGACGGTCGTGCCTTCCATCTTGGTGAAGGCCATGCTCGCACCCATGAGGTTGGCGTAGCGGTGAGTTTCGAGGAAGGCGGCTGCCTTCTCCATCCCCGGCTTCAGGCGAACCCAGTTGGCCTTGCCATCGCAATACATCAGCGTGTAGGTGCTATCGACCGCGCTTGCCGGGGTCAGCGGCGTAGCGTCGCTGGAGCCGTTCTGCGTGGCGTACACCACGTCGAGGATGTCCGTGGCAACGAGCGAATTGGCCAGGGCCTCGATCTCGGCGCTGGTGGCGTGGCCGAGCTTGACCCAGGTCAGCTTCGTGGCCGCGGCGGCCGGGTCGATCGAGTAGCCCGCGTCGTACTTGGCGACATAGAGCGTGCCGGCCGACAGGTCTTTTTCCTTGTCGGCGACGAACATGAAGAAGCCGCCGTTGGTGTAGTCGTCGCCCATGATGGCGGTGCGGTTGTCAGGCATGACCTGGATCAGCTCGTGCGAGATGCGGCCCATGCAGTAGTGCTTCTTGACGCTGCCGGTGCCGTCGGGGTTCACGGTGATCTCGGGCAGGTGGCCATAGTGGTACGGGTTGGCCTTGGCCGGGTCGCCGAACACGTTCTGGCTATAGGCCTTGAACATGGCGGTGGTGGCGGCGGTGACCGCATCGGGCTCGTACTCTTCGCTCGACAGATGGGTGCCCCAGGGCGACAGGCTCGCGCCGCAGGTGATCCACAGGCCGTGGGCGCTGGACATGTCGACGTTGTGGTACTTGACCAGGCTCAGCTTGCCGGTGGTCTGGTCTTGGTCGAGCGTGAGCACCGCGATCGGCGAGGGCAGCGTGCCGTAGGTGTTGTTGCCGGCGAGGTCGCGTGTGGTGTATTCGAACTGGACCACGGCGAAGACCGGCTTGCCCTTGACGCCGTCGACCTTGGCGTTGGGCACGGTCAGCAGCGAGGTGCCGTCGGGGCTGTCGGAATAGAACTGGCGCGTGTTGGCCGGCACCGACTTGTCCAGGATGGGCTGGTTGTTGATGTCGTAGTAGCCGCCGGCCAGAATCTTGCCGCCCTTGCCGTCAGGCACCAGGTCGCCGGTCAGGAAGAAGGGCTGGTAGGCCAGCTTGTATTCGGTGGAGCTGCCGTTGTCGAACGAGATCTTGAGCGTGGAGCCGACCGCGGTGGTGGCCATCGCAGGGGCATCGGCCAGCGTGGGAGCGGCCATGCCGGTGAATTCGGCCGAAGCGAAGTTCGCGGCGGCCGGAGCCGGCGCGGGGGCCGGCGCGGGCAGCGGCAGGAAAGGCTGGCCACCGCCGCCACCGCCGCCGCAGGCGGTCAGGAAGGCGACGCCGCCCAGGGGCAGCATGGGGGCCGCGCTCAGCAGCTTGAGGGCGTGGCGGCGCGAGGGGATGGATGCGGCCGAGGGAACGTCGTTCCGTTTGTTTGCGGTCATGCGCAATGTCTTTCTTCGTGGGGGGTGGAAAAGAAACCAGCCCGCGAAGTTAGGCACTTCGTATGACGCTTCTGTGAATTGCTCAGCTTCTCGTCAGGTTGAATCGAACCATCCGACGAACCGATGCGCTCACGAAAGTCAGGGCGCCGGCAACTGCCTCGGCCACAGCGCCCACAGCCGCAGCGGCTGGTTCATGCTCGCCGCGAGCCGCCCGGCGTCGGCCCCGGTGCCGGCAAAGTAGTCGGCCCGCACGGCCCCCAGGATCGCGCTGCCGGTGTCCTGCGCCACCACCAGTTTCTGCAATTGCGCCGCCGGTCCGTTGGACGCCAGCCACACCGGCGTGCCGTAAGGAATGCTCTCGCGGTCGACCGCGATAGAGCGCCCCGCCGTCAGCGGCACGCCCTGCGCGCCGCGCGGGCCGAAGGCGGCATCGACCTCGCTCATGGTTTCTTCGCGGAAGAACACGTAGCGCGGGTTGCTCCACAGCAGTTGCGTCACGCGTTGGGGGTTCTGCGCGGCCCAGGCCTTGGTGTCGTCGGGCCACTTGCCGACCTTGGCCACGCCCTGGCTCATGAGCCATTGCTGCACGCTGCGGTAGGGCTGCTCGTTGGTGGCCGAGAAGGCCATGCGCACGGTGTGCTGGTAGCCGTTGGCCTCGGTGATGCGCAGCCGGCCGGAGCCCTGGATGTGCAGCATCAGCGCGTCGATGGGGTCGGCCATCCATGCGATCTCGCGGCCGCGCAGCGCGGCCTGGGCTTCGGGCAGGGTCTCGATTTCCTGGCGCGTGTACCAGGGACGGCGCGGCGCCAGGCCGTCGGGTGCCTGGTAGATCGGCACGTTGAAGGCGGCGGTGGGCACGCGCGAGGCTTCGTACACCGGCTCGTAGTAGCTGGTGAGCTTGCCTTCGGTCTGGCCGTTCAGCGCCTCGACGCGGTAGGGCTGCAGCCGGTCGGTCATCCACTGGCGCTGCTCTTCGGGCGTGGCGATGGTCAGCTGGCGCACGTCGCGGCACAGCGGCGCGAAGGCGGCATTGGGGCGCGAGCAGTTGGCCAGCAGCGCGATCCAGGCCTCGTGCAGCGGGTCTTCGCTGAAGCCCGGCAGTTCCGACCAGCCGACCGGCACCCAGCGGCTCTTGGGGTGCGCGAGCGAGCCGGTGAGCGGACCGAGGTCGCGCGGCGGGGTGACGGCGGGCGGGCGCGTCGGGAGGTCGGGTGCGCGCGGGCCGGTGGAACAGGCCGCGAGCGTTGCTACGATCACGAGCCCAACCAGCCACTGGAGTCCATTTCTCATGGGTTTGATTCTGCTTGAAGCCCTCGCCGCGGGACTCGTGTTCATCTTGATCATCTGGTGGACCATGTTTTCCGGCCGCAAGAAGGGTGAATTGCATGACGAGGACGACACCGACCGGAAGCCGCCGCCCGAAGCGTGAATTGCTCGTACAGTCCGATGCCGCGGCACCGTGTCGGAGAAGTACCCCATTGCTATTACTTTCGTAGCAATCATCGCAGCATTCATGGGCAATGGCGAAACTTTTCTTATTTTCCGTGGGGCTTTGAGGCCGTACCATCGCGGGCACCCGGGAGCTAAGCTGTGGCCCGCCTGACTCAACCTTGAAAGGGATCGCCATGAAAAAGTTCGTACTCGCAACCGTCGCCACCGCCCTCGTCCTGTCCGGCTGCGCCGGCGGCATGACCGACACGCAGCGCAATACCGGCATCGGTGCCGGCGTCGGCGCGTTGGGAGGCGCCGCCATCGGCGCGGCCACCGGCGGCCGCACCGGGGTCAATACGGGTCTGGTCGTCGGCGCCGCGGCCGGCGCGCTCGGCGGCTACCTGTGGTCGCAGCGCATGGAAAACCAGAAGCGCCAGATGGAAGCCGCGACGCAGGGCACCGGCATCGCCGTCACGCAGACGCCCAACAACGAGCTGAAGCTGCAGATTCCGAGCGACGTGTCCTTCGACGTGGGCCGCGCAAACATCAAGTCGAATTTCGCGCCGGTGCTCGACCAGTTCGCGAACGGCCTGCGCAGCAACCCGAACGCCGAGGTGCGCATCATCGGCCACACCGACAGCA
Source organism: Variovorax paradoxus (assembly GCF_022009635.1). Lineage (NCBI taxonomy): Bacteria > Pseudomonadati > Pseudomonadota > Betaproteobacteria > Burkholderiales > Comamonadaceae > Variovorax > Variovorax paradoxus. The sequence continues at coordinate 6,926,385 of NZ_CP091716.1, forward strand.
CCGGCTCCGACGCCATCAACAACCCGCTGTCGGTCGAGCGTGCCGCCAGCACGCGCGACTATCTGGTGGCGCGCGGCGTGAACCCGGGTGCCTTCCGCATCGAAGGCCGCGGCTCGCGCGAGCCGATCGCCGACAACAACAGTGACTCGGGACGCGCGCAGAATCGCCGCGTCGAAATCTTCGTGGGCGAGCGCGCACCGCAGGGCTGATCCAGCCCGGCGCCGGCGCGCATCCGTCCGTCGATCAGACAGTCAATCACTTCACCGGGGAAACCGGCCGCGCCTAAGAGCCGGTACCCGCCATCTGTCCGTTGGTACATAGAGAAAGAGGGAATCTCATGAGGAAGTTTGTCGTTTCGGGTGCGGCTGCGGCCGCATTGCTGTTCATCGCGGGCTGCGCTTCGCAGTCGACGCCGCCACCGGCGCCACCGGCCGCCGAGGCGCCGGCCCCCGCACCGGCGAACAGCTGGACCGCGCGCCTGGCCACGCTGAAGGCCGATCTCGAGACGTCGACCAAGGGCACTGGGGTGGTGATCGAGCAGACCGCCGACAACCAGCTGCACGTGGTGATCCCGAACGATCTGTCGTTCGACACGGGCCGCGCCAACGTCAAGCGCAACCTCGCGCAGGTGCTCGACAAGGTCGCGGCCGGCCTGAAGAGCGCCACCGCCGCCAGCGTGCGCGTGGTCGGCCACACCGACAGCACCGGCAGCGAAGACGGCAACGAGCGCCTGTCGGTGAGCCGTGCGGACAGCGTGCGCAACCACCTGGTGGCGCGCGGCGTGTCGACCACCGCCATCACGACCGATGGCCGCGGCTCGCGCGAAGCGCTGGCCGACAACGGCACGGCCGCCGGCCGAGCACAGAACCGCCGCGTCGAAATCTTCGTCGCGGAAAAGGCCTGAGGGGCCTCTAGAGGTCTCTCAGACGGTTGGCCAGCTCCACGGCCGACTTCACTTCCATCTTGTCGAACACGCGCGCGCGGTGGACTTCCACCGTGCGCACGCTGATCGCGAGCTGGTCGGCAATGAGCTTGTTGGGCAGGCCCTCGATCACGAGCCGCATCACGTCTCGCTCGCGGTCGGTCAGCTCGGCGATGCGCTCCGACAGGCCGCGGCGCTGGCGCTGCAGCTCGAGCGCCTGCAGCGACGCATTCAGCGCATGCTCGATGCGGTCGACCAGTGCGTTGTCCGAGAACGGCTTCTCGCAGAAGTCGAAGGCGCCGCGCTTCACCGCGTCGACGGCCGTCGGCACGTCGGCATGCCCCGTCAGGAAGATCACCGGCATGGCGGGCAGCAGGCCGCGCTCCACCAGCCGGTCGAACAGCACCAGCCCGCTCGTGCCGGGCATGCGCACGTCCAGCAGCAGGCACAGCGGCTGCTCGGGCAGCGGCCCCTGGTCGAGGAACTGCTCGAAGGCCTCGGCGCTGCCGAAATGCTCGCTGGCCAGCCGGCGCGAGCGCAGCAGCCAGGCGAGCGCTTCACGCACGCTGGCGTCGTCGTCCACGATAAAGATCAAGCCATCGATCAGCGGTTGCATGTCATGAGATCCAGCAGGAGATTGATTGTCTGAAAGTGCCGTCAGCCCGCCGCCGGCAGGGTGAAGCGGAACACGGTGCCGCGCGGCTTGTTCGGCTCGAACAGGCGTTGGTGCATGGATACTGCGCAGGCGTTCTGTTAGGCTCGCGGCCCTGATAAAAAGACCGCCTCCCGCCACATGCCCAACAAATTCAACGCCGATCACCGCCATCATATTCCGAAGATGCGGCACTTCGTGCGTAACTGGCCCGAATATGAATCGGGACTTCGCAACCGTGGCAGCCTGACGTTCTGGGTTACCCCGCAGGCGATGCAACTCTGGCCAGCCCAAGCGCGCAGCACACCAGGCGGGCAGTCCATCTATTCGAATCAGGCCATCCAAACCAGCCTGATGCTGCGCCTGGTATTTGGCCAAGCCCTGCGACAAACCGAGGGTTTGATGAGGTCGATTTTCCAGCTTCTCGAGATTGATCTGAAGGCCCCCGACCACACTACCTTGAGTCGCCGAAGCATGACCCTCAAGGCTTTGCCACGCCAGTGCGCGCTGCCCGCCGGGCCGCTGCATTTGTTGATCGACAGCACCGGGCTGAAGCTGTTTGGCGCAGGCGAATGGCTGCAGAAAAAGCACGGACAAAAGTCGCGGCGTAGCTGGAGAAAGCTGCACTTGGCAGTGGACGCCAGCACGGGGCACATCGAGGCGTCGGTCTTGACTGGCCAGGATGTCGATGACCCATCTCAGGTTGGTCCACTGCTTGATCAGATCGAGCACGAAGTCGCCTCTGTTACCGCCGACGGCGCCTATGACGGCGAGCCAACCTACGAGCGGATTGCCCAACGCGATACGCAAATCGACGTCATTATTCCACCGCGCGTTACCGCCCAGCCCAGCGCGCAATTCGAGGCAGCGCCGACCACACGCGACAACCACCTGTTGATGATTCAAAGCTTGGGACGGCTGGAGTGGCAAGAGGCCTATGGCTACGGCAAACGTGCGCTGGTGGAAACCACGATGGGTCGCTTCAAGGCCATCATCGGGCCAAAGTTGCGTGCCCGTGATCCACGTGGCCAGCAGGCCGAGGCAAATGCTGCGGTGGCGGTGCTCAACCGCATGCTGAGCGCTGGACGCCCGAACTCCGTCCGCACTTCAGCAGCTGCCGTCTAAGCCCCTGCGGGGTTGGGGTAACCCCGGTCCCAGCGGTATCCATGCACCAACGCCTCTCGCATCGCCACTTCCGACGATGAGATCCACTCTTTGACATTTGAGGGGCCAAGCTGCGGGGGATTCTCCCGGCCGGCGGCCGCGAGAACCGGCTATGTCGTGCTACGCATCGAGCCAGGCGGCCACGGCCGCCCGTCTCGCCCCTGGCGGGCTTCCAGCGCCTTCCCGACGCTCACCGGGCCGGTGGCCCTCGCCGCTAGGCTACGAGGCCCTGGCGGGCCTTTCTGGGGTCGTCTCAGAAAACGGACAACAAAGCACGGTAAGCAAACCGGCATTGCCCTTAAGCTGTAGTCACATTGCGACTACAATAGAGCCTCTGAAACCTTCAAGGGAAATGACCATGAGCACCGCCGATACCTATGTCCGCGCTCGCATCGACACCAGCACCAAGGAGCGTGCCGCTGATGCGCTCGAAGCAATGGGGTTGTCCATCTCTGACGCCATCCGCTTGCTGATGCTGCGCATTGCTGATGAGCGCCGGATGCCCTTCGATGTGAAAGCCCCTAACGCCACCACGCGCAAGGCCATTGCCGAACTTGAGGCTGGGAAAGGCAAGCGTTTCGCCAGCGTTGATGACCTGATGGCAGACTTGCATGCGGACGATTGATCGCGCCTCAGCCTTCAAACGCGACTACAAGCGCGAGGCCAAGGGCCAGCATCGGGCTACGCTCGATAGCGATTTGAAGCCCGTTCTCGTGGCCCTGGCGACCGATCAGCCGCTTGACGCAAAATTCCGCGATCACGACCTGAGCGGCGACTGGGCAGGTTATCGGGAATGCCACGTCAAGCCCGACCTGCTGCTGATCTACCGCAAGTCGGATGCCGACACTCTCCGACTGGCACGGCTTGGCTCGCACAGCGAGCTTTTCGGTTGAGCCTGTCCGATTGAAGTACAGCCTAACCGGGCGTCAGACGAAGCGGCGAAAGGGCGTCAGAGTAGGGTCTTTTCAGGCATTTCCTGACGCCTTCGGCGCGGCGTCTATGGCCTCAACCTGACACGCCAGCCCTTAGCGTGCTTTGTTGTCCGTTTTCTGAGACGACCCGTAAAAGACCGGTGGGGCATCTTCCATGCGCAGCCTGTTGATTTCCATGCAAAGCTGACCCACCGGGGGTGCGGACGAAAACTTGGACTACCAAGAGGTAGTTCATGTATTCCTACGAAGACCGAATCCGAGCCGTTGAGCTCTATATCAAGCTGGGCAAGCGCGTCAGACCGACCATCCGTCAGTTGGGCTATCCCACCAAGAATGCATTGAAAGGCTGGTACGCTGAGTATCAAGAGCGGCTCGACTTGCCGGTGGGGTACGCAGGTCGAGAACCCAAGTTCTCTCAGGCGCAGAAGGCTGCGGCCATCGAGCACTACCTCACCCACGATCGCTGTATTGCTGCCACGATGAGGGCCCTGGGCTATCCAGGCAGGGGAACCCTGACCAAGTGGCTTCGTGAAGCCCTTCCTGAGGCCAGGAAGGCTGTCGTTGGCAGCGTAGGCCAACGAAGGTATCCCGTGTCCTTGAAGCAGGCCGGAGTCATGGAGCTTTGCACCCGGCAGGAAAGTGCACAGTCTGTTGCCGACAAGCTGGGCGTGTGCCGGCCAACGTTGTACAACTGGAAGAACCAGCTTCTGGGACGTGAGGCACCCGCATCCATGAAACACACCGATCAATCACCGCAGGCGCGAGAGCGAGAAGAGCTCGAACGCCAGGTTGAGATACTGCGCCGCGAAGTCAGGCAGCTGCGCCTTGAGCAGGACCTCTTAAACAAGGCCAATGAACTGTTAAAAAAAGGCCTGGGCGTCGATCTGCAGCTCCTGTCCAACCGGGAGAAGACACTGCTGATTGACGCCCTCAAGGAGCACTATGGCCTGCCAGAGCTTCTTGCACAGTTGGGTCTTGCGCGCAGCTCCTACTTCTACCATCGGGCGCGTGCAGCAGCGGGAGACAAGTACCTCTCCGCGCGTCGTGCGATCACCGAGATCTTTGAGTCGAATCATCGCTGCTACGGCTACCGCAGGCTGCAAGCCTCGCTGACCAGGCAGCAAGGCCCGATCTCCGAGAAGGTGGTGCAGCGCCTGATGAAGCAGGAGAGCCTGGTTGTAGCTAGGCCCAAGAGGCGGCGGTATGCGTCTTACCTGGGCGAGATCAGCCCGGCACCAGAGAACATCATCAACCGAGACTTCCAGGCTGCAGCGCCCAACGAGAAATGGCTGACCGACATCACGGAGTTCCAGATCCCTGCGGGCAAGGTCTACCTGTCGCCGATCATCGATTGCTTCGACGGGATGGTGGTGAGCTGGACCATTGGCACGAGCCCGGACGCTGAACTGGTCAACACCATGCTGGATGCTGCGATAGAGACTGTGACGGAGACCAGCGACCGACCAGTGGTCCACTCAGACCGCGGAGGGCACTACCGCTGGCCAGGCTGGCTATCGAGAATGAGCGAAGCGAACCTTACCCGTTCGATGTCCCGCAAGGCCTGCTCGCCTGACAACGCAGCCTGCGAGGGATTCTTCGGGCGGCTGAAGAATGAGCTGTTCTATCCTCGGGACTGGAAGGGCACGACCATCGAGCAGTTCATTGGGGTGGTCGATGACTACATCCGCTGGTACAACGAGAAGCGGATCAAGATCTCCCTTGGCTCCCTCAGCCCCATCGAATACCGGGTGAGCCTTGGACTTGCGGCATAAAACCAGTCCAAGTTTTTATCCGCACCCCCTCCTGGGGGTTAGTGGGTCACTTCTGCGTGGAAATCAACACCGTTGACCTGTATAGGCTTCTGATGCGACCTGCATTCAGGCAAAACGCTTGACACAAGCCATTTTTTATCGACTGATATAAAATAACGGGAGTCCGCTGCGATCCCCGCCGCGACTGCCTTGCTCGAAGGGAGATCCAAGTGGCCGTTATTGATCTTGATCGACAACTGCAAGAATTGCGAAAGGAGTTCGCCCGCACCGCTCCAGCCGGCCGGGTCGCGCTCTATGAGTCCAGGATCGAGGAACTGCGATCGACCTTTGCGAGGCACGCTGCGCTGAAGGAGGGAGACAGGGCCCCCGACTTTTCGTTGCCGGACGCCCAAGGCGGCACGGTGTCGCTGTCCGCTGCTCTCAAGCAAGGTCCTGTGGTGGTGACCTTCTATCGAGGTGGCTGGTGTCCGTACTGCAACCTCCAACTGCGGTCCTACCAGGCCTTGCTGCCCGAGTTGGCATCCTTTGGCGCAAGCATGCTGGCCATCTCACCTCAGCTTCCGGACGCATCACTGTCAACCGCGGAGCGCGAGGCGTTGACGTTTAACGTCCTGAGCGATCTGGGCAATGACGTGGCTCGCCAATTCGGGCTGGTCTATCCATTGCCGCAGGAACTGCGCGATGCCTTGAGTTCCAGCAACAAGGCGCTGCCGAGCATAAATGGGGACGCCAGTTGGGAGCTGCCCGTTCCCGCCACCTATGTGATCACGCCGAACCAGAGGATCTCGCTGGCTTTCATCGAGGTCGATTACCGGCAGCGATTGGCCCCGCAGCGACTTCTTGCGGCGCTGCAAGAGCAGGCGGTTACGTGACGCAGGCCGTCGACTTGGTGCAAGAAGCGGTAGTCGGACCGGCTGCCGCGTCGTGGCCTCAGAGATCATCCCGGAACGTCTTGCGCGGATTCTGCTGGGCCGGGCTCAGCGTCACGATCTTTGCGGGCTGGTTCGTCGTGACGCGCTTCAGTGTCACGCGCGAACTTCGCCTGTGGGATGTGACCGCGCTGCGGTTCGGCATCGGTGCCGTCATTCTTCTTCCAGTGCTGTTGCGGGGAAAGAGACGCCTATCAGCCAAGGAATGGCGTGAGGGGCTGGTCTATGCCTGCCTTTGGGGGTTGCCCTTCGTCCTGGCGGTCGCGCTCGGCCTGCAGCTCACGTCGGCCGGCCGCGCGGCAGCGATAGCGCCGACCCTGATGCCGGTATTCGCCGGCGCCTTCGCGTGGATTTTCCTGAAAGAGAAACAGGGCCGCGCGCGCTGGTGTGGCTACCTCGCCATCATCATCGGACTGGTGTTCATGGTTGCAGGCGGTGTTTCCGCTCACGGTGGCATGAACCCGATGGGCCTCATCGCCCTGATGACTGCCGCTGCCATGTGGGCCGTCTACACGCTGCTTTTTCGGCGCAGCGCCCTGACACCTGTGCAGGCCGCAGCCCTGATCTGCTTCTGGTCGGCCATCCTCTTCCTGCCGATCTATATTTTTGGCGGGCTCAGTCGCCTCGCCATGGCCTCACCCAGCGAGATCGGCTTGCAGGCCGTCTATCAGGGCGTCCTGATGAGCGGCGTTGCGATCGTTTCCTTCAATCGCTCTGTCGCGCTTCTGGGCCCATCTGCGGCCACAGCCATCATCGCCCTGATTCCGGTCGTTGCTTCGCTGGCCGCCATTCCCGTACTTGGAGAGCTGCCGTCTGGTGGAGAGTGCGTTGCACTTGCCGTCGTTGTTGGCGGCGTGCTCTTGGCAGCACGTCCTGCCCGTAAAGCAGCGAAGCCATCGATTTCCGCAACCACGAGGCATACACCATGATCCGGTTCTACTTTCATCCGACCCCCAACCCCGCAAAGATCGCGCTCTTTCTGGAGGAGACCGGTCTGGCCTACGAAGCCTTGCCGGTCGACACAAGCAAGGGCGAGCAGCATGCGCCCGCCTTTCGTGCGATCAATCCGAACGGCAAGGTACCGGCCATCGTCGATACCGAGGGGCCGGGCGGCAACGAAGTCAGGGTCTTCGACTCGACCGCCATCCTGATCTATCTGGCGGAAAAGACCGGCCAGCTTCTGGGCACGTCCGAGGATCGGCCGGAGTTGCTGTCCTGGCTGCTCTTCATCGCCTCGGGATTGGGGCCGTTCTCCGGGCAGGCGGTGCACTTCCAGTTCGCCGCGCCCGAGGGCTTGGACTACGCGGCCAATCGTTACCGCCGCGAGGCGGAGCGGCACTATCAGGTTCTCAACGATCACCTGTCCGGACGCGAGTTCATCGTCGGCAGCGGTTTCACGATCGCCGACATCTCCGCCTGGGGCTGGCTCGATCGCGCTTCCCGCGTGCGCAAGGGCGCCGAGGATCCTCTGGGGCCCTTTCCCGAACTGAAGCGGTGGTTCGCAGGCGTGGATGCGCGTCCGGCGGTCGCTCGCGCCCGGGCGCTCGCCAAGAGCCATGCGTTCAAGGCGATCAACGACGAGGAGACCAAGCGTGCGCTCTTCCCGTCGAACTATCCCCCTGCATCGGCGCAAGGAGTTTGAAATGGAACTGAAGAACAAGCGGGTCCTCGTCACGGGCGGATCGAGCGGGATCGGCCTCGCGCTGGCCCATGCGCTGATCGCGCGAGGCGCCAGGGTGGTCATCACCGGAAGGCGCAGAAGCGTCCTGGACGATGCACTGCGCAGCCTTGACTCGGCGACGGGCGTCTGCGCTGACGTGGGAAGTCCCGAGGGACGCGCGGCCACGCTGGACCAGGCGATACAGACGCTGGGCGGACTCGACATCCTCGTCAACAACGCCGGCGGCGTGCGGGCTGGCCGGCTGGAGAACACCACGGAAGCCGATATCGAGCAGATGGTGATCGTCGACTTGCTCGCGCCAGTCTTGTTGACCCGCGCGGCGCTCCCCGCTCTGCGGGCCAGCGGAGATGCCATGGTGGTGAATGTCGCCTCCGGCATTGCCCTGGTCGGCGCACCCTTCTATGCAACGTATGCCGCGGTGAAAGCAGGTCTGGCTCGCTTTGGCGAGGCGCTCAGGCGCGAGCTCAAGGGCGAAGGCATTCATGTGTTGACGGCCTATCCTGGAGGCACGGACACGCCGATGATGAAGTCGAATCGCGCTGGTCCCGAACTGGGGTTTTCGCGCGAGCCTGCTTCTGCGGTGGCCGATGCCATCGTCGCCGGGATCGAGGCGAACGCTTTCGAGGTCATCCGGGGCGGGGAGGCGAGAGCCCAGATGATTGCGCTCAACCGTAACGATCCGGTAGCGGTCGATGCGAGATTCCTGACGCTCAAGAGCGCGCTGGAAGAGGCGGTCAAGGACCACAGCGCATTGTGACGACGCGGCATCAAGCACCGCATCCACTCACGAAGCCAACCACGAACCGATCCAGGAACGATCATGGCGCGCCCCAGAGAGTTTGACGAAGCAGTGGCCCTCGATGCCGCGATTCAATGCTTCTGGTCGAGGGGCTACGAAGCCACCTCGGTGCGGGACCTGGCCGACGCGATGGGTATCGCCGGCCCCAGTCTGTACAACACGTTTGGCGACAAACGCACGCTGTACCGGCAGGCGCTCGAACACTATGTCGAGCGAGGCTTTTGCGATCGGGTCCGGCGCTTCGAGTCCCAGTTGGCACCTCGTGCGGCCATCGGTGCGTTCTTCGATGAGATCATCGAATTGTCGCTGGCCGACGACCAGCGCAAGGGATGCCTGATCGTGAACTCGGCACTGGAGCTGGCACCTCACGACGCGGAGTTTCAGGCTGCACTGGCCGCTGTCTTGCGCGACATGGAGGCCTTCTTCTACCGTTGCGTCAAGGCCGGCCAAGATGCCGGCGCGATCAACATCACGTTGCCGGCCGATGATCTCGCCCGGATGCTGCTCGGCTTGCTAATGGGGCTGCGCGTCCTCGCGCGATCGCGGCCAGAACCGGAATTGCTGCGTGGGCTTGTCCGGCCCGCATTGGCGCTGCTCGATGGCGCCGGCACATCTCAACGACGGAGTCGCAAATGATCGACCTCTACTATTGGCCCACGCCCAATGGCCACAAGGTCACGATGTTTCTGGAGGAGGCTGGCCTCGAATACCGCATTCATCCTGTCGACATCAGTGCGGGCGACCAGTTCAAGCCTGAGTTCCTCGCGTTCTCGCCGAACAACCGGATGCCTGCGATCATCGACATGCAGCCGGTCGACGGCGGGGAGCCCGTGACCGTCTTTGAATCGGGCGCCATCCTGGTCTATCTTGCGGAGAAAACGGGTCGCTTCATGCCGACCGACCTGCGTGAGCGCAAGGCGGTGCTGGAATGGCTCTTCTGGCAGGTCGGTGGACTCGGCCCCATGGCCGGTCAGAACCATCACTTTGGCATCTATGCGCCCGAGAAGATCCCCTATGCCATCACGCGCTACGTCAACGAGACCAATCGCCTGTACGGTGTGCTCGACCGACGCCTGGCCGTGCAGGAATATCTCGCAGGTGAAACCTATTCGATCGCGGACATGGCGACCTACCCCTGGGTGGTGCCGTGGAAGCGCCAGCAGCAGGAACTCGACGAGTTCCCCAGTCTGCGGCGGTGGTTTGATGCGATTCGCAATCGTCCCGCGACGATCAGGGCCTATGCGCGCGGCGAGCCTTTCGCATCGCGTCCTGCGGTGACGGAGGAGGGCAAGAAGCTTCTGTTCGGTCAAACTGCCGCAGGCCCGCAGGCGCGCTGATACGTTTATGGTGCACACACCAGCGATTACTCAAAGTCAAAGCAATCACGCGACGTGGGCGTGCGCCAGCTGCTGCAGGGAGCTCGGGAATTCGTGGAGATCTTTCGAGGCGCGGGCATGATATCGCTATGACCATCGAACCGTGGGCGGACGCCCAGCTATCTGAAGATATTCCTCGGCTTGCTCAGGGCGGTGAGAGCGAGACTGTGGAATTCAAGCGAGAGCTGCCAAAGCAGGTGCGGGATCTTGCCAAGGAAATCGCGGCTTTCGCTTCCAGCAGCGGGGGCCGACTCCTTCTTGGAGTGGCAGACGACGGCTCGATTCCAGGAGTCGAAAATGCACATGACCCAGCGGTTCGAGATGATCTCGGCAGAAGGATCGTGGGCGTTTGCCAGATCATCGATCCCCCCGTCCGCCCGCAGATCGGCTGGACATCGGCAAATGGGCTCGGCGTTCTCGTCATCACTGTCGAGAAGGGTTCAGAGCCTCTGTACTACGTGGATTCGCGCGCGTACATCCGGCACGGCACGGTCTACCGACCGGCGACGGCCTCAGAGGTTCGCGCTGCCTTGACAGCTTCCATGCCCGGGGAGGCCGCAGAAGGACCCAAGAATCATCCGGAGCTGTCTGCGCTGGCCGACGTGCTCGCCAACGTGCGACGCTGGAGCGATACGGACTCCGAGATGCGAAGCCTGAAACCCTGGATTGAAGATTGGTCGGCAGATGCGGAGGTCTATGCGTCAAAGCTGCGCGACCTGTCCGTCTCCGACTGGGCCATTGAGAGCCACGTCAATGAACGGTTGGAAGCCACAGCTGAGAAGCTCGATGAAGTCGCACAGTTCCGGCACTACCTCGGCGAAGGGGAAAACTTCAACGACGTGTGCAACTCCGCAGGCTTCGCTGCTGCGGAGTTGATGCGCGATCTGGTCGATCCTATCGAGGTCAGCGATGAGACACAGCGAAAAGTCCTGGAGGCGATTGCCAAACTTGCCCGCAAGTTGACCCAAATGTGGGACCGTGCCAACAAAGAGATCTTCGATGGGCGTGTCGAGAAAGCCCAGCAGGAAACCTATGGCATCGGCCAGCAAATCGCCACTTGGACCTATTTCAGGCTGTCTGTTGTGCCGGAAAGCACGCTGGCCGATCTGCGCCGAATCGGTCTTAGCCTGCTCCAACTGGTGTCCATGAGGGTCTACATGGATGGCGGCGCTTCACTACAGCGCATCGTCGATGATGCTCAGACTCTTGTGAAAGAGCTGAATGCGAACGTCGAGAGTTTCCTGCAGTTCGATCGCTGAGTACTGTGTGCGCCGCCGTTTGCCCTTGGGCGGCTGCGGGCCACGGCTGCCAGAGGCGTGCTCGCTCCAGCGGTACGGTGACCGTGCGCGCACTCAGCGTCTATGCGCTGGCGCGCGCCTCAGGTCGCCGGGAAGCACAATCCCCAGGCTCCCATGCAACTCCTGACATGGATGCGGTCCGTAGCTACCCGGAACCCGAATACCCTCTAAACCCGCGTCAGATATGGGTTTGCGTCCGTCCGATGCAAATCGAAAGTCCTTGACAGCGGACATTTTTTAGGATGTCGCGCTCCTCGGTCAGACGCTTGATCTCGGCCTTCAGTCGCCGGACCTCCGCCGAGTCCTTCGCCGTCGGCAGCAGTGCCGCCTCCGCGCCGTCGGCATTGGCAGCGCTCTTCGCCTTGCGCAGCCACTCGTACAGGCTGTGGGTGGAGACCCCGAGCCGCTGGGCCACATCGGCCACCCGGAAGCCACGTTCGGTTACCTGCTTGACCGCTTCGGCCTTGAACTCATCCGTGTACTGCCTGTTGCTCATAAACACCTCTGTCGTTGCCATGAATTATGGCTCCTAGGTGTCTACGAAAGGCTGGCCGGTCCAGACCTCCGTTTTGTACAAGCCGTTGATAGTTTCAGCCAGGGCGTTGTCATAGGAGTCGCCGGTGCTGCCCACCGAAGGCATCAGGCCAGCTTCCTCCAAGCGCTCTGTGTAGCGAATGGACACGTACTGACTCCCCCTGTCGGAGTGATGAATCAGCTTTTCATCGCTTGAAGGATGCCGTGCGTAGAGAGCTTGCTCCAATGCATCCACAACAAAGTCAGTGCGCATGTGGCTGCTGACTCGCCAACCCACAATCCGGCGGGCATAGACATCAATCACAAAGGCCGCAAACATCTGACCTTGCCATGTCGATACATAGGTAAAGTCTGCAACCCAAAGCTGGTTGGGGTCTCCTCGTTTTCAGTGCAATAAGTGACGGTACGCAAAGCTAGCACTGGCGCGGGGGTGGTCTGGGTAGACCGTTGATTTCATTGACTTTCCTGTTCGCTTTGTAAACGGGTATGGTGGCCTCCCACTTTTGAGGTTCACGATGCAGGGTTGGCACACAACGTTTTTGGGGATGCGTGGGCTCCCCCGCGATATCAGCGACTTCGAGATGAAGGCATTTTTCACCTTCGATGGTGCCGAGCGCGACGCAATCAATGCACGCCGAGGTGATTCCCACAAGCTTGGTCTGGCGCTCCATATTGGTTTCCTGCGCATGAGTGGGCGTTTGCTCGGTGCCTTTCGGGTAATTCCAGTAGCCTTGTGGCGCCACCTTGGCAACGAGCTTGGCATTGCAGCACCAGAAGTCGCCTCGCTGAGAGCCATGTATGAACGCGGGCGCACGCTATTCGATCACCAACAAGTAGCCTGCACGGTCCTTGGATTCCAGTGGATGAGCGAGCACCAGCGCCGCTCACTGGTACGTGAACTGCGCGACGAAGTGGCGCGCTGCGCCGACCGCGATCAGCTACTCGTGCGGGCGCGTCAATGGCTGTACAAGAACAAGCTGGTGATCGTGCACGAGCGGGCAATTCGGACACTGATTGCGGCGGCACTTGCCCAGCTTGAAGTTGAAACAGGCACCGCCATCGCCGCCAGCGTTGATCCAGCAACACTTGATCGCTGGCGAGCCTCAGTTTCAGAGCTGCGCCCAGATGGACAAACCCAGCAGAGTTGGCTATGGGCTGCACCGGCGAAACACTCAACCCGCCAAATCAGCGAGGTACTGGAGCGCATCGACCTGCTTTACACGCTGGACGTTCATAAGCACCTGGCAGACATCCCCGATCTCATCTTGCGCCGCTACGCGCGCCGACTTGTCTCCAGGCCGCCCTCAGCCGGAGCCAAGATCAAAGAGCCAGCGCGCACCGTGGAGGTCGCATGCTTTCTTCGGTATTGCCTGTTCACCACCACAGACCAGTTGATCCTTATGGTGCAGCGCCGGATCGCCGATCTGTGGCGTCAGGCTGCCGCCGATGTCCCCGCTACCGTCAATTGGGCCGCAATGTACAAAACGCTGCTCGGCGAACTTGTTGCCTTGAGCGCGCAAGGTGCGGTGCCAGATGCTGAGTTGCGTGCCCGTCTTGAAGCCTTGATCACCGAAACCCAGAAACGCAAACCACCGAGCAGGGCCTCCCTGGTCCGCGAGGATTGATTGATGGAATTCGCCCCGTGCGGTCGTTGCTCGTCGCCATTGCAAAGCTGCCCTGGCAGGCCACCGGCGAGCATCCTGCCATCGAGTACCTTGCCAAGCTGCAAGCTTTATATCTCAAAGGATCCAGAAAGCTGCCAGTTGAAGTGGTGGCACCAAGTCTGGGAATGATCTGGCAGGTTTCGATCTCCAGCCCAGACCGGGAACGGGCGTTTCAGGCGTTGGAGGTGGCCACCCTGTTTGCCCTGCGCCGCGCGGTGCGCAATGGCTCGGTCTGGATTGAGCACAGCCTGAGCTTTCGGGGTCGTGCGCGCTTGTTCTTCACGGACGAGCGTTGGCAGGCAGAGTCCAAGAAACACTATGCCCGTCTATCGTTACCCAGCAAGGCTGCCACTTTCTTGAAGCCTTTGCTGGCCAGAGTAACTGCCGGTGTCGATGCGGTGGCCGCTGCAGCCCGCAGTGGCGTACTGCGCGTGGATGATGAACTCCATTTGTCGCCATTGCCCGCAGAGGACGAAGACCCAGAAGTGACCAAGCTGCGCGCGGCTTTGGATCACCGCATCGGTGAGGTTCAATTGCCGGAAGTGATTCTGGCCGTTGACGCCCAGGTGCGCTTTAGCTGGATCATGCTCGGACGTGAGCCGCGCTCTACCGACGAGCTGCTGATGGTCTATGCCGGCATCATGGCCCACGGCACCAGTCTGACTGCGGTCGAATGCGCGCGCATGATTCCGCAATTGTCTGCCACCAGCATTCGCCAGGCCATGCGCTGGGCGCGGGACGAACGGCGTCTGAGCCAGGCCTGCCAGGCTGTGCTGGAATTCATGCAGCGACACCCGATTGCCGCCACCTGGGGGCGGTCCGATTTGGCATCTTCTGACATGATGAGCATGGAGACCACCAAACGGGTGTGGCAAGCCCGGCTTGATCCTCGGCGCAACACACCTTCCATTGGAATCTACTCCCATGTAAAAGACCGGTGGGGCATCTTCCATGCGCAGCCCTTTGTGCTCAATGAGCGCCAGGCGGGCGTGGCCATTGAAGGTGTCATCCGCCAAGAAAAGCTGGAGACCAGCCAGCTTGCTGTGGATACCCATGGCTACACCGACTTTGCCATGTCACATGCCCGTTTGCTTGGTTTTGATCTTTGCCCGCGGTTGAAGGAACTCAAACAGCGCCACCTCTTTGTGCCACGCGGCACCAAAGTGCCCGCAGAAATCGCTGCGGTGTGCGAAGCCAATGTCGACGTCGCTTTGATCGAAAAGCATTGGGATAGTCTGGTGCACCTGGCAGCCTCGGTCATGAGCGGACATGCCAGTGCGGTGGCAGCTCTTGCGCGGTTCGGTTCTGCCGCCCAGGGCGATCCAATCTATGAGGCTGGCGTGCAATTGGGGCGGTTGCTGCGTACGGCGTTTTTGGCTGACTACTTTGTCAAGGACGCTTTCAGGAACGAGTTGCGCCGGGTGCTCAATCGGGGCGAGGCTGTTAACGCCCTCAAGCGCGCCATTTATACCGGCCGGATCAGCCCGGCGCAGGCCAAACGTGTCGATGAAATGCAGGCTGTGGCCGATGCGTTGAGCCTGATGGCCAACATCGTGATGGCGTGGAATACCTCACAGATGCAGGCGGTCCTGGATCGCTGGTCGAACCGCCGCCAGGTCATTCCACCGGAACTGATCGGGAAGATTGCGCCCACCAGGCTGGAGAGCATCAACTTGCGGGGTGTGTTTCGCTTCCCGGTTGACCGCTATGCTGACCAAATCCTGCCTTCGCGGCCAAATGCATCGATAACTGGCACCAATGGATGAAACCGACCACGGTTTGACGCCACGAATCGCAGATTTGAAAGTGAACAGGAAAGTCAATGAAATCAACGATCTACCAACACCACCTCCGCGCCAGTGCTAGCTTTTCGTACCGTCACTTATTGCACTGAAAACGAGGAGACCCCGCTTACGAAGGCGCTGCATCAGCAAATATCACAATGTGTGTTATGTTAACTATAGGGCACGAGTTCCAAGTTCCTTCTGTCCACGCTCGCCAAGGCACGTGGGAAGCACGCGGTCAAACTGGTAGTGAGCTGACGCAATCTCAGAAATTTCGGACCCGGTAGACCTGCGAACTCCGGAATCGGCTCCGGACGGACTGTTTCGGAGCAACTTTTCCCAGCACGTATCCGCCGAGCAATCGCCATTGGCGTGCCACCAGCGTTGATCCCGGCATGCCCTAGGCTCTGGCTACGGAAGGTTCTCGCGAAAAATCACCTGGCTGCGCGTCGTTTCCACGCCGCTCAGAGCCTCGCGCTTGTCGCGCAGGTTGGTGAAGATGCGCACGCAGCTCATCAGCGTGGTGTGCGGGCTCTGCGTGATCACCGCGTCCATGCTGCCGTCGATGAGCAAGGCGCGCGTATCGGG
This sequence comes from Variovorax paradoxus, assembly GCF_022009635.1. Taxonomy (NCBI): domain Bacteria; kingdom Pseudomonadati; phylum Pseudomonadota; class Betaproteobacteria; order Burkholderiales; family Comamonadaceae; genus Variovorax; species Variovorax paradoxus. The sequence goes on from NZ_CP091716.1 coordinate 6,942,480, forward strand.
CGTCAGGCCGTGGCCGATGAAGACCACCTTCTGCGCTCGCCCCGCTTCCTTCAGGGCGCGCGCCACACCGTCGGACGCTCCGCCGATGTTGTAGATGCCGCCCATGTCCGGGTGCTGCTCCAGCAGCGCGCGCGTCTGGCGGTAGTTCTTGTCCGCGTCGTCCTGCCCTTCGCGCAGGCCCACCACTTCGAGCCGCGGGAACATCTCGTCGATGACGTGCAGGAAGCCCGCCTCGCGTTCCTCGTGCGCCTTGTAGCTCAGGCTTCCCGCGATGAGCGCGACCTTCGCGGCGCGCGCGCCGATGAAACGGCCGATGAGGTAGCCCGCCGTGCGCCCGGCAGCCCGGTTGTCGAGCCCCACGAACGCGGCGCGCTCCGAGTTCGACAGGTCCGAGATCAGCGTCACCACCGGCAGCCCGCGTGCGGCGAGCGCGGCCACCGCCTCGCGCACCGCCGGATGCTCGAGCGCCATCATCGCGATGCCGTCGCAGCGCTGGCCGTGCCGGTGCAGCGCGTTCGCCAGCTCATGCGGATTGAAGCTCTCGATGAACACGGTGCGGCACTGCACGTTGAACGGCGCCCAGTGCTCCTGCGCGTAGCCCACCATGTCCCCCAGCATGCGGATGAACCGGTTGGTGCCCGCCGGCAGCAGGAACACCAGCCGCAGCGGCGGCGGCGTCAGCGCGGCATAGAGCTCAGGCCCGGGCAGGTAATCGAGTTCGCCCGCGGCCTTGAGCACGCGCTGCACCGTCGCGTCGCGCACGCCGGGGCGTCGGTTGAGCACGCGGTCGACGGTGGCGGTCGACACGTTCGCCGCGCGGGCGATGTCGAGCACGCGTGCGCGTCGGGCTTCCACGGGCGGAGAAGACGAGCCCGGAAGTGGTGAAGGGTTATCCCTCATACATCAAAAACCATCAGAGCCAAGTTTGACCAGGATCATGCATCCTTTTATCTTTCCTCTGGCCTGAATTCAATGATGCATCAAATTGCATCAACCGCAGTCCGCAAGAACTGGACGATCACGGAGACAAAATCATGACCTCGCTGACCCGCAGGCGTGCCCTGCGCACCCTTTCCGCCCTCCCCGCCGCCGGCATCGTCACGGCGCTGCCGCGCATCGCACGCGCCGCCGAGTTCTCGTACAAGTACGGCAACAACCTGCCGCTGACGCACCCGCTGAACATCCGCGCGCAGGAGGCGGCCGAGCGCATCGCCAAGGAGACCAAGGGCCGCGTCGAGATCAAGATCTTCCCCAACAACCAGCTCGGCGGCGACACCGACATGCTGGCGCAGGTGCGCTCGGGCGGCATCGAGTTCTTCACGCCCTCGGCGCTGGTCATCGCCACGCTGGTGCCGGTGGCGGCCATCAATGCCGTGGGCTTTGCCTTCAATGACTACACCCAGGTCTGGGCCGCGATGGACGGCAAGCTCGGCGCGCACGTGCGCGGCGCCATTGCCAAGGCGCGCCTGTATGCGTTCGAGAAGATGTGGGACAACGGCTTTCGCCAGACCACCAGCAGCAAGGCTGCAGTGGCCACGGCCAAGGACATGGACGGCCTGAAGATCCGCGTGCCCGTCAGTCCGCTGTCGATCTCGATGTTCAAGGGCCTGGGCGCCGCACCGGCGAGCCTGCAGTTCAGCGAGGTGTATTCGGCGCTGCAGACGAAGATCGTCGACGCGCAGGAGAACCCCCTGCCCATCATCCAGGTTGCCAAGCTGTTCGAGGTGCAGAAGTTCTGCTCGCTCACCAACCACATCTGGGACGGTTACTGGTTCATCGCCAACGGCCGCGCCTGGGAAGCGCTGCCCGAAGACCTGAAGACCATCGTCGCCCGCGCCATCAACGACGCCGGCATGCAGCAGCGCGAAGACATCCGCAAGCTCAACGAATCGGTGGTCGGCGACCTGCAGGCCAAGGGCCTGAGCATCAACCGCCCCGCCGCCGAGAGCTTTCGCGCGAAGCTGCGCGAGTCGGGCTTCTACGGCGAATGGAAAGGCCGCTTCGGCCCCGAGGCTTGGGCGCTGCTCGAGGGCGCGGTCGGCAAGCTGGCCTGACCACCCATGGCGCATGAATCGACTTTCGAGGCGGCCGCCTTCGCCGGCGCCTCGGCCAACCCGCTGAGCGGCATGGCGTCGCGCATCGACCGTGTGCTTGGTGCAGCGGTCGAGGCCGTGGCCGCGCTGCTGGTGCTCGCCGAGATCTGTGTGCTGTTCGCCGGCGTGGTCTCGCGCTACCTGTTCCACGCGCCGCTGGTATGGTCCGACGAGCTCGCGTCCATCCTTTTCCTGTGGCTGTCGATGCTCGGCGCCGTGGTGGCGCTGCGGCGCGGCGAGCACATGCGCATGACCGCGCTGCTGCAGAAGGTGCGCCCGCCAACGCGCGCCATGCTCGATGCGTTCGCGATCGCGGCCTCGGTCGCGTTCCTGGTGCTGATCGTCTGGCCGTCGATCGACTACGCGCACGAAGAGTCCTTCATCGTCACGCCGGCGCTGGAGGTCAGCAACGCATGGCGCGCCGCGGCCATTCCGGCGGGCATCGGCATCATGCTGGTGATGGCACTGCTGCGCCTGTTGCGCGTGTGCACCGGCCGGCAGATCGCATTCGCACTCGTCGGCACGGCTGCGCTGGCGGGCGCCTTCTGGCTCGCCGCACCGGTATTCGCCACCCTCGGCAAGCTCAACCTGGTGATCTTCTTCGTGGTCATCGTGGCGGCCACCGTGCTCTCCGGCGTGCCCATTGCCTTCTCGTTCGCGCTGGCGACCTTCGGCTACCTGGCGCTCACCACGCGCACGCCGCTGCTGGTGATGGTGGGCCGCCTCGACGAGGGCATGTCGCACCTGATCCTGCTGGCGGTGCCTCTGTTCATCTTCCTGGGCGCGCTCATCGAGATGACCGGCATGGCGCGCGCCATGATCCAGTTCCTCGCCAGCCTGTTGGGTCATGTGCGCGGCGGCCTCTCGTACGTGCTGATCGGCGCGATGTACCTGGTGTCGGGCATCTCGGGCTCCAAGATCGCGGACATGGCGGCCATCGCGCCCGTGCTCTTCCCCGAGATGACCAAGCGTGGCGCCAAGCCCGGCGACCTGGTGGCGCTGCTGTCGGCCACCGGCGCGCAGACCGAGACCATTCCACCCTCGATCGTGCTGATCACGATCGGCTCGGTCACCGGTGTCTCGATCGCGGCGCTGTTCACGGGCGGCCTGCTGCCGGCGGTGGTGCTGGGCGCCGCGCTGTGCGCGGTGGTCTGGTGGCGCTACCGCCGCGAAGACCTCAGCGGCGTGCAGCGCTACAGCAAGCGCGAGATCGGCAAGCTGCTTCTGGTGGCGCTGCCCGCCGTGCTGCTGCCCTTCGTGATACGCGCCGCCGTGGTCGAGGGCGTGGCCACGGCCACCGAAGTGTCGACCATCGGCATCGTCTACGCGGCCGTCGTGGGCTTGGTGGTGTACCGCCAGTTCGACTGGAGGCGGCTCAAGCCGATGCTCGTCGACACGGCCTCGCTCTCGGGCGCGATCATCTTCATCGTCGGCTGCGCCACGGCCATGGCCTGGGGCCTCACGCAGTCGGGGTTTTCGCAGGACCTGGCGCGGGTCATGGGCACGCTGCCCGGCGGGGCCTATGGCTTCCTGGCCGTGTCGATCGTCGCCTTCATCGTGCTGGGCAGCGTGCTCGAGGGGATTCCGGCCATCGTGCTGTTCGGGCCGCTGCTGTTTCCCATCGCCAAGGCCGCCGGCGTGCACGAGGTGCACTACGCCATGGTCGTCATCTTCTCCATGGGCATCGGCCTGTTCGCGCCCCCCTTCGGCGTGGGCTACTACGGCGCGTGCGCCGTCAGCAAGGTCAACCCCGACGAGGGCATCCGGCACATCTGGGGCTACATCGGCGCGATGCTGGTCGGCCTGGTGATCGTGGCCCTGTTCCCGTGGTTCTCGATCGGCTTCCTGAAATTCTGATGCACACCACAACCACACACTCACATCCACGGAGCCAACTGCAATGAGTCGATTCCTCGGCGAGATCCGCCAACTGGGCTATGTCGTGCACGACATCGAAGCCGCCATGGACTACTGGAGCACGAAGCTGGGCGTGGGCCCCTGGTTCTACAACCCCCGCGTGCCCATCAGGAACTACCGCTACAACGGCCAGGCGCACGAGCCGCACAACTCGGTGGCGCTCGCCAACTCGGGCTACGTGCAGGTGGAGCTCATCCAGACGCGCAACGACGTGCCTTCGATGTACCGCGACTTCCTGCAGGCCGGCCGCACGGGACTGCAGCACGTGGCCTACTGGACCGCCGACTACGACGCCGACCTCGCGCGCCTGACGGCGCAGGGTTTCAAGCCCGTGATGAGCGGCGAAGTGGGCGAGCGCGGACGCTTCATCTACTTCGACACCGAATACCACCCGGGCACCGTCATCGAGCTGTCCGAAGTCGCGGGCCCGAAAGGCAAGATGTTCGACCTGATCCGCGGCGCGTCGCAGGGCTGGGACGGCAGCGAGCCGGTGCGGCCCTTTCCAGACCTGAGCAAGCTGTGAGCGCGATGACGCCCGAGCGCGTGCGCGCGCGGTACCTGATCGAGACACCGCATGACGTGGCCGCCGTGGCACAGGTCATGGCCGGCGAACAGTCGTGCGGCACTTTCACGCGCGTCGAGGGAGAAACCGATGCGCTGCGCGCACGCGCACGCGCCACGGTCGAGGCGATCACCGAGCTGGCGCCGGCCGAGGCGCCGAGCCTGCCGAACGCCCTGCTCGAACGCCGAGGCGCGCGGGGCCCGTGGCGGCGCGCGCACGTCGACATTTCGTTCCCGGTGGCCAACATCGGCACGAACCTGCCGACATTGGCCGCGACCGTGTCGGGCAACCTCTACGACCTGGGCGAAGTGACAGGGCTGCGGCTCGAAGCCCTGCAGGTGCCCGGGCCCTACCGCGCGCGGTTCGAGATGCCGCGCGCCGGCATCGCCGGCACGCGGCGTGCGACCGGCGTGACGAGCGGCGCGCTCGTCGGCACCATCATCAAGCCGAACGTCGGCCTTTGCGCCGCGCAGACGGCCGAGCTCGTCGGCCGGCTCTGCGCGGCAGGCGTCGACTTCATCAAGGACGACGAGGTGTGCGCCGATCCAACGCATGCGCCGCTGGCCGAGCGCGTGCCGGCCGTGATGGCCGTCGTGCGCGCGCATCAGGAGCGCACCGGCAAGCATGTGATGGTGGCCTTCAACATCACCGACGAGACCGACGCGATGAAGCGGCATGCCGACCTCGTCGAACGCGAAGGCGGCTCGTGCGTGATGGCCAGCCTGAACTGGTGCGGGCACTCGGGCATCCAGACCCTGCGTCGGCACACGGGGCTCGCGTTGCACGGACACCGCAACGGCTACGGCGCGCTGTCGCGACATCCGCTGCTGGGCATTTCGTTCCAGGCGTACCAGACGCTGTGGCGCCTGGCGGGTGTGGACCACATGCACGTGCACGGCTTGCAGGGCAAGTTCTCGCAGCCTGACAGCGAAGTCATCGCGTCCGCACGGGACTGCTTCGCACCCCTGAGCGATGCGGCGGATGATCGCGTGATGCCGGCCTTTTCCTCGGGCCAATGGGCCGGCACCGTGCCCGCGACGTGGAAGGCCATCGGCAGCGAGGACCTGCTCTTCATGGCCGGCGGCGGCATCCTCGCGCATCCCGACGGCGCGGCCGCCGGCGTGACGAGCATCCGCCAGGCATGGTCGGCCGCGCGCGCGGGCGTGCCGCTGGTGGACGCCGCCAGGGACCTGCCCGAACTGGCCCGCGCCCTCGCCTTCTTCGGCAGGCCATGAGGCCGTGTCCGTCGATCGTCTACTACGGCGACGATTTCACCGGCGCGACCGATACGCTCGGCACCGCGGCCCGCGCGGGGCTGCGCGCGCTGCTGTTCCTGAAAGTGCCCGACGCGGCGCGCCTCGACCGCACCGGGCCGCTCGACGTGCTGGGCATCGCGGGCGCGTCGCGCGCCATGACGCCCGAGGAAATGCGCACCGAGCTTCGCCCGGTGGCCGCCCTGTTCCGCTCGCTGGGCGCGCGCGTGCTGCACTACAAGACCTGCTCCACCTTCGACAGCGCGCCGCACATCGGCTCGATCGGCGCGGCCGTGCGCACATTGCGCGCGGCGGTGCAGCAGCCGTGGACTGCCATCGTCGGCGGGCAGCCGAACCTGGGGCGCTATTGCCTCTTCGGAAACCTGTTCGCGGCCGCCGGCAGCGGCGCACAGGTGCACCGCGTCGACCGGCACCCGACGATGAGCATCCATCCGGTGACGCCCATGGACGAGGCGGATCTGCGGCTGCACCTGGCCAAGCAGGGGCTCGCGGATGTGCGTTCCATGCCGTTCACCGCAGCATCGCGCGGCTGCGAAGCTCTGGACACGGCGTTGCGGCAGACGCTGGATCTGCCACCGGCGGACGCCGTGCTGTTCGACGTGGCCGATGCGATGCAGCTGCGAGCCATCGGCCAGGTGCTGTGGACCAGGGCGCAAGGCGCCACGCTGCTGGCTGCGGGGCCGAGCAGCGTGGTGGATGCACTGGCGATGGCTTTGCCGCACCCGGGAGGCGACAGTGCGCCGCCGGCGCGCGCCGGTATGCCACCGGCCAACGGCCCGGTGCTTGTACTTGCGGGCAGCCTGTCGCCTGTCACCGCGCGGCAGGTGGCGACGGCGAAATCATTCGACATCGTGCGGCTCGACGCACAGAAGCTGGCGCAACGTGGCGCAGCCGATCAGGCCGAGGCCATCATCCGCCGCCTGGCGCACGGCCACCACGTGCTGGCCTGCACGCGCGCGCCCGGCCCGGTGCCATCGGGCATCGGGCTGGACGCCCAGGCGCTGGCCCGCGCGGGTGGCGAGTTGCTGGCGCAAGTGCTGGCAGCCGTGCCGCTGAAGCGCATCGGCGTGGCAGGCGGCGACACGTCCAGCCACGGCGTGCAGGCGCTTGACGCGTGGGCCCTGTCCTATCTCGCCGACATGGGCGCCGGCACCTCGCTGTGTCGCTTGCACAGCGACGACGCCTCGCTCGACGGCCTGGAAATCATGCTCAAGGGTGGCCAGATGGGTTCCGACGACGTGTTCGAGCGGCTGGTGCACGGTTTCCCCTAGAACGGCGCGGACCTATCCTGCGCACCACGCGGGCCGCGAGGCCTGTGCAATCCACCCCGCCAGCTTGCCTGCCGGCATCGGCCGGGAGATGAGATAACCCTGCAGCTCGTCGCATCGCGCCGCGCGCAGGGTGTCTGCTTCCTCGCGCCGCTCCACGCCTTCGGCCACCACGCGCAGTCCCAGGGTATGACCCAGCCCGATGATCGCCCGGGCAATGGCCATGTCGGTCGGGTCGCCGAGCATCTTGTGAATGAACGAGCGATCGATCTTCAGCTTGTCGATGGGAAATCGGTTCAGGTAGTTCAGGCTTGAATAGCCGGTGCCGAAATCGTCGATCGACAGCATCACGCCGAGCGACTTCAGCGCGTGCAGCTGCACCAGCGACTGCTCAGCCGCGTCCATCAGCGTCGACTCGGTGAGTTCGATCTCCAGATCGCCGGGTGACACGCCGTACAGCGCAATGGCGCCGCGCAGCACCTCGAGCAGGCCGCCGTCGCGCAGTTGCAGCGCCGACATGTTGATCGCCACCCGGATCGCCCCCAGCCCGTCGCGGCGCCAGGCGGCGTGCTGCGCGCAGGCCTGCTCGATCACCCATGCGCCGATGGCCACGATCTGCCCCGACTCTTCGGCGATCGGGATGAACTGTGCGGGCCGCACCTGTCCCAGCTCCGCGCTCTGCCAGCGCAGCAGCGCCTCCACGCAGATCAGCTCGCCGCTGTGCGCGTCGATGCGCGGCTGGTAGTGCAGGCTCAGCTCGTCGCGCTCGATCGCGTGGCGCAGGCTGGACTCCAGCTGCAGCCGCTGCTGGGCGCGCTCGTTCATCTCGGGCGTGAAGAAGCGCGCGGTGTCGCGCCCGCTCGCCTTGCTCTGGTACATGGCCACGTCGGCATGGCGCATGAGCGCATCGATGTCCTGCGCGTCGTCGGGGTACACCGCGATGCCCACGCTGCACGACACATGGATCTCGGCGCCGTCGATGTCGTGCGGCTGGCGGATCAGCGAGATGAGCCGGCGCTCGACCAGCGAAAGGATCTCCTGCCCGTCGGCCACGTTGTTGAGCACCACGACGAACTCGTCGCCGCCCAGGCGGCTCACCGTGTCGCCCGGCCGCACGGCCTGGCTCATGCGCGCGGCCACCGAGCGCAGCAGCGCGTCGCCCACGTGGTGACCCAGCGAGTCGTTGATGTTCTTGAAGCGGTCCAGGTCGATGAACAGCACGCCCACGCGCTGCCCCTTGCGTTGCGCCTGCTGCAGCGCCAGTCCCAGCCGCTCGATGCACAGCGACCGGTTGGGCAGCTCGGTCAGCACGTCGTGATGGGCCAGGAAGCGGATGCGCGCCTCGCTGCGCTTGCGGTCGCTCACGTCGATGGACGTGAAGATGTAGTGCGAGATGCGCTCCGGCCCGTCGCGCACCACGCTGGCGACCAGCCACGCGGGGTAGCTGTCGCCGTTGCGCCGGCGCACGGTGACCTCGCCCTGCCAGGTGCCGCGCTGGTCGAGCACCGGCCACAGGTCCGCGAAATGCAGGGAGCCGTCGCTCATGAGCTGCTCGGGTGGCTCGCCCACGAGATCGCCCAGGTCGTGGCCCGTGAGGCGGCACAGCGCGCGGTTCGCCGTGAGGATGCGGTGCTCCCCGTTGATGATCAGGATGCCTTCGGACGAGGCCTCGAACACCTTGGCCCAGAGCATCAGCCGCTGCTCCATCAGCTTGAGGTGGTTGATGGGCGTGAAGGCGGTGAGCAGCGCGTCCTGCCCCTGGTAGACCAGCCGCCGCGCCGACAGCACCGCCCACGACGGCTCGGCGCCTCCGAGCCAGCGCACCTCGAACTCGTCGACGGCGCCGCGATCGGCCAGCTGCTGGAAGAAGCGCGAGCGCACGCCGGGCGCCACGCCCAGCGCCCAGGGGTCGCGCGTGCCGCCGCCAAGCCAGGCCTGCGCACTGGGGTTGGCGTTGAGCACCTCGTGGGTCGGGATGGCCGTGACCATCAGCGGAATCGGAATGGCCGCGACCAGATCTCGTTGCGCCTCGGCTGCGCGGGCGCTGGCCGCGAGCTCCTGCTGCGCCTGCCGCTGGCGGTCGAGCTGCGCGAGCATGTCGTTGAAGCCCAGCACCAGCAGGCCGATCTCGTCGCCGCTGTCCCAATGCGCGCGCAGGCTGTGGTCGCCGGTGCGGCGCACGGTGTCGACCACGCCGGACAGCCGGCGCAGGGGCAGCGAGATCTGGCGCGCCACGTAGAAGACCGCCGTGAGGATCATCAGCAGCAGGAACAGCGCCGTGCCCAGGTGCATCCACATGCGCGCGAAGAAACCGTGCTCTCGCGAGGTGAGCATGGCGTCGAGCTCGCCGATGGCGCCGGACCATGCGCCGTCGAGTTCGGCGAACAACGTCTGTTGGGCCGCATCGAACGCCACGAGACCGCGGCTGCTTCCGCTGTTGTCGCTGCTGTCGCTCGACTCCAGCACGCTGCGCGATGCCCGCCTGAAGGCGTCGATGCTGGCCAGCAGGCGCGCACGCGAGGGCTCGAGCCGCGCCTGCAAGGGCCCCTTGGCGGCGGCGAAGGCCTCCGCATAGTCGCTCTTGATGCTGGCCGCGATCGCGTCGATGCGCCCCTCGAGAATGAAGTACTGCGTGCGCGCCTCGGTCGCGGCAAGCCCGCTGGCACCGGGCGCGTGCAGGCGCGCGGCCATGTCTGAGCCGAGTTCGAGCAACTCCGGAAAGCGCAGCAAGACCAGGGACATCGTGTAGTAGCTGTCGAGGTCGGGGTCGAGGATCAGGTTCGACTGGTTGCCGATGCGCGTGACCAGTGCGCGTCCCTGCTCGAGCGCCGCGCGCTTGGCCGCCTCGAGCCCGGCGGGCCCGGTCTGGGCGGCCGACGCCAGCGCCGCACGGAACCGCTGGCTGATCTCGGCGCTCTGCAGGCCCTCGCCGTACTGCTGTTCGAGCTGCTCGAGCGCCTGCGGCGGCGCGGGATCGGCGCCGTGCCAGCCGGCGGTGGCCAGCAGCGCCGTGCGCATGCGGTCGATGTAGGCCGCGCCCGCCATCTCCTTGCGGCCGAAATCGATCGCGATGAACTTCTCGTTGATGAGGATGCCGCTGATGAAGATGACCGCGCTCAGGTCGAGCAGGTAGATGACCAGCAGCTTGCGGCCAACGCTGAGCCGACTGAGGCGACGCGTAATGAAATGCACCATATCCCTCCAGGATCTGGTCCATGTATGCAATCTTCAGGCCTCGTTGGGTCGAACCGCAAAAGATTGTCCGGGGCCAGCGCCGCGATTCCATGGATTCGGCGCGCGGAAATGCCCGCGCAGTGCCCTTGGACTGCGTTCAAGAGACGATGTGCTCCTACACGCGCCTTCCGTTCAAGCGAACAACGTCGCTTCGAGCGACACGCACCGCACCCGCTGGTCAACCACCCGACATGTGCCGAGGAGTTCCGATGATCCGAAAACTTGCTTCCGGGGAATACCGCCTCTACTCGCGCAAGACCGACCCCAAGACCGGCAAGCGCCGCAACCTGGGCACCTTCAGTTCGCGCGAACAGGCGCAGCAGCACGAACGCGAGGTCCAGTACTTCAAGCGCCAGGGCTGAGAGTTCTGCCCTGCGGAAACTCAGGACCGCGCCACATCCCGAAAGGACCGATGCGATGCGAAAGAACCATGCATTACCGCCCATGAATCCTTCGATGTTCCCGCGGGCGACAAGCACCCTCCTGCTGGGCGCGATCATCGCGCTTTCGCCCGGATTGCTCGCGGCTCAGCCCAGCCCTGAAAACTCGCGCCCGCCCCCCGACGCGGAAATCATCGCAAGGCCGCCGGCTTCGGTGGACTCGAAGCTGGCGAAGCCCGTTCCGCCCGGCAGGGATCCCGGCCTGGTCGAAAGGCCCCCGGCCAATGACCTGCCCGGCGAACGCAACCAGCCGATCGGCGCGCCCTCTTCTCCGCTCTCTTCGCCGCTCTCTCCGCCCCCGCCGCGCAAGGACTGCAAGGGGGCTGCATCCGCCGAGGCCTGCGGGCAGAATCCCGCGCGTTGAAGGCGAACGCCGCAGGATTGGTCCGGGCTCCTACCGTCCTACAGCGCAATGAAAGCCTCGCCGATGAGGCGCGGTGAAGAGACGGCGCAAACCGTCGGTCTGGGCTTTGAAGCATTCGTCGACGCCTCCCAGATACGTCGACATGGAGCAAGCCATGACCATCTCGGCAAACGTCATTTCCTCGGAGCGGGTCGAAGGAACCGCCGTCTACAACACGGCCGGCGACAAGCTCGGCACCATCGATGACCTCATGATCGACAAACTGTCCGGCCAGGTGCGCTACGCCGTCTTGGAATTCGGCGGCTTCCTGGGCATCGGCAAAGACCGTTATCCCATTCCATGGAGCATGTTGAAGTACGACACGGCCCAGGACGGCTATGTGGTTCCCCTGCAGAAGGAAACGCTCGACGGCGCACCGAAGTACGCCGAAGCCAGCGTGCCCGACTACGACGACCGCTACACCGCCAGCATCAACAACTACTACGGTCTTTGAGTTTCGCGGTGCGCGGGCGAGGTCCAGCGCGCCAGATAGGGCGCGGTGCGGCTCTTCTTGCTCCTGGCAACGTCGCTCGGCGCCCCGCTGGCCACGATGCGCCCGCCTTCCCCGCCTGCCCCCGGCCCCATGTCGATCACCCAGTCGCAGCCAGCGACCAGGCGCATCTCGTGCTCGATCACGATCACGGTGTTGCCCGCGTCCACGAGGTTGTCGAGCTGGGCCGTCAGCTTGTCGACGTCCGCGGGATGCAGTCCCGTGGTCGGCTCGTCCAGCACATAGAGCGTATCGCCGCGCTGGGCCCGCTGCAGCTCGGTCGCCAGCTTGATGCGCTGCGCCTCGCCGCCCGAAAGTTCCGTCGCCGGCTGCCCCAGCCGCAGGTAGCCCAGGCCGATGGCCTTGAGCAGTTGCAGCGGGCGCTCGATGGCCACGTCGGCCTCGAAGAACGTGTGCGCCTCATCCACGGTCATGGCCAGCACGTCGGCAATGGTGCGATCGCGCAAGCGCACGCTCAAGGTCTGTGCATTGAAGCGCGACCCGTGGCAAGCCGGGCAAGGCGCATACACACTGGGCATGAACAGAAGCTCTACGCTGACAAAGCCTTCGCCTTCGCAGGTGGGGCAGCGGCCCTTGGCGACGTTGAATGAAAACCGCCCGGGGTCGAAGCGGCGGGCCTTCGCGGCCCGGGTGCCGGCGAAGAGCTTGCGCACATGGTCGAAAAGGCCCGTGTAGGTGGCGAGGTTGGAACGCGGCGTACGGCCGATCGGCTTCTGGTCGACACGCACCAGCCTGCGAATGCCCTCCATGCCCTGCACGATGTGGCCGGAGGTTCGACTCGCCAGCGCCGCCGGCTCTTCCCCCTCTTCTTCTTCGGCCGGCGGTGGCTCGTGGCCCAGATGCGCGGCCACCAGCTCGACCAGCGCCTGGCTGACCAGGCTGGATTTTCCGGACCCCGACACGCCGGTCACGGCGCTCAGAACCCCGAGCGGAAACGCCGCCGCAAGGTTCGACAGGTTGTTGCGCGTGAGGCCCTCCAGCTTCAGCCATCCCCTTGGCGTTCGCGGCGGCCGGACGGGCCCCGCATGCGCCGAGAACAGGTATCGGGCCGTGTGCGATTGCGCCACATGGCGCAGGCCCTCCGGGGGGCCGCTGTAGAGCACGAGGCCGCCCTTTTCTCCCGCATCCGGTCCGACGTCCACCAGCCAGTCGGCGCGCCGCATCAGGTCCAGGTCGTGTTCGACCACGAACAGCGAATTGCCCGAGCGCTTGAGCGTGTCCAGCGCCAGGACCAGCGCCTCTCCGTCCGCGGGATGCAGCCCGGCCGAGGGCTCGTCGAGCACGTACACCACCCCGAAAAGGTTCGAACGGATTTGCGTGGCCAGCCGCAGCCGCTGCAATTCACCGGGTGAGAGCGTGGGCGTGCTGCGGTCCAGCGACAGATAGCCCAGCCCCAGCTCGAGCAGCGTGGTCACGCGCTCGAGCATCTCGTGCGCGATGCGTTGCGCGGCGATGCGTTTTTCCGCCGATTGGTTGGGTGTTCGGCGCACGTCGGGGGCACTCGCATGGCTCGCGCCCTTGCCCGGTGCCGCCTGGCGAAGCGAGGCGCGCCGGGTGGCAACCGGGGCAGCGGCGCCCGGCGACTCGCCCCGTGCCACGGGGCGCAGCACATCCGCGAGACGGGCCAGCGACATGCGTGCGATCTCCCCGATGTCATGACCCGCGAAGCGCACCGACAAGGCCTCCCGCTTGAGCCGCTTGCCGTGACATTGCGGGCAGTCGCCCCCCACCATGAAGCGCGCGGCGCGGTTCTTCATCAATGCGCTGTGAGTGGTCGCGAAGGTGTGCAGCACATATTTGCGTGCGCCCATGAACGTACCCTGGTAGCTCGGCTCCATCTTGCTGCGCACCGCGGCGCGCGTCTCGGCCGGCGTGAAACCCGCGTACACCGGCACGGTGGGCTGCTCTTCGGTAAAGAGGATCCAGTTGCGCGTCTTCTTCGGCAGATTGCGCCAGGGCTTGTCGACGTCGATGCCCATGGTCACGAGAATGTCGCGCAGGTTCTGCCCGTGCCAGGCCGGAGGCCAGGCGGCAATCGCGCGTTCGCGGATGCTGAGGGAGTCGTCGGGCACCATCGACTGCTCGGTGACTTCGAAGACCCGGCCCAGTCCGTGGCAGGTCGGGCATGCGCCTTGCGGCGTGTTGGGCGAAAAATCCTCCGCGTACAGCATCGGCTGCCGCGCGGGATAGTCTCCTGCCCTCGAATAGAGCATGCGCAGCAGGCTCGACAACGTCGTGACGCTGCCCACCGACGAGCGCGCGCCCGGCGTGCCGCGCTGCTGCTGCAAGGCCACCGCCGGCGGCAGGCCGTCGATGGCGTCGACCGCCGGCACGCCGACCTGATCGATCAGCCGGCGCGCATACGGCGCGACCGATTCGAAGTAGCGCCGCTGCGCTTCGGCATACAGGGTGCCGAAGGCGAGCGAGGACTTGCCCGAGCCCGAGATGCCGCTGAAAACAACCAGTGCGTCACGGGGAATGTCGACATCGACGTTGCGCAGATTGTGTTCACGCGCACCACGTACGCGCACGAAACGATCGCTGCGATCGTTGGAATCTTGCATGAGGCACCCTCCTGGATCGTCCGCGCCGCTAGCCGGAATGTTTCTTCGCTGCGGCCTCGCAGTAGCTCAGGAACTCGTTGACTTCGATGGTCTTGTCGAAGACCGCATCCGCGCCGAGCCGGATGCAGGCTGTCCGATTGTCGGGCGACGCCGCGTTGGTCAGCGCCACCACCGCGCCTTTTTGCAGGCATTGCGCAAGCGAGGCGAGCACGCCGAGTCCCGAGCCCTGCGTGAGGAACAGGTCCACCACCAGCAGATGCCAGCCGCCTTCGTGCGTCTGCAGCCACGCGACCGCCTCGGCTTCGGAGCGCGCTGCGCCGATAACCTGGGCACGAAGAAAGCCCTCGATGACCACCTTCAGGCTGTCCTGGATCAGGGGCTCGTCCTCCACCAGGAAAACGGCGAATGTCATGGCGTTGGCCTCGCAAACATTGGAACGCCATACCGTCGCGCCAGGACACGAGCCCCGGTGTAGGCCTTCGCCGCGTCGAGCTGTTCGAGAAAGCGAGGCGATTTTCTTGCTTCCTCGGCGTTCCCACACCCTGCCGCGGGGCGTCGGGGCACCGGACCTGCTCAGCCCTGTTCGTCGATGGAATGGCGCTCCTTGCAGGCCGCGGTATTTCGCGCACGTGCGGCCAGCCGCACATAGAACTCCGCGACCTCCCGCAGATCCTGCTCGTCGAGGTCTTCGATTCCGATCATCCGGTTGCTCGCGACCTTGCTGGCCGCAAGCAGTTCGTTGAGCTTCAGGTGCAAAGCGACACTGTCCTTGTTCTGACTTTGCTGGATGAGAAAGACCATCAGGAACGTCACGATCGTGGTGCCCGTGTTGATGACCAGCTGCCAGTTCTCGGAAAAGTGAAACAGCGGCCCTACGAGCGCCCACACGAGCACCGACAGGAGCGCCATGCAAAAGGCCAGCGGCGTCCCGGCCCACCGCGTCACCCGGCTCGCGAAGTGGTCGAAGGACGACAGGATCCGTGACCGGTGCGCATACGAGGTGCTGGACGTGTCGGGCATCGACCCGATGGGGTCGTCGCCCGATTGCCGATAGGGTGTGGTGATGTCGTTCATGCAGTTCTCGCTCCATCGAGCGGCCTTTGCACGCAATGGTCTCGCTCAGGCTACGGTCGACATGTCGGCCATCAACTCTTCGCGGCGCACGACACGCACGCGATTCAGGCTTTGCCGAGCAACCGCTCCAGCAGGCCTTCCAGCTGCGAAACATCGATCGGCTTGGTCAGGTGGGCATAGAACCCGGCTTCCAGGCTCAGCTCCCGGTCCGACACCTGCCCGAACCCCGTGACTGCGATCAGAACCGGAGGCTGCTCGACTTCGCGGCGAACCCGCCGGGCCACTTCCACGCCGCTGAATCCCGGCAAGCCGATGTCCATCAGCACCAGTTCCGGCTGCTCGACCTTGATCGCCTCCAGCGCCGACGGACCATCGAAGGCCGTGCGGGTCGGGTAGCCCAGGCTTTCCACGAGCAGGCACATCGTCTCCGCCGCATCCCGGTTGTCGTCGACCACCAGGACCATCTTGCCGGCCTCCCCGCCCTTGTCCTTTCTTCTCTCCAGCGGCGCGGCGACGCTGGGCAGGCGAACGATGAATTCGGCGCCCGCACCCGGTATGCCCTTGCTGTAGGCGTTGACTTCGCCGCCGTGAAGGGTCACCAGCTGAAGCACCAGGGTCAGCCCCAGGCCCAGGCCGCCTTGCGGCCTCGAGATTTCCTGATCGCCCTGGGCGAACAACATGAAGATGCGAGGCAGATGCTCGGGCGCAATGCCCGGGCCGTTGTCGCTCACGCCGATCTCCGCCTTGCGGCCGTCCGAGCGCAGCCAGATCTCGATGCGGCCGCCATCCGGCGTGAACTTGACGGCGTTGTTGAGCAGGTTGCAGACCACCTGGATCATGCGGGCGCGGTCTCCGGCGATCCACAACTCCTCGGCAGGCGCGCGAAGCACCACCGCATGATGCTTGGCGTCGGCCGACGGTCTCACCATCTCCAGCGCCTCGTCGATCACTTCGGAGAGCTTCACGGGCTTGGACTCGATGTGGATCTTTCCGCTCGTGATGCGCCCGACATCCAGCAGGTCGTCGACCAGGCGCGTGATCTGCCGGAGTTGCCGGGCGATGATGCTGTTCATCCGCGCCAGCGTCTTTGCGTCGACGCCCGGGCCCAGGCGCTCCATGATCGCCACCGCGTTGGAGATGGGTGTCAGTGGATTACGCAACTCGTGGCCGAGCATGGCCAGAAAGGTCGTGATGCGCCGCCCCTCGTCCTCGAGCGTGGAGATGCGCCGCCGTTCGGTCAGATCGCGCGTGACCTTGGCGAATCCGCGGTGGCGGCCGCTCGCATCGACCAGCGAAGTGATCACCACGCTCGCCCAGAACCGGCTGCCGTCCTTGCGCACGCGCCAACCCTCGTCCTCGTAGCGGCCGACTTCGAGGGCGACTCTCAATTCCTTCTCGGGGAAGCCCGATGCCACCACCTCCGGGGGATAGAACACGGAGAAGTGCTTGCCGATGATTTCGTGCGCCTCATACCCCTTGGTGGCTTTGGCACCGGCGTTCCAGCTGACGATGTAGCCGCTGGGATCGAGCATGAAGATCGCATAGTCTTTCACGCCCTCGACGATCAGGCGGAACCGCTCTTCGCTCGCCTTGAGCAGCTCGTTGTTTTTCTGGCGCTCCGTCAGGTCGCGCGTGATCTTGGAAAAGCCGCGCAGCTTGCCGTCCGGCCCCATCAGGCGCGTGATGACGACGCTGGCCCAGAAGCGCGTGCCGTCCTTGCGAAGCCGCCACCCTTCGTCCTGGAACTGACCCACCCTCGCCGCGACCTCGAGTTCGTGCTGCGGCCAGTTCTTCTCGAGCAGTTCGGGCGGATAGAACATCGACAGGGGACCGCCGATCACCTCGTGGGCCTCATAGCCCTTGAGTCGTCTGGCGCCGGTGTTCCAACTGAGCACGATGCCGCTGGGGTCCAGAAAGAAGATCGCGTAGTCCGTGATCGAATCGATCATCAGACGGTAGTCGGCGTCGGTGACCAAGCCGAGGTTCAGCGGGCGGCTGAGATCCTGGGCAGCTTCGTCTGGAGTGGCGGGAGGGGTGCCGGCTGCCATTTTTCTTGATCTCGCTGAAGACAACGGTGTGCAGGTTGCGGCGTCTGCCGCTACGTGGCAGACGCTAGTTCTTTTTGACACAGAAATGTGTCGGACAAAGCCGCGCTCGCCTCGGGTCAGCGCCCTTCCAGCAG
Organism: Variovorax paradoxus; assembly: GCF_022009635.1. Taxonomy (NCBI): domain Bacteria; kingdom Pseudomonadati; phylum Pseudomonadota; class Betaproteobacteria; order Burkholderiales; family Comamonadaceae; genus Variovorax; species Variovorax paradoxus. The sequence goes on from NZ_CP091716.1 coordinate 6,960,002, forward strand.
CGCCGCCCGGATCTGTTCCCACGACGAACGATCGGGTGCGCAGATCAAGCCGCCCGAGGTGTGTTCGGGTCTGTAGGGACTTCCATCGAAGTGGGCGCTGAAGCCGCCCGCTTCCTGATGCAGCAGCCAGCCGGCAGCATGGTCCCATGGCATCAGCCGGTTGTAGACCAGCAGATGGCAATGCCCGGCGGCCACCATCCGGTACTCGTGCGCCGCGCAGCGCAGCCAGAAATTCATCGCGATCCGCGAGAGATTCCGGGTCACCGTCGATCGCAGCGGCTCCGGAAGAAAATTGGTCCCGGCAACGCCCTGCATGTCGCCAAGAGGCACTGCCGCCGCGACCTTCAAGTCCACCGTGGGCCGCCCTCCCCCTTGCAGCCAGGCACCTTCGCCGCGAATGGCGAGCGCGGTGTCTCGGCACACCGGATCGTGGATCGCCCCGAGGACGACCTCGCCACGCACCGTGGCCGCGACCATCACGCCGAAGAGCGGAATCCCGCATGAAAAATTCTTGGTGCCGTCGATCGGATCGACGATGAATGCCAGGTCGGCGGTCGCGATGCGCGCCATCAAACCGGGGTCGCGTCCCGCCGCCTCCTCGCCGATGATCGCGGCACCGGGGAAGGCTTCCCGCAGCCGCGCCGAGATCTCGCGCTCGGCGGCTTCGTCGGCATCCGTGACGACATCGAATGCCGATGTCTTTTCGCGCGTGCTGTTGACCGTGGTGCCGTCGAACCTCGGCATGATCTCCAGGCGCGCGACGTCCGAGATGATTTCTTCTACCAGCAGGGCATCGCGATGGGTGAGGGGCTTCATTTGTCGTTTCCAGGCGTGCGAGCGTTGGATTTGATCAGCATTCCCTTGTCCGACATGCGTTCTGCGCGCACATTTGCGCCTCTTTCGTGTATCTTCGAGTGATCGCGAGAGCTCGTCAGAAGCTCCGCCAAACGAATTCGGCAACTGCACTAGAAGGACCCCAGGCAAAGCAAGACGACGAACGAAAATCTCCGCCAGGTGCGCAGCCCCGCAGATGTTCGGCCCCGTGGCTGGACTCCGGCCATCGGCCCAGAGCGGCGCCTCATCGAGATCGGCCATGACGCTTCAGGTAGCGAGCGATTTTCTGCTGTGGTGCGCAGTGCTCAACTATGCGGTGCTGCTCGCCTGGTTTATCGCCTTCAGGTTCGCGCATGAGTGGATGCGAAGGCTCCACGGACGGTGGTTTCACATCTCGCAAGAGCGCTTCGACGGCATTCACTATGGATGCATGGCGCTCTACAAGGTGGGGATTCTTCTTTTCAACCTCACGCCCTGCATCGCCCTGCGCATCCTGGGCAGCCACGCCGGCTGACCCTCTTCGCTTCCCGGCAGCGCCCTGATTCCCGAGGGCCGCGACCGTCCTGCGGGCGCGGGTCCGCATGATGCGGGGACGCTATCCCCGCTCCTTGCCCACCAGAAAATCAATCAGCGTCCGCACTGCCTGCGTCTGGTACCTGCTGGGCATATAAAGCAGAAACTTCTGCGTCGACAGGAAGTCCAGGTCGCCATCCTGCAGCGCCAGCGCCTGCATCTCTCCACGCGCAATGGGCGCCTGCACCATGTAGTCCGGCACCAGCCCCACGCCCAGGCCCTGCGCGATCGCATCGCACAGGAAATGAAAGTTGGCGGAGATCAGCCGCGGCCGCGTCTGCGGTGACCGCTGCCCGCCCATCTGCACGCCGGTCATGCTCAGGCGTTCGCCGGTCTGCTGCGACGTGATGAGCGGCAGCTGCTTCAGCTCTTCGAGGCTCGCAGGCATTCCGTGCCGCGCGATGAACGAGGCGGTCGCACACGCCACGTAGCGCACGGGCCCCAGTTCGCGGGCCACCAGGTGCGCCGGCGGTTCGGCCATCACGCGCACCGCGAAATCGACCGAGCCCCTCACCAGTTCCTCGATGTCGTTGTCGAAGATCACGTGCAGCGTGATCTCCGGATGCCGCTCCATGAACTCCGAAAGCCATCCCGACATGCGCAACTGCCCATAGCCGCTGGGCACACTCAGGCGGATCATTCCCTGCAGGCCCTTGCCAAGGCTGCTCACGGCCTCGGCCGCGGCCTTCACCTCGTGCCGTACGGCACGCCCGTGCGCGTACAGCTTCATGCCCAGCTCGGTGGGTTCGAGCTGGCGCGTGGTGCGCCGCAGCAGCTGCGCGCCGAGCTCGCGCTCGAAGCGGTTGATCCGCTGGCTCACGTTGGCCCGGCTCATGCCCAGCATGGCGGCCGCCTTGCTCAGGTTACCGGCTTCGATGATGTCGACCAGCAGGCCCAGGGCTTGAACATCTATTGTCAATTTCAAATTTACACAAACGCCAAGAATATCGCACGATTGTCAATTCTTGTATGGCGGCGAATAATCCGCGCATCCCCCGCCCGCTGTGCGCACGCATCGCAAGGTCTCTGTCCTGCGGTTGCCGTCTTTCTTCGCTCGTTCCCGTTCGTCTTCACTCGTTCCCATGCCTCAAGCCGCTCATGTCCAGCCCCTGGCTGGCCTTCGTGTTCTCGACCTGTCCCGCGTGCTCGCGGGCCCGATGTGCGCCATGGCGCTGGCCGACCTGGGCGCCGACGTCATCAAGGTCGAGCATCCCAGCCGAGGCGACGACACGCGCGACTGGGGTGTGCGCGTGGGCGCACGGAATACCTCGTACTTCAACAGCGCCAACCGCAACAAGCGCTCCGTCACCATCGACCTGCAATCCGCCGCGGGCGCGCAGATCGCGCGCGAACTTGCCGAGAAATCGGACGTGGTCATCGAGAACTTCAAGGTCGGCGGCGCCGACAAGCTGGGCCTGGGCTACGAGCAGCTCAGCGCATCGAACCCGCGCCTGGTCTATTGCTCCATCTCCGGCTATGCGCGAAGCACGTCGGAAGCGCAGCGCCCGGGCTACGACCTGCTGGTGCAGGGCGAGGCCGGCATCATGGCCATGAACGGCGAAGCGGGCCAGGGGCCGCTGAAGTTCGGCGTGGCCGCGGTGGACATGTTTACCGGCATGTACGCGGGCCAGGCCATCCTGGCCGCTTTGTACGAGCGCCACGCCACCGGGCGCGGGCGCCATGTGCAGATGGCGCTGTACGACTGCGGCCTGATGATCACCTCGTACTACGGCATGGAGGCCCTGCTGAAGGCGGGCGACCCGCCCAAGTTCGGCAACGCGCATCCCTCGATCGTTCCCTACGGCGTCTTCGATGCCGCGGACGGCCCCGTGGTCATCACGGTGGGCAACAACGGGCAGTTCGTGCGCTTCTGCGAGCAGGTCGTCGGCCGGCCCGAGTGGGCCACCGACCCACGCTTTGCCACCAACACCGAACGCTCGGCCAACCGCGAGATCCTGCTGCCGCTGGTGCGCGAAGCGCTGCGCGGATTGCGCCGCCAAGAGCTGCTCGCCAGCCTGGCGGCCGCCAGCATTCCCTGCGGCGAAGTGCTCGGCATGCACGAGGCACTGACGTCGCCACGCACCGCCCAGGCCAATTTGCTGCACCACTTCGACGACCCGGAGGCCGGCCGGCAAAGCGTGCTGGCGCCCCCCTACGTGATGGACGGCGAGCGCGCGCCCGTGCGCCGGCCGCCGCCCCATCTCGGGCAGCACACCGACGAAGTGCTGCGCGACGTGCTGGCCATGGACGACCAGGCCATCGCCGCGGCGCGCGCGCAGCAGGCGATCTGATCCGCAGCGGCCGCACACCACCACACCCTTTCATCTTTCAGAAAAAGCAGACATGAACCAAGCTCACATCAGCCGCCGCCACCTGCTGGCCACGGGCGCCGCAGGCGCGCTTTCCACCCTCGGCCTGCCGGCCTTCGCAGACGACGCCGCATGGCCGGCCAAGATCGTCAAGATGGTCGTGGCCTTTCCCGCGGGCGGCCCGACCGACACGGCCGCGCGCATCGCGTCGCAAAAGCTCGGCGAGCGCCTGGGCACCTCGATCGTGGTGGACAACCGTCCGGGCGCGTCCGGCTCCATCGGCACGGCCCAGTTCATCAAGTCGCCGGCCGACGGCAACACGCTGTCGATGTTCGGCATGCCGGCCCTGCTGGCGCCGCTGCTGTACAAGAACGGCGCCTACGACGTGGAGAAGGACTTCATGTGCGTGGCCACGGTGTACGACCTGCCCATGGCCATCGTCATCAACCCGGCCCTGATGCCGGGCGTCGACTCGCTGCAAGGCCTGATCGCGCAGGCCAAGGCCGCGAAGACGCCGCTGAACTACACCAGCTCGGGCGCCGGGAGCTTCGGCCACCTGGCCATGGAGCAGTTGAAGGATCTGGGCGGCTTCGACATGCAGCACGTCCCCTATCGCGGCAGCGCGCCGGCCGTGACCGACCTGCTGGGCGGCCAGCTCGGCGTGATGTTCGCCGACGTGGTCGCGGCCCTGCCGCACATCAAGTCGGGCAAGCTGCGCGCCGTGGCCGTCAGCTCGCCGCGCGGCAACGTGCTGCTGCCGGGCGTGAAGACGGTGTCGGCCCAGGGCTTCCCCAATTTCGACTTCGATTCGTGGGGCGGGCTCATCGCCCCGCTGGGCACGCCTGCGTCCGTGGTGACGCGCATCAACAAGGAACTCTCCGACATCCTCGCCAAGGACAAGGACGTGCAGGACAAGCTGGTCCATGCCGGAGCCATCGCCGCGTACCAGCCGGCCGCGGCCATGCGCAAGCGGCTGTCCGCGGACGCCGCGCGCTGGACCAAGGTGGCCAAGGACAAGAACATCAGCGCAGTCTGAGTTTTCCGCGGGCACGCGGCGGCAAACCATAGACGCCGTCCCACATGGCCATGCGAGCCAGACCACTAAGGTGGAGTCTTCCCTCAATCACATGAAGGAGAGACAACGCATGGCCTACACCCTCACTCAGGCGCGAGTGCTCTTGACCGCCGCGGAACTCGCGATCTTCGACCAGAGCCGCGCCGGCCCCATCAAGGAACTGACCGCGGCGCGTCTGCGCACGAAGGTGACGCGTGCACGCGCGCTGCGGGACAAGTACCGCGACCTGTACCGCCGCCAGACCGTCGCCACGCGCAAGACCGCGGCCGGCAAGCGCGCCGCTGCCGGCGGCGACAACGAGCGCACGGCCAAGAAGGCGACGGTGTTCGAAGAGGTGCTGGCGCGCTTCGAAGAACGGCTCGCTCATCTGGAGGCGAAGGAAACCGCCAAGCCTGCTGCCGCATCGAAGGCGAAGGCGCGAACGGGGAAGGCGCTGAAAGCGCCGAAGACTTCGAAGGCCAGGAAGCCGGCGGTGAAGAAGCTGAGCCTGAAGACTGCGGTCAAGCAGGCGCTCGAACTCAAGCATGCCGCCCTTGCGGCCGTACCGGTGCAGGAGCATTCGCCGAAGGCGCCCGCTGCACTCTCGCCGCTGGCCGCGGCCGCCGCGGGCGCGCCACGCGAGACGGCTCCTCTCGACATCAACCCGCGCGCGGCCCGGCTGAATCCTCTGAAAGAGCGTGCGGAGAACATTGCGCTGCACGCGCATTCCGGTTCGCAGAACCGGCATGCGCAAGGAAAACGCGACAACCGCTGAACGGTCCGCGAGCAGCACCCGTCAGGCCGCGTCCTCGAACCTGCGCCCTCGTGTTTCTTCGGCCAGCCAGAGAAAAACGATGCCCGTCAGCAGCAGGAATGCGGCCAGGTAGCAAAACGCCGGAAAGACCGCGTCGACCGTGACCTTCGACGTTCCCAGCACCAGCCCGAGGCCAAGCGGCCCGACGATCTTCCCCAGGCTTCCCACGCCGTAGGCGGACCCGAGGCCTGTCGCGCGAAGGCGTGACGGCCAGATTTCCGCCACATACGGGACCGTCACGGAGAACCCGCCACTGACAAAGAAGTAGGTGGCCATCAGCAGGAGCCAGAAGACGGACACGCCCCCGATGAACGCGTTGGCGGTGAGGCTGGTCGCGACCAGGAGCGCGGCGCCGACAAAGCCCTGGAGGATCCCGATCAGCCTTCTGCCCGCGCGCTCCGAGACATAGGCAAAGATGAGCCGGGCCCCCATGTCGGCCAAGTTGCAGAAGATCAGCAGAAAGGCGGCGTGCGAGGGTGTCGTGTGCAGGATCGCCACGAGCAATGCCGGTGCCCAGAGGGTCAGGCCGTAGTAGGCCACCTGTGACCCGAGAATGCTGACCCAGCTGACGATGACCTTCCTCGGGTACTGAAAGAGCTCGCGAACCGTCACGCGGTCGGCGGGCTGATCCTGCGCCTTGGCAGGAACCACGACGCGATCCTCCGATTCATCCAGCGCCCATGCCAGGCTGCGTCGGGCACGCGCTCGTTCGTCTTTCGAGATGAACCACAGGGGAGACTCCGGAACCCGCCATCCGACGGCAAGAAGCAAGGCGCCCAAGGCGAACCCGATGCCGAAGAGCCCCCGCCAGCCGACGGCAGTTCCGAAGAGAAACACGATCGCCGAGCCCAGCATCACGCCGACGGGGATGAAGCTTGCGACCAGGCCCGTGGCGAAGCTGCGCTTCTTTGTCGGCATGAATTCCTGGAGCAGCGGAATGTTCGTCGAATACATGCCCGTGGCGCCGAAACCCACGAAGAACCGCAGCACGGTCAACCAGATCCAGGCGCCATCGGGGATCAACGCGAGGGCGCCGGTGCACAGCGTGAACAGTGCAATGGTGCACAGGAACACCGGACGCCTGCCGACACGGTCGGCGATGGCACCGCAGATGAAGCTGCCGAAGCTCGCACCGATGCCCGCCGAAAGCAGGATGATGGTTGTCTGCCCGACGGACAGTTGCCACGGGCCGACGATGTAGGTGATGACGAAGCTGATGAGAAAGAAGTCGAGGAAGTCGACCATCTGCGCGAATGCGGACACTCCGACGACGAACTTCTGCCGCGGCGTGAGGGTGTCGCGGTCGTAGAGCGACGCAGAGGTGTCGCCTGTTGGCATGTGGGAGAACGAGGCAGGATCGAGCCTCGCACTGACGTGGGCCATTTTTTTGTCTCCGAGCTATTTTTGGTTGGAATGCCTGCGCCCACGGGCGCCCGGCGCGATGCCTAGCGGGCAACAGCCTTCGAGATCGCCTGCGCGAACGCATCGGGCGTGAGGATTGCGGGGTAGTGGCCACCGCCACGGAGGTTGTACAGCGTGCTGCCGCGATACCGCTCTCGCAGTGCCTTGCGGGCATCAGGCGGGACGACGGGGTCGTCGTCGGCATCGATGACGACGATGCGCTCCGGCGGCAAGGGAACGATCCGCGCCGGTTGGCAAAGCGCCAGCGCCATGGCTCGGCTCTTCAAGGTGGCGAACGGCTGCCGGGTTCCGATCATCGTTTTCAGGAGCGTCTTGACTTCGTTCGGGCGCGCCGACGCTTCGCTCTGCGGAACGAGCCAGCCGGGGAGTTCGCTGGCCACCACCTCCGGCGCCAGCCTGGCCAGCTCCTCCGGCGAGGGCAGCGCGCGCTGGATCTGCGATGCATCGAAGAAGGTGCTCGCCAGGAACAGCATGCCAACCCGGTCGGGATGCTTTGCGGCGAACACCTGGGCGAGGAACCCGAACAGCGAGGACCCGAGCAGGTTCACCTTGGCGAGCCCGAGCACGTCGAGCAGTTCCTCCAGCCCGTCGGCCAGGCGGTCGATTTCCGACCAGGCCGGCGGCGTCACCGTGATGCAGTTGATGCGTCCGTCGAGATCAAGGGCCGTCTTGTAGAAAACATCCGCTGTCCCTTGCGCGCCCGGCAGCAGCATCAGGTGCACCGCGGCCGGCGAGGTCTGGCGAACGCGCCATTCCGCGCCGCCCACACCGATGAGCCGTTCAGGAAAGCGCGCCTGGAATTGCGCCAGCCGCTCGATGCTCACGAAGCCACCTGCTCGGCGGCGAGATGCCTGGCATCGGCGTGCCGAGATATCTCGGCCACGGCTTCCGGCGACCATTCGACGACGGGAGCCTCGCCGGAGATGATGGCAAAGAGCGTGCCTTCCGACTCGCCGTCCGGTGCGCTCAGGCATTCGAAACGGCGCTGGACGCCCACGGGGACGGCGATGAAGTCCAGCGGGTCCAGGACGACGCCGGTCGTTCCCTCCGCCCCTTCCCACTCCACCTTCCATCGGCCGGCGACCGGCATGAAACTCTCGCTGGTGTCGTGGGCATGCATCAGGACGCCGCAACCCGGACGCGCCTTCACGAACGCCGCGCCGAATCCGGTGCTGAGGTGCGCGATCCTGGGCACCACCGCGTCGCCGAACGGCGAGTATTCCTCCTCGCCCTTGGGCTGGACGAAGCCCAGCACGTTGTAGAAGGTCCGGTTGCAGCTCGGCAGTTCCATGTCGGGCAGGCCGGTGCTGACGCCGCTCAGTTCCTTGAAACGCGCGACACCCTTGAGCACTTCGGCGCGGGCGGGTTTGATGATCTCGATGGTCATGGGGTCTCCTGTGGATGGCTGGCGGGAAGTCTCGGAGAGCACGGAAAGAGAGACAACATGGAGACGGAGATACGCGTATGCGAATTTCCGATAGTGGGTGGCGGCTGCCCGGGCTGCGGAGCCACACTCCCGCGTCGCCTTCAACGATCGACGACGAGCCGCTATAGGATTCCCGAATGCCCCTGCCCCACTCCCTGCTGAAGATCGATCTGCACATGCTGGCCTGCCTCGAAGCTCTCATTGCCGAGAGGTCCGTGACGCGCGCGGCGGAAAGAATGGAGATCAGCCAGCCCGCGATGAGCACGGTGCTCGGGCGGCTCAGAGAGGCCCTGCGCGATCCCCTCCTCGTTCGAACGGCCCGCGGGATGGTGCCGACACCTCGGGGCGAGGAGCTCGCCGGCGTCGTGCGCTTTCACCTTCGCGGACTCACCGCCGAGTTGATGGAGAGCGAACCCTTCGACCCCACGACGGCACGGGCGAGCGTCAGTATCGCTACGACCGATTTCACGGGCGTGCTGCTTCTTCCGCGCGTGCTGGCGCGTCTTCGGCAAGAGGCACCGGGCATCCGCATTCATGTTCGTTTGCCGGACCCGAACCACATACGGGAGTGGCTGGAGGAAGGCGAATGCGACATTGCCATCGGCCTTTTCCCGGATCTGGCCGAAGGACTGAGGGTTTCGGAACTCTTCGAGGACCCGTTGAGCTGCATCGTCAGCCGGACACATCCGACGATCCGTGGAACCCTCAGCCTCGCCCAGTACATGGAGTGTTCTCACATCGTGTTCGGGTCACCGTTTGCTCCGATCTCCACCGTGGACCAGGCCATCGATCGCGCCCTGTCTGCGTTGGGTCTGGTGAGGAAAGTAAGCGTGCAGCTGGCTTCCATCCTGCTCCCGCCGCATGTCGCGGCGCAAACCGACCTGATCGCCACGACGCCAACGCGGCTTGCGAAGTACTTTTCGAACATCCTGCCCGTGCGCGTGTTCGATCCTCCCTTCGAAATTCCCGATCTTCGCTTCTCTCTGGTCTGGCACGAAAGAACGCATCGCATGGGGCCCCATCACTTCGTGCGCAGCCTCGTACGCGATATCGCGACCAGTCCCGGCGAAATCCTGCAAACCGTACCGTGACATCTCGGCCCCTTCATGCGCTGACCACAGCGATCCTCGTGGCGGGGTTTCTCGCCACGCCCGCGGCTGCGCAGCTGCGCGCAGCCAGCGCCGGTCCGGCAACGGTGAAGGTTCCACCCACCGGCGCGCGCGTGTGCGTGGGCCTGCAGCAGGACGGCTGGCCGGCACCGCAGGCGTGCTCGGAGGCTGGACCGCTGACCCTGATCTCCAAACAGGACGGCATGTTGCGGGCGGGCGAACCCGACTACGAAGCGATCGCCGGCCAGCCCTTGACCTCGTGCGTGCGCGATCGGGTGTCCGGCCTGATCTGGGAGGGCAAGCCAGACAGCGGCAAGCTGGCGTGGATGAGGACGCAGGCCGGGCCGAAGGGCACCGGCATGCTGACCGACACCTACGGCCCGCACAACCACCCGGCGCCGGGCAGCCGGGCCAATACCGACGCCTACTCCTACCATGGAGATGGCCGACCGGGCGACGCAATGGCCTATGTGGCGCAGGTGAACGCGATGGGGTTGTGTGGATTCACCGATTGGCGCCTGCCCACGGTGGCCGAACTGCATGGACTGGTCGATCTGGGAGAACTGGTCGATGCACGGTCCACGCAGTGGCCGGCCGAACGCGCCGCCGTCGATGGACGATGGCTTCCGAACACAGTGCCGGGGAACTACCTGAGCGCCGAGCCGGACGACGAGAACCGCATGTGGTGCGTGAGCTTCGCGGCCGGATTTGTCTATAGCTGCAATCGCAGGATGGAAAGAAAGCCGCAGCCGTTGTTCGTGCGCCTTGTGCGCGGCCCCCAAGTACCGGAAACGGGACGCTGGCGCGAGGTACCGGACAAGCACGGCGTACCTGGCGGCGTGGTCGAGGACCGCTACACCGGTCTGGCATGGCGCCGCTGCGAGGAACCTCAGGCATGGAATGGCGAACGCTGCACCGGGACGGCCAGGCGCTATGACTATGTGCAAGCCCTGCAACTTGCCAGCGCGCAAACGGGCTGGCGCCTTCCGACGATCAAGGAGGTGAACAGCCTTGCAGAGCGTTGGTTCAAGAAACAGGACATTCCCGCTGCCGATTTCCCGTCGTCCGGCACGCAACCTCTGCACGAGGGCTACTGGTCCTCCACCGTCTGCAGCGGCGGCTCTGCAACACCGCAAGCCCGCGCGTGGATCAGAGGGTGGGCGCTGGGGAATGGAGGGGATATCTCCTGCGAGGCGCGTCTCATGCGCCTCGGGGTTCGGCTCGTGCGAGAGTGATTTGCAAAGGGCATTCTTCTCCGCACGCAGACAGGGGTGTCGACTTGGGCGGCAGCACTCAAACGGATTGCCGCCGCTCAGCCGACACAAGTCAACCAGCACCTGCCAAGAATCCAATGAACGATCAACTTCAACCCGCTTTTGTGACTGCCACCGAAGCCGACTGGCTGCTTTCCTTGCCGTCAAATCGGCGCGTGCTGTTTCTGGCGTCACTGGGCCATGCTCTGACTGTCGCGGCCCGCGACGCGTACATCCCTCAGACTGCGGAGGTGTCGAAGCCGCGGCAACTCAGGCGCATCAACGAGATCCAGCATCGCGTTCTCGCATGTCAGTACGAACTGCTGACTGGAAAGGCCAGCGAGAGCTTTCAACGATCCATCGCCGAACTTGTCCTTGATCAGCCCGAGCGTGAATTCAGGGATCTCATCGCGTGGGCATGGCGCCATGCAAAGCAGCGAGAAGCGGTGGCGACTTGGTCACTGAATTGAGGGGCGTGCGGCAACGATCGCATCGCGGTGGCGCGACCGACTGCGTTGGGCCGACGCAGCGTTTCGCACATGGTCAGACCCTTCCCAAGGCCCTGTACGTCGATTGCGGCGCAATCCGCCTGAATTTCAGGCCACGTGCAGTCGTGTGACGAGGCTGGCGCTGGCCTTGCGCAGCGCTGGCAGAAACGTTTCGTGCACCTCGGCGAGCGTCATGCGCTCCGCGTCGTCGAGCGACGCGCCGACGCCGGCGAACTCTGCGTGAGACGCCCCTTGCGTCGTCAAAGAGCGTACTGGGCCACCGCGCGCTCGTTCCAGGCAATGCCGGTCCCAGGCAGCTCAGGGCACTTGGCGAAACCCTCCTCGAAGCGCAGTCCACCGTCGAGTACGGGACCGGCAAGGTCCATGCGCTCCAGCCAGTGTGCCGTCGGCGTCACGGACAGGAGGTGGGCACTGACCTCCTGAAAGATATGGCTGGACATCGGAATCCCGGCAGCCTGTCCCAGCGCCGCGGCGCGCATCCAGCCGGTGACGCCGCCGATCTTCATGGCATCGGGCATGGCGAGGTCGCAAGCGCCGGCAGCCAACGCAAGTTGCATCTGCTCGGGACCGCACCAGTTCTCTCCCATCTGTATCGGCAGTCCCGCCGACCGCAGGCGTGCATGTCCGGCGAGGTCCTCCTGAATGATGGGCTCCTCGATCCATGAGATGCCTTCGTCGGCCAAGGCACGGATCCGGCGGGCCGCCTCGGGGGCCGTCAAACCCTGGTTGTAGTCGGCCATGAGTTCGACGCCCTGGCCGATCGCTTGCCTGAGCGCGCGCACGACCTCCAGGTCGCGCTCGAGTGTCGGGTAGCCGATCTTCGTCTTGATCGCGCGAAAGCCCTGCGACACGGACTTGCGCGCGCGCAGCACGCCGACCTCCTGTCCGTCCATGCTGTGGCTGTCGTATGCCGGAATCTGTTTGGGCGTGCCGCCGAGCAACGTGACAAGCGGAACGCCTTGATGAACGGCGAGCGCGTCCCACAAGGCCATGTCGAGACCGGCGCAGGCCATCGCCGTCATCCCCGTCTTGCCGAGAAGGCGCAGTCGCCCGGCAAAGTACGCGTCGATGTCCAGCGGTGCCACGGGCCGCCCGACGATGGCACTGCCCAGCGTCTCGACCAGGCACCTCGTCGCCGCGAGCGCGAGCGGCGTGTAGGTGAACACGTAGGCCCGTCCCGTCACACCCACGTTCGTCTCGAGGTCTATCAACACCAGCGGCGATGTCGCGACCACGCCCACGCTGGTGCGCACCGGGTACTCCAGCGGGACATTGACGGCGCGCGCCCTGACGCCCTTGATCTTCAGCTCGCTCATCTCGTCCTCACAGTCCCAGGTAGGCAGATCGGACCCGCTCGTCGTCCTGCAGCCTTTGCGCCGGGCCTTCCAGCGTCATCTTTCCTGTTTCCAGCACGTAGCCTCGGTCGGCGATGGCCAAGGCGGCACGCGCGTTCTGCTCGACCAGCAGGATCGGCGTTCCCGCGTCCTTCAGTTCCTTGATCACCCGAAAGATGTCGCGCACGAGCAAGGGGGCCAGGCCCATCGAGGGCTCGTCGAGAAGAAGGGCCTTGGGCGCGCTCATGAGTGCCCGTGCCATTGCCAGCATCTGTTGCTGGCCTCCGGACAGCGTGCCCGCCGGCAGGTCCTTCTTCTGCTTCAGGACCGGGAAAAGGTCGTACATCCGGCGCATGCGTTCGTCGGCCGCCTCGCGGTGGACGAACGCACCCAGGCGCAGGTTGTCCTGCACGCTCAGGGGCCCGAAAACCTGCCGGCCCTCGAGAACCTGCGCCAGGCCCATGCGAACCCTGATGTCGGGCGATGACCGGGAGATGTCCTGCCCGAGAAACCGGACGCGGCCGGCGCGCGAGGGCAAGAGACCGGAGATGGTGCGCAGGAGCGTCGTCTTTCCCGCACCATTGGCACCCACCAGCGCCACCAGTTCCCCGGCATCCAGCCGGATCGACACCCCATGCAGCGCCTCGATCCGGCCATAGCCCGCGCGCAGGTCCTCGACTTCGAGGATCGTGGAATTGCTGTTCTTCATGTTGCCGGTCTCACTCCTGTGCACCGAGGTAGGCCGCGATCACCTCCGGGTTGGCCCGGACCGTGGCTGCATTGCCTTCGGCAAGTTTCTTGCCCTGGTCCATCACGACGATGTGATCGGAAATGCTCATGACCATCTTCATGTCATGCTCGACCAGCAGAACGGTCACACCATCCTGCGCGATGCGCCGGATGAGCTTCGTCATCTCGTGGGTCTCGCTGTCATTCAGGCCCGCTGCCGGCTCGTCGAGCAGCAGCAGGCGTGGCCGGGCCTGCAGCGCCCGGGCGATCTCCAGACGCTTGAGCACCCCGAACGACAGTTCGGTCGCATGCGCATGCCGATAGGCGCCCACGCCGACGAAGTCCATCGCCTGCGCCGACTCGTCGCGCAGCCGGGCGTCGGCCGCTCGCGTCAAGCCGAGCAGCGATCCCAGGATGCCCGAGCGGCAGCGCAGGTGCGCGCCAAGCATGACGTTCTCCAGAGCCGTCATGTTCATGCAGATCTGGAGATTCTGAAACGTGCGGCTCATGCCCATGCGCGCCAGTTGATCCGGCGCGGCACCGCCGATGTCCTCGGCGTCGAGCCTGACGGCGCCGGAGGTCGGCGTGTAGACGCCGCTGATCAGGTTGAAAAGCGTCGTTTTGCCCGCACCATTCGGCCCGATCACGGCGTGCACGTGGCCTTTCTGCACGGCAAAGCTCACATCGGAGACCGCGGCGACACCGCCGAAGGTGCGCGTGAGCCGTTCTACGGTCAGCATCAGTGCTTCCTCCGCAACTTGAGCGCGAGGGTCGGCACGATGCCTCGGGGAAGGAACATCATCGTCAGCATCAGGATCAGCCCGAAGAGGATCGATTCGTAGCCATGCAGCCCGCCCAGCAGCTGGGGCAGCATGGTCAGCACCGCGGAGCCCAGCACCGCACCGAAAGTCGACGCCATGCCCCCGAGGACGACCATGGTGGCCAATTCCACCGAATGTGCGAAAGAGGCCATCTGCGGGCTGATGAATCCCACGTAGTGCCCGGTCAAGCTGCCCGAGACCGATGCCATCACGGCCGACATGACGAACGCGCGCGTCTTGAAGAGCGCCACGTCGACCCCGACCACCCGCGCAGCGACCTCGGAGCCGTGCAGGCCGCGCAGGGCACGTCCACACGGGGAGTCATACAGGTTCAGGGACAGCAGGATCGCCAGCCAGAGGACGATGGCGGCCCCTGCATACCAATGCCGCAGGTCGGTCAGCGCCAGGCCCGCGACCTCCAGCGGCGGCACCGCCATCCCGTCAGGCCCCCCGGTGACCGCCACCTCGTTGATGAGCACGATGTTGACGATGACACCGAAGCCGAGGGTGGCCATCGTGAGCGAATGGCCCTTGAGCCTGAGCATGGGCTTGGCCACCAGCCAGGCCAGGATGGCGGAGGCGATGCCGGCAGCCGCGATCGCGATCAGCGGCGGCCAGCCGAAGCGGGAGGTGGCGATCGCGCTGCCATAGGCACCGATCGCCAGGAACCCCGCATGTCCGATGCTGATCTGGCCCGCGAACCCCATCAGGAGGTTCAGCCCGATGACGGCCACCGCCGCGAAGGCGATGCGGATCGCGATGTCCAGCATGAAGTTGTTGGGCAGCAGGAACGGCAGCACGGCAAGAATCAGCGCCGTGGCCCCCAGCGCGCGAAGTCGGCTGGCGTTCATACACGCTCCGTGCTCTTGCGGCCAAAGAGGCCCTGCGGCATCACCAGCAGGATGACGATGATCATCACGAAGGGCACGGCATCCTTGTAGGCGGACGAGATGTAGCCTGCGACCAGGGCTTCGAGCACCCCCACGATCAGTCCGCCGACCACCGCGCCGAGGCCGCTGCCAAGACCGCCGAGGGTCGCGGCGACGAACCCCTTCATGCCCAGCATGAGCCCGATGTCGTAGACGGTCGTGGTGATCGGCGCGGCGACGACCCCCGCGACGGAGCCCAGCAGCGCGGACAGGCCGAAGGACAGCTGGAGTACCCGCCGGGTGGGGATGCCGACGGCGCTGGCAGCCAGCTTGTTGGCCGCTACCGCGAGCGTCGCCTTCCCGATGAGCGTGTACCTGAAGAACGCCGCCACCGCCGCGACCATCAGCGCGCCCACGCCCAGCACCCACATCGCCTGCGGCAACACGCGCGCGCCGAGCACGTTCAGCGGTGTGTCGCCGCTGAACGGCGCAAGCACCTGCTGGTTCTTGCCCAGCACCACCTGCACCACCCCCTGGATGAAGATCGAGGCACCGATGGTGATGATGATGAGCGTCACCACATCCGCGTCGCCCGCCGGCCGGATGGCGAAGCGGTAGAGCATCAGGCCGACCACGACCGTCGCGAGCAGTCCCAGCGCGATGGCGACGGGATAGGGAACCTGGCGCGTCACCAGTGTCGCAGCGACCATCGCCGAGAGCATCAGGAAGTCGCCCTGGGCGAAGTTGATGACGCCGCTGGCGTTGTAGATCAGCGTGAAGCCGAGCGCGGCGAGCGCATACACAGCGCCCGTCGTCAGCCCGGAAAGTACGAATTGAGCAAGATCAGACATTTCGTTCTCCGGCAGAACCGCCGTACAGCAGTTCGCCACCGTGCAAATCGGCCACCCGGGTCGCCCCCAGGAGGATGAGAGTTCGTTCGAACTCGGATTTCGCCAACGCCAGGACGTCCTCGACGCCAGCCTGACCGCCGGCCGCCAGCCCCCAGATCGGCGCGCGCCCCATGAAGACGCCGCGTGCCCCCAAAGCCACGGCCTTGGCCACGTCGCTTCCGCGACGGAATCCGCCGTCGACAAAGACGGGCAAGCGGCCACCCACCGCGTCGACGATGCGCGGCAACGCCGCAATGGTTGCCGGAGCGACGTCCAGCTGGCGGCCACCGTGGTTCGAGACGATCAGGCCGTCGACACCGTGGCCGACGGCTTCGCGCGCATCGGCCGCGCTCAGCACTCCCTTGACCAGCAGCGGCCCTTCCCAGTGCCTGCGCAGCCATGCCAGGCTGTCCCAGGTCAGGCTTCGGTCCATCGAACGCGCCAGCAGTGCGGCCTGGACCTGCGGCGAGGCCGGCGCGTCCGGGTCCTCGACGAGGTTGGCGAATGCCGGCGCACCAGAACGCGCCGCCGCGAGCGACCACAGAGGATGGCTTATCAGGTCAAGCGCGGTCGAGAGTCTTGGTCGGAACGGCAGCTTGAAGCCGTTCCTGGCATCGCGTTCGCGCATCCCGCTGACCGGCACGTCCACGGTCAGCACGAGCGCGTCGAAGTTGGCCGCGCGCGCGCGGCGCAGGATCTGCTGCGCGATCGCGCGGTCGCTCATGACGTAGAGCTGCATCCACAGCACACCGTGCGGCGCTGCTTCCCTCACGGCCTCCAGGCGTGAATTGGAAGCCGTCGAGAGGACGAACGGCACGCCGTGCGCCGCGGCGGCCCTGGCCATCAGGACATCGCCTTGCGGCCTGACCAGCCCCGCGAAGCCGATGGGCGCGATGCCCATGGGAAGCGACCAGGTCTTGCCGAACACGTCGGTCGACGTCTGCACGACGCGTGTATCGCGAAGCACCCGCGGCACGAGCGTGATCGCCTCGAGCGCCACCTGGTTCCTGCCCAGGCAACGCTCGTCCTCGGCCCCGCCGTCCACGTAGTCGAAAACGAAGCGCGGCAGCCTCTTCTGCGCGCGCCTCCTGAAATCATTCGAGCGAAGCAGCATGTGCGCTCTCTCTTCTTCGAGCGCTTCGGCTACCTGACCTCCTTGAAGACCCCGTCCTTGACCTCGACCATCCGGAAGGCCGTGACGTCCAGCCCCATGTGATCCTGAGGGGACATCGTGTAGATGCCGCTCACCCCGACGAACCCCTTGGTCTGCTCGAGGGCCGCGCGCACCTTGTCCTTGTCGGTTCCACCGGCGCGCTTGATCGCATCCACCAGAATCAGCAGCGCATCGTGTGCGTAGCCGCCGAAGGTCGAGACATCGCTCTTGAACTGGCCCTCGTACGCCTTCACGTATTCCGCGCTGACGTCGCGCTGGGGGTCGCTGGCGGGCAACGCCTTCGCGATCAGCAATGCCGGCGAGGGCATGCGAATACCCTCGGCCGCCTTGCCGGCGATCCGGATGAACTCGGTCGACGCTTGGCCGTGAGTCGTGTAGAGCGGTTGCTGCACACCGAGCTGCTGGTAGTTGCGCGCGATGATCGCAGGGGCCTGCCCGGTCCCGAACACCAGGATGGCCTGCGCCGGCGAAGACTTCACCTTCGTCAGCTGCGGGGTCATGTCGGTGTCTTTCTCGCCGTACTGCTGATCCTCGACCACCTTCATGCCGAGGGCCCCGGCCATCTTGAGCGTCTCGGTGCGGCCGGACTTGCCGAAGCCGCCGGTGTCGGAGAGCAGCGCGAACTGCATGAAGCCTCGCTTCTTCATTTCCTCGAGCACCTTCTGCGCCGCCATGCGATCCGAGTGCGGCATCTTGAAGACCCAGGGCCTGACCGGCTCGACGATGACGGAGGCGGCAGCCAGCGAGATGTTCGGAATCTTGGCGGCCTCGACCTGCGGCACCATCGCCATGGTCGATCCCGTGGTCGATGCACCCAGGATCGCGTCGACCTCGTCCTGGATGATCAGCCGGCGCGCGAAGGCGTTGGCCTTGTTGGCGTCGCTCGCGTCGTCATAGAGCACGAGCTCCAGCTTGCGCCCCAGCACACCACCACCGGCATTGATCTTCTGAACATAGCTCTCGAGCGTCTTTTGCTGGGGATCGCCGAGGAACGAGGCGGGCCCGGTGGCCGAAACGACGGCACCGATCTTGATCGGCTTGCCTTGCGCGAACGCCGGGCTCATCGCGCCGAGGCTGCAGATTGCCAGAACCGCGAGGGCGCGGCGGGTCAGTTTTTCCATCATCACTTGTCTCCTTCTTTGTTGTGAACTCATCGGGGGGCCTGCGTCGTCACCCCGCGGGGCGCCGGCGCACGAAACGAATGGGCTGGGCGACGGGCTGCGGCGGCGGCAGGCCGAGCGCGCCCGCAAGCGCGCGGCCTTCCGGGTCATCCAGTGCAGCCTTGCGGGCCTTGTGGATCCGCTCCACCGCGCCCGCATCCGGCGGCGACGCCGCATTGGCGCGCTCCACGTCGTCCAGGATGGCCGCCAGATTGCGATGGCCACGTTCACTGGTCTCGCCATAGCCCTTGACCAGGTTGCCGGCCAACGCGACCTCCTGCGCCAGTTCGGGACTGCGCCCGAGGCTGTCCTGCACCGCGCGCAGCCAACGCTCGATGGCCTGCTGCTCCGCGACGTAGCGGGACATCCTTCGACGCAACGGGCGCAGCGAGCGCAGCGCCACCAGGGTCATGAAGCCGTGCAACGTATGCGAGCGCAGATGGATGCCCTTCTGCAGGACATGCGCGCGTGCTGCCAGTCGCTTGCGCGCCCAGGCGGCCATGCGAGGGGGCAGCACCGAGCAAATTTCGTCCAGGCCTGGCTTGAGGAATTCGGTGAGCTGGACAGGCTCGCCCGCCTTGGCGCCCACTTCACGGCGCACCTGCTCGATGCGTTCGCGGCGGCTCTTCAGATCGGCCACCCGGATCACGTCCTCGAACGCCATCCACAGCGCCAGATGGCGCGCCGTCTCCCGGCTCACGGGAAACCGGGGATCCCCGACCGCGCGCTCCAGCTGGAGCACACGCTCGACCCGATCGAGAAAGAGCCCGGCGTAGCGTGCATCCTGGAAGTCGGCGGTGTGAGCGACACCGGCCGCCACGATGGAGCGGATGGCCTCGGGCAGCGCGTCGAGCCGGGCCGAAGTGGGCAGGCGCCCTGGATGCCTTGCGGGCTCCGGCGCATCGGCACCCGGGGTCCATTCGTAGCCGGCCGCGAAGCCGCGCAGGCTGGCCTCGACGGCCTTGCCCGAGCGTCGGATCGCTTCCTCGCACGCCGCCCGGTCGAACGGCAGTCGGCCGGAACGCGCCATCGCGCCGAAAAGCACCGTGTTGATGACCGTGCCGTTCTTCTGCGCGAGCATCCGCATGTCGAAGAGGGCGCTGTGCGCGGCCATCGCGTGGGCCGCCTGCAGGACGCGCGCGCTGTCGTAGCGCCCGTCGCTCATCGCACTTTTTTCCGACACCGCGAACTCGCGGTGGGTGGATGCGCACAACACCGTGCGCTCGCGCGATACGTACCCTGCCTGGATGGCGCGGCCCGCCTCGACCAGCTCCGACGCCGCCACCAGGTCGAGCCCGCCCGGCGTGGGCGTCAACGACAGCACCGGTTCACGCCCTCCAAGCTCGGCGCGCGGCACCGGGTAGATCTCGACGTAGTAGGTCGTTGCGCCCGTGCGCTGCGCGACTCCCGGGACCGAGGTGCTCTGCACCGGGAATCCCCCCCGGGTGGCCGCGTCGATCAGCCAGTCGGCCAGAACACCGCCGCCCTCGCCGCCCATGGCTGCGATCAGGACACAGACCGAGCGCGTCATTGCACCAGCTCCGAGGGGGTGCGGGTGCTGCGGGCAAGCCGGCCGATCACGGCGCCGCGGATGCCCGCCATGAAGCGGTCCCAGCGTCCCGGGTTCTGGACGATGTCCGCCTTGTAGAACGACGGGCAAAGCGTCGCCGCGTGCGCGTTCTCCCCGCACAGCCCGCAGCCGACGCAACCCTGGTTCACCGTGGCCACGGGGTCGGTGCGCAACGGACTCGGGTTGGGCTTGATCGTGAGCGAGGGGCACCCGGACAAGCGAATGCAGGAGTGATCGCCCGTGCACACGCTCTCGTCGATGCCGAAGCGCGTGCGCACGACGCGTTCGCCGTTCTTGAGTTGCTGTGCAACCTTCGGCTTGATGCGGCGCTGGCGCTCCAGTTGGCATTCGCCGTCGGCGATGATGACCTTCAGGCCGGGCTCATCGGTGGTCATCGCCTCGCGCAGTGTCGCGACCATCTCCTCGACGGAGTAGCTGCGGATCTTGCGCAGCCATTTGACGCCGACGCCTTCGAGCGCGCGCTCGATGTTCAGGGTCAGGGGGCGGGCGGCAGGTTGCGAGGGCGAGGACGGGATGGCCTGTGTCCCGGTCGCCGAGGTGTAGCCGTTCTGCAGGATGATCAGCACCGAGTCCTGGCCGTTGTAGACGGCGTTGACCACGCCGCTGGTGAAGCCGTTGTGCCAGAAGCCGCCGTCGCCCATGATGCTGACCGTTCGACGGGTCATCAGCGCGCCGATGCCGGACGAGCTGGCCAGGCCCAGGCCATAGCCCAGGACGGTGCTTCCCGTGTTGAAGGGCGGCAAGGTGCCGAAGGTGTGGCAGCCGATATCCGCATTGACGTGAACCTGGCCAAGCTCCTTTTGCAGGAGCTTCATCGCCGCGAAAACGGGTCGCTCGGGGCAACCCACGCAGAACCCCGGGGGACGATTCGGGACCGGCACGCCAAGCACCTGCGCCGCCTGCACCCTGGTTTGTGCCAGCGCGTTCGACTGTTCGGCGGCCTTGGCCGCATCCACGCCGCTGGGGCGGACCTCGTCCAGGAAGGCGGAAATTCCCTTCAGCAGGACTTCGCCCGTGTACTCGCCCGCCATCGGGAACACATCCTTGCCGGCCAGCCGCGTGTCGAGGCCGGCGCGTCGGAGAATGGCGTGGACCGCGTCTTCGATGTAGTTCGGCTGCCCCTCCTCCACCATCAGGACGGCGCGCTTGTTCGAACAGAAGTCCAGCAGTTCCTGCGGGACCAGGGGGTAGACCACGTTCATCACGTACAGGGGCACCTCGGTCCGGCCGAATGCATCGGCCAGGCCAAGGAGCTGCAGGGCACGAATCACGCCGTTGTAGAGGCCACCTGGCACGATGAGGCCGATCTCGTCGTGCGCGCCGTCGAACACCTCGTTGAGCCGCTCGTCCTGGATGAACCGCACGGCCGCCGGCCAGCGTTCCTCGATCTTCTGGCGCTCGTGCTCGTAGGTCGAGGGCGGCAGGTTGACGCGCGCGTATTCGAAGGTCGGCGCGTCCAATCCATGGTGTGTCGAAATCGCGGGCGCCCGGTTGTCCTTGCACAGGAAATGCCCATGCACATGGCAAGCGCGGATGCGCAGCTGCAGCATCACCGGTGTCTGGCTCGCCTCGGACAGCTCGAAGCTCTTCTCGACGGCGTCGACGATCGACGTGAGGTTCGGGCGCGGATCCATCAGCCAGATCTGCGATTTCATCGCGAACGCGTGCGTGCGCTCCTGGATGATGCTGGACCCCTCTCCGTAGTCCTCGCCGAGGATGATCAGCGCGCCGCCGCGCACGCCGGCCGAGGCGAGGTTGGACAGCGCATCGGAAGCGACGTTGGTTCCCACCGTCGATTTCCAGGTCACCGCGCCGCGGACCGGGTAGTTGATGGAGGCGCCGAGCATCGCCGCGGCGCCGGCCTCCGATGCGGCCGGCTCGAAATAGATGCCCAGCTCATCGAGCAGGCCCTGTGCATCGCCAAGTACGTCGATGAGATGGGAAACGGGCGCGCCTTGGTAGCCGCCGATGTAGCTGACGCCGGACTGCAGGAGCCCCTTGGTCACCGCCAGGATGCCTTCACCGTGGAACTCATCGCCCGCGCCAAGCGAAAGCGACCTGACCTCGGCACTGAATGAGCGCTCCATGCAATCTGTCTCCTGTAGTTCGGTGGGACGTGGGATCCCTGTGGCCTGAATCCTAGGAACAGAGCTTCATTCGACAAATCGATTCTGCGCGTGTTACAAATCGATGATGAGCATGAAGAAACAGCCCGCCGCCGAACTCGCGCGCCTCGATCTGAACCTCGTTCGCGTGTTCGTCGCCATCTACGAAACTCGCAGCGTCACTCTGGCGGGTGACCGTCTGGACCTCACGCAGCCGACGGTCAGCCACGCCCTGGCACGGCTTCGCACGAGCTATGGCGACCGGCTCTTCTCGCGCGGCTCATCCGGGTTAGTCCCTACCGCCCTGTGCGACCAGCTGTACCCGACGCTCAAGGACTCCCTGCTGCGCATCGAGGCCACGCTGGAGGAAACCCGTGCCTTCGATGCGTCCCACTCGACGCGACGCTTCCTCTCGTAGCGGTTCATGGGCATCTCTTTCTGATACGGTCGCTCTGAACCGCTCCCGAGATTGTCATATCAGACGTTGGCGTGCCCTGGAGCGACGAGCGGCCTTCTTGGATCTGATACGCAAATTTTCAGGCGATCTGGTTCTGTACGTATCAGCCTGGAAGATGAACACTGGACAGCACCATGAGAGTGCTTCTGTGGCGCTGGCGGACAGCTCCGCCTTTCGATCGATGTTTTACATGCCTTTCGACGCGACTTGCGGACGCTCATTCACCCCACAGCAACCGCGTCGTTAGATTGCTTTTGCGTTTCTTCATCCGTCTATTTAGCTATTCGCCACGCTCGGGCGCTCGCCATCTGTCGCCATTAATATCATTTCAATCATGAATTCAATCCCTATTTCTTTTGTTATTTTCAAGGTTCTCGTGCTCAGTGTGGGCATGTATTTGGCCGTCAGGTGGCATTACGATCGGGGGCAAAAGGACAAGAATCAAAAGACAGTTGCGGTGGTACTGACATCTATCAAGGTGGGCGCAGCGTTCGTCGCTTCTTCGTTCCTGATGCTGTTCCTCATCTTTGAAATTTGCAATTGGATGGGTCTGGACCTGGCCATGCGGTGATTGAGAGTTTTTACAACCAAGTATTGTTCGCAGATGACGTCATGCACTGAGGCAAAGTTCTTCTTCAAGAACTGCCCCGGCACTCCAATGGATGGGGACCATGATGGCGTGCCTTGCGAACAGCAATGGTGCATCGGTCCTCTTCCCGAATAGGCCCAAGCATCTGACCGGCCGCTCTTGGTTCGCGCGCGCTTTCGACGAAGCTTGAGTGGCCAGCACTCAAACCGTTTCGAACACGCGCCGCGAATGTCTGCTTACAGTCGAATTAAACGGGGTCGGCGACCGGCCGGTATTGGCCGATTGTGACCAAGACACTGTCCGTGCCAGGCCCCAAAGTGGTCGTGCTTATGTAGGCGAAAGGACATCGCGGGCAGCAGCCTTCAGCCACTCATCCGCGCGCTCTGAATCAAGCAGCCACTTCGCAAGCTCCGCCGCTCGTCGATGGTCCCGGCGCGAAAGACCCCCAATTGCGCTCGTTGCGCAGGACTGCTCGCCTACGAAGGCCTCCACGAGTGCAATAAGCGTCTCGCTATCGACGTTCGCCCAATCCGGCTCATGGGGATACATGATCTGAATCCACTCCGCCGGAGTCAAATCGTCGGGTTGAATTTGCATGATGCCCACCGGGGCCCTCCCACAAGAATTGCACTTCTCAATTTCCGCTCGTGGCCGAAAAGCGCGCCGACGAACAAAAAGCTACGGCCCCTGCCACAGTTCGCGAAGGAATGTAGCCTGACGGTCCAGCAGTCCATCTCGGGCTTCCCTGTCAAGTACGTGTCCCTTTCCGTCCAGAGCTACGAGTTCGCACCGGCTTCCGAGCTCTTGTGCTCGCGCGCAAAATGCCTTGCTCCGCTCGATGGGCGTGGTCCGATCGGCATCTCCTTGGATGATGAGTGTGGGAACTATGCCCCGCATCAACGTGTGGGTTGGCGACAAAGACGAAGGCTTCGCGTGCCCCTTCATCAGATCACGAAACAATCCATCTGAGACGGCGTCCACTACGGGCGAGACCAACAGCAATGCGTCGGGGCCACCGTTACCCACACTGCCCTGGGCAGCGCCGCAGCCAGTCGTCGCCGCAGCTGCCGCGAGCTGGCCGCTCGACGAGATGCCCCAAAGTGCGATCCGCGATGACGCAAGGCCTAGTCTCTCGGCATCCTTTCTCATAAACGCTAGCGCGTGGCACACATCCGAGAAGGACTCGACCGGCGAGTTCGTTGCATCCGCCAATCTGTATTCCAGCACCACAGATATGAATCCTTTCTCAGAGAAGAACTGCGCTGCTCTGAAAAGTTGCTCCGGGCTGCCGCGCGACCAAGCGCCGCCTTGCACCATCAGGATGCCTGGCCGCGCAGTGCCGCTGAGATCGGAAGGCGAAAACTTGAATGCTCGGAGGTCACGACCGTCGACGTTCCGATACACGGAAGTGCTCGGCGCTGCGACTTCGTTCGCCGTGTCTTCTGCGGCCTGGAGGGGTGTCACCAGAGTGATCCCGACCAGAAGCCCAAGCACTGCAGCACAGTAGAGCCGCGATCTGCGCAGAGTCACCGAGGATTCACCTTCTGCCATCGAATGTCTCCTTCTGAGCAGATTCAGCCTTGGCTTCGAAGGGCCGGTGTTGGCCGAATGTAGCCCCTCGCCACGTCGGCGCATTGAGGCCTTAGAGGTCCTTGAAAGCGCCGGATAGCAGTCGTCCAGGTTCAGACCGTCTGAGGTCGACGCCCAGACTCGAGCGCGCCGCTGAGAGCTGCCCATAGCTTCGGCACAGTGTCTTCGCGTGGCCTCCCTCGGTCAATATAAGTCGCCATCGCACGACGCGCATCTTCTTCGCGCCCTGAAAGTGCATGGCAAAACGCGACTGCCACCGGCAACTGGGTGTAGATGCCTGCCCCAGGGCGGCTACTCAGCGCGACAACTTGGTCGTAGACCGAAGTCGCTTGCCCGCCCAACTGCCAGAAGTCCTGCGCTTGTCGCACAGCGCTTGAAAGTCGGGGTGTCATACCTTCAAGCAGGCCCTGTTCCCCCCACATGCACGAGAGATTGAGTTCTGTGGATTGTCCGTCGATGAACGCATCAAAGATTGCCGATTTTTCGGTGCGATGCCACTGCATTTTTCCCGCGACGAGATGCGGCACGAAATCGAACGAATACCCCCATCGCGGGGCAATAACTCCGCCTTTAAGTTGTGCGTAGGCGAAGACACGGCGAACAGGGGCATCTTTGCTGTCGACCCAGTGGAGCGGCTTCACCTCGGCGAAGCAATCTGCACCGAGATATGTAGCAATCACGGGCCCAATGTGGGATTGAACTGCAGAAATGGTCAGAAGGTTGAAATCGCTCATGAAGGCGTTGTCTACGAAGTTTTAGGGCCGACAAGCGCCCTGTTCGAATGACCGTTTGTGGCCATGAACAGGCTTGCCGCTAGAGGCACATGAACAGGAGGAGGCTCTTGCCCTGGCCAATCGCCTGCCGGGCAAATTCGCTCATCGCCTCTACGACCGGCTCTACGCCAGGGCCGTCGGCGCCCATGTGCACCAGTTCATCGTGCTTGGCCCAGGACATTGCGACTTCCGCGACGGCGCCGGGCTGCACCGCAGAGAGCCTATTCACGAAATCCTGCGGAAATTCAAAGACCCATTGCTCCTGCGTGTGCGCAAGGAGGTACTTCTCACCCTCAAAATCCGCCTGGGTAGTTCCGCCGAGAGCGGACCAAAGTCCGGCTAGCGCCATGTTGTCCAAAGAGTTGAACTGCAAGCGAGGCCAGTCACCTGAAGCGGCGGAAAGAATTTCGGGTGCATCGTCAATCGAGGCAATCAGAATGTCCGTAAGCATGCTTGATTGATTTTGAGCGTGGAAATCGTATGACTGCTTGCGGCTGACTGTAGCCGGTCGCGCCGCCATCGCGAAGGCTCAAAGCGGGCATTGCGAGCGAATCGCTATGTCCTTTGCTCTAGCGAAGGTCTGGTTATGCCGAAAGCGGCCTTCCGATAGACGCTGAACGGAGGATCCCAGACTAGCGATGTGCGGACATTCATATTGACAATCTCGCCCTCAACCGGCCCACGCTACTTAAGCCGTATTCCTATCTCATGTGGCGTGCCGACCCACGTGCCGACACTGCCCCATAGCCGCATAGGGCAATGGCTGTCGCATAACTGGATATCGGCCAACTATTCTTTGCCATCATGGGAAGCTCGAGTCCAGATCGAGCTAGCTGCCGGCTGCGGAGCCATCACCCGGTCACGCTGGAATAGCTGTTCACTTGTCCTGGCTCAGCCCTGACCAGTCCTTACGAGATGACGACGAGGGTGCGTCAATCCTCGCCGAAGAATGGAGAGCAACGGAGCCAGCAGGCGCGTGCGAAGTGAGGCACGCAGTTGAATGCACAGCGAACGCCCAGGGTACTGCTTCCGCACCGCGTCAAGGGTGCGACGACTCTACCGAGAACCTTCTTGATCGCGCACCTGGAGAACCGTGCCGTCTTCCGAGAACTCGAGCAACAGCGGTGCACTCAGCATCTGATACTTCTGTGCAAGCTGAAACAAGGCATCCTTGAAGGATCCAGTGAACTTGCCGGAACGCACCTCGGGTGTGAGCGTGTAGTCGCGAGTGCTCTCCCAGCGCACCTCCACGCCCACGGCGGAGCCCCAGTGCATGATCACGCGACGCAGCGATTCATCCTCGATGGGCCATTGAGCACGGATGGCGTTGGTTCTTCTGTCGGTAGTGGCCCAGACGCCGCCCGTCGCGGGCGTACCGGCTGCGGAATTCGCGGGAAGAACTGCTTCCGGCTCCGGGAGCGCAACGCCCGCTGGCAGGTTCCGCGAGATCTTCTCCACTTGCACTCCCGCCGTGGCGCCAGCGAGCGTTGCGACAAGGCTCATGTGGATGCCAACCCAGATTGAAGGACGGAGCAGAGCCTTTCTCATCGGCGATTTTTTTGAGGGCGACAGGAATTTGAAAACTCGAGCACTCATTTTATCTGGGCCTCCGCTCTTGACGAAAGGCACAGCCAACGTCACGAAATCGGCGGCGAAAGACCAAACGCTGTTGCTGCGTGGATGCAACGCTCCTGTTGTCGGATTGCAATGGCAGTGTTAGCCTTCGCGCCCCTGAAGATCAACCATCGCATTGGGCTGACAGCCGAGCCCAAGAGATACCAATGAAGCAACTCATGACCGCGCAACACGCCTTGATGACCCGCACCATTGCGGCGGCATCGCTGCGCGCGTTTCGCGCCGAATTGCTGTCCTAGAGCCTTTTCACCTGGAGGCTCGGCCTCCTGAGTTTCACAAGACCCGGTAGGCCTCAAGCCACCGGGTTTTTTCGTTTTCTGCCTGCCTCGTTGGAACTTTGAACATGAGCCCCGAGAAAGAACTTCCCTTCATCGCATGCGCTACCAGCGCAGTGCTGTGCTTCGACTCCGTGGAGTGGTTCGTGTAGAGCCTCCAGGCCTTCGTGCGCCTGGAGGTCCATCCTTCAGGCAAGAAAAAGCCTGTCGGGTGGTCAAGCCCGACAGGTTTTTTTTTCGCCCGCATGGCGGGCATCGCGAATTTGGTGCGCGCGCACCGACAACCCGCCGACCCACTCGCCTGGCCAGCGAATCGGATCGGTTTTTTACTCTCGAACTGGAGAAAACATGATGAACAACAAGGTTCATGTGAATGTCGGAACCATCGGTCACGTCGACCATGGCAAGACGACGCTGACGGCTGCTCTGACCTTCGTGCAGGCCGCGCGCTTTGGCGGCGATGCGCTGTCCTATGGGCAGATCGACAACGCAAAGGAAGAGCGCGAGCGCGGCATCACGATCAACACCTCGCACGTCGAATACGAGTCGGACCGCCGTCACTACGCACACATCGACTGCCCGGGGCATGCCGACTACATCAAGAACATGATCACCGGCGCCTCGCAGATGGACGGCGCGATCCTGCTGGTGGATGGCACCGAGGGCGCCGCACGGCAGACCATCGAGCATGTGCTGCTGGCCCGCCAGGTAAATGTCGGCCACATGGTGGTGTTCGTGAACAAGATGGACCTCGTCGCAGACGGTGACCGTGCGGATATCGAGCAGCTGATCGAAATGGAGATCGGTGCGCTGCTGGCTGCGCATGGGTACCACGATGCCTGCTTCGTTTTCGGCAGCGCGCTGAAGGCCCTGGTCGCCGCCGAACGCGGAGACCTCGAAGGCGCCGAAGTTCAATGCATCGTCGAGCTCGTGAACGCGTTGGATTCGCGCATTCCTGATCCGGTGCGCGACTACGACGCGCCGTTCATGATGCCTGTCGAAGGCGTGCACACCATCACTGGCCGCGGCACCGTGATCAGCGGCCGTGTCGAGCGCGGCGTGATCCGCGTTGGTGACAACCTGGAAATCGTCGGGCTCAGCGCGGCCGGCGACGAGAAGGTGGTCGTCACCGGCGTGCAGTCCTTCCACAAGGACGTCGCCGAGGCACGGGCCGGCATGAACGTGGGGCTGCTGCTGCGCGGGGTCAAACGCGACGATGTCGTGCGAGGCCAGGTTGTCGTGAAACCCGGTGCACTGAAGCCGTACCGGACGGGCCGTGCACAGATCTTCGTTCTCAGCAAGGACGAAGGTGGTCGCCATACCCCGTTCGGCTCGGGCTACCAGCCGCAGTTCTTCTTCGGCACGACCGACGTGACGGGTGTCATCCGCGTCGACACCGACACCGGGATGGTCGAGCCGGGTGCACAAGCGCAGATCGGCTTCGAGCTGAACAAGCCCGTGGCCATCGAAAACGGCATGCGGTTCGCCATGCGCGAAGGCGGCAAGACCGTCGGCGCAGGCATCGTGACCGAGGTGCTGAGCTGAAAGGCCGATAAAGCCCTTTGCCCCTGTCGTCTGCTTGTCAGGCGGCAGGGGCTTTTCTTCGTTCCACCGTTGCCGGTGATAGCGCCGCCCTTCCTCAGCCAAGCTGCTCCGCAAGCCCGACGATGATGCCCTCGGGACCGCGGACGTATGCAAGCCGGTACGACTCCCCGTACTGCATCTGCCCGATCAGTTCTGCGCCATGGGCCTGCATTCGCGCAACGACGGCATCGATACCATCGACGGCGAACATGATGCGGCGAAGCCCCAAGGCGTTCACTGGCGCATTCACGGGACCGAACCTGATCGCATCCGGCGTGTGGAACTTGTCCAGCTCGATTCCCTGCCCGTCGGGAGTCCGCAGCATCGCGAGCGTCGCTCGAACATCTCCAAGCCCTATGAGGCTTCCGACAGAAGGCCCTTCGACCGTGGTCTGGCCTTCGAGGGTGAGGCCCAGCTCGATGAAGAAGGCTTTCACCGCTTCGAGATCGTCGACAACGATGAGGACGTTGTCCATTCGCTTGACTGTCATGTTCTTCGGTTCCTCTTTCAACGTTGCTGCATGTTCGCAGCGCTGGCATCGAAGTGAAGCCACGCGCATGACTCCAGCGGCGAGCAACGGGCCATCCTGAAGGCATATGCCTTCTTGCGTATGCCTTCGCATTTTGCGAGGGAACTGCGCTCCATGAGAAGCGGCTGCGCATCCGATCTCATGACTTTGGTCATTTCAGCTTCCGGCTCCTGCGCTCTAAGATGCCCGGACCATGGCCACCGCCACATCACTGCCGCCACATGCCGGCCTCTTGCGCGGCGAGGCTGGCGTTGTCATACCGGCGCGGGGCATCCTGGTGGTCGACGACCACGAATTGGTACGCCTGGGCCTGAGGGCACTGCTGCTGGCAGAGACGGGCAGCGTACCGGTGCACGAGGCCCGCTGCCTGAGCGACGCATTGCGCTTGTACGAGTTCCATTTGACGTCACACCTCCTGGTGCTGCTCGATCTCGATCTGCCCGATTCCCAGGGTCTGGACACCCTCATGCGCTTCAGGCGCGCCTTTCCTGCATCGCGCGTGGTCGTGCTCTCGGGCAAGGACAGCCATGCGCTGATGCATGGAGCCACGGCGCTCGGGGCGCAGGCTTTCCTGCCGAAGACCGGCCACCTGGGCGAGGTGTTGCGCTACGTGCGGGACAACGACCTTGCCGCGCTGCCGCTCGCGATGCCCGCGGCGCCTGCAGCCGTGCGCACGACGGCGTCGACGGCCGAGCTGCAGCCGCAACTCAATGCGCGCCAGGTCGAGATCCTCGACTGGCTGCTGGCCGGCAAGTCGAACAAGGAGATCGCGCAGCTTTCGAACCTGACCGAAGGCACGGTCAAGAACCATGTGTCCACACTGCTGTTGCTGTTCGGCATGCGCTCGCGGGCCCAGCTCATCAGCAGCCTGAAGTGAGCCTGCCGGGTCATGCGGATTTCGAGTCGGCAAGGCCCGCATGCCATCGATGAATGACCCGCTTCCGCCCGAGCTGGCCGAGCGGGTGCTGCGCGAGCAGGTGGCGGCGGTCCATGCCAATGCGCCGGCAGCCTATCTCGCGGACTTCCTCACGGCACAGGCACTGGGCATCGGGCTGTTCGTGGCCACGTGGCGATGGCAGGTCCTGCTGTGGATGGCGCTGCACCTGGCGTTGACGCTGCGGCGCGCCTACAGGCGCTATCGGCGCAGCCCCGATGCACTGGCCCATCCCGAGTACTGGGCACGCTTCAATGCGCGCAACGTGCTGCTTCGCTCCTGCGTCTGGGGCCTGGCGCCCTGGCTGTGCGTTCCGCCGGGACGCCACCTGGGGCTTTGGGTCATGGTCATCGTGATGATGATGGGCGGCTGCGCCGGCGGCGCGCTGTCGCTGGCGGTTCTCAAGCGCAATATTCCGCGCTTCATCGTGCCCAGCATGGCGAGCCTGACCCTGGCGTTGGCCTGGCGCGGCGACAGCACGCACCTGTTCCTGGCCACGGGATGCCTGCTGTACCTGTGCGTCATGATCATGTTCGCGCTGCAGCACCATCGGCTGTTGACCGCCTCGCTGACGATGCGTTTCGAAAAGGAGGCGCTGGCCGAGCAACTGAGCCATCAGATTGCCGCGACCCAGCGGGCCAGCGAGGAGAAGACGCGTTTTCTTGCCGCGGCGAGCCACGATCTGCGCCAGCCTCTGCACGCCATCGCCTTGTTCGGCGCCGTCATCGAGAAGAAGCTCAAGGGCAGCGACGAATGGGACCACGCGGTGCGGCTGATGGATGCGGTCGGAACGCTCGGCGATTCGCTGGATATCCTGCTGGACATCTCGCGGCTGGATGCCGGCGAGGTGGCGCCGCAGGTCCGGCCGGTGGAACTCAATCCATTGTTCCTCGCGCTCAACAATGTGTTCGTGGCGCAGGCGGCAGACCTGGATCTGCAATTGCGGCTGCGCGCCACGCCCTGCTGGGTGCTGAGCGACCCGCAACTGCTGCAACGCCTGCTTTCCAATCTTGTGCACAACGCGCTCAAGTACACGACGCGCGGCGGCGTGGTGGTGGCGGCCCGGGCGCGCGGGCCGCTGGTGTGGATCGACGTATGCGACACCGGCATCGGCATCGCGGACGAGCACCTCGGCCGCATCTTCGACGAGTTCTATCAGATCGACAATCCGGGGCGCGATCGGACGAAGGGACTGGGCATCGGGCTGTCCATCGTGCAGCGGCTCTCGCGCCTGCTGGCGCATCCGCTGCAGGTGCGCTCGCGGCTGCATCACGGCAGCCGCTTCCGGCTGGTGCTTCCGGCTGTGACGGCCTTGGGGTCGCCGCCTCTCGCCGCACTGCCGGGCGCCCCGCTGCCGTTGCCGCGGCGCGTGCTCGTCATCGATGACGAGGCCGCGATCCGACAGGCTGTCGCCGGCCTGCTGCAGGCCCACGGCCTGAGCGTCGACGCGGTGGCGAGCGAGGCGGACGCCGAGGCCGTGCTGGCCCATGCCGCGCATGGAAGTACCCCGGTCGAAGTACTGCTGTGCGACGTACGGCTGGCCGACGGTGCCGATGGACTGGCCGCGGCGCAGCGCCTGCGCGCGCGCTTCGGCCCCGGCCTGCAGGTCTTGCTGATCACCGGGGAAACCGCACCGCAACGACAGCGGCAGATGCGCGACTCGGGGTTGCAGGTCCTGCTCAAGCCGGTGGCCGCCGACAGGCTTCTGCAGGCCCTCGCGTCGTTGACGCGGCACGACACGCCGCACGTTCGCATGCGCGCCTGAGCATTTTTTTTGCTGCCCCGCGATGACCTTCGACACTGGATTGCAGGTGTCGCCGCCCCTACCGTGAGGCCTTCTCATTCACTCCACATGGAAAAAGGAAGGCCCATCATGAACACCACTCGTACCGCTTCCCGTGCATGGCGCGCATCCGCCGCGCTGCTGCTGACGAACCTCTTGCTGGCCGCCTGCGGCGGCGGTGGTGGCGGAAGCGGCGGCTTCCCCGGCCTCGCCGCGGCCCCCGCTCCCGCGCCTGCTCCCCAGGGCACGCAGACGCCGGCGACAACGCAGGACGAAACCACCCCCGCCATCACGACGCAGCCTTCGGATACCACTATTGGCCAGGGCGTCGCTGCCGCGCTGAAGGTGCAGACCGTGCACGCCACGGCCTACCAGTGGCAGCGCAGCGCCGACGGCGGAGCCAGCTGGACCGATGTCCCCGGTGCCAATGGCGACCGCTTCATCACCGGCGCCAATCAGCTCGCCGACAGCGGCCATCAACTGCGGGTGCGAGTGACGGGCAACAACGGCAGCGTGACCAGCCGTGCCGCCACGCTCACGGTCAGGCCCTGGGTCGCCAACGTCCTCGCGACGACAGGGGTGAGCTACAGCCATCCTTATCAGCTCCTTCTGGATGCGAGCGGCGCGAGCCTGTACGTGGCCATGGGCGGCAACGGTTCGGTCTACAAGATCGACACGGGTACCGGCAACGGCGCGGAAGTCACGCCGGGGATGACCATGAACACGCCATATGGCCTGGCGCTGGCCGCCGACGGCACGCTGTACGTGAGCGACCAGCATCGCATCAACAAGATCGCCGCCAACACCACGACCTACAGCACCTGGGTCGGCAGCGGCACCAGCGGGTACGCCGACAGCCCGGCCACCGCGCTGTTCAACAACCCCGCCAGCATCGCGCTGGACGGCGCAGGCAATCTCTTCGTGGCGGATACGGAAAACAAGCGCGTGCGCAAGGTCGCGGCCGACGGCACCACCAGCACGCTCGCGGGCGACGGCACCCAGGCCTACCTCGACGGGGTGGGCACGGCCGCGCAGCTGGCGCGCCCGCAAGGCCTCGCGATCAGCAGCGATGGCGCCACGTTGTACGACACGGACACCGACAGCCCATGCCTGCGCAAGATCGATGTGGCCAGCGCCACGGTGAGCACGCTGCTGGGCGATTGCGCCAACGGCAACGCCGGCGCCGGCGTGGTCGACGGAACGGCCGCTACGCCGGCCAAGCTCGGTTACTCCTACGGGGTGACCGTGGATGCACACGACAACGTGTTCCTCACCCAGGCCTGGGACGGCGTGGCGCGCGTGGTCACCCCCACGGGCGAGATCAGCACGCTCAGGGACGGCAACGGCGCGGCGATCACATTCAACTTCCCGATCGGCGTGGCGGTGGCCGACGATGGCACCGTGTACGTGGGCGCATCCAACGGCAACCAGATCTTCAAACTCACGCTGGCGCCTTGAGCTTGGAGACCTCCGGCCCGCACCGCGCGAGCCGGAGAACCGTTTCGCACTTGCTTATGCAAAAGCCTTCCTAGCCAAGCGCACACGGCAAGCGCTATGGTGCCGCCGACCTTCACTCCAGCGCCACGACCGATCCGCCCGATGTCCGCCACAGCCGAAATTTCCCACCCTGCCACTCTCGCCCCCGCACTTTCCGCCGCAACCCTGCACCAATGGCTGCAGGACGGTCTCGAGCTCGCGCTGCTCGACATCCGCGAGCATGGCCAGTACGGCGAAGGGCATCCCTTCTTCGCAGTGCATGCCGCCTACAGCCGCCTGGAGACCGAGGTGGCCCGCCTGGTGCCGCGTCGCGCCACGCGCATGGTGCTGTTCGACGACGGCGAGCAAGGCGACTTCCTTGCGCAACTGGCGGCGCGGCGCCTGGCCGCGCTGGGCTACGACCACGTGTCGGTGCTCGCCGGAGGCGCACCGGCCTGGGCGCGCGCCGGCCACACCCTCTTCAAGGGCGTGAACCTGCCCTCCAAGACCTTCGGCGAAGTCGCCGAGCATGCGTTCGATGTGCCGCACATCGGTGCCTTGGAACTGGCCGAGCGCCAGCGCAGGGGCGAGCCGCTGGTGCTGCTCGACGGCCGCACGCTGGAAGAGCATCGCAAGATGACGCTGCCCGGCGCCATTCCCGTGCCCAACGGCGAGCTGGCATTGCGCTGGCGTACGCTGGTGCCGGACGCCGCCACGCCGATCGTGGTGCATTGCGCAGGTCGCACCCGCAGCATCGTCGGCGCGCAGATCCTGCGCGACCTG
Source organism: Variovorax paradoxus (assembly GCF_022009635.1). Lineage (NCBI taxonomy): Bacteria > Pseudomonadati > Pseudomonadota > Betaproteobacteria > Burkholderiales > Comamonadaceae > Variovorax > Variovorax paradoxus. The sequence goes on from NZ_CP091716.1 coordinate 6,994,386, forward strand.
GGCGTGCCAAACCCGGTGCTCGCGCTGGAAAACGGCACGCAGGGCTGGGCGCTGGCGGGCCTCGAACTGGAACGCGGCAGCGCCCGCACGCTGCCGCCGCCGCCCGATGCCGCCAAGCGCCGGGCCGCGCGAGAAGACGCAGCCTCCGCAGCCCTGCGCGCCGGCGTGCCGCTGCTCACCGCCGCCGAAGCACAGGACTGGCTCGACGACGGCACCCGCACCACCTTCGTGTTCGACGTGCGCACGGCGGAAGAATTCGCGGCCGGCGGGCTGCAGGGCGCGCGCCATGCGCCGGGCGGCCAGTTGCTGCAGGCCACCGACCTGCAGGTCGGTGTGCGCCATGCGCGCGTGCTGGTGCTGGACGACGACGGCGTGCGCGCCCCCGTGGTGGCGCTGTGGCTGCGCCGCCTCGGCCTGGACGCGGCGCTGGTCGAAGACGGTCTGGCCAGCGAGCTGCGCGTGCCCGTGCGCGCCCCCGTGCGGCTGCCGCCCGCGGTGGCGGACGCGGACGCCGAGGCGCTCTGCGCCTGGCGCGACGGCACCGACACGCCCCCCGCGGTGCTCGACCTGCGCCCCTCGCTCGCCTACCGGACGCGCCATGCGCGCGGCGCCGTCTGGTCGATCCGCCCGCGCGTGGTTGCCGATGCGCTGGCCGCGACCGGCAGCGATCAGCAGCACCCCTTGCTGCTGATCGCGCCCGATGAAACCGCTGCGCGCCTGGCCGCGCAGGATCTGCGCGAGGCCGGCTGGCAGCATCTCTCATGGGCCCGCGCGGAAGCGGTGGCGTCCGCCGGCTGGGCGCAGCAGGCCACGCCGGCTTCGCCATCGGACGCCGAGGCGATCGACTACCTGTTCTTCGTGCACGACCGCCACGACGGCAATCTCGACGCCGCGCGCCGTTACCTCGACTGGGAGCTGGGTCTCATCGCCCAATGCGCGCCCGAGGAGCTGGCCAGTTTCCGGCTGCCGGAAGCTGCGCACCAAAGTTCGCACGGAAAAACGCATATCGATAGTTGAAGGCGTTCGTTGCGAGGGCAGGCGCGGGCTCGGAAGATCGCCGCCTGCCTTGCTTCGCCTTTTCGGCCTCCCATTCGATGACTTCCCGCTTCCGCGCCCTCTTCCCCTCCTCCCGCATCGCCATCGCATTGGCCGCGGTTCTGTGCATCGGTGCGGGCGCGGCCCATGCCGACGCCACGCTCGATCGCATCAAGCAGCGCGGCAAGGTCGCCATCGGCGTGATGGTCAATGGCGGACCTTTCGGCTCCATCGACCCGGCCACGCAGCAGCTCATTGGCTGGAACCCCGACCTGGCGCGCGACCTGGCCAAGCAGCTCGGCGCCGAGGTCGAGCTGGTGCAGGTGCAGCCGTCCAACCGTGTGCAGTTCCTGCAGTCGGGCAAGGTCGACCTGCTGATCGCCTCGATGGAATACAACGCCGACCGCGGCGAGATCCTGGGCTATGCGCCCACGCCCTTCTACCGGGTGGGCGGCACCGCGGCGGTGCTCAAGACCAGCGGCGTCGCCAAGTGGGAAGACCTGCGCGGCAAGATCGTCTGCGCCTCGCAGGGCAGCAGTTTCGTCAAGCCGCTGCAGGAGCAGTACGGCGCGCAAGTCCGCGGATTCAAGACCTCCTCCGAATCGCTGCTGGCATTGCGCGGCGGCAACTGCGTGGCGGCGGTGCACGACTCCACGCTCATCCAGCCGTTGCTGCGCAGCAGTGCCGAATGGTCCGGCTATGCGGCGCCGATCACCGACGAGATCCTGCCCGCGCCGTCCGTGGTCTGGACCCGCAAGGGCGAGGCGGACACCATCGCCGCCGTCGACAAGGCGGTGAAGCAGTGGCATCGCAGCGGCTGGCTGATCGAGACCGAGAAGCGCAACCACATCGAGCCGCCGCAGCCTCTGCTGCCTGAACTTCAAGCCAAGTTCCGCGCGGCGCCTTGACCGCGCCCTGACCGCGCGCCTCGCGCCGCGGCACATCAGCCTTCGGGGAGCCCTGCAAGACGGCTGCCCGCACTTTCCTTCCCGACTCCACACCGATGACGCCACGCATCTTCCTTCCTCTGCTGCCGATGCTTTTCCTGGCGGCGGGCACCGGCGCCCACGCCGATGCCACCCTCGACAAGATCAAGCAACGCGGCAAACTGACCGTCGGCGTCATCCTCTCGGGACCGCCCTTCGGCACCATCGACCCGGCCACGCAGAAGCCCGTGGGCTACAACGTGGAACTGGCCGAGGGCGTCGCCAAGGGACTGGGCGTGGGGCTGGAGACCGTGCAGGTGCAGCCGTCGAACCGGGTGCAGTTCCTGCAGCAGGGCAAGGTCGACATCCTCATCGCCAACATGCAGTGGACGCAGGAGCGCAGCGAAATTCTCTCGTTCGTACCCACGCCATTCGAGGAAGTGGGCGGCGCGGCCATCGCCCGCAAGGACAGCGGCCTTGCGAAATGGGAAGACCTGCGCGGCAAGCCGGTGTGCGTGTCGCAGGGCAGCAACTTCACCAAGCCGCTGGCCGAACAGTACGGCGCACAGATCAAGGCCTTTCGCGGACAGCCCGAATCGCTGCTGGCGCTCAAGGGCGGCAACTGCGTGGCGGCCGTGCACGTGAGCCCCACGCTGCGCGAGCTGGTGACGGGCAACGCCGACTGGAAGGACTACGCCATCGTCTCACCGTCGGACCTGATTCCCTCGCCTTCCGTCATCTGGGTGCGCAAGGGCGAGGCCGACACGCAGGCGGCCATCGACCGCATCGTGCAGAACTGGCACCGCACAGGATGGCTCATCGAGGTCGAGAAGAAGAACGGCATGACGCCCACGCCGCTGCTGCATGAGCTGAAGGCGAAGTTCGCGAAGGCACCGCTGTGACGAACACCTCCGTCATCCCCGCGCTGGCGCTCTCGCAGCGCGCCTTGCGCGTCAAGCTCTCCGCCAATGCCGCCGCCAGCGCGCGGGCCGCCGCGTTGGCCGCCCAGGGGCGCGACGTGCTCACGCTGACCTCGGGCGAGCCCGACTTCGACACACCCGCCCACATCAAGCAGGCGGCCACCGACGCGCTCGCGCGCGGCCAGACCAAATACACGGCCACGCCCGGCACCGCCGCATTGCGCCAGGCCATCGTGGCCAAATACCGCCGCGAGAACGATCTCGACTTCACGCCCGCACAGGTCGTGGTGGCCAACGGTGCGAAGCAGATCGTGTTCCAGGCTTTCGCCGCCACGCTCGACGCGGACGATGAAGTCATTGTTCCCGCACCCTACTGGCCTTCGTTCCCGGACATCGTTCGCGTGAACGACGGCACGCCAATCATCGTGCCGTGCGACGAGGCCAGCGGCTTCAAGCTCACGGCCGCCGCGCTGGAACGTGCGATCACGCCGCGCACGCGCTGGCTCGTCCTGAACTCGCCCGGCAATCCGAGCGGCGCCATCTACGGCCGCGACGAGCTGCAGGCACTGGCCGCCGTGCTGCGCGGCCATCCGCGCGTCGCGGTGCTGTGGGACGAGGTGTACGAGCACATCTGGTTCGGCGACGCGGCGCCTCTCCATCTGCTGCATGCCGCGCCCGAACTGCGCGATCGCACCCTGCTGGTCAACGGCGTGTCCAAGACCTACGCCATGACGGGCTGGCGCATCGGTTGGGGCGTGGGCCCCGAGCCGCTGGCGCGCGCGATGACAGTCATCCAGTCCCAGGCCACCTCGGGCGCCAATGCCATCGGGCAGGCGGCCGCGGCCGCTGCGCTGAATTCGGGCGACCAGCGTTTCGTGGGCGAGGCTCGCGCCGCTTATGCACGCCGCGCCACGCTCGTCACCCAAGCGCTGGCGGCCGTGCCCGGTCTCGAAGTGCTGCCGCCGCAAGGCGCCTTCTTCGTCTACGCAAACTGCGCCGCGCTGATCGGGCGCCTGCGGCCTGACGGCCGCGCGATCGCAAGCGACACCGACTTCGTCGACTGGCTGCTCGAAGCCGAGGGCGTCGCGGTGGTCGATGGGCCGTCCTACGGCCTCTCGCCCTACATCCGCCTGTCGATCGCGGCCAGCGACGCGGTGCTGGCGCAAGCGGTGCAACGCATCGCAAGCGCAGTCGCTGCCCTGAAGGCAGCTGAATGAGCGACCCCGGCCTGCTCGCACAGGCGGTGGCGGCCATCAAGCCGCTGGGGCTGAACTACGCCTTCCTGCTCGACCTGGGCGAACGGCAGGCCTTCCTGCGCGGGCTGCTGGTCACGCTCGAGCTTTGCCTGCTGACCATTCCCTGCAGCCTCGCGGCAGGCGTGGCCATGGCCGCGGCACTCATCTCCGGGCACCGCTGGCTGGCACTGCCGGCGCGCGCCTTCGTCGAAGTCACGCGCAACACGCCGACGCTGGTACAGCTGTACTGCGCCTTCCTGGTGCTCAACATGCTCATCACGCGCCAGCTCGAAGGCGTGGGTGGCAACCCGCTCACACCCTTCGTGTGGGTGGTGATCGTGGTGGCGATCCACAAGGGCGCTTTCCATGCCGAGGCGCTGCGCGCGGGCATCGAGGCGGTGCCGCAGGTCACGCTGGAGGCGGCGCGCTCCCTGGGCTTCTCGCAGCGCCAGCTGCTGTGGCGCGTGGAGCTGCCGCTGGCCGTGCGCTTTGCGCTGCCCTCGCTGGTCAACAACCTGGTCGACCTGGTGAAGATGACGGCGGTGGCCTCGGCCATCGCGGTGGGCGACGTGACCTACGAGTCGATCATGATCTGGACGCAGCGCGACAACGTGCTGGAGTTGCTGCTGCTGATCCTGCTGTACTTCGGCGCGCTGACCTGGCTGGTCAGCCGTGCCGGCAGCTGGCTCGAAGCCCGCCTGAGGATGCCCGGCTATGGCCAATGAAGCCGCAGTGAGCGCCCTTGCGGTGCGCGCCACGACATCCGCCCGGCGCTTCGATCCGCGCGAGCATCCGTGGTGGACAGCGCTCGCGGCCGTTCTCCTGGTGATCGGCATCTGGGTGGCCACGGGCACCACGCCGGTCGCGCTGGTCTTCCTGTGGCAATGGACGCCCGCGCTGCTGTGGGGCCTCTTCACCAACATCAAGATCAGCGTGCTGGCGATGGCGCTGGGCACCGTCGCCGGGCTGGTGGTGGGCGCGCTGTCGCTCTCGCCGCTGCGCTTCCTGCGCGTGGTCACGCGCTGGTACGTGCAGTTCTTCCGCAATGCGCCGGTGCTGGTGCTCATCTACTTCACGACCTATGTGTTCCCGTTCGAGCTGCACCTGGTGAAGTGGACCGTGCCCTTCCCCGACTGGATCAAGGTCGTGCTGGGGCTGGCGCTGCCCACCAGCGCGGTGGTGGCCGAGATCTTCCGCGGCGCCATCCAGTCGATTCCCAGCGCGCAGTGGGAGGCCGCGCAGTCGCTGGCCTTCCGCCGCTCGGAGATCTTCCGGCTGATCGTGCTGCCGCAGTGCCTGCGCCGCATGCTGCCACCGTGGATGAACCTGTACGCCAGCATCACCATGAGTACCGCGCTCGCGTCCCTGGTGGGCGCGCACGACGTGGTCGACACGGCGCAGATCGCCAGCAACACCGTGGCGCGCACTGACTTCACGGTGCTCGTCTATTTCACGCTGCTCGGCGTGTTCTTCGCCTACTGCTACCCGATTGCCCGCGCCACGCGCGCGCTGGAGCGCCGCCATGCCCGCCACTGACAACGCCACTGACAACGCCGCCAACCCTGCCCCGTTCCCCCTCGTCGCCCTGCGCGGAGTACAGCTTGCCTTCGGCGACAACGCGGTGCTGCGCGGCATCGACCTCGACGTACAGCGCGGACAGGCCGTGTCGATCATCGGGCCGTCCGGCTCGGGCAAGTCGACCATCCTGCGCTGCATCACCGGGCTGCTGCGCCCGCAGCAGGGCGAGATCCGCGTGGGCGACACCCGCGTGGACACGCTGCGCACCGAAGCAGAGCTGATCGCGCTGCGCAAGCGCGTGGGCTTCGTGTTCCAGCAGTACAACCTGTTCCCGCACCTGACGGTGCTGCAGAACCTGGTGATCGCGCCCACCCGCGTGGCCGGACGCGACCGTGCCACGGCCGAGCGCGATGCGCGCGCGCTGCTCGACAAGGTGCGCCTCTCGCACAAGGAGACGGCCTACCCCGGCGAACTCTCCGGCGGCCAGCAGCAGCGCGTGGCCATTGCCCGCGCGCTGGCCATGCGCCCCGAGCTGATGCTGTTCGACGAAGTCACCTCCGCGCTCGACCCCGAGACCGTGGGCGAGGTGCTCACCGTGATCCGCGACCTGGTGCGCGACGGCCTGACCTGCGTGCTGGTCACGCACGAGATGCGCTTCGCCGAGGAGATCAGCGACACCGTGTATTTCACCGAGGCCGGCGTGATCGTCGAGCACGGGCCGGCCGCGCGCATCTTCGGAGCACCCGAGAGCGAACGCACCCGCGCCTTCCTGCACCGCGCGCTGGGCGAAGGCCCGCGCCCGGCGCCCGCCCGGCCTGCCCCGATTCCCGAAACGCTTTCCTTCGAGCGGCTGCGCTTCGCGCTCTGAACCCACCTTGCTTCACCCGAGAATCATGACAAAAGAAACCTCCACACCCACGCCCGAAGACCTCGCCACGCAACGCCGCGCCGCCGTCGACCAGGCCCTGTGCGATGTGCGCGCCATCGCTGCCGCGCAGCCCTTCGACCGCGCCGTGCTCGCACGCATCACCACACGGCTGGAGCAACTGGCCTCGCACACCGCGCTGTTCACGCGCGCCGACTTTCCGCCGCCCGCCGCCACCGAAGGCGTGGGCGCCTCCACGCGCTACCGGCTCAACCCGGCTGACGGCGACGACGGCGTGGCGCTCTACCTGAACTCCATCAACCCCGGCAAGACCTCGATTCCGCACAACCACACGACCTGGGCCACCATCGTGGCGGTCGAGGGTCAGGAAGAGAACCGCGTCTATCGCCGCACCGACGACGGCAGCAACCCGGCCTCGGCCACGCTCGAGCTCGAGCGCGAAGTCACCGTGCAGCCCGGCACGTCCATCGGCTTCCTGGCCGACGACCTGCACAGCATCCACGTGATTGGCGACAAGCCGACGCTGCACTTCCACCTGTACGGCCGTCCGCTGGAAACGCTCTCGCAGCGCATCGGCGTGAACCTGGAGACCGGTGCGGTGATGAACTACAACGCCACGCAGCTCAAGCCGAGCAAGGTGGCGGCATGAGCCAAGCCACGCGCGGCAAGACGCTGGGGGCCGGCACCCGCCTGCTGCACGCTGGCGCGCCCGCTCTGCGCGACGGCGCCGGCCCGGTGAACGTGCCGGTGGTTCGGACCAGCACCGTGCGCTTCGAGAACACGGCGGCGCACGCCGACTACCACCACCGCCGCACCGCCGGCGAGCGCGTGGCCGCGTATGGCCGCCATGGCCTGGACACGCACCGCGCGCTCGAAGACGCAGTGACGGACCTCGAAGGCGGCCACCGCGCCTTCCTCACGCCCTCGGGCCTGTCGGCCATCACGCTGGTGCTGCTCGCGCTGCTGTCGCCCGGCGACCACGCGCTCGTGGCCGACGGCGTGTATGCGCCGCTGCGCCGCGTCGACAGCACGCTGCTCAAGCGACTGGGCGTGCAGGTCGAGTACTTCTCGCCCGCGCACGACGACCTGGCGAGCCGCATCCGCCCGAACACCCGACTCGTGTACCTCGAATCGCCGAGTTCGCTGCTCTTCGAGGTGCTCGACCTGCCGGCACTCACCGCGGTCGCGCGCGACCGCGGCGTGACGGTGGCCACCGACAACACCTGGAGCGGCGGCTGGTTCTACCGGCCGCTGGCGCTGGGCGCGAACATCTCCATCCAGGCGGCCACCAAATACATCTCGGGCCATTCCGACCTGATGCAGGGCGTGGTGGTGGTCGACAGTCCGGCGCTCGCCGCGAAGCTCTCGACCGCCTACGAAGCACTGGGCCTGACCATCGGCGCGGACGACGCCTACCTCGCGCTGCGCGGCCTGCGCACGTTGCCCGTGCGGCTGGCGCAGCACCAGCGCCATGCCACGCAGGTAGCCGAATTCCTGCAGCAACAGCCGCAGGTGTCGCGCGTGTTCTATCCCGCACTGCCGAGCGACCCCGGCCATGCCCTGTGGAAACGCGACTTCACCGGCGCGAGCGGCCTCGTCTCTTTCGAGCTCCGCCATGCCACACCGGCCGGGGCCAACGCCTTCGTCGATGCGCTTGCGCTCTTCGGCATCGGCGCTTCGTGGGGCGGCTACGAGAGCCTGGCGCTCGTCGCGCAGCCCGAGCGCCTGCGCGAGCACCGGCAATGGACCGGCGATGCGCCCGTGGTACGCCTGCACATCGGGCTCGAAGATCCGGCGGACCTGATCGCCGACCTGTCGCAGGCTTTCGCTGCCGCTGCAACCGCCGCTGCGCCGCGCTGATTCCTTTTATCAAAAAAGAACACCTCACCTCATGTCCTCGAACTCCAACCCAAGCTCCGCGACGCTCGATGCACGCGTGCGCGTCGCCGTCGACGTCGGCGGCACCTTCACCGACGTGGTGCTGCTGCGCGGCGCCGACAAGCACACCCTCAAGGTGCTCACCACCCCCACGGCCCCCGAACAGGCAGTGCTCGGCGGCGTGGAAGAAGTGCTGCAGCAGGCGAACGCCGGCTGGGCCGACGTCGACCTGCTGATCCTCGGCACCACGCTGGCCACCAACGCGCTGATCGAGCGCAAGGGCGCGCCCACGGCACTGCTGACCACGCACGGCTTTCGCGACCTGGTCGAGATCGGACTGGAAGACCGGTTCGCACAGTACGACGTGTTCCTCGACAAGCCCGCGCCGCTGGTGCCACGCCACTGGCGCCACGGCGTGGTCGAGCGCGTGGACGCAGCCGGCCGCGTGATCACGCCGCTCGACGAAGCGCAGGTCGCCGCGCTGGCCGGGCAGTTGCTGGCCGACGGCATCGAGAGCGTGGCCGTGTGCTTCCTGCACGGCTATGCCAACCCCGCGCACGAGCGCCGTGTGCGCGAGTTGCTGCGCGAACATGCGCCAAGCCTGTGGGTGTCGCTGGCCTCCGACGTGTGCTCCGAGATCCGCGAGTACGAGCGCCTGTCGACCATCAGCGCCAACGCCTATGTGCAGCCTCAGGTGGCCGGCTACCTGCGCCGCCTGCAGGAAGGCGCCACTGCGCGCGGCCTGCGCGCCGAACCCTTCCTCATGACCTCGGGCGGCGCCATCACCACGTTGCAGGCCGGCATCGACGAGCCGGTGCGGCTGGTCGAGTCGGGCCCGGCGGGCGGCGCCGTACTCGCGCGCCAGGTGGCAGAGCAGATCGGCGCCTCGCGCGCTCTCTCGTTCGACATGGGCGGCACCACCGCCAAGATCTGCTTCATCGACGACTACCAGCCGCAGATCAGCCGCAGCTTCGAGTTCGGACGCGTACACCGGCACCTGAAAGGCTCGGGCCTGCCCATTCGCATTCCGGTGATCGAGATGGTGGAGATCGGCGCGGGCGGCGGCTCCATCGCCCGCGTGAACCACCTGGGCGTGGTGCAGGTCGGTCCCGACAGCGCGGGTTCCTCGCCCGGCCCGGCCGCCTACGGCCTGGGCGGTGAACTGCCCACCGTGACCGACGCGCACGCCGCGCTCGGCACCATCGATCCGGCGCGCTTCGCGGTCGGCAAGGTGACACTCGATCCGCAGCGTGCGCGCGACGCGCTGCTGCAGGGCCTGACGACGCAGACCGGACTCGACATCGAATCGGCCGCGCAGGCCGTGGTCGAGATCGTCACCGAGAACATGGCCAACGCCGCGCGGGTGCATGCCTCCGAGCTGGGCAAGGTGGCGGAAGAGAGCACGCTCATCGCCTTCGGCGGCGCGGCCCCGCTGCACGCCGCATTGCTCGCACGCAAGCTGGGCGTGGCCCGGCTGGTGATTCCGAACTCGGCCGGCGTCGGTTCCGCGCTGGGCTTCCTGTGGGCTCCCGTGGCCTACCAGACCGTGCGCAGCCTCGCGCAGCGGCTCGACCGCATCGACCATGCCGCCGTGGACAGGCTGCTCGCAGAGCTGACGGCCACCGCCGACGACGTGGTGCTGCGCGCCGCCCCCGGCGCAGCGCTGGTGCGCCATCGCCAGGCCTTCATGCGCTACGCGGGCCAGGGCCACGAGATTCCGGTCGAGCTGCCCGAAGGCACGTTCGACGCGGCCGCCAGCAAGGCGCTGCATCAGCGCTTCGAGGAACGCTATGCCGCGCTGTACGGCCGCAGCCTGCCGCACATCGCGGCCGAGGCGGTGAGCTGGTCGGTCGCGGTGGAAGCCGGCGGCCGTGCCGCTCCCGAGCCCGACGAGGTGGTGGCCGACACGGGCCGTGCCGAGCACGCCGGCACCCGCCGGCTGTACGACGCCGAGGCGGGGCAATGGACCGACGTGCCCGTCTACGAACGCCAGGCACTCGATGCAGGCAAGTGGATCGAAGGCCCGGCGCTGATCGTGGAGGACGAGACGACCACGCATGTGGTCGCGGGCTTCGAGGCGCGCGCGACGCTGCTTGGCGCGCTGGTGCTCGACGACAAGGCTTCCGTGCGCCATGCCAACGCCGGGATCAACGAAGAGGCTGAGGCATGAGCATGAACGGTTTTGCTCCTTCCCCCTTGGGGGGAGGGCTGGGATGGGGGCTCTCCTCAATGTGCGCAGCGCAGGAACAGGCGCCGCTCGCCCCCACCCCGCCCCTCCCCCGGAAGGGGAGGGAGGAATACCCATGAGCACCTTATCCGCACGCCAACAACTGCGCCAGCAACTGGTCTGGAGCCGACTGCTCGCCGTTGTCGAGGAACAGGCGCAGGCACTGATTCGCACCGCATTCGGCACCCCCACGCGCGAGGCCGGCGACCTGTCGGCCGGCGTGTTCCTGCCCGACGGGCGCATGGTCGCGCAGGCCGTGACCGGCACGCCGGGCCACGTCAATTCGATGGCTGATTCGGTGCTGCACTTCCTGCGCGCCTTTCCCATCGACACCATGCGCGACGGCGACGTGTTCGTCACCAACGATCCGTGGAAGGGCACCGGCCACCTGTTCGACGTGGTCATGGTCACGCCGGTGTTCCACGGCGAAGACGACGCGAAGAAGGCTGTGGCGCTCTTCGCATCGACGGTGCACGTGGTCGACATCGGCGGCGTCAACGCCGGACCCGATGCGCTGGAAATCTTTCACGAAGGACTGTTCCTGCCGCCGCTGCGCTTCGCAAGCCAGGGCGTGATCGAGGAAGCCGTGCTGGACATCGTGCGCGCCAACGTGCGCGAGCCCGGCCAGGTCGAGGGCGACTTCCATGCGCTGGTCGCCTGCAACGCGGTGGGCGCCGTGCGGCTGCAGCGCCTGCTGCGCGAGTTCAAGCTGGCCGACCTGCAGGCGCAGGGCGACTACATCATCGAGCGTTCGCGGCTGGCCATGCGCGAGGCCTTGCGCGAGTGGCCCACGGGCACCTGGCGCAATCACATGACGGTGGACGGCTACGACGCGCCGCTGGAACTGCACGCGGCCGTCACCATCACGGACGAGGGCATCCTGGTCGACTTCGCGGGAACATCCGCGAGCATCGCGCGCGGCATCAACGTGCCCAAGGCCTACACCGACGCCTATACCTCCTTCGGCATCCGCTGCCTCGTGGGCGCGGACGTGCCCAACAACTCGGGCTCGCTCGCGCCCATTCGCGTGGTCGCCCCGGAAGGCTCCATCGTCAACGCGCTGCCGCCCGCCGCCGTGGCTGCACGCGCGGCCATCGGCCAGATGCTGCCGGACCTGGTGTTCGGCGCGCTGCGGCAGGCACGGCCCGATCGGGTGCCGGCCGAAGGCGCGTCGTCGCTGTGGAACATCCGCCTGTTCGGTGGCCAGCCGATCGAGGGGGGCCCGAACGATGCGCTGCGGCGCGCGCGGCGCTTCAACATCGTGAGCTTTTCCACCGGCGGCACAGGGGCGCGCCCGGGCAAGGACGGTCTCTCGGCCACCGCCTACCCGAGCGGCGTGCGCAACGTGTCGCTGGAAATCCTCGAAACGCAAGCGCCGCTGCTGTTCCGCCGCAAGGAGTACCGGCCCGACTCGGGCGGCGTCGGCACGTCGCGCGGCGGGCTCGGCCAGGTCATCGAGATCGAGAACGCCGACGGCGACCCGATGGTGCTGTCGGCCACGTGGGACCGCGTGCGCTTTCCCGCGCGCGGCGCGCTCGGCGGCGCAGACGGCGCACCGGGCGCCGCACGGCTCAAGCACGCGGGCACCGCGCTGCGCGGCAAGGGCCGCCAGGTCATCCCCGCCGGCGAAGTGCTCGTGGTCGAGACGCCCGGCGGCGCCGGCCTGGGCGACCCCGCCGAACGCGACGCCGCCCTGGTGGCACGCGACCTGAAGGCCGGGCTGGTCACGCAGACCGCGGCTTCCCCCATCCAAGATTTCGCAGGAACAGTTGCATGAGCAAGACTCCCACTCCGAAAGCCCTGACCGGCGGCCAGCTCATCCGCAACCAGCTCGCCTGGAACCGGCTTCTCTCCGTGGTCGAGGAACAGGCGCAGGTGCTGATCCACACCGCCTTCGGCACCTCCACGCGCGAGGCAGGCGACCTGTCGGCAGGCGTGTTCCTGCCCGACGGACGCATGATCGCGCAGGCCGTGACCGGCACGCCGGGCCACGTCAACTCGATGGCCGAATCGGTCAAGCACTTCCTGCAGCGCTTTCCCATCGACACGATGGAAGACGGCGACGTGTTCCTCACCAACGACCCGTGGAAAGGTACGGGCCATCTGTTCGACATGACGATGGTCACGCCGGTGTTCCATGGCGAAGGCGACGCGAAACGCGCGGTGGCGCTGTTCGCCTCCACGCTGCATGTGGTGGACATCGGCGGCATCGGCTCAAGCCCCGACGGGCTGGAGATCTACCACGAAGGCCTGTTCCTGCCCATCCTGCGCTTCGTGCGCCAGGGCACGGTGGACCCGGCCGTGCGCGCCATCATCCGCGCCAACGTACGAGACCCGGAGCAGGTCGAGGGCGACCTCTACGCGCTGGTGGCCTGCAACGAAGTGGGTGGCAGGCGCCTGCGCACGCTGCTGCGCGAGTTCAGGTTCGACGGCCTCGAGGCGCTGGGCGACTTCGTCATCGCGCGCTCGGCCCAGGCCATGCGCGAGGCGCTGCGTGACTGGCCGCGCGGCACCTGGCACCACACCCTGGTAGCCGACGGCTACGACGCGCCCATCACGCTGCAGGTGTCGGTGACCATTGCCGACGACGGCATCGTGGTCGACTACGCGGGCACCTCCGGCACGGTGGCGCGCGGCATCAACGTGGTCAAGGCCTACACCGATGCCTACACCTCCTTCGGCATCCGCTGCCTCGTCGGATCGGACGTGCCGAACAACGCGGGCTCGCTCGGCCTCATCCGCGTGGAAGCACCCGCGGGCTGCATCCTGAACGCGCAGCACCCCGCCGCCGTCACCGCGCGGCACGTGGTGGGCCAGCTGCTGCCAGATGCGGTGTTCGGCGCGCTGCGCCAAGCCCGCGCCGACCGTGTGCCGGCCGAAGGCGCTTCGTCGTTGTGGAATCTGCAGCTCGTGGGCGGCGAGGTGCTTGCGGGCACCAGCCCGGCCGACGCCGAGGCGGTGCGCCGCGGCGCGCGCTTCAACGTCATCAGCTTCTCCACCGGAGGCACCGGCGCACGGCCCGACAAGGACGGCCTCTCGGTCACCGCCTTTCCGAGCGGCGTGCGCAACGTGTCTCTCGAGATCCTCGAGACACAGGCGCCCATCGTGTTCGAGCGCAAGGAGTTCCGTACCGATTCCGGCGGCACCGGAGTCGTGCGCGGCGGCCTGGGCCAGGTCATCGAGGTGCGGCATGCGCAGTCCGATGCCGCCTTCCTGATTGCGGCCGCATTCGACCGTGTCGCCAACCCCGCGCGCGGCGCGCTCGGCGGCGGCAATGGCGCACCGGGCCGGCTGCGGCTGGCCTCCGGCGCCGTGCTGCGCGCCAAGGGGCGGCAGATCGTGCCGGCGGGCGACCGGCTGGTGGTCGAGACGCCCGGCGGCGGCGGCCTGGGCGATCCCGCGCAACGCGACGCGGCGCTGGTGGCGCGCGACCTGCGCGAAGGGCTGGTGTCACCCGAAGCCTCTGCGACCCATGCAGAGGCCGTGCCAGCCGAAACGATCGGCACCTGACTCTTTTCTCCTTTTTTCAGTCCCTGCTTTTCACATCATGTTTTTCTCGTCCAGTTCATTTCCGATTCGCAGCGCCCTCCTTGCCGCGCTGCTCGCCGCCGGTCTCGCAGCCCACGCCGCGCCGCCCAGCCACAGCGGCACCCTCACGCTGCTGTCGACCAGCGAGCCGACCGCGCTAGTCACCATCGGCAACGTCGCCACGCCCATCCTGAGCGTGAGCGCGAAAGTCACCGAAGGGCTGCTGAAGTACGACTACGACGTCAACCCCCAACCTCAGCTGGCCACCAAGTGGGTCATCAGCCCCGACGGCCTGACCTACACCTTCACCCTGCGCCAGGGCGTGAAGTGGCATGACGGCAAGGACTTCACCTCGGCCGACGTGGCCTACTCCATCGAGCTGCTCAAGAAGATCCATCCGCGCGGGCGCAACACCTTCGCCAACCTCACGGCCATCGACACGCCGGACAAATACACCGCCATCCTTCGGCTGTCCAAGCCCGCGCCGTACCTGATCCGCGCGCTCGTGGCCACCGAGACGCCCATCGTGCCCAAGCACATCTACGAGGGCACCGATCCGGCCAACAACCCGAACAACAACGCGCCCATCGGCACCGGTCCGTTCAAGTTCAAGGAATGGGTGCGCGGCAGCCACATCGTGTACGAGCGCAACAACGACTACTGGGACAAGCCCAAGCCCTTCGTCGACCAGCTCATCGTGCGTTTCGTGACCGACCCGGCAGCAGCAGCCGTGGCCTTCGAGACCGGCACCGTCGATCTGGGCTACCGTACGCCCGTGCCTCTGGCGGACCTGGAGCGCCTGAAGAAGGTGCCGGCGCTGCGCTTCGAGACCAAGGGAAACAGCTACTCGTCGAACGTGACGCGCCTGGAGTTCAACCTCGACAACGAGTACTTCAAGAACGAGAAGGTGCGTCAGGCCGTGGCGCACGCCATCGACCGCAACGTGATCGTGAAGGTGGTGAACTACGGCTACGGCCAGGTCAGCTACTCGCCCATCGCGCCCGGCCTGAAGGCCTTTCATGATCCCGCGCCCTCGCCCTACGCCTTCGACGTGAAGAAGGCCAACGCGCTGCTCGACGAGGCGGGCTTTCCGAAGAAAGCCGGCGGCGTGCGCTTCAGCGTGCCGCTGGACTTCAACCCCATCGGCGCGGATGGCCCGCGCCTGGCGGACTACCTGCGCTCGGCGCTGGCACGCATCGGCATTGCCGTGACGGTGCGCGCGCAGGACCCGAGCGCCTTCATCAAGCGCATCTACACCGACCGCGACTTCGCCTTCACTCATAACGGTGCGAGCAACCTGTTCGACCCAACGGTGGGTGTGCAGCGGCTTTACTGGTCGAAGAACTTCATCAAGGGTGTGCCGTTTTCCAATGGCACGCACTATCAGAACCCGGTGGTGGACAAGCTGCTGGAAGACGCGGCTGTTGAAAACGATCCGGGCAAGCGGCTGAAGCTCTTCAAGGATTTCCAGGACACCGTGGCTCGCGACGTGCCCGACCTGAACCTCTACCAGCCGGTGTTCATCACCATCGCCAATCAGCGCGTGCACGACCATTCGTTGACTGCTGACGGGGTGGAGTCGAATCTTGCTGACGTTTGGGTGGACGACGCGAAGAAATAAAGGTTTTTAGTTTTTCGAGGGCTGCTGGCCGGGTCTCGGCCCGGCGGCCGACCTACTTTTCTTTGCTTCGCCAAAGAAACGTAGGCAAAAGAAAGGCGACCCTACTGTCTGCGTCCCTTCGCTTCGCTACGGGCAACCTGCGGTGCTCGACGTAGACGGGGGTCCGCAGAACTCGCTTCGCTCAAACAGCTGCGGCCCTGATCCCGCCTACGTCTGCGCTCCTCGGCGCAGCCAGAAGGGATTTGGAAACCAAACACGCCATCGCTGCGCTCGGCGCGGGGGCTGCAGAAGGCGCGCAGCGCCTACTGCAGCATTGGGGGCCGAGCGAAGCAAAGGCCCGAGTGGGCTCCCCTCCCCTCTGGCTGCGCCGAGGAGCGCAGCGTTTCGCGGATCAGGGCTCGCAGCTGTTTGAGCGAAGCGAGTTCTGCGAGACCCCGCGAAACGCGAGCACCGCAGGTTGCCCCGTAGCGCAGCGAAGGGGTCGCAGACAGTGGGGTCGCCTTTCTTTTGCCTACGTTTCTTTGGCGAAGCAAAGAAAAGTAGGTCGCCTGCCGGGGCGAGACCCGGCCAGCAGCCTTGGCAAACCCCAAGAAGCTCAAGCAGCCTTGCGCTGCTCAGCCCCCGGCACAGCCGCAATCAAGCTACGCGTATACGGGTGCTGCGGCCGATCCCAGATGTCGCGGTGACTGCCGGTCTCCACGATCTGCCCCTTGCTCATCACCATCACGCGATCAGCGATATAGCGCACCACCGAAAGATCGTGCGAGATGAAAAGATAGGACAGCCCGAAGTCCTCCTTCAACTCCACCAGCAAATTCAATATCTGCGCCTGCACAGACACATCCAGCGCCGACACAGGCTCGTCGAGCACCACCAGCGAAGGCCGCAATACCAGCGCACGCGCAATGCCGATGCGCTGGCGCTGCCCGCCCGAGAACTCGTTGGGAAAGCGCCGACCCGCATCCGCCGGCAGGCCCACGCGCTCCAGGATGGCCGCGATGCGGTTGCGCCGCTCCGCACGGTCGGCCACGCCGTGGACCTTGAGCACCGACTCGATGATGTCGAACACGCTGCGCCGCGGATTCAGCGACGCGTACGGATCCTGGAACACCATCTGCACGCGACGGCGCCAGGGCTTGAGCGCTTTCTCGGACAACTGTGCGATGTCGGTGCCGTCGAACACGATGCGGCCCGACGCAGGATTCACCAGCCGCAGCAGCGTGCGCGAGAGCGTCGACTTGCCGCAGCCCGACTCGCCCACCAGCCCCACCGTTTCACCAGCACGGATGTCGAAGGACACGCCGTCCACCGCGTGCAGCACCCCGCCGCCGCGCTTGGGGTAGTCCGTGCGCAGATCCTGCACCGACAGCAAAGGCTCTGCGGCCGCAGTGCGAACGGGCAAGGCCCGCACCTTGGAGTTCGGCTCGGGCACATGCAGCGCGAAGCTGCGCTCGCCGGTCGCCGCATCGAGGCGGGTCTGGATCTCCGGCAGCCGCGCATCGACATAGTGCAATGCGCTGCCGGCATGCAGCGACGCGCCCAACAGCCCGCGGGTGTAGGCATGCGATGGCGCCGCGAAGAGCCTGGATGTGGACGCCTCTTCGACCTTCTCTCCGCCATACATCACTGCGACGCGGTCGGCCCATTGAGCAACGAGGCCGAGATCGTGCGTGATCAGCAGCAGGGCCATGTCGAGTTCGCGGCGCAGGCCGTCGAGCAACTCGAGGATCTGCGCCTGGATGGTCACGTCGAGCGCGGTCGTGGGCTCGTCCGCCACCAGCAGGCGCGGCTTGCAGGCCACGGCCATTGCGATCATCACGCGCTGGCGCTGGCCGCCCGAGAGGTTGTGCGGATGGTCGTCGATGCGCTGGTGCGGCTCGGGAATGCGCACGAGGTCGAGCAGTTCGATGGCGCGCTTGCGCGCCGCGAGGGCCGAGAGTTTCTCGTGGCGCCGCAGCGTTTCCTCGATCTGCGTGCCGATGGTGTGCACGGGATTCAGCGAGGTCATCGGCTCCTGGAAGATCATCGAGATCTCGCGGCCGCGCACTTCGCGCAACTGGGCCGGCGACAGCGCGAGGATGTCGCGTCCGTCGAATTGAATGCTGCCGCGCAGCACCGCGCCGGGCGCGAGCAGCCGCAGCAGCGCGAGCGCGGTGGTCGACTTGCCGCAGCCCGACTCGCCCACGAGCGCGAGCGTCTCGCCGCGCTGCAGGGTCAGGTCGAGCCCGCGAACAGCCTGGACGGGGCCGTTCGATCCGAGGAAGAAGACGTCGAGGCCGCGCACATCGAGCAGCGGCGGCGCCTTGGCCTGTACTTGTTCGAGCGTCATCTCAACGCCCCCTCAGCCTTGGGTTGAAGGCGTCGTTGAGACCGTCGCCCACGAGGTTGAGCGCAAGCACCGTCAACACGATGGCCGCGCCCGGCAGCGCCGTGAGATACCAGGCGGTGCGCAGCAGCTCCCGGCCCTGGCCGATCATGCTGCCCCACGACACCGCATTGGGGTCGCCCATGCCCAGAAAGGACAGCGCCGACTCGATGAGGATGGCGCTGGCCACCAGCACCGAGGTGGTCACGATCACCGGCGGCAGCGCATTGGGCAGCATCTCCTGGAAGATGATGCGCGCATGGCTGAAGCCCTGGCTGCGGGCTGCCAGCACGAACTCGGTCTCGCGCAGCGCGCGGAACTCCGCGCGCACCAGCCGGGCGATCACCGGCCACGACGCGAGGCCGATGGCGCAGACGATGACCGGCACCGACGGCTGGCCGATGGCCACCACGACGATCACAAACAGGAACGAAGGCATGGTCTGGAACAGCTCGGTGATGCGCACCAGCACGTCGTCGATGCGTCCGCCGAAGTAGCCGGCGGTGGCGCCTACCAGCACGCCGATCACCAGGCTCAGCACCGCGGCCACCACGCCCACTGCGAGCGACACGCGTGCGCCGTGGGCGATGCCGGCGATGACGTCGCGGCCCAGCGAATCGCTGCCCAACGGATACGCCGCGTCCTGGCCCGGCCACAGCAGGGGGGGTGCCACCATGTCGAGCGGATCGCCCGGATAGAGCAGCGGCGCGAGCAACGCCAGGATGAGCATGCACACCAGCAGCACCACGCCGGCGACGGCGGCGGGGTTGCGCAGGAAGGCTCGCAACGCAGCATGCCGGCTGGAGACGGGCTTGGCGTCGACAGCGGCCCTGACAGCCTTGACGGCTGGTGCCGCCGGCTCTTCGGTGCGGCGGACGGCGGCGGGCGCCGGCGCAGGCACCGGTGGATTCGCAATCGCGGAATCGAGTGTGAAAGGTGTGGACATCGAAAGCTTCGAAAGCCTGGAATTTCTGGATGGGACGGAAAGAAGGCGAAGGCGCGCTTCAGCGCACCTGGATGCGCGGGTCGAGCCACGCGTGCAGCAGGTCGACCAGCATGTTGGCCACGATGACCAGCAACGACGACATCAGCAGCACGCCCAGCAGCACGGTGTAGTCGCGGCCTGCCACCGAGTCGAAGGCCAGGCGCCCGAGGCCGGGCCAGCTGAAGACGGTCTCGACCACCACGGCGCCGCCGAGCAGCGTGCCGAAATGCATGCCCGCCACGGTGGTGACCGGGATCAGCGCATTGCGCAGGATGTGGCGCAGATTGACGGTCCACGGATGCAGGCCCTTGGCCTCGGCTGTGCGCACGAAGTCCTGCCGCGACACCTCGAGCATCGCGGCGCGGGTCAGGCGCGAGAAGATCGCGATGTAGAAGCCCGCCATCGCAAGCGCGGGCAGCACCAGGTGCCGGGCCACGTCGACCACGTGGGTCCAGCCGGTGTAGCCGGCGCCGATGCTCTCGCTGCCGCCCGTGGGCAACCAGCCCAGGTGCACCGAGAACAGCACGATCGCCATCAGGCCCAGCCAGAAGCCCGGCGTGGAATACAGCAGCAGCGCCAGCACCGAGAGCGTGCGGTCCTGCCAGCGGCCCACCCGTGTCGCCATGACCGTGCCCGCGGCAATGCCGATCGCCAGCGCGAAGGCCAGCGCGGTCACCATCAGCAGCAGCGTGTTGCCAAGCCGCGCGCCGATCAGCGACACCACCGGCATGTTGTAGCGCGGCGAGATTCCGAGGCTGAAGTGCGCCAGGTTGTTCAGATAGGCGAACAGCTGCTGGATCACCGGCAGGTCGAGCCCGAAGTGCGTGCGCAGTTGCGCCATGCTCTCGGCCGTGGCCGAGCCCGACTCGGCCGCCACCACGTCGGCCGCGTCGCCCGGGATCAGCTGCATCAGGATGAAGTTGAGCAGGATCACGCCGATGACGGTCGGCACGGCCTGCCAGGCGGTGCGCACCAGCGTGCGGCTTGCGCTGCGCAGCTTCATGACGCGGCCGCTCCGCCCGGCGTAACGAGGCGGATACCCACGTCGCCCTCGCGCTCGAGCTGAGCCACGAGGCCGATCTCCCAGTCGAGGTACTGCTTGAAGCCGGCGTCGCGCTTGGCCAGGTCGGTGTGCGCGTAGGGGCTGTACCAGTGGTCGTCGTCGCCGGTCAGCACGCCTTCGGAGCCAGCGCTGGTCGGCAGGCGTGCGGCACTCCAGGCCTGGGTGCCGCCTGCGATGGCACGCACCGTGCGGCCGGTACGCGCTGCCAGTTCGGCGGCCACGGTGCGGGCCAGCACGCCGTCGGACGAGGTGAGCACGATGGCCTGCGAGGGCGGCAGGTCGGCGGTGAACTCCTGCAACCGGTCGGGCACCGCGAAGCGCGCACCTGCCACGTGCCGGCGCTCGAATGCCGAGCGGCGCTCCACATCGAACACCACCGCCGTGCCGGCTTCCAGCGCGGCGGCCGCTTCGCGCGGCGCGATGTCGGGCGTGAACTCTCGCAGCGACAGCACGCGCACCGGTTCCGGCCCGAGCACCCGCACGGGCAGCGCAGGCGGCGACAGCACGAACACCTCGTGGCCGCCCAACTGCGCGAGCCAGGCGCCGGTGGTCAAGGCGCGCACGCCGTCCCAGTCGGCCAGCACGATGCGCGCATGCCGCGTGCCCACGTATTCGTCGGTGGCCTGCACCAGCTGTCCCCCCGGCGCCCAGCGCCACCCCTCGAGGTGGCCGGCTTCGTATTCCTGGCGGGTGCGCACGTCGAAGCGATACAGCGAGCGCTCGTCGGCCTCGGCCTCGAAGCGCGCGAGCGTTTCCGCATCGATGCGGCGCACGCCGGCGCGCGCGGCCACGTCCTCGGCACGGGCCCGGGCGCTCTCACGGGTCTGCTCGCCCGGCTCGGGCAGCGGCGCAGCACGGCCGTGGGCGAGTTCGCGGCCGGCCAGCAGCCAGGCCATGGTGCCGTCCTTGAGCGACACCACCTTGTTCGGAATGCCAGCGTCGATGAGCGTCTGCGCGCCCACGATGCTGCGGGTGCGGCCCGCGCAGTTGACCACCACCAGCGTCTCGGGCCGGGGCGCGAGTTCCTGGATGCGATAGACCAGCTCGGCGCCCGGCAAGCTGTGCGCGAAGGGCAGGCTGAAGTCGGCGAACTCCTCGGGTGTGCGGCTGTCGACGACCACGATGTCGTCGCCGCGCTTGACGCGCTCGTGCAGATCGTCGACGGATATCCAGGGTGTGTGCTTCTCGTGCTCGATCACTTCGCCGAAGGCCTTGCTCGGCACGTTGCTGCCGCTGAACAGTTCATAGCCCGCGGCGGCCCAGCCCTGCGTGCCGCCGGCCAGCACCGACACGTTGCGCCAGCCCAGGCGCACCAGCTTGGCGGCGGCTTCGTGCGCGAGCGACTCATCGGCATCGGCCAGCACGATGCGCGTGGCGCGGCGCGGCACCAGGCGGTCGATCAGCACCTCCAGGCGCCACAGCGGTGCCGAGGCGGCCAGCAGGATGTGGCTGCGCACGAAGACGCCAGTCTCGCGCACGTCGAGCAACGCGATCTCCTCGCCGTCGGCGAGCGCCGCCCTCAGCGCCTGCGGCGTGATGGCCGGATGGCGGATGTTCTTC
This sequence comes from Variovorax paradoxus, assembly GCF_022009635.1. Taxonomy (NCBI): domain Bacteria; kingdom Pseudomonadati; phylum Pseudomonadota; class Betaproteobacteria; order Burkholderiales; family Comamonadaceae; genus Variovorax; species Variovorax paradoxus. Next base: position 7,016,133 of record NZ_CP091716.1, read on the forward strand.
GGCGGCGCAAAGTGGCGAAAGCTCCCGCCCTCGGTGCCTTCAAACACCACGCGGCGGTCGAGCAGCTGCAGCGCACGCCCGTAGAAATGCAGATGGCGCCCGTCCTGTCCGCCCACCAACTCGATGGTGTGCACGTCGTCCGGCAACAGCACCACGGCGCTGCCTGCGGCCACGTCGACGGTTCCGGTTTGCACCAGCGCGTCGCGCGCGGCATCGCCCGTTTTTTCGCGGCGGTAGAGCACGTTGCGCTCGTTGCCCTCCACGCCGGCGATCACGGCCCAGGTGGTGTGGTCATGAGGCGGCTGCGCCTTGCCCGCAAGGCCGGCCGACAGGTACAGCGCGAAGCCGCCGTCCACGTCCTCGGCCAAGCGGTAGACCTGTGCGGGGCGGGCGGCATCGATCGGGAAATGGGCGGCCGGAAACAGCGACTTGCGCTGGCCGAGCGCGATGAGTGCGTCGGCCACGGACTGCAGCGCGGCCCGGTCCTGGCTCCGGGCCAGAAGGCCACGGGCCTGGGCCAGGAAGGCGTCGATGGCGCGCGTGCGGGCGCTGGCGATGTCGTTTCCCGCGGTGTCGACGGGAAGATCAGTGAGGCTCATGGGGAGAAACTTTCGGAAGACGGGAAGAGGCAATGCTCCGGTCAGGGTACGCAGCCACCCGCGCGCGCCCAACGAAGTTTTTCTTCTACGCATATCCGATTTGCTTCGTTGGCCGGCCTCGCGCGCACGCCTAAGGTGCGCCACCTCATGAAAACCAAGTTCCGACCTCGCGTCCCCCACCTTTCCCGCCGCACCATCGCCCTGGGCGCAGTCGCCTTCATCGCTCTTCAGGCCTTCGCACCCGTTGCCGCCACGGCCGCCGACGAAGCGGCCGGTTTCCCCACCAAGCCGGTGCATATCGTGGTTCCGGTGGCCGCGGGCGGAAGCGCCGACAAACTCACGCGGCTCATCGCGCAGGGCCTGACCGAGCGCTGGGGCCAACCGGTGGTGGTCGAGAACCTGGCCGGTGCCAGCGGCACCATCGGCGCGGCCCGCGTGGCCAAGTCACCGGCCGACGGCTACACCCTGCTTCAGCAGGGCGAAGGCCTCACGCTCAACAGCATTCTTTTCGAACGTCTGCCGTATGACAGTCAGAAGGCCTTCGCCCCGGTCATCAAGGCGGTCGTGAACCCGCAGATCCTGGTGGTGAACCCGCAGACCGGCATCACCGATTTCCGCACTTACCTGGCGCGTGCCAAGGCCAAGCCCCAGTCGATCAGCCTCGGCCTGCCCGGCAACGGCGGCATCGCCCACGTGGCGCACGAGATGATTTCCCAGGACACCGGCGCGCTGGTCAACTACATCCCCTACTCCGGCGGCGGCCCGGCCACGCTCGATGTGCTGGCCGGCCACGTGGACGCCACGCTGATCACCCTGGCCGCGGTGACCGACCACGTGCGCGCCGGCAAGCTGCGCGCGCTGGCGGTGACCACGCCCTACCGCAGCGCCGCCCTGCCCGACGTGCCGACCATGGCCGAGGCCGGCCTGCCCGGCTTCTCCGTCGAGAGCTGGCAAGGCTACTTCGCGCCCGCCGGCACGCCGGCCGCGGTGGTGACGAAGATCAACCGCGACATCAATGCCGTGATCGCCGCGCCGGAGACCCGCGCGAAGCTCGAAGACATGGGCTTCAAGCTGGCCGGTGGTACGCCTGCGGACATGGGGCGCACGCTGGCAGGGGAGCGGGTGCGATATGCGAAGACGATTCAGACGGCGGGGATCACGCTGCGCTGACCCCCTGCGTCGGCGCGGAACGCTACCGGACGCGCTGGGCATGGATCGAGCACCGGCATAGCCATGCCCCGAGGCAAGTCCGGACTCTCATTGGCCTCCACAATTCGTGCAACGGCCATGTGCGGCACACCCGCACGCACAGCGCGCTCTCCAGCGTGCCGCGCTCTCATACCTGCACCTCGCCCCAAACCACATGCACAGCTTCTGGCAGGCCTTCACCTCACTGGGTGACAGCGGGTTTCTCTTGCCTGCCGGGCTGCTCATCGCGTTGTGGCTCTTCCTTGACAAAGGCTCGGGCACAGCCGCCCTGCGCTGGGTTCTGATGTTCGGTACCTGCGGCCTCATCGTCATGCTGTCGAAGATCGCCTTCATGGGCTGGGGTATCGGCAGCGCAAAGCTCAATTTCACCGGCTTCAGTGGTCACACTGCCCTAGCGACCAGCGTATGGCCTGTGCTGTCATGGATGGCTATGCCGCAGGTGGCGCAACGCAGGCGGCTGATCGCCGCGTTGCTGGGCTGGTGCGTGGCCATCAGCATTGGTATCTCGCGCCTGGCACTGGAGGTGCACTCGAACTCGGAGGTCATCGCGGGTGCCGCGCTGGGCACCACCGTCAGCGCCGGATTTTTATGGTGGCACAGCCGGCCAATTTCGCCTCTTCGAGGCAGGCGCTGGTCATTGGTTGCTGCTGTCATTCTCCTTGCAGTGGTTTCGCAAGGAGATCCTGCGCCGACTCAAGGCGCGCTCGAGGTTATGGCTGCAAAGTTGGCAAACCGGGAGCGCCCCTACACCCGTAACGAAATGCTGGCCACCTTCCCAGGCTGATCAGTTGGGTAGGCATCGACGAAATGCCTGCCGTCGCCTACTGCTTGACGTGAGCATTGGCCGATGAGTCGGCCGGCGCCCTCTGCGCGGCCGCCGCCGCTTCGGCTTCCTTTTCCTTCTTGTTGGCCATATGCCGCCCAACCACGCAGCCGCCCGCGGCGCCGAGCAGGCCGTGATGCCCCGCGACGTGGCCGCCCACGCCGCCCACCACGGCCCCCTTGATGCAGCCCTTTGCGTCTGCGGCGCCGGCCATGGTGAGAAACGCGACAGCGGTAGTCGCAGCGAGTAGAGCAAACGAGGTCTTCATCACAGGTCCTTGTGTTGTGTTTGGCGATTTGGAACCAGTCACGCTAGCTGCTTCCGAAGCTCGCAGCGTACGCGCCGGGAACCTCCGTCTGTAGGCGCGTTTCGGCTTTGCCCGCGGCTCGGGTCTGATGGGTCGTGCCGACCTTCGAAGATTGGACTCACCCAGCGCTTTCCACGCCCTAACAGGCTGCTGAAATACCTCTCCCACCAGTCGGCGCGTGACAGGCCTCAGGCGTTGGAAGTTGACACCTCCGACAGTTGCAACCAAGACCCCAGACGATGCGCGGCGCCGACACCTTCACCGAGAGCTTATTCACGATGCGCCGCCTGGAGGACTTCGTACCCGCGAATCACCCGCTGCGTCCGATCCGCGCAATGGTCAATGAAGCGCTGCTCAAGATGGACAACCTGTTTGCCGGCATGTATGAGGCCGACATCAAGGGCGGGCGCCCCAGCATCGCACCCGAGAAGCTGCTGCGCGCGATGCTCTTGCAGATCTTCTTCAGCGTCCGCTCGGAGCGCCAGCTCATGGAGCAGACCCAGTACAACCTCTTGTATCGCTGGTTCATTGGCCTGGCCATGGACGATGCGGTCTGGGTTCCCAGCGTCTTCACCAAGAACCGCGAGCGCCTGATCGAGCACGACGCCATCATCGAACTGTTCAACCACATCGTCGAAACAGCTGGTCGCAAAGGCTGGCTATCGGGCGAACACTTCAGCGTCGATGGCACCCTCATCCAGGCGTGGGCCAGCCACAGGAGCTTCGTGCGCAAGGACGGCGGCGACGATGATGATGCGGGCAACAACTCGACCGGTAGCACCAGCTTCAAAGGTCAGACCCGCAGCAACGACACCCACGCCTCGCGCACCGATGGCGATGCGCGGCTGTACCGCAAGGGCAAGACCGCCAGTGAGTTGCGCTACATGGGCCATACCCTCTCGGACAATCGCCATGGCCTGATTGCCAACGCGATGGTCACACAAGCTGACGGCTTTGCCGAACGCGAAGCGGCCAAGGTCATGATCAATGATGCCCGGCAAGCGGCCGCGAGTCCGAAGGCCGAGGTCACGCTCGGTGCGGACAAGGGCTACGACGCGCAGGAGTTCGTCCAGGCATGCCAGGACATGGGCGTGACACCGCACGTGGCCCAGAACACTTCAGGTCGGCGCTCCGCGGTGCCCGACGCCATTGCTGCGAGCGAGGGCTATGCGTTGTCGCAGCGCAAACGCAAACTGATCGAGCAGGGCTTCGGCTGGGCCAAGACGGTGGGCGGAATTCGTCAGGTGATGGTGCGTGGGCTCAAGCGCGTTGACCATCTGTTCGTGCTGACGATGACGGCCTACAACTTGACGCGCATGCGTTCGCTGGGACAAATCCGTCCTCGGACACTCTGAGGCACCCAAAGGTCAGCAAAACGGCCTCGAGTCAGCGAAAACGGCTTCCGAAATCGCTGCTCGACGCACTATGTGAAAAGCAAATCCTCACAGAAGGAGAAGGCTCGCTTCGAACGGGAGTATTTCCGCATCCTGCTAACGCTCACCAGCTATCCGTACCAGTGGGCGGCGGTGACACCGCCGTCCATCAGAAAGTCGCTGCCGGTAACAAAAGCGCCATCCGGGCCCATCAGGAATGCACCGAGTGCGCCTACCTCGTCGGGTGTGCCGGCACGGCCTGCCGCCGAGCCTTCCAGCATGCGGCGATACCCCGCACCGCGTGGCCCGGCCAGTTCGTCCTTGGCAAGCGGCGTGACGATGATTCCCGGACTGATGGTGTTGACCCGCGCGCCGCGCCGGCCCCAGCGCACGGCTTCCGCCATCACGCGCAGCGCATTGCCACGCTTGGAGATCTGGTAGGCGTTCAACGGATCGGACACCTGGTCCGGCTGCAGCATCGACAGCGACAGCAGTTCGTCCGTCGGCGTGGTTGCGAGCGCCTTGTCCTGTTCCGGCGTCAGTGCTGGCAAGCGGTGGCCTGACATGGATGCGATGACGACGCCGGACCCGCCACGCGCAATGACATGGCCGAACGACTCCAGGACCAGCGCGGTGCCGTAGAGGTCCACCGACAGGATGGTCGCCGGCGATGCCTGACTGGGCGAGACGCCCGCCGCATGGATGACGCCGGTCACGTCTCCGAGGTCAGTCGCCGTCTTGACGAGGGTCTCCACCGAAGCGCGGGACGAGACATCGACTGTGGCGGTTGTGACCTCGAAACCCGCCTCGCCGAGCACCAGTGCCGCAGTGTCTGCATTGGCTTGGCGCAGATCGGCAAGCAAGACGTGCTTGCCCGCGCTGACGCGGCGAGCAATGGCTTGCCCGATCGATCCGGCTCCGATGACGACAATGACCTGGGTCATGATGATTCCTCAATCCCTACGAGTTTCTGGCGCTTCGAATGAGACCCGGAGGGGCCGCGTGCCCTTGCGATTGCGATCGCGATTGCGGATCCACTCGACTTCATGAGGCCCATCGGCCTCGGCCGCATCGAAGAAGGTCACCCCCTCGTCGTAAGCCCGGCGAATGATCCTGATCATGTCGGGTCGGCTCGGCACGGTCGTCTTTCACAGGTCGAGTCGCCGTTCGCTCATCCATTTCACGATGGCCGGGTCGCGGTGCGAGAAGAAGCTGCTCGCGGCGTTGTCGAGCGTTGCAATCTCGGCCATGTCCACGACGGTGAGCTCGAAGTCGAAGACGTCCAGGTTTTCCTGCATCCGCTCCTTGCGCACCGACTTCGCCAGCGCCACGATGCCGCGTTGAACCAGCCAACGCAGCACGACCTGGCCCACCGACTTGCCATGGCGTGCGCCAATGCCGAGGAGACGCTCGTTCTGGAAGAGGTTGTTGCGGCCCTCGGCGAAAGGCGCCCACGCCTCGGCCTGCACGCCGTTGTCGCGCATGAATGTCGCACTGTCGGCCTGCTGGTGAAAGGGGTTGACCTCTATCTGGTTGACGGCCGGAGGAATCTCATTGAAGGCCACGATGTCCATCAGGCGGTCCGGCTCAAAGTTGCTCACGCCGATCGCACGCAGCTTTCCGGCTTTGCAAGCTTCCTCCATCGCCCGCCATGAGCCATGCACATCGGCGTACGGCTGATGGATGAGATAAAGATCAAGGTAGTCCAGCTGCAACCGGCGCAGAGACTTGTCGATGGCCGCGCGGGTGCGTTCGAAGCCGGTGTCCTGCACCCACAGTTTGCTCGTGACGAACAGATCTTCGCGCGCGACTGCGCTTTCGCGCAGGCCCTCACCCACCGCCGCTTCGTTCATGTACGACGCCGCCGTGTCGATGAGGCGGTAGCCGGATTCGATGGCGTCAACGACGCTGCGCCGGCATTCCTTGGGGTCCGGTATCTGGAAAACGCCAAAGCCGAGGATGGGCATCTGGATTCCGTTGTTCAGGGTGACGTGTTGCATGGCGTTCTTTCGGGTGTTGAGGCGCGTTCGTCATCGACGATGCTTCTTCGATGAAATCAGGTCGCAAGCGACGGCATGCGGTCCATTAGCTTGTCGAGCGTGAGCGGGTAGTCGCGCAGGCGCACGCCGGTCGCGTTGTAGACAGCATTGGCGACGGCGGCACCCACGCCGCACAGGCCCAGCTCGCCGACACCCTTGGCCTTCATCGGCGAGGAGATCACATCCGCTTCGTCGAGAAAGATCACGTCCTGGTGCGGAATGTCGGCATGCACCGGCACCTCGTAGCCCGCCAGGTCGTGGTTGACGAAGAGGCCGAACCGCTTGTCGACTGCAAGCTCTTCCATCAGCGCGCCCCCCACGCCCATCGTCATCGCGCCGATCACCTGGCTGCGCGCCGACTTCGGGTTGAGGATTCGCCCCGATGCACACACCGCGAGCATGCGCCGCACACGGACTTCGGCGGTGTACGCATCGACGGCCACCTCGACGAAGTGCGCTCCGAAGGTGGATTGCTGGTACTGCTTGCTCAGCTCGCCGAATTCGATCGTGTCTTCGACGACGAACGCGGCGTCGCCCGCCACCTCGGCCAGGGAAACGCTGCGCCCACCGGCGCGCACCGTGCCTTCGGAAAACACGGCGCCTTCGCCCGGCAGGCCGGCGCGCTGCAGCACGGCCTCGCGCAGCTTCACGCAGGCGGCATACACCCCGGCGGTGGAACAGTTGGCGCCCCACTGACCGCCGGAGCCGGCGGACACGGGAAACGCCGAGTCGCCCAGCCTGACCACGACGCGTTCGAGCGGCACGCCCATCATCTCGGCGGCGGTCTGCGCAATGATGGTGTAGCTGCCCGTGCCGATGTCCGTCATGTCGGTCTCGACAGTCACGACGCCGCGGCCGTCGAGCCGCACGCGGGCGCCCGACTTGGTGACCTGGTTGTTGCGGAAGGCCGCCGCCATGCCGATGCCGATCCAGTTGCGGCCTTCGCGCCGCATCGCCGGCCTGGCGCTGCGCTGGGCCCATCCGAAGGTCTTCGCCCCCAGGCGCATGCATTCGACAAGCTGCCGCTCGGAGAAGCGACGCTCCGGCCTGGCCGGATCAACCTGCGTATCGTTCAGTACACGGAACTCGATCGGGTCGAGGCCGAGGCGCTCGGACATCTCGTCCATCGCGATCTCCAGCGCCATCAGCCCTGGAGCCTCACCCGGCGCACGCATCGCATTGCCTTCGGGCAGGTCGAGCACCGCAAGTCGCGTTCCCGTCAAGCGGTGCCCGGCCGCATAGAGCCATTGTGTTTGCTGCACCGCGTTCTCGGGCTTGCCGCTGACCAGGTTGCCGGACCAGCTCTCGTGCCCGATGGCGGTCAGCTTTCCCTCCCTGGTCGCTCCGAGCCGGATGCGCTGGATGGTCGCAGGGCGGTGCACCGTGTTGTTGGCAATGAGCGGGCGCTGCAGCGCGACCTTGACCGGACGCTTCGCAACCCGGGCGCCGAGCGCCGCCAGCACCGTATCCGCTCGCAGGAACAGCTTGCCGCCGAAGCCGCCGCCGACGAACGGGGACATCAGGTGGATCCTGTCCTTCGGCATGCCCAGCGTGGCCGCCAGGTCGGAAACCGTCCAGTCGATCATCTGGTTCGACGTCCAGATCGTGAGCCGGTCTCCTTTCCAGGCGGCAGTGGTCGCATGCGGCTCCATCATGGCGTGAGACTGATCGGGCGTACTGTAGGTCTGGTCGAGTTGCACCTGGGCACCGGCGAATGCGCCGGCGAAGTCGCCGACCCTGCTGTCGCGATCGGTCGTCTTCGCCTGCGATGACTTCGCTCCGGCGAGATCGAACGCGCCTTCGGCCCGCGCGTAGTTCACCTCGAGCAGTCGAGCGGCGGAACGCGCCTGCTCGAAGGTCTCCGCGACGACGCATGCGATGGCCTGGTGGTAGTGGTCCACGCTCGGCCCGCCCAGCAGCCTGGCCGTGTTGAACTGACCCTTGCCGAGCTTGCCCGCGTTCTCGGCGGTGACGATGGCAATCACCCCAGGGGCGGCCTTCGCGCGGGTTTGATCGATGGAAACGATGCGCCCCTTGGCAATCGCGGCACCCACGATGTATCCGTACGCGGCCTCCGGCGCCGCGTCGTGCCGCTCGTAGGCATAGGGCGCGGTACCGGTGGTCTTGAGCGGCCCGTCGACGCGGTCGACCGGCTTGCCAACGACCTTGAGTTGATCGATCGGGTTGATGGTGGCGGGGGAATCGAATTTCATGGCTCAGCTCCTTGCGTCCGTCAGCACCGCGTCAAGGGTGCGCTCCACCAGCGTGACCTTGAATGCGTTGTGCTCGGTCGGGCGCGCATCGGCGAGCAAAGCGGCGGTGACGGCCTTGGCGCCGCGCGGAAACTCGCGCTCGGCGGCCTCGATGCGCCACGGCTTGTGCGCCACGCCGCCGAGCGCCACGCGGCCGGTGCCGTCGCGCTGCACGATGGCCGCGACCGACACCAGCGCGAACGCATAGGACGCGCGGTCGCGTACCTTCGTGTAGACCTGCCGGCCGCCCACCGGCGCCGGCAGCCGCACGGCGGTGATCAATTCGCCGGGGGCCAGCGCGGTTTCCACCTGCGGCGTTCGGCCGGGGAGGCGATGGAAATCCGCGATCGGGATGGTGCGTCGCGCGCCGTCGGGCCGCAGCGTCTCGACGGTCGCGTCGAGCGCGCGCATCGCCACCGCCATGTCGCTGGGGTGCGTCGCGATGCAGGCGTCGCTCGAACCGACGATCGCGTGTTGCCGGTTCACGCCATCGATGGCCGCGCAGCCGCTGCCGGGCCGGCGCTTGTTGCAGGCCATGTTGGTGTCGTAGAAATACGGGCAGCGCGTGCGCTGAAGCAGGTTCCCGGCGGTCGTCGCCTTGTTGCGCAACTGGCCCGATGCGCCGGCAAGCAGCGCACGCGACAGCAGGCCGTAGTCGCGCCGCACGGCGGCATGCGCCGCCAGGTCGGTGTTGCGTACCAGTGCGCCGATCCGCAAGCCGCCGTCATCCGTCGACTCGATGCGATCGAAGCCCAGACCGTTCACGTCGATCAGGTGTGTCGGCGTCTCGATCTCCAGCTTCATCAGGTCAAGCAGGTTGGTGCCGCCGGCGATGAAGCGAGCGCCTTGCCTGCCTGCCGCGGCAGCGACGGCTTGCGCGGGCGAACTCGCCCGTTCGTAGCTGAAGCTTTTCATGCTTTCGCTCCGGCATTCCCGCCTGCAACCTCGGTGATCGCGTCGACGATGTTGCTGTAAGCCCCGCAGCGGCAGATGTTGCCGCTCATGCGTTCGCGCAACTCGGCCGGCGAGAGCAGCGGCCGGGCGGTCAGGTCGCCGCTCACATGGCTTGGAACACCTTGGTCGATCTCGTGCAGCATGCCGACGGCCGAGCAGATCTGGCCCGGGGTGCAGTAGCCGCACTGGTAGCCGTCGTGCTTGACGAAGGCAGCTTGCATCGGATGCAGGTGGCCGGGCTGGCCCAGGCCCTCGATGGTCACGACGTTGCCTCCTTCATGCATCACCGCCAGCGTCAGGCAGGAATTGATTCGCCGACCGTCGACCATGACGGTGCAGGCACCGCACTGGCCGTGGTCGCAGCCCTTCTTCGTACCGGTGAGGTGCAGGTGTTCGCGCAGCGCGTCGAGCAGGGTTGTCCGGGTATCGAGCACCAGTTGCTGTTGCCGGCCGTTGACGATGAGGCTCACGGGCGTTGCCGCCGGCGTGCCGGTGGTGCGTGCAGTCGCGGCGCCGGCCGTGGACGTGCCGGCCAGCGCCGGCACGGTGGCGGAAGCGGCGCCGGCCTTCAGCAGGCCGCGCCGGGAAATCTGCAAAGCATCGTGGCTCGTCATGGGTATTCCTGTCCGAGATGAGGCGGTTGACCGGATGGGTCGGACAACTTTAGGCCGCGGCCCCTCTCGAAACTAGGCGTCGAACGGTTGTCGAACTGACAAGCTGCACTTGATAATGATCTTTTCGAGAGGGCCCGATGCCGATCAACGAGTTGCGTTCCATTGCCACTTTTGTGAAGACGGCCGAACTCGGCAGCTTGCGGCAAGCCGCAGCCGCACAAGGCATGACACCGCAGGCGGCAAGCCAGGCGCTGGCCCAACTCGAGAAGCATCTGGGAGTGCGGTTGTTTCATCGCACGACCCGCCGAATGTCGCTGACGGATGAAGGCCGGCATTTCCTCGAGGCTGCGCAAGCGCCTTTGCTCGGTATGCAACGCGCGCTGGAAACGACGCGGCAAGCCAAGGACGGCATCGCGGGTCCGCTGCGTGTGGTGGGTCCCCTGTCGGTCTTCACGCCGGTGCTGTGGCCGCTGCTGGACACCTTCTGTCGCCGATACCCCGAAGTCCAGCCCGATGTGCAACTGGACGACCGCATCGGCAACTGGGTTGAAGACAGGGTCGACGTGGGATTTCGCATCGGCCCGTCGCCGATGGACGGCGTGATCGGGCGGCGGCTTTTCACCTTGCAACTCATCGTATGCGCGTCGCCTGCCTATCTTTCGCAGCACGGTGTGCCGGAGAGCCTCGGTGCCCTGTCCACTCACCGCTGCAGCGCCTTTCGCAACCCCGGAACAGGCCGCGTACTGCCGTGGTACGTCAAGAACGGAAACGAGCTGGTCGAGCATCAGGTCGTGCCCGCCCTTACCGTCAACGATGAGGCGCTGGAAACCGAAGCGGTGCTGGCGGGCCATGTGATCGGTTTGCTCACCAGCGTGGCGGCCGCGCCGCACATCCGTGCAGGGCGACTGGTTCCGCTGCTTCTCGAGCATGTCGCGGACAAGTCGGGGGTGTTCGTCTACTACGGAAACCGCACATCGTTGCCGGCCCGCGTCCGTGCGTTCATCGACGTCGCGATCGAACTGCTGGCCGACAACCCGGCTTACGTGCTCGGCGCCGATGAACTTGCCCACGCGCAAACGGCTTGGCGAAGTTCCCAGACCTTGGGCTTTGATTCGACAGGTTCCTGAAGCTGGATTGCCGGGTTTGCGGAGGCAGACCGGTCTGGGCACTTTCTGCGCAGGGTGGGTCCGCCATCGTTTGGACTCCGATCAAGGGCGCGAGCCCGTGCGGGGCTTCTGAGCAAACTCGCCACACGCCCGGCCGATGCGGCCAAAGCCGCCATCGCCAGGCCCCAGTGCACCGCACTGTGGGATGGCAGCAGCCCGAACATCAAGCTCATCAACAAGCTGCCGAGCGTCAACCCCGTGAGTCGGGCTGTGCCTTGCGCGCCACCGGCCGCGCCGCTGCGCTCCTTGGGTGCCGAGAGCAGCATGTTCTGGTTGTTCGGTGTCTGAAAGAAGCCGAAGCCCAGGCCGGCGAGGCCCGTGAACACGGCGATCGGTAGAACCGGGTCTGCATGCATCGGTTAGTGGCTCGCGCCGCACGCGAAGCGCCCGGCGTTCGCCTGCTGCGCGAGGGACTGCTCGATCTGGATGTCGGCGTTCTCGGCCGACCTCTAAATGAGCCACGTCAGTAAAGAAGATGTGGGCGCACATCCGCACTGAGAGCAAGAGATGCCAGCAGCGCAGCCGCGCTCAGGCCGCGAGCCGCCTCCCGCCACCCTGCCAGACAGCAACGCCATACAGTTCCTCCCCGAAGTCCGCCGGCACGTCGGCCCGCGTACGCGCCTCGTGCAGCGTGAGGTCGGCATGCAACAAGTCTTCGCTGATGCGGCGCACCACGGCGGGCACGTAGCCGCGGATGCTGGGCACGTCGCCCAGCGGCAAGCCGACGGTGGCGAAGCCGCCGGGGTTGTAGACATGGATGTCGCGCAGCCACGGTGCGGTGCCCGGCGTCTTCTCGAGGAACTCGAGCCCCGCGCCCAGGTAGGGCGCCGCGCCCAGTTCGTCGTCGCGCTCGTCGGGCGCCGGCTGGTAGCGGTCGCGCCAGCGCAGAACCAGTTGGGCGATGCCGGCCAGCTCGGGCCGCTGCGACAGTTCGTGCGTGTAACCGGTGCCCGCGATCACGAAGTCGAAATGAAAACGCTCGTCATGCACCGATGTCACCACCTGGCCGTCCTGCACCTGCGCGCCTTGCCACGGCGCGCTCAGGTGCAGATGGAAGTTCGGGAATTTCAGCACGCGCTGCACCGAGTCCGTCGGCGGCGTGGTGCCCAAGCGGCGGTAGCGCGCCGCATGGTGCCATCGCGTGGCATCGGGCAGCGACAGGTAGTTGTCATACAGGCCCGGGTAGCCGCGCACGCGCGCCACCGGCGTCGCGGGAATGTGGTCACGCCGAACGAACAGGTGCACCGCGGCCGCGCCGCTTTCCAGCGCCACCGCGGCCGCATCGAAGGCCGAGGCGGCACCGCCGACGACAGCCACCTTCTTGCCCGCCAGTGCGTCGAAGTCGATCGCATGGCCGGTATGGGCAGCAAGGCCCTGGTTCACGGCGCCCGACAGCAGTTCGGGAACAAAGGGCGCGCCGCTGCCGGCCACGCCGTTCGCGAAGATCAGTTTGCGTGCGGTTTCCGTGCGCGTCTGGCCGTCCACTTCGAGGTGCAGCCTGAAATGCGGTACCGCCGCGCTCTGCACCGGCTCGAAGCTCGCGAGCCGCGTGCCATAGCGCACCGTGGTGCCGGTGATGCCGCGGAACCAGTCGAGGTACGCGGCCCAGTCGGTGCGCCCGATACGGTCGATGGCGGCATAGGCCTCCTGGCCGTGCCGTGCCTCGTACCAGGCCTGGAAGCCCAACGCCACGACGGGACCTTCGGGACCGACCAGGTTCTTGAGCGTGCGCAGCTTGTGCATGCGCGCCCGCGTGAGCCACACGCCCGAGCGCGAAGCGTCGGGTGCCGCGTCGATCACGCTCACGCCGCCTACGCCCGCGCGCTGCAGCGCGAAGGCAAAGGCGCTGCCGGTCTGGCCGCCGCCGACGACCAGCACGTTGTGGTCAACGCCTTCGTGCGCGGGCACCCAGTTGGCGGGCGCAGGGCCGAGCAGGCGCAGCGCTTCGAGGGCTGAACGGTCCGGATTCGGGGGCGACGCAGAAGTCATGTGCTGGCCTGATCCACAGGACGTGGACTGAAGAAGAAATGCGGGCCCCGAAGGGCCCGCGAAGGCTGCCGTCGTCTGGCGGCCGGGAGACACTCACCCTCCAGGGCAAGAGCAGCCATTCTTGACGAGCGGACGCACCGCGCGAAGCTCGGAAATCGCATACGTTGATTCGATTTCCTTCTTTGCGATTCGCTCGCCGCGGCGGTGGTCCATCCCGCCTCCTCGCATATGCATGCGCGGTTTTCTTCGTTGATGACCCGGATGGCGCTTCCTACGATGCGTGCCTCCCAACACTTCCGAACGCTCCCGTGCCGGAGCGCGCCGCCATGTCCATCGAGCCGTCTTCCAACCTTCCCGCCACTACTGTGCCTTCGAGGCGCCTGGCGCTCAAGACGCTCGCCTCGTTCACGGCGGTAGGCGGCCTCGGAGCCCTCGGCCTGGCCGGCTGCTCGCGCGACGAAGGCAAGAGCGCGTCGGCCGGCGGCCCGGCCGTGGTGAAGCAGGCCGGGGAGAAGGTCGCCTTCAAGTACCCCGACAACCCCTCGTTCGACCTGATCTACCTGGCCGACCAGCTGGGCTACTTCGAGGGCACCAACACGCGCCCGCAGTACGTGGGCAAGATCGCCGCGCCGCAGATCATTCCGCTGGTGGGCACGGGCGAGATCGACTTCGGCAGCCGCATGGTGCCGCTGGTGATCTCGGCCATCGCCTCCGGCGCTGACCTGAAAGTGGTGGCCGCCGGCGGCAAGACGCTGCAGGAGGCGCCGCACATGAAGTACTTCGTGCGCAAGGACTCGGGCATCCACACGCCGAAGGATCTGGAAGGCAAGACCATCGGCTTCAACAGCTTCGGCGCCTGCGCCGAGTTCGTCACCAAGAAGTACCTGCGCCAGCACGATGTGGACGTGAGCAAGATCAACTTCGTGGTCATCCCCGACGAGCAGGCCGAGCAGACGCTGGTGACGCGCAACACCGACCTGGCGATCATCCACGCGCCCTTCTCGGGCCGTGCCGACAACGCCGACCAGCTGGTGCGCCTGTGGAGCGACTTCGACCTGGACGGCGGCCTGGGCGGCATGGCGCCCTACAGCGCCCACGGCCGCTTCATCCGCGAACACCCCGAGGCGGTGCGCGACGTGGTCACGGCGCTGGCCAAGGCCGGCAACTGGGTCAATGCCAACCCCGAGGAGGCGCGCAAGCTGGTAGCCAAGCGCATCAACATGGACCTGAAGAACGTGGACCGCTTCGCCTACGTGGACGACCTCGTGGTCACCGAGCCGCCGATCCAGTACTACGTGGACATCCTGCAGTCCGAAGGAAAGATCGCGGCGGGCAAGGTATCGGTGAAGGAGGTCTACACGAACGAGTTCAACCCCTACGCGCAGAAGCAGCCCGCGCAACCCACCGCGAAGACCTGAGCCGATGAGCATCAAGATCACCGCCCGCGGCGTGCGGATGGACTATGCGGCGCGCGGCGCCAGCGAGCGCGTGCGTGTGCTCGAGGGCTTCGACCTCGATGTGCGCGACGGCGAGTTCCTTTCGGTGCTCGGCCCCTCGGGCTGCGGCAAGTCGACCTTCCTGGGCATCCTGGCCGGACTCACGCAGCGCACCGGCGGCCACATCGCCATCGACGGGCGATCCGTTGCCGGCATCAACCGCAACCAGGGCGTGGTGTTCCAGGGCTACGCGCTCTTTCCGTGGCTCTCGGTGCTCGACAACATCGCGGTCGGACTGGAGATCCGCGGCCTGGGCAAGGCGGCGCGGCGGCGCACCGCTCAGGAGTACCTGGAGCTGGTGGGCCTGCACGGCTTCGGCGAGCGCTATCCGCATGAAATATCGGGCGGCATGAAGCAGCGCGTGGCTATTGCGCGCTCGCTCGCCTACGAGCCCGACGTGCTGCTGATGGACGAGCCCTTCGCCGCGCTGGACGCGCAGACACGCGAAGTGCTGCAGGGCGAACTGCTGCGCATCTGGGAACAGCACCGCAAGACCATCGTCTTCATCACGCACAGCCTGGAAGAGGCGGTGTATCTGTCGGACCGCGTGGCGGTGATGACGCAGCGGCCCGGCCGCATCAAGGACATCATCGACATTCCGCTCGCAAGGCCGCGCTCCGCGGAGCTGCGCCACACGGCGGAGTTCGCGGCGCTGCGGCATCGCGCATGGGAAGTTCTGAAAGACGAAGTGCATCTTGGGCAGCTCGGGCAGCCGCGCATCGCGGCCAAGCAGACGGCCGGAGCGCTGCCATGAGCGCGGTACTCGACACACCCGTGGTGCGCCCGCCCACGCGCCTGCTGCGCATCGTGCGCGGCGCGGGCCGTTGGGCCGAGCGCGGCATCGGCATCGTGCTGTTCCTGCTGCTGTGGGAAGCGCTGCCGCGACTGGGCATCGTGAGCGACGCCTACCTGAGCCCGCCCTCCGCGGTGCTCGCCGCCATCGGGCAACTGCTCGACAACGGGCTGCTGTGGAAACACGTGGCGGCGAGCCTGCAGCGCTCGCTGTGGGGGTTGGTGCTGGCCAGCGCGGCGGGCGTGGTGCTGGGGCTGCTGATCGGCGGCTTCAGGCGCCTGGCGGCCATCGTCGATCCGCTACTGCAGTTGTTTCGCCAGACCTCGGCCTTCGCGCTCTTTCCGGTGTTCATCCTGTTCCTTGGCATCGGCGAGCTGTCGAAGGTGGCGATCATTTTCTGGGCCTCGTTCTGGCCGGTGCTGCTGAGCACGGTGAGCGGCGTGAAGCAGGTCGACCGGCTGCTGGTCAACTCGGCCCTGTCGATGGGCGCCTCGCGCCGCTTCATCTTCTTCAAGGTGGTGCTGCCCGCCTCGCTGCCGTCGATCTTCACGGGCGTGCGGTTGGCCGGCGCCTACAGCATCACGGCGCTGGTGGCGGCAGAGATGATCGGCGCGCACTCGGGGCTGGGTTTTCTCACGCTGAACTCGCAGGAGACGTTCCAGATCCCGACCATGTACGCAGGCATCCTGATGCTGGCGGTGCTGGGCCTGCTGCTGAACTACCTGCTCGCGCTGCTGGAGCGGCACCTGCTGCGCTGGCGCCGGGGGTTGAGCCTCGATGAGTGAAACCGCATCCGACCCGCTCGTCGCCCATCGGAGAGCAGCCCGCAGCGCGGCCGGCACGCTGATGGTCGTGGCCATGGCGCTCGCTGTACTCGGCGGCATCGGCGGCTCGTGGGGCTTCGCGGGCACCGGCGACGCGGGCCTTCCCGCCTCGCTCTCCTGGCTGCGGCTGCTCGACACCGCGCCGCCGCTGCTCAACCTGCCGAAGGGCCCCGTGCTCGAACGCGCGGCGGCGCGCGGCGAGCTGCGCGTGGGCGTGCGCCATTACCCGCGGCCCGCACCGCCCGAAGCGCCGACGCCGCCGGAACCCGATGCCTTCGACGCGACGCTGGCGCGGCAGCTCGCCGACTCGTTGGGCCTGAAGCTGCAGCTGATCGGGCTCGCGCCCGAGGAACGGGAGTCGGCCTTGCGCAACGGCCGTATCGACCTGCTGCTGGCCGGCGTGTCCGACGATGCGGCACCCCAGCCGGGCATTGCCGCGGCACCGGGCAGCTACGACACCGGACACGGCGAGGTGGTGGTGTTGCGCCGCGGGCGCCTGCAGGACGAGGCAAGCCTGCGCGGCGCGTCGGTGTGCGTGGGAGAGGGTTCGGGCTATGCCGGCGTGGTGGCGCAACGCTATGGCGCACAGCCGCGCAGCTACCCATCCTCCGTGCATGCGGCTTCCGCCTTCATGGCAGGCGAATGCGCAGCCCTGGCCGAAGACGGCGAGGTGTTGAAGCGACTGATGGCCAATGAAGAGTGGCGTTTCTACAAGCCGTTGGCGCAGGGCCTGGCCTTGCACGGCGACGCTTCGGTACGGCTGACCGAGGGCGATGCGGCGTCGCGCGACTACATCGCCGCAGCGCTGCGCCGTTGGCAAGCCGACGGCACGCTCGCGAAGGCGCGCAGCGCGCGGGCGGGCAACCTGCAGTTCGAGATCACGCTGTTGAAGGACGGGCTGGTCTGTCACTCCTGAGGCTCTGGCTTTGCGTTCAGGGCGCATGCACAGGCCGGAGGACATTCGCGGAGCAAAGCACCCCGCCGGCGTGAGCACGCCCCGAAGAACAGGCGCCGCCGCATATCCATAGCCGCATTTCTTCTTTGGCCGCGTCGGCGTGCGCAACCCACACTGGTGATCCACACAGAGACAACGCACGCATCAACCCGCCCATGAACTTCCAGCAATTGCGTTCCGTGCGGGAGACCGTGCGCAGCGGCTTCAACCTGACAGAGGCCGCGCAGACGCTGCGAGCCTCCCAGTCCGGCGTGAGCCGGCAGATCCGCGACCTGGAACAAGAGCTGGGCATCGAGCTGTTCGTGCGCTCGGGCAAGCGACTCACCGGCCTCACTCCACCGGGCGACCACCTGCTGCCAATCATCGAGCGCGTGCTCGCCGAAAGCCGTCACCTGCAGCAGGCCGGCCACATCTACCTCGCGCAGCAGCAGGGCGTGTTGTCGGTGGCCGCCACGCATTCGCAGGCGCGCTACGCACTGCCGCGCGCGGTACAGGACTTCCGCCTGCGCTTTCCAGGCGTTCGGCTGCACCTGCACCAGGGCTCGCCCAAACAGGTCGCGCAGATGCTGCAGGACGGCGAGGCCGACGTGGGTATCGCCACCGAGGCGCTGGCCGACCATGCTCAGCTGCTCGCTTTGCCGTGCCGCTGTTGGCGGCATGCGGTCATCGCGCCCGTGGCGCACCCGCTGCTGCAGGAAGAAGGGCCGCTCACGCTGGCACAGCTCGCGGCCTGGCCTTTGATCACTTACGACAACGGCCTGACCGGCCGCTCGCGCATCGACGAGGCCTTCGCACGGGAAGGCCTGGCACCCGAGGTCGTGCTGGCCGCCATGGACGCAGACGTCATCAAGACCTACGTGGCGCTGGGCATGGGCGTGGGCATCGTGGCCGACCTGGCCTGCGACCCCGAGCGCGACACGCACCTGGGCGCCCTCGACGCGGGCCACCTGTTCGGCGTCAACCAGACCAAGCTGGCGGTGCGCCGCGGCGGCTACCTGCGCAGCTATGTGTATGCCTTCATCGAATGCTTCGCACCGGACCTGCCGCGCCCTGTGATCGAACTGGCCGCGGCTGCGGCGAATGACGCCTAATATCAGGGTTGAGAAGGTATGAGCGCCGCATACCTTTGAAGTCACCCCCTCGCGCTCGACGTGGCATCGATGGTGTACGGCTGCAACTGGAGGGCCGAGTGCGTGAACTGGCTCTTTTCAACTTGGGCTTGGATAGCAAGCTGCGAGGCTGCGATCTTGTCAACCTGAAGGTCAGCGATGTCTGCCACGGGGAGCAGGTTGAGGGAGGATCCAGCTACAGCACCGGTGGATGTGACGAGGCGCGTCAACGGGACGACCCGCTTCAATCACGATACCGTTGAAACTCTAATCTTGAAGTGGAGTTCAATGTCAATCATTTCGTGACGCTCATGCTGCTCGGCTCTCCCGCCGGATCAGCTCCAGCCCCTGCTGGTAGGTTGTGACCTCGAATTCAGGAAAGCGGCGCTTGAACTTCGTGGAATCGAAAAGGTTGTCCTGCTCGTAGCGGGGTAGAAGCTCCCTGATCTCGCGCACCTGCTTCGAGAAGAGCCCGGCGGCGGTCAGCGTCCACTTGCCGAGAACGCCATAGGAAGGCTCCCGGCCAAAAACCTCGCTGGCCATGGCGACGAACTCTTTGTATGTCAGCCGGTCGTCGCAGCAGGGCAGGTGCCAGGTCTGGCCGAACGCGTCAGGCGTGTTGCCCAGCGCCGCCAGCGCGCGGCTCGCGTCGGGTGTCCAGATGAGGGTGCGCCGCGTATCGTCGCGCACCGGCACGCGGGGCTTCCGGCCGGCCTGGAGTTTTTCGATCACCAGCGCATTCGTGAAGCTCTGTGTCTTGCCCGCGCCGTAAAACTCGGGCGCGCGACCGATGAACACGGGAATCTCGCCACGCGCCATCTCGTCCAACACCATCGAGGCCATCGCAGCGCGCACCTTGCCCTTGCGGCCCACCGGAGCGAAGGGCGTGTCTTCCTTCTGCAGCCGGGCGTCCTGCGGGTACATGTAGGTGTTGTCAAAATAGGCGAAGCGCGCACCGGCCGTGCGAGCCGCCATGAGTGCATTTTTCAGCATCGTTGGGAACTGCGCCTCCCACAGCTCCGTATCCGGCGGCAAGCCGGCAGTGAAATAGACCACACTGCTGCCCCTGACCGCGTTCAGGGTCTGCTGCGCATCGAGAAG
The DNA here is from genome assembly GCF_022009635.1 of Variovorax paradoxus. Classification (NCBI taxonomy): domain Bacteria; kingdom Pseudomonadati; phylum Pseudomonadota; class Betaproteobacteria; order Burkholderiales; family Comamonadaceae; genus Variovorax; species Variovorax paradoxus. The sequence goes on from NZ_CP091716.1 coordinate 7,035,736, forward strand.
GTTGGCGGAGACCAGGTTGTCGGTGTCGTTGACCTTGCGTGGGTTGCGGCTCACCAGCTGCAAGTCGCTCGTATATTCGCGCCTCAGTTCTCGCGCCAGTTCCGTAGCGATCTGGCCGTTGGCTCCCAATATCGTCTGCATTTCATCCGCCTTCGTGAAGTTGCACCTCATGGTGATGATCCAAAGGTTAACCTTGAAGTAAGATTCAATGTCAAACCATGTGCCCACCGAGCGCCTTTGGATCATGAAAATTGGAGAACTCGCAGAGCGCACCGGCTTGGCACCCTCGCGCATTCGCTTCTATGAACGCATCGGCCTGTTCAAAGCGGTCGAGCGCCAAGCCAACGGCTACCGCGCCTACCCTGATGAAGCGGTCCTGGTTCTCAGGCTCATCACGACGGGGCAGCGCGCGGGCTTCAGCCTGGACGAGTTGCGCGCGCTGCTGCCCAGCGATCTCGCGCAGTGGGAACACGGCACGCTGCTCGACACACTGCGGCGCAAGGTGCAGGACATCGAAGCGCTGCAGGCCCAGCTTGCGCAAAGCAGGATTCATCTTCTAGAACTAGTGCAGCAGATCGAAGCCAAGCCGAAGGACATGGAGTGCGCCGCCAACGCCCGGCGCGTGCTGTCGGAAATGCGGCTGGGCGACGCGGACAGCACCCCTGCGCCAGTCGCCAAGGCCCGTCGCCGCCGCTAGGCACCGGATTGAAGGGGCATACGCCGCTTGACCATGAAGTCATCTTCAACGTTAGAGTCCATTGCATGGACAAGCGCATCCTCCACGTCGTCAGCAACGTCGCCCACTACGAGAACCCGGCGCAGCCGACCGGCCTATGGCTTTCGGAACTGACCCACGCTTGGCACGTCTTCGCCGCAAAGGGCTATGAGCAGCGCATCGCCAGCCCGATGGGCGGCATCTCACCGCTGGAGCCACGCTCGCTCAAATGGCCACTGGCCGACGCATCCGTGAAGGAATGGCTGGCCGACCCGGCACGCAGGGCATTGCTATCGTCCACCGCGCGCCCGGATGAGATCGACCCCGCGACTTTTGACGCGATCTATTTCACCGGCGGGCACGGGGTCATGTGGGACTTCCCAGAGAGTGAGGGGTTGCAGCGCGTCACGCGGGCCATCCATGAGCGCGGCGGTGTCGTCGCGTCGGTCTGTCATGGTTATTGCGGGCTGTTGAACACCCGGCTGTCGGACGGCAGGTTGCTGGTAGCCGGGCGTCGCGTCACCGGGTTTTCGTGGCGCGAGGAGGTATTGGCCGGCGTAGCCGCGAAGATGCCTTACAACGCCGAGGAAGAGATGAAGCGGCGTGGCGCGCGCTACGAGAAGGCCTGGCTGCCGTTCGTCTCGAACATCGTTGTCGATGGCCGACTGGTAACGGGTCAGAATCCATGGTCGGCACGGGCAACGGCAGAGCAGGTGGTGGCTTTGCTGTAGGACGTCCTTTGAAGCGAAGCCCTGATCTCGTCTACACGCGCAGAGGCTTTACAAGCGAATTGCCCTCTGCTCCGACTACCAGCGGGAAGAAAAGCTAGCCACAAAAGCCGGGGCGATTCAGTTCGCCCTGTGCTGTTAGCCTTGCATGGTCGGCAGGGTCTCTGCCACGCCAACTCCGGCCATCGAGCCCAATTTTAGAAGTGAACTCACTATGACCAGCCCACTGTACAACGCCTCCGTTCCCGTCATGCAGCAGATGCTGCGCGCCCTGTCCGACGTGCTCAAGAAGGCCGAAGACCACGCGACGCAAAAAAATATCGATCCAAATGCGCTGCTGCAGGCGCGGCTGTTCCCTGACATGTTTCCGCTGGTACGTCAGGTGCAGATCGCCGCAGACTTCTCCAAGGGCATTGCCTCCCGCCTGGCTGGTGCCGATGTGCCGTCCTGGCCCGACACCGAGGTCAGCTTCGCCGATCTGCAAGCGTTGATCGCCAAAACTTTGGCCCATATCGGCTCCTTCAAGTCCGAGCAATTTGATTCAAGCGAGAGCCGCGAGATCGTATTGCGCCCCGGCACCCCAAAGGAAAAGAAGCTGGCCGCAGGCGCATATCTTCTGCACTACGGACTGCCGCAGTTCTTCTTCCACGTGACCACCACCTATGCCATCTTGCGCCACAACGGTATTGAGATCGGCAAGCGCGACTACATGGGTGCCTATTAACCCAAGACAGACAGGAGTTCAGCCACTCCGGTCACTGCCGCTCGATAGCAACTAGAACCTCCGTCGCTGCGCGATTTCAGCTAACTGTGGATGGAGGCTTTATTGCACGGTGTTGGCCACGCAGCGGTCACTCATGCGCCGCCTTCACCTCGACCCAGTGGCCGGTTTTAAGTACTGCTGACCTCGTCCAATTCGGCGTAACTTGCTTGCGGCTTAAAGAACCCGAAGCACTTCAAACTGCTGCCGGATTGGAGCGATCTGTATCGACACCTCATCACCCTCGCATTTGCCCAGCATTGCCCTACCCAAAGGGGCTTCGCTGCTGATGACCTGAACAAGCTGAGAGCCGCTGACCAACTTCATGCTGCCCCCCTCCGGGCCGAGAAAGAGCTGTTGCTGCTTGTCGTCGGAATCGACCAGGTAGACCAGCGAGCCGAGCTGTATGCCTTTGATGGCGTCGTAGGGACGCGGGCAGAATCGGCGCCAATTGGCCATCGTCTGGCGTATGGCTTCGGCGCGCCGAGCTTGGCCGGTGGCCAGGTAGGCGGCTTCGAGCCCCAATGTGTCGTATTTGTTTTCGGCGATGTTTTCTTCGTGAGTCGCCGTTTCATGGGCTGCCCGCACTGCCTGCTCGGCTTGCAGCAGGTCTTCGGCGAGCCGTTCCAGTACCTGCTGTTGCAGCAAGAATTTATCCATGACGAAAGATCGGTATCTCTAACAAGCGGGGTAGGTTTTGATTATGAAGGGCTCCAGAACCCTTCGACGCTTCTGTTGGCTACAGGTTGACTTCAGCTGTGGGCCCACTGCGGTCTTCCGACATTGTCCAAGGCTGACGGTCGTCGCGCCAAAGCTAGAAGACATCTCCTTCCACGCAGTGTCTAGCCAGGCACGCTGAATAAAATCCAGCCATGTCCGCCGCTCTAGTCCCACGCCCCCAGTGCACCGCTTGCCTGCGCCCGCTCAGCGCCTGCATTTGCCGCTGGGTTGCGCCCACCGCCCACGCGGTGGAGGTACTAGTGCTGCAGCACCCGCTGGAGGTACACCAAGCCAAAGGCAGTGCCCGCCTGCTGCACCTCAGCTTGGCGCACTGCCGCTTGGTGGTGGGTGAGGCATTTGCCGTGCCAGTCTGGCCGGTGGACGGCAAGCACACGCTGCTGCTGTACCCGGACAGTCTGCAAGATACCGCCCCGGACCTGCGGGTCTCACCCCAGCTACCCCCCGAGTGGCCGCAAGCCCAGTCGCGCCTGCGTCTGGTCGTGCTGGACGGCACCTGGCGCAAAAGCCGAAAGATGCTCCACCAAAGCCCGCCACTGCAACAGTTGCCCCGCTTGGCCCTGCGCAACCTGCCGCCTTCGCACTACCGTATCCGCAAAGCCCATGGGCCCGATCAACTGTCGACGCTGGAGGCGACCTGCTACGCCTTAGGCCAACTGGAAGGCGGCGCGGAGCGGTTCCAGCCCTTGTTGAATGCCTTCGACGGGTTTGTTGAGTACTTGGAGCAGGCTGGCGGGCAGCGGTAGGATTCAAGGCATGAGCTATGACGACGAAGATGCAAAGAGCAGACGAAACCTGGTGGTTGCGAGCACGCTTGTGCTGGCAGGAGTCTGGCTCAGAATCCCGCCCGGCGCATTGATCGAGCGGTTGACTGGCGTGAAGCCTGATCAACCGGACCAGCTCGCCACTAGCAGGATGCGGAAATACTCCCCTCCAAAGCGAGCCATCTTCTTCGGCGAAGACTTGCTTTTCACATAGTGCAGTCAGTTGCGGTTTCGGGAGTCGTTTTCGCTGATCTGAGGGTGTTCTGCGAGCCTCTGATTGCCTCAGAGCGCCTGCGAACGGAGTTGTCCCAACGAACGCATGCGCGTCAAGTTGTACGCCGTCATCGTCAGCACGAACAGGTGGTCCACGCGCTTGAGTCCACGCACCATCACCTGACGAATTCCGCCCACCGTCTTGGCCCAGCCAAAGCCCTGCTCGATGAGCTTGCGCTTGCGCTGCGACAGCGCATATCCCTCGCTCGCAGCGATGGCATCGGGCACGGCTGAGCGCCGCCCGGAAGTGTTCTGGGCCACGTGAGGTATCACGCCCATGTTCTGGCATGCCTGGACGAACTCCTGTGCGTCGTAGCCCTTGTCCGCACCGAGCGTGACCTCGGCATCCGGACTGGCGGTGGCCTGGCGGGCATCCCTGATCATGACCTTGGCCGCTTCGCGTTCGGCAAAGCCGTCAGCCTGTGTGACCATTGCGTTGGCAATCAGGCCGTGGCGGTTGTCCGAGAGCGTATGGCCCATGTAGCGCAGCTCGCTCGCGGTCTTGCCTTTGCGGTACAGCCGCGCATCGCCATCAGTGCGCGAGGCGTGGGTGTCGTTGCTGCGGGTCTGACCTTTGAAGCTGGTGCTACTGGTCGAGTTGTTGCCCGCATCGCCATCGTCGCCGCCGTCCTTGCGCACGAAGCTCCTGTGGCTGGCCCACGCCTGGATGAGGGTGCCATCGACGCTAAAGTGCTCCCCCGACAGCCAGCCTTTGCAACCAGCGGTTTCGACGATGTGGTTGAACAGTTCGATGATCGCGTCGTGCGCGATCAGTCGCTCGCGGTTCTTGGTGAAGACGCTGGGAACCCAGACCGCATCGTCCATGGCCAAGCCGATGAACCAGCGATACAAGAGGTTGTATTGGGTCTGCTCCATGAGCTGGCGCTCCGAGCGGACACTGAAGAAGATCTGCAGCAGCATGGCGCGCAGCAGCTTCTCTGGAGCGATGCTGGGGCGCCCGCCCTTGATGTCGGCCTCGTACATGCCGGCGAACAAATCATCCATCTTGAGCAGCGCTTCATTGACCATCGTGCGGATGGGGCGCAGCGGATGATTCGCGGGTACGAAGTCCTCCAGGCGGCGCATCGTGAACAAGCTCTCGGTGAAGGTATCGGCTCCGCGCATCGTCTGGGTCTTGGGTTGCAACTTTCGGGGATCAACTACTAACGGTTGAAGGCTGCCACGCGTCGACCGGTTGCAGAGGTATTTCAGCACCCTGCTAGGGTTTGGATCGGCGTCCTCGCCGTGCTCCTCTACCTAATTCTGAGGTTCAAATTCTCGGACTTGCATGCCAAGGCAAGCGAAGAGTTGCGCACGGAGTTCGATGCAGCACGCTTGCGTATCCTGAAAAGGTATGCCCAGTCGCAACTAAACCGTTTCGCGCGAGGGATCGAAGCGCCCATATTTGGCGACGCTCTTCTTTCCAAGTTCAAGCACCGTCAGATGATTTCCGAAATGCTGAAGCATGAGCCGAATACTGTGGTGCAAAGAAAGATAGCAGGAGGAGAAGTTCGATACGACCCATCGCGTCGAGTTGGCGACATCACGTTCAATACCACAGATAGATACGCAGGCGGGGGCGGCTCATTTGGCGAAACTGACATGGTGACTTTTGAGGTTTCCCACTGGGCGCACGTTCGGTTCAACCTGCAATCGTCCCTTTGGATCGCCATGTACTCGCGCGCAGCGACAGCGATTCTTTTGCCATGGGGGCTCTGCTTCCTCGCCATGATGGTCTCGATCTGGCGACTTTTACAGGCTTGGTGGGCATGACACCCCAGTAGGGATTGGAGCCTGGGCGGGGCGGCGAGAAGATGGCGGCTCTCGCACTTCAACCGCCTGAGGATGCGCATGAAATCCTTCCGCTCCAGCCGCTTCTTCGTTTTTACTCGCCAAGCGCAACTGTCCGCGCGTCGCGTCCGGCTGATGCTTGTGCCCGCTGTGTGATCTCACGGCAGCCGGACGCAACTCTTCCGTCTGGCTCAAACCGATAGCGCTGCATCGCTTCTAACCGCCATCGGGATATTGATCCCCAAAAGGATAGGGCTTATCGTCAATAGCTGCCCACATGGTCTTGATGACATCTAGTGGAACTCTGTTCGAAGCGACGTCATGATCTGGAGGGGACTCCAGGTGCTCAGCCTGCCGCGTGGCAGCCGTGATGATGCTCAATAGCCTCATTACGGATCGGCGGAACTTTGAGCCTGCAGAGAATGAGGGAAGTACAGCGTGTAAGGCGAGCGCATCGCAGAGTTGGGCAACGTCCTTATTGTCGAAATCAAGCGGACCGGCGTTATGAGCAAACTTGTTTCGGATCTGCCGGACGAGGTGGAGGTCGCGGCGTGCATTTTTTGGGATTAGCCCAAGTAGAAAGGCAAAATTAATGCGCGAAGAGAACGACCCCAAAGGGCCATTGAACTCGAACGCTTCACTAGTGATGTTTTTTGCGGGCACCAGGCGCTTCTCAATCAAAAGCCTCAACCGATCGTCAAGAAAGGCCGCGGCCATCAGCGCAGCCCCTCTGTCAGTCTCATCTGAGAGGGTCTCCCGAAACTGGATGACCTCCGCCAGGGTCTGTCGATGTTCAGGCGGCGCGGCATCGAGCATCGCGGTGGTGAATGTGCGGTAGCCATCGAGGATTTTCTTGCCGCGCTCGTCGTTGCTTGGTGTATTCATTCGACGATTTTCCGTTACGCCATAGTTCATTCCCCCCAGTAGGGTTTGTCGGTATCCAAGGCGCGGGTAACCATCCGGGCCCATGAGTGCAGATGCCCCCGCCGCAAAGCCAACGCCAGACTGGTCAGTCATTGAGGCCGAGTACCGCGCGGGCGTGAAGCCGTTGCGCTTGATTGCCGAGGAAAGCGAAACGCGCAAACTGACAAGCCCTGCCCTCCGAGGGTTACGGGGTTTATCTAAGTGACCGGTTAAATGGCTGGTTTTGGCCGACTGTAGTCTCAGGCGTTGGTGGCGTAAGGGCCTCCGCTTCTGAGTGGCCCGAGGCCCCCGACAGCATCCGATTGAAGCCAGGAGCAACGCCCGACATCAGGTGCAGGATCTTTGAGGAACGGGCAATCGTCACCGTCGCCAAAACTGCCACCATCGCGCGCGAAGCAACTGAACTTCTACTCCTGAAGTATCTGCTTGAGCATGCACTGGCGAGGCTGACCTGCTTTGAAGCTGATCGCGCTGGAAGAAGCCGCGAGTCAATGGGCTGAAAAACTGATCTTCGTTCAGACGGACCCCAAGCGGCTGCAGCAGCGTGGCTAGGTCGACCTCGTCTTTCCCTGAGCTGAATGCCGCGACGACTTCTCCGCACTGGAGATGCATTCCCTGGTGCATGCATACCCCGCCGAAGCAATCGACCTCGATGTAGACGATGAACGCCTCCGGAAATTGCGCCGAAAGCGCCGCCAAGCCTGCTTTCACTTCATCGATCTGGGTGAGCAGACGTTCCGCAGCATCCTCTCCGTCAAGTGGATGAAGGTCAAGCATGTTCGGGCAGCGGACGATGAAGCCGTCAAATTGGTCGTCCAGGCGCTTGGCCTCACAAAAATCCCAGCGCCGCAACGCCGTATCCGCCGCTTCTGAGTTCGCAGTCAGAAAACCGTTGAATTGATAACCCATGTTGAAAGCTTGAGTTATTCAGCCGCACCATGCGATACCCCAATCCGCGTTGATCAAGGTCGTCTTCAGCTGAATTTCGCCTTAGTTTCGAGTGTCTGGTTGTGGCAGACTGTAGCCGGTCGCAGAGCCATCGCGAAGGGGCCCTAAATGGTTATTGCATGCTTCGAAGCGGTCACTCATGAAAGCACGTGGTATGGCTCTGACTCAGTGCCTCGACCCCTATGGATGTAGTTGTCCTCACAGACAGGACATCCTCGGTTCCACGTGTATAGGGAATGAGTGGCGCAGTATGGTGCTTGCTCTCCTGGAGCAAACGAAGCCACTGTCAGTTTCTCGGTGCCGGCTTCGACGAATGCCGGCAGTCTGCCAAGCTCAACGTGCGCGTCCTCCCATCCCAGGGATTGGAAGAGTTCAACCGGCTGACCAGCATCTACTGCTGTGCCAAACAGTCGGTGAACGTCGATTTCCCTCCATCCTGTCTGAGTGGCCATCCACCTCCGAAACTCTCGCTTAGCGTCTGCGCGAATCTTGGCCCACACCGAGAAAACAGCTATTTCAGTCATGTTTTTGAAGCTCCACGACTCGACTCAATGGTTCCTCCCAATAGACCGCTTCTGGCTGTATGCAGGGTTCAAGGGTCACTTGCCCGACGACACCGCCCGCTGAAAACCCTGCGCAAGCTCGAGGAAGTCGTCAGCCACCTTGATTGCCGCCTCTGGCTCCATGCCGATCATCGGAAGCATGAAGACAGCGCCAACCGCGTCGAAGGCATAGATTTCACCACCGCCGTTCCCAGCGAAGGCCACGAAACCCGGCGCATACACGTCCATGTCTATCTCGGAATCGGCGGTGGCGACCTCATCTTCGCCCCAGAGGATCACGTAGTGTTCCTCACCCGACAAGACAGCGAAGCCCTCATATAGACCGTTCGTGTCGATGAAAGCGCGGTAGACAGCGGGCAGTTGGAAGGTCATTGGCAATGTCTGGTTATGGCCGACTGTAGTCCGTCACAGTCTGGCTGCGAACGCGTGAGTCTCACTGGCACCTGCCCAACGCCTCGCCGCTATGTGCCGGCCCTTGCCATGCTCTCGGCAAGCCATCTGTCCACCACCGTTGGGACAAGCTCGGTCGCCTTGCCTCGAAGGAACGCGTATCCGTATGGCGGCTTTGTGACGCCGAATCCGACCAGGACCTTGTCGGCCCTGCCACGTGCAGCCTTCACCAGAGCGGCGACCGGGAAGACCGAAAGTGATGTTCCGACCACGAGCACACGACCCGCGCTCGCGACGTGGCGTTTTGCCTCCCTCAGAAATTCGACCTCTTCTCCAAACCAGACCACATCTGGCCGTAGTTGCGTTCCATCTTCGCAAAGTTGCCCCATCGAAATGGGTGCACCGCCAATTTTGTAGCGTCTTCGCGCTGCAGAGGTTCCGCGCGCGTACGCAATTTGCCCATGGACATGGATGACGTTGCTGGAGCCTGCTCGCTCATGCAGTTCATCGACATTCTGGGTGATGACGATGACTTCGTAGCTAGCCTCCAGGGCGGCAATCGCGTGATGCGCGGCGTTCGGTGCCGCCTCCCAGGCCTGCCGGCGGCGCTCGTCGTAGAAGTCGAGCACCACTTCGGGTCGATGCTCCCAGCCCTGCGGGCTCGATACTTCCTCCCATGAATACGAGTTCCAGATACCTGCCGAGTCGCGAAAGGTTGGTAGGCCGCTCTCGGCGCTGACTCCAGAGCCCGAAAGCACGACAACCTTGTTCGATTGAACTTCTAGTTTCATCCAGCGCTCACGACTTTCGCGGACAGCGGTTGGTAAGGAATGCAGGTCGCAGGCCTGATCTACGTCATTGTGGCGACTGGGTGCGTCTGGTCGCTCTCAGCTGTCATTTTCAATCAGCAGCCTTCGACAACTTTTTTTTGCACCATGGTCCGGACTCTCCGGACGCGCGAACCCAATCACGGGCAATGAACCGAATCGGGCGAGCTTCATCAATCCCCTGCACTGACTGAGCGCGGCAACTTCGGCTCAACGAATCCTGCACTGCTTCTGTTTGTGCACTCTGCCGCACCCTCGTGGAAGTGGACGCACATCTTGTCCGTTCCATCGTTGATGAATTTGATAACAGCCTTGGGGCCAGTCGTTGACTCGCTATAGGGAACTGCGCAGCCGAGCAGTGCCACGGTTGCAGCACACACTACGCCTGCTGCGCCCGGTACACCAACACCTTCAGCGACCGCTCGTCGGACACGTCGGGAAAGGTGCTTGGATTCGCCAGTCTCTCCACGAAATCCAGCTCCGGTGCCAGTTCACTCATTTGCTCCTGCAGGAATTTTGGCCCCAGTTCTGGGGCATTGAGGCACAGCAGGACAAAGCCATCGGGCTCCAGCAGGTCAGGCAGGCGCTTAATCAGGCGGGCGTAGTCCTTGGTCGCAACGAAACTACCCTTTTGATAGCTCGGTGGGTCAACGATGACCAGCCCGTAAGGGCCTCCGCGCGTGATTTTGCCCCACGAACTGAAAAGGTCATGGGGGAGGAAGCTCGCGCCGGCGAGCACGCCGTTGACGCGGTGGTTCTGTTGCCCCACGGCCAGAGCGCCCTTGCTCATGTCCAGGTTGGTGACGTGCCGGGCCCCTGCCTGCAATGCGACCACCGAAAACGCGCAGGTGTAGGCAAACAGGTTGAGCACTTTGACCCGCGACCGGGCGTCTGGACGCGCCTTCACAAACGCACGAACCCAGCGCCGTCCTTCGGCCATATCGAGAAAAAGCCCGTGGTTCTGGCCCCGGCCCACGTTGACGCGATAGCGAGCACCCTCCTCGGTGACCCAATGCGGGTCGGGCACCGAACCGCCCATGAGTTGTGTGCTGCTCTGGCCTTCATGCCGGCACTGAAACACCCAGTGCAGCGTTTCACCCGGCGCCAACTGTGACCAGCGACGCTCCAAGGCGGCGCCAATTGCAGCCAGTTCGCCGTCTGACACAGGCTTGAAGCTGGTCAACACCCAAACCGGCGGGAAAAAGTCCAGCGACAAGTGAGCGCACTCGGGATGAAGCCCACCGCGGCCGTGGAAGATGCGCTGCGCATCCACCGGTGCGGACATTGAAGCGATTGCGTCGAACAGGGGCTGCATAGGCATAGGCTCCCATTCTGACCTGATATCGCGGGGGTCCTGGCCAAGACTTCACTGGACGAACTGGGACCGCCAAGCCTCGAAAGAGGCCGGAAGCACCAGAAGCATGCGGACAACGAGCACACCTGCTCCGGCGACGAAATCCAACCAGCCGATTTCATCGCGAACGAGTTGAGGGCGAGCCTTGCCGCCAGCCATCCTTCAACCAGCCAACGTCGACTGCGCATAGGCAAACGCCTCACTTCCTTCGAGCCGCAGGGCATTCCGACCCAGTGGAACTTACCGAAAAGCCGCTTCTGGCGAAGTACCGCCTGCAGTCGCCTTCTGACCAGATCGACCCCCCTTGGTGAAGCACGACGCCTGAACCGCATCCCACAGAAAGCAGAGCAACGTCCAAACGAGGTTTGCGCATATGCACATGCGCAATGGGCGCATGCAGCGGAGGCGAACTTTCCTAGCATTCAAGCACTGCATCGCGCCCCTTCAGTCGCCACTCCCATGTCCTCGTCGACCGACACTCTCGCCGCCTCCCCCACTTCCACACCGCAACTGGCTCCCGAAGCCTTCCGCATCACGCCCATCGACGCGGCGCTGGGCGCCGAAGTGACGGGTCTCGACGCCACCCGTCCGCTGAGTGCCGACCAGGTGCGCGCATTGAAGCGCGCGCTGCTCGAACGCCATGTGCTGGTCTTCAAGCGCCAACAGCTCGACGACGCGCAGTTCGAGCGGCTTGCCAGCTACTTCGGCAGCGTGTTCCGCCCGCCGGCCAACGTGCCCGTGCTGGGCTCGGACCCCTACGGCGGCAACACGCCCGACATCGTGCACGTGTCGAACCTCGCGGGCGGCGTGCTCGGCCACGACGAGCTGGCCGCCCATGCCGACCATCACTGGACGCCGGTGCCCTCGTCGGGCTCGCTGCTCTACGGCATCGAGGTGCCCTCCGAAGGCGGCGACACGACCTGGTTCAACCTGGCGGCCGCCTGGGACACGCTCGACGCGGGCACGCAGCGCGAGATCGCGGACCTCAAGCTCATCACCTACAACCCCTTCCTGCGCAAGCTCAAGCCGCTGACCACGGGGTTCCCGCTGTACCGCACGCCCGACATCGAGCCGCTCACGCCCTTCGAAGTGCACCCGCTGGTGCGCACCCACCCCGACAGCGGCCGCCGCATCCTGCACCTGGGCGAGAAGACCGAGGTCGAGATCGTGGGCGTGGAGCCGCAGTACGGCGCGGCACTCGTCGCACGGCTGCGCAGGCACCTGCTGCAGCCGCGCTTCGCCTATACGCACCGCTGGTCGGTGGGCGACATCGTTTACTGGGACAACCAGGCCACGCTGCACGCGCGCAGCGCCTTCGACAACGGCGAGCGCCGGCTGCTCAAGCGCATCAGCCTCTCGGGCAGCCGCCCCTTCTGAAACAACGCCGCACCCACGTGCGCGCCGGCCGGCAACAACGGCCTGCGCGCGGCACCCATGGCCTTTCGCCGCCCTATCCTGCTGAACGCGTTCGACATGAACACGGTCGGCCACATTTCCCACGGCCTGTGGCGGCATCCGCGCGACCGCTCCACTGAGTACAAACGTCTGCCCTACTGGCTGGACCTGGCGCGCACGCTGGAGCGCGGCCTGTTCGACGGCCTGTTCCTCGCTGATGTCACGGGCGTGTACGACGTGTGGGGCGGCAACGCCGACGCGGCCCTGCGCGATGCGATACAGCTGCCGATCAACGACCCCGCGGTGCTGGTCGGCGCCATGGCGAGCGTCACGCGGCACCTGGGCTTCGGCATCACGGCCACCATCTCGGCCGAGCAGCCGCATGCGTTCGCGCGGCGCATGTCCACACTAGACCATCTGAGCGAAGGCCGCGTCGGCTGGAACATCGTCACCGGCTTTCTCGACAGCTCGGCGCGCGCTGGGGGCGACACGGCCACCGCGGGCCACGACCAGCGCTACGACCGCGCCGACGAATTCATGCAACTGGTCTACCAGCTCTGGGAATCGAGCTGGGACGACGACGCGGTGATCGCCGACCGCGCGCGCGGCATCTACACCGACCCCGCGAAGGTGCGCCCGATCCGCCACGAAGGCACCTACTACCGGCTCGACGCGGTGCACCCCTGCGAGCCGTCGCCGCAGCGCACGCCCCTGCTGTTCCAGGCCGGTGCCTCCGCGCGCGGCACCGCGTTCGCGGCCCGCCATGCCGAAGTGGTGTTCGTGCCCAACCAGGGCCTGCAGGCGAGCGCCGCCGTGGTGCGCAAGCTGAAGGCCGCGATGGCCGATGCGGGTCGCGATCCCTCGAGCGCGCGCTTCGTCACCACCTTGCAAGTGGTGGCCGGCAGCACCGAAAGCGAGGCCCGCGGACGCTACGACGACTACCGCCGCCATGCCCGTCCCGAGGCCGGCCTCGTGCAGTTCTCCAGCGCCATCGGCGCCGACCTGTCGCGCCACGGCCTGGACGACCCGGTGACCGGCGGCAGTGCCGACGCCATCCAGAGCGCGGTCGCCTCGCTGCGGCGCCAGGGCGCCGCGCCCACGGTGCGCCAGTTGCTCGCGCAGATGCCGCTCGGCGGGCGCCACACGCCCGTGGTCGGCACGCCCGCGCAGATCGCCGACGAGATCGAAGCCTGGGTCGACGAGGCGGGCGTCGATGGCTTCAACCTCGTGCGCACCGTCAGTCCCGAAGGCCTGGAGCACTTCGTCGATCTCGTGGTGCCGGAGTTGCAGCGCCGCGGCCTGCACAAACGCGCCTATGCCGAAGGCAGCTGGCGCGAAAAGATCTTCGGGCGCGCGAGCGTGCGCCCGCCCGCCGTTCAGTCGGCCAGACAGTTCACCAACCGCCCATGACCGCCCACTTGATCAGAACCGACGCCGAAGCCCTGACCGTGGCCCGAGCGCTGGCCGCCGAGTTCGCGCCGACCGCCTCCGGGCGCGACCGCGAGCGCCGGCTGCCGCATGCCGAGGTCGATCGCTTCTCGGCCAGCGGCCTGTGGGGCATCACGGTGCCGCGCGCCTTCGGTGGCGCGGCGGTGTCGCACGTCACCCTGGCGGAGGTCATCGCGCTGATCTCCGAGGCCGACCCCGCGCTCGGCCAGATTCCGCAGAACCATCATTGCCTGGTCGATGCGGTGCGGCTCATCGGCAGCCCCGCGCAGCAGGACTTCTTCTTTCGCGAAGCATTGGAGGGCAAGCGCTTCGGCAATGCGGTCTCGGAAAGCGGCACGCCCAATGCCAAGGTGGTCACCGCGCGCCTGAGCCGAAGCCCCGAAGGCCTGCGCCTGAACGGCCGCAAGTTCTACTGCACCGGCGCGCTGTTCGCGCACTGGGTGCCGGTGGCGGCCAAGGACGAGGAAGACCGCCAGGTGCTGGTGTACGTGCGGCGCAATGCCCCCGGCCTGGAAGTGATCGATGACTGGAGCGGCTTCGGCCAGCGCACCACCGCCAGCGGCACCGTGACGGCCGAGCATGTGGCCGTCGAGCCGCTGCAGGTGTTGCCGCGCGCGCAGTTGTTCGACCCGCCGACCATCCACGGTCCCTTTGCACAGATCCTGCACGCGGCCATCGACCTGGGCATCGGTCGCGCCGCCATGGCCGACCTGCGCACATGGGTGCGCGACCGTGCGCGGCCCTGGCCCGACAGCGGCGTGTCGCGGGCAGCGGACGATCCGCTCACGCTGGCGAAGCTCGGCGAGCTGGTCATCCAGCAGCATGCCGCCGAGGCGCTGGTAGAGCGCAGCGGCCGTTACCTCGACGAGGCCCGTGACCACAGCACGCCCGAGCGCGTGACGGAGGCATCCATTGCCGTGGCCGAGGCCAAGTTCGTCACGACCGAGTTCGCGTTGCGCGCGGCCACGACGCTGATCGAGCTGGGCGGCACGCAAGCCACGCTGGCCGAACACAACCTGGACCGCCACTGGCGCAATGCACGCACGCACACCGTGCACGACCCGGCGCGCTGGAAGCCGCATGCCGTCGGCAACCACTGGCTCAACGGTGCCACGCCTCAGCGTCACGCCTCGCTGTGACCGGCCCCCGCGCATTGCTCGATCACCCCGAACCAGTTCTTCAGAGAGAAAGTTTTCCCATGGACCGTCGCCGTTTCATTCAGCAGGGCAGTGCCATCGCCACCACCGGCCTCGGCCTGCCGCTTTCAGCGCTCGCGCAGTCGCGCAAGGAAACCGTGCGCGTGCTGGCCGAAGGCGCGCCCAACTCGCAGGACCCGCACGGCGAAGGCGTAAGCCGCGAATCGCTCGGCCTGTTCACCAACGTGTACGACCGGCTGATCAACTTCGACCGGGTGCAGGTATCGCCCGGAGTGTTCAAGTACGACTACGGGCGCTTTCGCGGCGAACTGGCCGAGAGCTTCGAGCAGTCGGCCGACGGCCGCACGCTGACCTTCAGGCTGCGCCGCGATGCCACTTTCCACGACGGCAAGCCTGTTACCGCCAGCGACGTCAAGTGGTCGCTCGACCGCGCCGTGTCGCTGCCCGCGAGCAAGCGGCAGCTGGCCACCGGCTCCCTCGAAAACCCCTCGCAGTTCAGCGTGGTGGATGCGCACACCTTCCGCATCACCCTGCCGCGCGCCGACCGCTACACGCTGCCCAACCTGGCGCTGTTCTTCGCGTCGGTGCTCAACGCCGAGCTCGCCCGTGCGCATGCCACCGCGGCCGATCCCTGGGCCGCCGAATGGGTGAAGGCCAATTCGGCCGGCGGCGGCGCCTACCGCGTGGAGAACCTCACGCCAGGCCAGCAGGTGATCTACGCGCGCTTTCACAACTGGAAGAGCGGTGCGTTGCCGCAGGTGCGCCGTGCGGTCTTCCAGGTCGTGCCCTCCGCCTCGAACCGCGTGGCCGCGCTGCTCAAGGGCGATGCCGACGTGGCGCTGCAGCTGCCGCCGAAGGACCTCGATGCGCTCACCGACACCACGCGCGCCAAGGTCGTCTCCGTGCCCGTGACCACGAGCTTTCGCTTCGTGGCGTTCAACACGCAGGCCAAGCCCTTCGACGACGTGCGCGTGCGCCAGGCCATCGCCTATGCACTGCCCTACACCTCGCTGCTGCGCGGCGCCAACCTGGGGCGCGGTGAGCCGCTGTACGGCGCCAGGTCGGCCAAGCCCACCGGCAGCCGCTTTCCTCAACCCTACCCGTACGAGACGCAGCTGCTGCGCGCACGCGAGCTGCTCGCGCAGGCCGGGCTGGCGAAGGGCTTCAAGACCAGCTTCAGCTACAACGTGGGCGACGCCACGCTGGCCGAGCCCGCCGCGCTGCTGATCCAGGAAGCGCTGGGCAAGATCGGCATCGAGCTGTCCATCGAGAAGGTGCCCGGCGCGCAATGGGGCACGCTGCAGACCGAGAAAAAACTGCCCTTCTTCATCGACAGCTCGTCCGCCTGGTTCAACGACCCCGACTACTTCTTCCGCATCTTCTTCCAGGGCGACTGGCGCTGGAACTTCGGCTCGTTCAAGAACGACGAGCTCGCCAAGCTGGTCGACCAGGCGCGCTGGGAAACCGACCGCGCCAAATATGACCGCGCCATCCAGCGTGCCATCGAGATCGCCTTCGAGCAGGTGCCGCTCGTGCCGTTGTGGCTGCCCTCGTTCGAAGCCGCGCTGCAGCCGGACCTGCAGGGCTTTACCTACTACATCCACGGGCAGGTGGACTTCCGGCCCCTGACACGCGCGTGAGCACGGGCACCCCCCTCGGCCTCGCGGGCCGCGTCGCCGCCCGGATGCTGGCCGCGCTGCCGGTGCTGGCGGGCGCGGTCGTCTTCACCTTCCTGCTGACGCACGTGCTGCCGGGCGACCCGGCCGCGTTCCTCGCCTCCGGGCCGAGCGCGGGGCCGGAGGAAATCGCGCAGATCCGGGCGCGCATGGGGCTGGACCAGCCGCTGCCGGTCCAACTGTGGCACTACCTCGCGGCGCTCGCGCAGGGCGACTGGGGGCAGTCGCACACCACGGGGCAGCCCGTGTGGACCGACCTGCGCCAGCGCCTGCCCGCCACGCTCGAGCTGACCTTCGTCGCCTTCACGCTCACGCTGGCGGTGGCGCTGCCACTGGGTGCAGCCGCGGCGCTTCGGCCGCGCTCGATCTGGGACCGCGCCTGCACGCTGCTCACGGTCGGCGGCAGCTGCATGCCGACCTTCGTCATCGCGCTGCTGCTGGTGTATGTCTTCTACTTCCTGCTGGGGTGGGCGCCGGAGCCCACCGGGCGCATCGACGCCATGCTCGCGCCGCCGCCCGCAGTCACCGGCTTCCTGCTGGTGGATTCCTTGCTGGCCGGCCGCGCAGACGCCTTTGCCTCGGCCGCCGGCCGGCTGCTGCTGCCGGCGGTGGCCATGGCGCTCTTCTCGCTCGCGCCGCTGGCGCGGCTCATGCGCGCGTCGCTGCTCGGCGTGCTGCGCAGCGACCCGGTGCGCACGGCGCGCGCGCTCGGGCTGCCGCGCCGCGCGGTGCTGGCGAGCGCGCTGCACCTGGCGCTGCTGCCGGTGGTCACGGGCGCGGGCATGGTGTTTTCTTACATGCTCAGCGCCAACGTGGTGATCGAGAAAGTGTTCGCCTGGCCCGGCATCGGCAGCTATGCGCTCGATGCGCTGCTGGCCTCCGACCACGCGCCGCTGCAGGGCTTCGTGCTGCTGGTGGCGCTGCTGTTCGTGGGTGTGAACCTGGGCGTCGACCTGCTGCATGGCCGGATCGATCCGCGCGCGGGGAGCCAGGCATGACGGCGCGCCGCCCCCGCATCGGCGCAGGCGCCGCCACGGGCCTGCTGCTGCTGGCGCTGTTTCTCGCCGCCGCGCTGCTCGGCCCGGCGCTGGCGCCCTTCGATCCGCTAGCCACCGACGTACTGAATCGCCTGCAGCCGCCCGGGGCCGCGCACTGGTTCGGCACCGACGCGCTGGGCCGCGACCTGCTCTCGCGCGTGCTCGTTGCCACCCGGCTCGACCTGGGCATGGCGGCCGGCGCGGTGGTGCTTTCCCTGCTGCTGGGCAGCGCGCTGGGCGCCTGGTGCGGTTTCGTCGGCGGGCGCATCGACCGCTGGATCGGCCGGCTGGTCGACGTGCTGATGGCGTTCCCGCTGTTCGTGGTTGCCATGGCGCTGGTCGCGGCATGGGGCAACAGCGTCGCCAACATCGTCTACGCCACGGCGCTGATCAACCTGCCCTTCTACATCCGGCTGGCACGCAGCGAAGTGGGCGTGCGGCGCAACGCAGGCTATGTGCTGGCCGCGCGCCTGGGCGGCGCGACCGCGCCGCGCCTGCTCTTCGGCGTGCTGCTGCCGCACGTGCTGCCGATGCTGGCGGTGCAGGGGTCGATCAACCTGGGCTGGGCATTGCTCAATGGCGCCGGACTGTCCTTCATCGGGCTGGGCGTGCGGCCGCCGACGGCGGAATGGGGCGTGCTCGTGAGCGAGGGGGCGCCCTACATCATCACCGGCCAATGGTGGCTCGCCTTCTTCCCGGGACTGGCGCTGTTCGCGGCCGTGGGCTGCTTCACGCTGCTGGGCGATGCGCTGCGCGACCTGCTCGATCCGCGCGGCGCCGCGGAGGCAGCCCAGGCATGAGCACGCCGCTGATGGAGGCCGAGAGCCTGAGCCTGCGCTTTCAAACGCCCTCGGGCCTGGTGAACGTGCTCGACAACGTCAGCTTCACCCTGCACACCGGTGAAACGCTGGGACTGGTCGGCGAGAGCGGCTCGGGCAAGTCGGTCACCGCGCTCGCGCTGGCCGGCCTGCTCGATGCGCGCGCGCAGATGCGGGCGCGGCGGCTGCGTTTCCAGGGCCGTGACCTGCTGGACGGCCAGGGCGCGCCCAACGCCGCCGCATGGCAGGGGCTGCGCGGGCGCCGCATCGGCTTCGTGTTCCAGAGCCCGCGGCGCGCGCTGCATCCGCTGCGCACCGTGGGCGACCAGCTGCAGCAGGTGCTGCGGGTACACCGGGGCCTGACGGCCGGCGCGGCGCGCCTGGAAGCGCTCGCGTGGATCGAGCGCGTGGGCCTGAGCGAGCCGGGCCGCCGCTTCAAGGCCCATGCGCACGAACTCTCCGGCGGCCAGTGCCAGCGCGTGATGATCGCGCTGGCACTGGCCGGCGAGCCCGAGCTGCTGATCGCGGACGAGCCCACCACCGGCCTGGACGTGAGCACGCAGGCCCGCGTGCTCGACCTTGTCGCCGGGCTCGCGCGCGAGCAGCACCTGGCCACGCTGCTGATCACCCACGACCTGGCGCTGGCAGCCCAGCGTTGCGCGCGCATCGCGGTCATGCACGCGGGGCAGTTGGTGGAGACGCTGCCCTGCGCCGGGCTGCGCGACGGCGCGGCGCACCCGTACACGCGGCAGCTGCTGCGCGCCACGCCGCAATCGGCCGCCACGCTCGACGCGCTGCGCAGCGTGGACGGCACCGTGCCCGATCTCACGCGCACCGACCTGCCCGCCTGCCGCTTCGCCGAACGGTGCGACAAAGCCGACGCACGCTGCCGCTCGCAAGCCCCGCCCAAAACGCGCTTCGGCACACAGCACGCGCTGTCGTGCTGGCACCCGGTGCAAGTCATTCATCCATCGCTCCCCATCGCCGCATGACCGCTTCCCACACGCCCCCTGACACCGACCATGGCTTTGCCGGCCTCTGGCACGCACGCTACGGTGAAGGCATCGCGCCTTCGGCGCCGGCCACGCCCAACCCCGTACTGCAGAGCCTGCTCGCGCACCGCTCGGTGCGCGCCTTCGATCCCGCGCCGCTCGACGAAGGCACGCTCGAGTGGTTGATCGCCGCGGCGCAGTCGGCGCCCAGTTCGTCGAACCTGCAGACCTGGAGCGTGGTCGCCGTGCAGGACCCCGCGCGCAAGGCGCGCCTGGCCGAGCTCGCGGGCGGCCAGGACCACGTGCGCGATGCACCGCTGGTGCTGGTGTGGCTTGCCGACCTTGCGCGGCTGCGCGGCCTGGCGCAGCAGGCGCAGGTGCCGGTCGAGGGCGCGGACTACCTCGACTCCTCGCTCATGGGCGTCATCGATGCGGTGCTGGCCGCGCAGAACGCCGTCGTCGCCGCGCAGTCGCTCGGTCTGGGCACGGTGTACCTGGGCGCCATCCGGAATCAGCCGGAACGGGTCGCGGAAGAACTGGGGCTGCCGCCCGGCGTCTTCGCGGTGGTCGGCCTGTGCGTCGGCCGGCCCGACGCGGCCCGCCCCGCGGCGATCAAGCCGCGCCTGCCGCAAGCCGCCGTGCTGTCGCGCGAGCGCTACGCGCGGCCCGAGGCACAGCGGCATGTGCAGCGCTACGACGCCACCATGCAGTCGTTCTATGCCGCGCAAGGCATGCCCGTTGCGCGCTGGAGCGAGCATTCGTTGGCCCGCCTGCGCGGACCCGAACAGCTGCGCGGCCGCCACCGGCTGGTGGAGGCGCTGCAGGCGCAGCACATCGGGCTGCGCTGAACGCATCGCCATGGCCGAGCTGCCTTTGCTGCAAGTCCAGGACCTGGTGGCGCGCCACGCGCTGGCGGGCGTGCCCGCCTTCGGCGGCCTCGTGAAGCGAAAGCGCTGGCTGCAGGCGGTCGACGGGGTGAGCTTCACGCTCGCGCGCGGCGAGGCACTGGGCCTGGTCGGTGAATCGGGCTGCGGCAAGTCGACGCTGGTGTCGCTGCTGGCGCGGCTGAGTGACCCGGTGTCGGGGCGCATCGTGTTCGACGGCACCGACCTGGCAGGCCACCCGGCGGCGAGCGCCGCGCGGGCACCGTGGCGCCGCCGCGTGCAGATGGTGTTCCAGGACCCGCACGACAGCCTGGATCCCCGCGGCACCGCCTTCGATGCGATCGCCGCTCCGATCCGCGGCCTGATGGGCCTGGATGCCGGCGCGGTGCGCTCCCGCGTGCTCGAGATGGCGCAACGCGTTCAGCTGGGTCCCGACCTGCTGCAGCGCCGCCCGCACGAACTCTCCGGCGGACAGGCCGCACGCGTGGGCATCGCGCGCGCGCTGGGGCCGGGGCCGGAACTGCTGATCCTCGACGAACCCACGGCCGCGCTCGATGTGTCGGTGCAGGCCGGCGTGCTGGCCCTGCTCGACCGGCTGCGGCGCGAACTGGGCCTGGCCATCGTGTTCGTCTCGCATGACCTGGGCGTGGTGCGGCTGCTGTGCGAGCGCGTGCTGGTGATGCGCGAGGGCCGCATCGTCGACCAGGGCCCGGCGGGCGAACTGCTCGACCGGCCCGCCCATGCCTACACGGCGGCGCTGGTGGCCGCCATCCCGCGCTTTCCGGACCGGCCTTCGGCATTTTTCCCCTAATGCGAGCTTTGCCTAAGCAACAGCCAAAGCCTTCTTTGGCAAGCGCGCGGGCCGCGCGTAGCCTGCGGCGTTCCTTTCCCCACCCAAGGAACCGCAGATGAACGATCGTTTGAACCGCGTGCACGCTTCGCGCTCCGCCGCCGTCAAGGCCGGCCTCGACCATCCCGTGATCGATACGGATGTCCACGTCAACGACTTCGCTCCCGTGCTGGAGGACTACGTGGCGCAGTACGGCGGCAACAAGCTCGTCGATGCGCTGCGCAAGGCGCTGGGCGGCCGCTTCGTCACGCGCAACGGCGGCGGCAAGGACTGGTACCAGCAAAGCGCCGAAGAGCGCCAGTTCCACCGCACGCTGCGCGCGCCCTGGTGGGCCCGCGTGACGCGCAACACCTACGACCTGGCCACCTACACGCTGCCCGCGCTGCTGCACGAGCGACTGGGCGAGCAGGGCTCGGACTATTCGATCCTCTTTCCCAACGACGTGCTCTCGCCCGCCGCGGCCGGCAGCGAGTACCGCCAGCCGCTGCACCGCGCCATCAACCATTTCCACGCCGACCAGTACCGCCCCTATGCCGACCGGCTGACGCCGGTGGCGGGCATTCCGCTGCATACGCCGCAGGAGGGCATCGAGGAGCTGGAGTTCGCGGTGAAAACGCTGGGGCTGAAAGTGATCAACATCGCCGGCGGCGTGCGCCGTCCGATCCGCGCCATCGCCGACAAGTACCCGGCCGCGGAGCACCCCGACATCGCCAAGCAGGTCGGCTACATCGACTTCTACGGCATCGACAGCGAGCACGACTACGACCCCTTCTGGGCCAAGGTGGTGGAACTCGGCGTGCCGGTGACCACGCACTACGGCAGCCAGGGCTGGACCGGCCGGCAGTCGATCAGCAACTACATGAACAACCACATCGGCCACTTCGCCGACGGTTCGCAGGCCTTTGCCAAGGCACTGTTCTTCGGCGGTGTGACGCGCCGCTTCCCGGGCCTGCGCGTGGGCCTGCTGGAAGGCGGCGCCGACTGGGGATCGCATGTGTACACGCACCTGGTGGACCGCTGGGAAAAGCGCAACAGGCATGCAGTGCGCAACTACGACCCGGCCGAGGCCGACATCGAGCTGCTGGCCTCGCTCTTCGAGCGCTACGGCGGCGACTTCGTCAAGGGCCGCACGCTCGACAAGCGTACGCTGCTGCGCGACAGCCTGGGCATCTCGGCGTTGCCGCACAGCCGCGAGCCGAACGAATCGGAGATCGACGACTTCGCACTGGCCGGGATCGAGAAAGTGGAAGACATCCGCGACCGCTGGGTGAACAACTTCTACTTCGGTTCCGAAGCCGACGACCGCACGGTGGCTGCGGCCTTCAACGACAAGGTCAACCCGCTGGGCGTGAAGATCAACGCGATCTGGTCGTCCGACGTGGGCCACTGGGACGTGCCTGAATTCACCGAGCCGCTGGCCGAGACCTGGGACCTGGTGCAGCAAGGCGTGATCTCTGCGGCGGACTTCAAGTCGTTCGTGTTCGGCAATCCGCACCGCTTCTACACCGAGGCCAACCCGCGCTTCTTCGAAGGCACGGAGGTGGGCCGCAAGCTCGCGCTGAAGGAAGCCAAATGAAATCAGGCATGAAGTACCTGCGTTACTTGCGCCTGTGGGCTGCCGCATTGGGTCTGGCCCTGGCCGCGTCGGCCCATGCGGCGCCGGACACCATCCGCATCGGCGTGGCCTCCGCCGGCGGCGGCGATCCGCTCACCTTCGGCGGCTCCCCCGGCGGTGTGGCTCGGACCAACAGCTGGCTGGAAGAGGAGTTCAAGTCCTCGGGAATCAAGATCGAATGGCTGTTCTTCAAGGGCGCGGGGCCCGCGGTGAACGAGGCGCTGTCGAACAAGCAGATCGACTTCGCCTACCAGGGCGACCTGCCGCAGATCGTCGGGCGCTCCAACGGGCTGAAGACCAAGCTGCTGATGGTCAGCGGTGCGCGCAACAACCTCTACCTGGTGGCGCCACCCAAGTCGGACATCCAGTCGGTCAAGGACCTGAAGGGCCGCAACGTGTCGATCTTCCGCGGCACCAACGGGCATCTGGTCGCCATCAACGTGCTGGCCGAAAGCGGCCTGACGGAGCGCGACATCAAGGGCGTGAACCTGGACGCGGGCAGCGCGCAGGCCGCGCTGGTGTCCAACGGCGTGGATGCGGCCTTCGGCGGCTACGAGTGGTTCAAGGTGCGCGATTCCGGCCTGGCCAAGGTGGTGTATTCCACGCAGGGCAAGGACCCGGCCCTGACGCGCCAGGCCTCGCTGCTCGTGCGCAGCGAGTTCGAGCAGGCCAACCCCGCCGAAGTGCAGCGCGTGGTCGACGTGTTCGTGCGCGCGGCGCACTGGTCCTCCGAGGAGAAGAACCGCGACGAGCTGTTTCGCCTCTGGGCACGCAGCGGCACGCCGGTGGCCTCGTGGGCGGCCGAGTTCGACCAGCAGCCGCTGGCGATTCGCAACTCGCCGCTGGTCGACGACTTCATCGTCGCACGCTACAAGGCCGTGGTGGCCGATGCGCTCAAGCTCAAGCTGATTCGCCGCGAGGTGTCGATCGACGACTGGTTCGACACGCACTATCTGAAAGCAGCACTGAAGAAGCAGGGCCTGGAGAACTACTGGACCGCCTACGACGCCAAGGGGCAGCCGAAGGCGGGGCAATCGGTCGCGGCGCGATGAGCCCGTTGTTTCGTCCATGAGCGCCGAAGCCGAACTGAGGGCGGTCCTGCAGCGCCAGGACCCTGCCCCGACGCGCGCCCCGCTGCCCTGGCGCCGCATTGCGGCACGGGCGACAGACGCTGCCCTCCCCTGGCTGCTGCCCGTCGCGCTGGTGGCGCTGTGGTTCGCCGGCGCCGACCGGGGCTGGATCTCCGCGCAGGTGCTGCCGCCGCCGCAGTTCGTGTGGGACACGCTGCGCGACCTGGCCACCAGCGGCGACCTGTGGCTGCATGTGAGCACCAGTTTCACGCGCGTGGGCGTGGGCTTCATCGCCGGCACGCTGCTGGGGCTGGCGCTGGGTTCGGCCATGGGCCTGTCGCACCGCTTCGAGGCCTATGTGCTGCCGACCTTCAATGCGCTGGTGCAGATCCCGGTGCTGGCGTGGCTGCCGTTCGTGCTGCTGATCGTGGGCATCGGCGAGCCGCTCAAATACATTCTCATCGCCAAGGCCGCGCTGGTGCCGGTGGCGCTCAACACGCTGCAGGGTTTCCGCCAGACGCCGGTGGCGCTGCGCGAGGTCGGCCAGGTGTATGGCTACAGCCGCCGCCAGCAGGTGATGGAGATCGTGCTGCCGCACGCCGTGCCCACGCTCTTCACCGGCGTGCGGCTGGGTTTCACCAAGGCCTGGCTGTCGCTGGTGGTGGTCGAACTGGTGGCGTCGAGCGAAGGGCTGGGCTACCTCATCGTCTACGGCCGTCAGCTGTTCCAGCTCGACCTGGTGATGGCGGCGGTGATCGTGGTGGGCGCCATCGGCTATGCGATCGACCGGCTGCTCGATCGCCTTGAGACCGCGGCGAACCGCCGCCGCCCCGGAGGTGCGCGATGAGCGGCATCGCGAGGGATGCCGCCGAGCTGGCGGCCGTGCAACCGCTGCGCCCTGCCGAAGGCAGCCGCTGGCGCGGCCTCGTCTTGCCGGTGACGGCACTGGCGCTGTGGTGGCTGCTGTCATCGCTGGACATCGCCAACTCGGCGCTGCTGGTGTCGCCGGCCAAGGTGTTCGACACCGCGGCCGAGCAGGTGGCAAGCGGGCGGCTCTGGCGTGCGCTGAGCGCGAGCCTCGCGCGCGAAGCCACGGGCTTCACGATCGGCACCGCGTCGGGCCTGGTGCTGGGTGCGCTGCTGGGGTTGTCGCCGCTTTTCAACCGCATCGTGGGGCCCAGCTTCAACACCTTCAAGCAGATCTCGCTGTTCGCGTGGATTCCGCTCATCTCGGTGTGGTTCGGCCTGGGCGACGTGGCGAAGGTGGTGTTCCTGTCGCTGGCCGCGCTGGTGCCGGTGGTGGTGAACACCTGCGACGGCATCCGCACCGTGCCGCCCGGCCTGCTGGAAGTGGCGCGGGTCTACGGCTTCACGCGCTGGCAGACGGTCACGCAGGTGGTGCTGCCGGCCGCGTTGCCCGCCATCTTCACGGGCGTGTACCTCGCGCTCATCTATTCGTGGCTCGCGACCATCGGCGCCGAATACCTGCTGGTGTCCGGCAAGGGCATCGGCAACACACTGATCGAGGGCAGCGAGCATTTCCAGATGGACCTGGTGATCTTCGGCATGGTCGTGATCGGCACGGTCGGCTGGCTGATGAACGCCTCGGCCCGCGCGCTCGAACGCCGCCTGGCGCGCTGGACCGGCCGCGCAACCTGATGAACCCCTGAGACCCCATGAGCAATCTCCTGAAACCACGGACCTCCAACGAACTCGACATCCGCGGCCTGGGCAAGCGCTACACCCATGCGCAGGCCAAGGGCGGCGAGTTGCAGGTGCTCGAGGGCATCGACCTGCACGTGCCTGAAGGCCGCTTCGTGAGCATCGTGGGCGCGAGCGGCTGCGGCAAGTCGACGCTGCTGCGGCTCATCCTCGGGCTGGACACCCAGTACGAAGGGCAGATCCTGCTGGGCGGCCAGCCCATCTCGGGCACGGGGCGCGAGCGCGGCATCGTGTTTCAGGACCACCGGCTCTTCCCCTGGCTCACGGTGGCGCAGAACATCGCGGTGGGTTTGCGCAATGCGCCGTACACCACGCGCGAGAAGGCCGAGCTGGTGGCCGAGCACGTGGCGCTGGTGGGCCTCGAAGGCTTCGAGCGCTCCTGGCCGCACCAGATTTCCGGCGGCATGGCGCAGCGCGTGGCCATTGCGCGCGGGCTGGTGAACCGGCCACGCGTGTTGCTGCTGGACGAGCCCTTCGGCGCGCTCGACGCGCTCACCCGCTCGCGGCTGCAGAACGAGCTGCAGCGCATCTGGCAGAAGGAACGCATCACCATGCTGCTGGTAACGCACGACGTGGAAGAGGCCGTGTTCCTGGGCGACCGCGTGGTGGTGATGCAGCCTTCGCCCGGGCGCATCCGCCGCACCGTGAACATCGACCTGCCGCATCCGCGCAATCGCAGCGACCCTGAATTCATCCGCCTGCGCGACGACGTGCTGGGCGACTTCATCGACAGCGGCGTCGAGCCGCCGGCTACGCCAGCCTCGCCCAGGCCGCACGGCGACCTGCCCGTGCCGGGCCTGGCGCCCGGCCTGCAGCTGGCCTGGTGAACACGGGCTAGATCCACCCCCGGGTCACAGCCTTCAGCGTGGCAGCCGCGCGGGTCGTGCATTCCAGCTTCTGGAACAGCCGCTCCACATGCGTGCGCACCGTGCTCGGGCTGATGCCCAGCGCGCGCGCCACCTCCTTGGTGTTGTCGCCCCGTCCGATGCAGCGCAGGACCTCGAGTTCGCGCGGCGAGAGCGCTGGCTCGGCCTGTGGTGGCGCGGCGGCCTTCGAAGGCGTGCCGTGCAGTATGGATGCGCACAGCGCCGCGACCACCTCGGGATCGAAGCGGCCCGCGTCGGCATCGGCCTTCATCCGCTCGAGCGCCTGCGCCTCGCCGAGCCCGGCGCGCCACGGGCGGCGTGTGCTCAGCGAGACCCACTGCTCGGCGGCGGCGACGACCTGCCCTTCCAGCGGCATCGCCGCTCCGGAACGGCCGCGGAAGTGGCCGGAGCCGTCGCGCCGCTCGAAGGCGAAGGACGCGATCTCCGCCTCGGCCGCGAGGCCATCGATCTGCCCGGCGGCGCGCGAGGTCCAGTACGGCACGAGGCGCACGCGCTCGAGTGAGGCGGCAGGCAGCGGCTCGGGCGTGTTCCAGACGGTGTTGGGAACCGATGCGCGGCCGATGCCGTGGATCAACCCGGCCCTGTACGTCCGGCGGCAGGCCGCGGCGTCCAGTCCCAAATGCACGGCGCTGTCGCGCGCCAGCCGGGCCACCCGGCGCGAGTACCCCGTCATCCAGGCCAGCTTGAGGTCGATCACGTCGCCCACGAGTTCCAGCCCGATGGGCCGCGACATCGACGCAGGCTGATCTGTGGCCTGCATCCATGGCGCGACGGGCGCATCCAGGGCCGACGTCCAGGCGGCCGCGCAGGGAGCGCTCGCGTCGACCAGGAAGGCGGGATACAGGCTGTCCGCGCGTCCGCGGGCCAGCGCGAGCGCCTCCTCCACCCCGTACAGCCGGCCGAAAATCTCCAGGTCGCTCGCCAGCGCCACGATGCAGGTCGCGAGCGGCACCTGCCCGCCCTGCAGCACACCCGGGACGCCATTGCCGTCGTAGGCCTCGAACACCGCGCGCAGGGCCGCTTCGGTGTCCGCGCCCAGCCCGAGGGTTTGCGCAAGGTCGCCGGCGATCTCGCAATGAATCCGGGCCATGGCCAGCACCGCGTCGGGCAGTGGCGCATGGGGATTCGGCTGGCGCATGCGGGGCGCGCGCGACGCGAGCAGCAGGCGCCGGCCCTGCACATCGTCCTCCAGGAAGTCGGAGAACGCCTGGGCATTGGCCGTGCAGCCCGACCATCGCAGCAGCGCAACATGCCGCACGACCTCGACCTGCGGCGCGCCGCAACCGGCGCGCTCCGCGATCTGCTGGGCGAGCCAGGCCGTGCGCAATGAATGATCGGTCGGCTGGCCCATGCTCAGGTCGCCGATGAAGGCCAGCGCGCGAACGGCGTCGAAAACGGTGATGGTCGTGTCGTCGGACATGGCAGGAAGGTCGATGCGGCGGGATGCAGCATCGCACAGCCGGACGGCCGCCGGTGTCGGTCATCCGACGGATACCGGCCGCCGGCCCGCCCGGAAAGAATCGCCGCAGGCCTGCCGCCCGGCGGGCGCCAACCACTTTCCACACCGAACTTTCCGCGGCCTGCGCCGCCCTCCTCATGTCACACGTCACCACCACCGCCACCACGCCCAGAGCGATCTGGCTGCGCAACTACTACTTCGCCCGCGCCGCGTTCTCCTTCGCCTGGGTCGCCATCGCGCTGACCGCCGCCGGGCGATCCGGCGCGCTCGCCGCGCTGTTGCTGGTCGTTTATCCCGCCTGGGATGCGCTCGCGAACATGCTGGACGCCCGGATGACCGGGGGCACCGGCGCCAACCCCACGCAGAGACTCAACATCTGGATCAGTGCGCTGGTCACGCTCGCGGTCGCGGGCGCGCTGGTGTCGCGCTGGGAGGTCACGCTCGCGATCTTCGGGACCTGGGCCGTCGTGGCCGGAATCCTGCAGCTGGCCACGGCCATCCGCCGCCGCAAGGACAACCGCGGACAGTGGGTCATGATGCTGAGCGGGGCGCAGTCGGCGCTGGCCGGCGGCTTCTTCCTGTCGCGCCAGGGCACCGGGATGCCCACGCTGCAGACACTGGTGGGCTACGCAGCCATTGGCGCGACGTACTTCCTGCTGTCCGGGCTGATCGTCCTGCTGCGAAACCGACGCGAGACGAGCCGCGACAGCAGCGCTGCCGCTTGAGCGGGCGGCCGCCGCCAAGTCCTGCTTTTTACCGGGCGTAGAACCCCGGTGAGCTCGACAGCAGCACGGCGTCTGCCTTGCCGCCGCCCTTGATCAACGACCGCTCGCGTTCCACGGCCATTTGCAGCAGCGCCAGCGTGGCGATGCAGGTGAACACGGCAATCAAAAGCCAGAACTCTCCGCGCAGCGGGTGCGCGGTGGATTTGGGGTCTTGTTTCTTGGGCATCGTCTTCTCTCTCACGGCTCCTGTTGATGGCGCAGAGGATGCGGCGGGGCCGAGGCCGGCGCTGTCAGACGACGTTGAAACCAGTTGTAGCGGCGGGATGACGCGGCGCGAGGGCCAGGCCCTAAGCCTCCATGTCGGGATGCCCTCCGACATGAGGCGCCCGGCATGCCCGATACATTTTTCCGGCCGCCCATCCGCTGAAAAGACAGAGAGAAACTCCCGCCCATGACCGTCCTGGTTCCGCCCTTGCGTCCACGCCCAGCCCTCGCACGACGCCCCTCGATCGTCTCGCCGGCGGCGGCCACCGCTGCGACGTTCGAGCCCGAAGACCACCCCGGCGGCTGGCGTATCCATTACCGGCTCGCGCGCACCCGGGAGATGTTCTGCGGCGCCGCCGAGATCCACTGCCACGGCCAACCGCACTGCGAACTCCCGATCTTCGAGCCGCAGGCCAACGCACTCGCCTCCATCGACCTGCTGCGCGAGCAATGCCTGGCCTGGATCGCGGCGCGCGGGCAGGACACGGCGGGCGCCGGCCACCTCAGCGCGTGAGCCGCCGCGCCAGCGATTCGCCCACGAACTGCACCAAGCTCACCAGCAGGATCAGCAGCACGATCACCACGCGTGAACGGAATGAGCGCGCAAGACCTGACGCCGGTCAGGTCGGCGAGCGCGCATGCGCATCCAACTCGGACTGGATGCGGTTCGCCAGGTCCACCAGCGCCGTGCTGCGTTCGAGCAGATGCCGCCCCGCGTCGGTGACGAGCACCACGCGCGTGCTCCGGTGCAGCAACTGCACGCCCACCTGCGTCTCGAGTTCGGTGATGTACTTGCTGATGGTCGACTTCGACAGCCGCATGGCACGCGCCGCGCGCGTCAGGTTGCCATGGTGCGCGACCTCGCGCAGCGCCTCGACCAGTTCAATGCTGAACATGGCACGCATCCGGCGGCGCGATGCCATGAATGGCCTCGTACACCGCCGCCTCGACCTCGATCAGCGCCTTCTGCCCCCGCACCCTCGGCCGCGGCACCGCCACGTCGAAGATCCGGTGGATGCGCCCCGGCCGCGGCGACATCAGCACCACGCGATCGGCCAGGAACACCGCTTCGCCCACATCGTGCGTCACGAAGACGATCGTTCGCCGCTCGCGCTCCCACAGCCGCAACAGGTCTTCCTGCAGCGCGATGCGCGTGAGGTGATCGACGGCGCCGAAGGGTTCGTCCATCAGCAGCACCTCGGGATCGTTGGCCAGCGCCCTCGCGATGCCCGCGCGCTGGCGCATGCCGCCGGAGAGCTGGTGCGGGTAGGCGTCCTCGAAGCCAGCAAGGCCCACGCGCGCCAGGCTCGCGACGGCGCGCGCACGGCGCTCGCGGCGCCCCAGCCCGCGCAGCTCGGGACCGAAGCCCACGTTCTGCGCGATGGTGCGCCACGGAAACAGCGCCGGATCCTGGAACACCAGGCCGCGGCGCGGTTCAGGCCCCGCGATGGGCCGCCCGTCGAACAGCGCCGTGCCGCTGCTCGGGCGCTCCAGGCCCGCGAGGATGTCCAGCAGCGTGCTCTTGCCGCAGCCACTCGCGCCCAGCAGGCAGACGAACTCGCCGGCGCGCACGCGCAGGTTCACGCCTTCGAGTGCAGTGACGGGCACGTCGCCCCCGAAGGTCTTGCCCAATGATTCGAGAACGAACTCCGCCATGGATGCCGCTTGCGTTCAGGGCGCGGGCGACGCCGCGCCCTTCGGGACGAACGCGAGGTTGACGAATTTCGCGGCGTCGTAGATCTCCTTCTGGAAGCCGAGCGCGAGCTGCACCTGCTGCGTTTCCTGCACCTCGTCGAGCGACACCTTCGGGTCGTTCGCCCAGATCGGCAGTTCGCGCCGCACGGCGGCATCGACCACCTTCGGGTCGACACTCAGGCGCTTGGCATAGAAGGCCTTGTACTCGTCCAGGTGCGCCTTGGCGTATTCGTTCGACCGGAAGTAGGCGCGCAGGAACTTCTCGAGCAGTCGCGGGGAGCTGGCGATGAACTTGTTGTTAGCGACGATCACCCCGGTGTGAAAGCGCGGCAGGTAGTCGTAGCCCGCGGCCAGCACCTTGCCCTTGCCGCTCGCCTCGGCCAGCGAGGCGAAAGGCTCGTGGATGATGGTGGCGCTGACGGATCCGTTCTCGACCGTGGCAAGCGCGGCGGCGTTGACGCCGTTGGCCACGAAGGAAACGCTGTCCAGCGGCACGCCCTCCTTCGAAAGGATGGTGCGCGCGTACACGTCCAGGCCGGTGCCGAAGGCGGCGGCGCCCACCGTCTTGCCCTTGAGCGCCGAGACCGAGGCGACATCAGGCGCGCCGACCAGGTAGAACGGCCCGACATGGCGGAACATCGACGCGACGATGGTCAGCGGCACGCCCTTGCCGGCCGCGACGATGGCACCGGTGGTGTTCCAGTCGGCGATGTCGATGTCGCCGCTTGCCAGGCCCGAAACCGCGTCCTGCGTGTTGATGAATTCGAGCGCCAGGCCTTCGTCCTTGAAGAAGCCCTTTTCGATGCCCAACTGCACGCCCAGGCCGGTCACGCCCGGATAGCCGGCGTAACGCACCTTCTGGGCCGCTTCCGCGGCCGGTGCAGGGGCGGGCACGGGCTCGGTGCGCGAGCACGCGGCGAGGATGGCGGCCGCCACGCCGAAGGCGGCAAGGCGCGCCCATCGGGTTCGGCGCGCGGGAGCGAAGGAAGCGGTGGAGTTCATGGATCTGCGTTGAGGAAAAAAAGAAAGCGAAGAACGGATGCGCGCGGCCTCAGGCGGGCCGCCAGCGCAGGAAGAGCAGGCGCTCCAGCAGGTCGAGCGCGGCGATCATGGCCACCGCCAGCACGGTGACCAGCACGATCAGCGCGAAGGTCTCGGCCGTGTCGAGCGAGGCGGTCGAACGCGTGATGAGGTTGCCCAGCCCTTCCTTGGACGACAGCATCTCGGCGAACAGCGCGCCGACCAGCCCCACCGAGGCCGAGACGCGCAGCGCCGCGAAGATGGTGGGTACAGCCGAAGGCAGGATCACCTTCCACACGGTCTGCAGCGTCGACGCTCGGAACGCGCGCGCCACCTTCAGGTGCTCGCGGCGCGTCTGCTTGATGCCGGCGATGGTGCTGTAGAGGATCTGGAACACCGAGAACAGGAAGACGATGGCCACCTTGTGGCTGAAGCCGATGCCCAGCCACAGCGCCAGCAGCGGCACGATCGCCACCTTGGGCACCGACATCAGCGCGGCGACGAAGGGCTGCGCGAAGCGTTCCGCCGCAGGCGTGAGCACCAGCAGCACGCCGAAGCCGATGCCGGCGACCACCGCCGCGGCATAGCCCACCGCGAACTCGGCCAGCGTGACGCCCGTGTGGTGCAGCAACTGGCCCCGCATGAGCATCGGCACGAAGCTCTCGAAGATGGCGCTTGGCGCGGGCAGGTAAAGCGCACTCACCGCGCCGGCACGCACCGCGCCTTCCCAGGCGGCAAGCAGCGCGAGCGCCGCCGCGACCTGCGCGGCAACAACGCCCCAGCCCCGCGCGACCCGACCCGGCCGCGGCCCGCGCTCAAACGACACGGTGATGGGTTTCGGTGATCCGGCCGAACTCGGCCTGCGCCGTGCGCGCGCCCTCGAAGCGGTTGGCCGGCTTTAAGGCACCCCCGAAGTGCGCGGCGAACGTGCGGCCGGTGTACTCGTCCCGGAACAGGCCGCGCGCGCGAAGGATCGGGAGCACCAGTTCGATGAAGTCGTCCAGCCCGGCGGGCAGGTGCGGCGGGCAGACGTTGAAGCCGTCGGCCGCGCCGTTCTCGAACCAATGCTGGATGGTGTCGGCCACCTCCTCGGCGCTGCCGATGGCCAGGAAGTGGCCGCGCCCGCGCGCGATGGCGTATTCGAAGACATGGCGCACCGTCGGTGACTCGGTGCGGTTGAGCTTGCGCGCCTGCGTGATGAAGTGGCGCGCCAGCGCCAGCGCGGGGTCGGCCTCGTCGAAGGCCGGGAACAGGTCGTCGCCGCCCAGTCCGGCCAGCGGCACGCGCAGCTCGCGCTCGAGCGCGGCGGTGTCGAGCCTGGCGGCGATCAGCGCGCTCAGGCGCTGGTAGAGCGCATAGGCTTCCTCGCTGGTGCGCCCGATGTAGGGCACCAGCCCCGGCAGCACCGACACGTCTTCCGCACGGCGGCCACTGGCCACGGCGCCGGCCTTGATCTCGCTGTAGAAACCCTGTGCGGCCTCGAAGGTCGGCACACCGGCGAAGACCACCGTCGAACGGGCGGCGCCGAAGGCGCGCGAACGCGGCGAGGTGCCCGCGTTGACCAGCGGGATCTGGCCCTGCGGCGGTCGCGCCACGTTCAGCGGCCCCTTCACGCGAAAGAAGCTGCCCTCATGCTCGATGGGGTGCAGCTTGGCGGGGTCGACCAGCAGGCCGGCGGCCTGGTCGCCGAGCAGCGCGCCGTCTTCCCACGAGTCCCACAGCTGCGAGACCACGTCCACCAGTTCTTCCGCGTAGTCGTACCGGCGGCTGTTGTCCCAGTGGTGGTCGCGGCTGAAGTTCTTCGCGGCGCGCTCGTCGGCGCCGGTGACCACGTTCCATGCGAGTCGGCCGCCGCTCAGGTGGTCGAGCGAGGCGGTCTGGCGCGCGATGTGGTACGGGTCGGCGTAGGTGGTGTTGGCGGTGGCGATCAGGCCGATGCGCTGCGTATGCGCGGCCACGTAGCCGATCATGGTGAAGGGCTCCAGCCGCACCGTCTGCGACGGGAACACGTACTGCTGCTCGGCGCTGGTGGCGAGCGCGTCGCCGAGGAAGAAGAAGTCGAACTTGGCGTCTTCGGCCTTGCGCGCGATCGACGCGATGAAGGCGGGGTCGTGCGAGGCCTTCGGGTCGACACCGGGCAGGCGCCAGGCGCCGGGGTGGTAGCCGATGGAGAACAGGAAGATGCCGAAGTGAAGCTGGCGCGGTGAAGGGGAAATGCGGGGAGTGCTCGGCATCCGGAAGGGTCGGTGGTGAAGGGAAACCCTCGAGTTTTCACCGCCGCGCGGCCTGCGCGGAAATCAGATTTGCGCGCTTCGATATGAGGTTTTCTCATTTGATCGACACGCCCGTCTGTCTGCTATGCGGGCGGCGCCTAAGCAAACGCGAAAGCCTTCTTTCGGCGGCCGGGCGGCGCACCTACGCTGAGGCCCCCTTACTCGCACAGTTCCCCATGGCCTCATCGACACGCCAGTTCAAGCTCGGCGCCTTCCTCATGCAGACGGGCCACCACATTGCCGCTTGGCGCCACCCGGGGGCGCAGGCCGATGCCGGCAGCAACTTCCGCCACTACGTGGCACTGGCGCAGAAGGCCGAGGCCGCGAAGTTCGACGCGATCTTCCTGGCCGACTCGGTCGGCATCCGCAGCAGCAACCTGCCCTCGCTGTCGCGCACCGCGCGCAGCGACCACTTCGAGCCGCTCACCCTGCTGGCGGCGCTGGCCGCGGTGACCGAGCGCATCGGCCTCATCGCCACGGTGTCGACCAGCTTCAACGAGCCTTTCAATGTCGCGCGCAAGTTCGCGTCGCTCGACCAGATCAGCGGCGGGCGCTCGGGCTGGAACCTGGTGACCTCCAGCGGCGTGGGCGAAGCGCAGAACTTCAACCGCGAAGAGCACTTCGAGCATGCGTTGCGCTACGAGCGCGCGGCGGAATTCCACGACGTGGTGACGGGCCTTTGGGACAGCTGGGAGGACGACAGCTTCGTGCGCGACAAGGCCAGCGGCCAATACTTCGCCGAGGACAAGCTGCACGTGCTCGACCACAAGGGCACGCATTTCTCCGTGCGTGGCCCGCTCAACGTGTCGCGCTCGCCGCAGGGGCGGCCGGTGGTGGTGCAGGCGGGCGCCTCGGAGGCCGGGCGCGACCTCGCGGCGCGCACGGCGGAAGTGATCTTCGTGGCGCACCAGACCTTCGAGGAAGCACAGAGCTTCTACCGCGACATCAAGGACCGCGTGCGCGCCTACGACCGCGACCCCGACGGCGTGAAGATCATGCCGGGCATCTTCCCGGTGGTGGGCCGCACGCAGGCCGAGGCGGAGGAGAAGTTCGCGCAGCTGCAGGACCTGGTGCACCCGGTGGTGGGCGTGTCGCTGCTGTCGAGCGTGATCGGCGGCTTCGACCTCTCGGGCCTGCCGGTGGACGGCCCATTGCCGGACCTGCCCGAGACCAACGGGCCGAAGAGCCGGCAGCGGCTGCTGCTCGACCTGGCGCGCCGGGAGAACCTGAGCATCCGCGACCTCTACCTGCGCATCGCCGGCGCACGCGGCCACCAACAGGTGGTCGGCACGCCGTCGAGCATCGCAGACCAGCTGCAGCAGTGGTTCGAGGAAGGCGGCGCGGACGGCTTCAACATCATGTCGCCATGGTTCCCGGGCGGGCTGGACGACTTCATCGAACTGGTGCTGCCGGAGCTGCGGCGGCGCGGACTGTTCCGCACCGAATACGAAGGCCGCACGCTGCGCGAGCACCTGGGTTTGCAGCGGCCGTTGCATCCGCGCCGCCGCGAGGCGGCGGCTGCTGCCGCCTAGGCGGACACTGCGCTAGAACAAGTGTTGCTGCGCGGTCGTCAAGGCCGTGAAGCTCTCCCCCACGGGCTGGAGAATCGCGTCGGCAATCGGTTGGAGCTGCTTGCTCAGATAGTGCTCGTAGTCGATGCGGGAATGGCGCGTCTCGAGCGGCTCCGGCCCGTTCCGGGTCATGACATACCGAATCCAGCCACCGCTCTGATACTGCATCGGACGCCCTATGCGGGCGTTGTACTCGTCGGCGATGCGTGCGGCACGGACCTGCGGCGGCACGTTGACCAGGTAGGCATCGAGCCGATGGCGCAGGCGCTTCCTGTAGATCAGCAGGTCATCCTTTTCGCCGGCCAGCGTCGATTGCGCATAGTCGCTCACGAATTCCTTGTAGGGCTCGCCCTGGAAGATGCGCGAAAGCAGGCCCTCCTGGAACTGGCGCGCCAGCGGAGTCCAGTCGCTGCGGGCCATCTCCAGGCCGCGGTAGACCATTTCCTCCTTGCCTTTGGCGTCCACGCTGAGGCCGGCGTAGCGCTTCTTGCTGCCCACATCCGAGCCACGGATGGTGGGCATGAAGAATTTCCTGTAGTGGGTGTCGAACTCGATCTCGAGAAAATTGTCCAGCCCCTGCTCGTCGCGAAGGGAGCCCGTCCACCAGTCGTTGATGTCCCTCACCAGGTTGGCCGCGACAGCGTGCGCTTCCTCGTTGGTGTGGGTTCGCTTGAGCCAGACGAAGATGGAGTCGGTGTCTCCATAGATCACCTCGTAGCCCCGGCTCTGCACGAACTCGCGCGTGAGCTTCATCATCTCGTGGCCGCGAAGGGTGACGGCGGAAACCAGCTTGGGATTGAAGAAGCGGCAATCGGCCGCGCCCAGCACGCCGGCGAAGGAGTTCATGAGCAGCTTCAGCGCCTGGGACAACGGCTCGTTCCCGACGCGCTTGGCCTCGTCGCGGGCGCGCCAGAGCGTGGTCACGATTTCCGGCAGGCAGTGCCGCTCGCGCGAGAAAACAGTCCCCTGCGGACCCTTGACGACCATGGCCGGATCGCCGGCGTGGGTACCTTCCACGAGGCCCACGGGGTCGACAAGGAAGGTCCGGATGATCGAGGGGTAGAGGCTCTTGTAGTCCAGGACCACGACCGAGTCGTAGAACCCCGGTTTCGAGTCCATCACGTAGCCACCGGGGAAGGCCTTGCTCGCAATCTCGCCCACGTTCGGCGCCACATAGCCCAGGCGATGCATCCGCGGAAGATAGTGGTGACTGAACGCGGCAATGGAGCCGCCGAAGTGATCGGCCTGAAGGCCCGTGGTCTGGGCCCGCTCCATCACGAACTGCAGCAGCTTCGCCTTGTCGAAGATCCGCAGGACCAGTTCGCAGTCCCGGATGTTGTAGAGGGCGAGCGCCGGCTTGTCTTCCTGGTAGCGCCGCTCGATCTCGGCCATCTTGTCGTATTCGTCACCGATGGCCTTCCCCTCGCCCAGCAATGCTTGCGAAACAGTTTCGAGACTGAACGAAGGAAAGCTCCACATCGCGGCCTTGAGCGCGTCGATGCCATCGATGATCACCCGGCCCGGCGTGGGTGCGAACAGGTAGCCCTGCTTGCCCGGATGGGTCCGCCATTCGATGGGCCGGCGCTCCCGTCCCAGCAGCAGCTGCATTCCACAGTCGTTGGCGGTCTTCTGGAGTACGCGCAAGTCGAACTGAATGACGTTCCAGCCGATGACGACGTCTGGGTCGTTCCTCTCGAACCAGTCGTTCAAGCTTTCCACCATGGCTTTGCGGGTCGGGCAGTAGACCAGCGAGAAATCCATGGGCTCACCCGGCCCGGGCGGTGCTTCACCGAGCATGAAGACGACACGATCCTGCAAGCCGTCCAATGCGATCGAATAAAGCGCCTCGTCCTGGCTCGTCTCGATGTCCAGCGACACCATTTTCAGCACCGGCCGGAATTCGGGCGCGGGCTTGAGCCTGCAGTCGACGATGGTCGCGCCGTCCGCGCGGCCCTCTTCCACCGTCACGCCAGCGGTAA
Source organism: Variovorax paradoxus (assembly GCF_022009635.1). Taxonomy (NCBI): domain Bacteria; kingdom Pseudomonadati; phylum Pseudomonadota; class Betaproteobacteria; order Burkholderiales; family Comamonadaceae; genus Variovorax; species Variovorax paradoxus. The sequence goes on from NZ_CP091716.1 coordinate 7,073,049, forward strand.
TGAACCGCTCCATCAGGTAGCGGTCGTGCGGGCGCACGTCGGCTTCGAGCACGGGAACGCCCTGCGGCTGCAGGGCTCGCGTCAGGCGGCCCAATTGGCGGTAGTGCTTCGCATAGACCCCGACGACTGGCTGGCAATTGAAGGTCTTCAATTCAAGCTCACGGACCTGCATTCCCGGCATGGCCGCAAGTTGCGCCTCCAGCGCCGGCCGGTGACGGGACTCCACGAATGCGACCGAGGTCTGGGACCTCAGAACCGCCTTCCTCGGTCCCTCATCCGTGGCCAGCCAATATTCGATTTCGGTGCCCGACGACGCGTCTCGCCAATGGCGAGTGAGGATGAAGCCCTGGAGGGAGGGCGCCACGGGAGCCGGGAGAATCGGGGAAAGCGTAGGGGCAGGTGCGGGCACGCCCGATTCTCTCCCGGTTGCGGCCGGGCATGTCGTCGCCGCCCACGCTCTCCTTTCAGTGGACCAAGCTCATCACTTGTTCATGGCACTCAGCACCGCCGTCGTCATGGCCTGAACGCCCATCTTGATGGAAGGCTCGGGCACGGGCGCGAAGAAAGGCGAGTGATTGAATGGCAGCGGCTTGCCGCCCGGCTTCAGCGACTCGGCAACCTCCTTGGGGTCGCTCACGCCGACGAAGAAGAACATCGACGGCACACCGGCGTTCACGTATTCAGAAAAATCCTCGCTTGCCGTGATGGGCGGCACCTGTACCACCCTCGCCGCGTCGAGCTTCGACTTGAGTGCCGCAACGGTACGCTGGACGACTGCCTCGTCGTTGATGACCGCCGCACCGCCGTCCCCGAACTCGACGACCGGCTCGGGCGCGCCGGCCATCGCGGCGGCAGCCTTCGCGGTGCGTCGGACTCCGGCGAGCAGCTTCTCACGCACTTCCGGCTTGTAGCTGCGAACGGTGCCACGGAGCACGACCGAGTCCGGAATGATGTTGCCCGCGGTGCCGCCCTGAATGGCCCCGATGGTCACGACACCGAATTCGGCCGGATCCTTCTCGCGACTGACCACGGTCTGCACATCCGTCACGAAGTGGGCTGCAATGGCGATGGGATCGATGGTCTTGTCGGGCGCGGAGCCGTGGCCGCCGCGCCCCTTGAAGGTGATCTCGAGGCCGTCGGATGCCGAGGTGATGGCACCCACGCGGTATCCCACGAAGCCGTATGGCGAGGGGCTCGTGTGCAAGGCAAATGCGAAATCGGGCTTGGGAAAACGCTTGAAGAGGCCGTCGGCCAGCATGGCCTTGGCACCGCCACCGGCCTCCTCGGCCGGCTGGCCGATGAACATCAGCGTGCCTTTCCACTGGTCCTTCAGCGCAAGCAATGTTCGAGCGGTCCCGACCCAGCTTGCCATGTGAATGTCGTGCCCGCAGCTGTGCGCAACGAAAGTCTCGCGTCCATTCCACTCGGCCTTGACCTTGCTCGCATAGGGCAACCCCGTCTTTTCCTCCATCGGCAGCGCATCGAGCTCCGTTCGCACCAGCACCGTAGGTCCGGGGCCATTCTTGTAGATCGCAACGATGCCGGTGCGACCGACCTTTTCCGTCACTTCGAAGCCGAGATCACGCATCTCGGCCGCAAGCTTGGCGGCCGTGCGAGTCTCCTTGAAGCTCAGTTCGGGGTTGGAGTGGATGTCCTTGTAGATCGTCTCGAGCGACGGATACATGCCGTCGACAAGCGCATCGATGCGCGCGGTGGGTTGCTGCGCGAAGGCGGCTGGCGCAATCGCGCACATGGCGAGGAGGGAAAGCTGGCGAAAAGCTGGCAAGTGCATCGGATGTCTCTGTGTGATTTGGTTTTCTGCGGTGCCGTGCGGCCCGGGATGACCTGACTCGACCCGCGGCGCACGGAACCCGCAATCTAGGGAGACGCCAAACCAAAGTCCAATGCATTGTTGTTTTCATTGCCATAATTTGATCTCATGGAAATTGCCCGGCTCCCGTGATGACGCTCGTACAACTTCGGCACTTGATTTCGCTGGCGGAGACCGCTTCGTTCACGCGATCGGCCGAGACGCTCTTCCTGACACAGCCGGCGTTGAGCCGAAGCATCAACGCATTGGAAGAGGAGCTGGGCCAGAAGCTTTTCGACCGTGTCGGAAGACGCAGCGAACTCACGCATTTCGGGCACGAGGTATTGCAACGGGCGCGCAGACTGGTGTTCGACGCCGATGAACTCGCGGCATCCGGAGGGCGCAAGCTCGGCGGCCGCACCAGCACCTTGCGCGTGGGTCTCGGGTCCGGGCCGGGCGCATTGCTGACCAGACCGCTGCTGGCCGGCATGGCGCAGCGAGGTGCAACGGTGCGCGTCGACATTCTTCGCGGTGAAGAGAACCGGCTCGTCCAAGCGCTTCGAGACCGCCAGATCGATGCAGTGGTCCTCGAAATCCACTCGTTCAGGCCGGCAACGGACCTGCGCGTCGAGGCCGTGACTGAGATGCGGGGGGCCTTCATGTGCAGGACCGGCCACCCCCTCACGCGCAAGCGCGGAGCAATACGCTTCGAGACCGTGCGCGAGTTCCCGATCGCCTCGACAAAGCTGGGCAACGACGTGGTGCGCGAGATGGTCGAGACCTATGGTCCGCAAGGACATCCCGACGAATGCGTGAGCCTGCGCTGCAACGAATTGTCGAGTCTGGTCGAGGTCGTACGGGAGAGCGACGCGGTTCTATTCGCGATCCGGGCAGCCGCGCCGGACCTGGTGGAACTGCCTGTGCGGCCAGCAATAGAGACCCGCGCGCACTTCGGCCTGATCACGCGTGCGGGACATACGGACGCGCCCGCCATGTCGATGTTGCGCACGCTGATCTCGAAGATACTGCGCGACTGACTTCGGGTGCCAAGGACATGTGCCCGCCTGTTATTTCTGGAGCAATGCCATGCAGTCGCATCAACTCGAAATCTTTGCTGACTACTTTCAGTTCTACCTGCAGGACGAAACGGCCGACGGCGATCTGTCGAATGCCTGGGATGCCCCGGCGGTAGAGCGCATGCTCGCCGTCTCTTCAGGCGCTGTCGGCCTGGGCACCGTCCGCAACATGGACGTACCGGTCACGCTCGAGTTCCTGGACTTCGAGCCCCTGAGCGAGCTCGCCGATTTCGACCATGTGGTCGAAGGCTCCTTGACGATAGAGACCGGACCGCTGGTCATCGCGGGCTGCACGGACTATTTTCCCGACGCCGCGCGTTTCCCCGTCGAACCTGGAACCTACAGGGTCAGGCTGTCGTGTTCCGGCTTGGACTCCCTGTCGGAAGACGGACTCGAGGGGAAGGATCGCTATCTTGTGCAGCTATGGCTGGCTCCGCCCATTGACCCAAGAGTGCTCAAGCAGCACGCCGCCTGACGTCCGCCGAACATCTGTCCACCCGAACCTGAAAACGCATGGCTGAACAAGACATCACTCCGCTGCTTCTCGACGCACTCGGCAAGCGCATCGACGACCCTGCCGCCATCCGGCTTGCGGAAGCTCTCGGCAAGAAGCCGTTCAAGAACGCGACGCCGCTCAACGGCGCGAGTCTCGGCAATGGCAAGCTCGGCATCGAAGTCGGGGCCAGCGCAAGCCTCACCAGCAGATCCCATTTCCCTCCGCGCAAGGAAGGACGCACCTGGGTCACCTGGGTTTCACATGCCTTCATCTACCCGAACTATCGCGGCGCCCTCCCGGCCGGTTTCGAATGGCAAATGAACGATGCAGCCCTCGGCTCGCGATTCGTCCGACGCATCGAAAGTGCCTTGGAGGAGATCCGCTTCACGCTGCCGCCACCACGCGAAGGCCTGCGGGCAAAGGCCACGCTAGGCTCGAACGGCTTGCCGGAGCTTCTGCTCCTGAGCGTTGCCGAAGAAGAGGCCTATGCGACCATCCATCCTGGCAGCGATCCGGCGCATTCGGTCGAAGACGGCTTCTTCGCCAGTTGGTGTGCGCTGAACGGAATCCTGCGGGAGGACCGGCTTGCACAAGAGCGAATCGACGCGCTTCGCCAGCGGAAGATCTCGCCCCTTGCCTTTCTTTCTTCGGACCTTGGGGGCCTGTTGTGGGAAAGCGATGTCCGGCAGGAACACGCCGCCTTCTGCCACGCCTACATGAACCGCCTGATGCAGCCGGAGAAAGCCTCCGCGCTTTTCGATACGAAAGAAATATTCGGGGAGAGCAACAACTGGCGAAAGCCGGGTGAGGCCACGACACAGGACAGCTGGGACAACTTCGACCGGATCGCGCCGCGGTATGCGCAAAGGCTTCTGCAATGGCGGCACGAGAAGATCCGCTCGATGGTTGATTGGCCGGATCAAGCGGAGACTGCATAGCACAGGCCGACTTGCAGAGGCTGCAAGCCGACCATCGACGTTACTTCGGCGTGTAGGTCATCTTCGTCACGACCATTGGTGATTTCGGGTCGATTCCCTTGAGTAGCTGGCCTCGGTAAGGCCCCTCGGAAGCCAGCCAGAATTCCTTCGTGCTGTCTTTCGTGATCCCCGAAGCGCTGAGCGTGATTTTCAACGAGAGCTTGCATACGTTGAATGTTCCCAGCGGCGTCTTCAACGATTCCCGGCCGTGGTAGATGAGCTCGGCACTCGCCGGCACGGAAGACGTCGAACCGCTCACACCGTTGATGACCTTGGTCTTGGCAACGGAAGTTCGCTGACTCACGACCTGCCCGGGCTTCATGTCCATCGGGAACGAAACTGGAGGCGAAAAGACCTGGGAGTCGGAAATGGTCTGCTCTTTCGGGAAGCCGGGGGGAATCACCTTCGGGTCGTACTTGGTCTTGGAGACCGTCGCCTTCCCGTAGAGCATGATGTTGCCACCGACGAGATCCTTGTACTCTTTTTCGGTAATGGTGTTTTGGACGTAGGAGTAATCGAATGTCTTCGAATCGACGTTGAAGGCAATCGGATTCGCTCCGCCAAAGGTCTCTCGTCCCTCGGTCACGCTCTTTCTGTGGAAAGAGGCAGTCGCCGGATCAGTTCCCAGCTTGGCCGCGTCGAACTCCAGCAATGTGCCTTCGCGAAAGTCGGCTTCGTTGAAGCATGGGCCTGAATTCTCCGACACGGTGGCTGGCGGCGCTGCAGGTGCCGCTGCTTGTTCGGTGGGGATGGGCAACGCGGGAAGTCCACCTCCACCTCCACCACCGCCGCCTCCACACGCGGAAATCGTGGCTGTCGCGGCTGCGATGACAAGGAATCTCGCGCACGGCAGATCGTTAACATTTACTCTTTTCAAGATCTCTCCCTTTAATAAAAAAGCCACCAATCGATGGTGGCTTTGTATTCTTATGAAAGTTTCATTTCATCCGCGCGAATCTGATTTGCAGATTGCTTAATAGTTCTCCTTACTACGCACCGCGTGCTCGGGAAAATTTCAACTGCTGCCGCGTAGTAGCCGTGAACAGAAATCTATGAATGAACCTAAAGATCAAACTCCAGCTCAGGCTAATTAACGAAGATCGAGACAATTCTGAGACAAGCTTGAAGTCCAATCTTTGGATTAACTGAACAGAATCGACTGAGATGTTCAGTCAGACGATTGCATCGACCGGTTGAATCCGCCAGACATAACGGGCGTTGGCCGCGTCGTAGGCGATCATGGCGAATGCGGCCGCGCTGCTCACATACAGGTTCCTAGCAGGATGCGGAAATACTCCCGTTCGAAGCGAGCCTTCTCCTTCTGTGAGGATTTGCTTTTCACATAGTGCGTCGAGCAGCGATTTCGGAAGCCGTTTTCGCTGACTCGAGGCCGTTTTGCTGACCTTTGGGTGCCTCAGAGTGTCCGAGGACGGATTTGTCCCAGCGAACGCATGCGCGTCAAGTTGTAGGCCGTCATCGTCAGCACGAACAGATGGTCAACGCGCTTGAGCCCACGCACCATCACCTGACGAATTCCGCCCACCGTCTTGGCCCAGCCGAAGCCCTGCTCGATCAGTTTGCGTTTGCGCTGCGACAACGCATAGCCCTCGCTCGCAGCAATGGCGTCGGGCACCGCGGAGCGCCGACCTGAAGTGTTCTGGGCCACGTGCGGTGTCACGCCCATGTCCTGGCATGCCTGGACGAACTCCTGCGCGTCGTAGCCCTTGTCCGCACCGAGCGTGACCTCGGCCTTCGGACTCGCGGCCGCTTGCCGGGCATCATTGATCATGACCTTGGCCGCTTCGCGTTCGGCAAAGCCGTCAGCTTGTGTGACCATCGCGTTGGCAATCAGGCCATGGCGATTGTCCGAGAGGGTATGGCCCATGTAGCGCAACTCACTGGCGGTCTTGCCCTTGCGGTACAGCCGCGCATCGCCATCGGTGCGCGAGGCGTGGGTGTCGTTGCTGCGGGTCTGACCTTTGAAGCTGGTGCTACCGGTCGAGTTGTTGCCCGCATCATCATCGTCGCCGCCGTCCTTGCGCACGAAGCTCCTGTGGCTGGCCCACGCCTGGATGAGGGTGCCATCGACGCTGAAGTGTTCGCCCGATAGCCAGCCTTTGCGACCAGCTGTTTCGACGATGTGGTTGAACAGTTCGATGATGGCGTCGTGCTCGATCAGGCGCTCGCGGTTCTTGGTGAAGACGCTGGGAACCCAGACCGCATCGTCCATGGCCAGGCCAATGAACCAGCGATACAAGAGGTTGTACTGGGTCTGCTCCATGAGCTGGCGCTCCGAGCGGACGCTGAAGAAGATCTGCAAGAGCATCGCGCGCAGCAGCTTCTCGGGTGCGATGCTGGGGCGCCCGCCCTTGATGTCGGCCTCATACATGCCGGCAAACAGGTTGTCCATCTTGAGCAGCGCTTCATTGACCATTGCGCGGATCGGACGCAGCGGGTGATTCGCGGGTACGAAGTCCTCCAGGCGGCGCATCGTGAATAAGCTCTCGGTGAAGGTGTCGGCGCCGCGCATCGTCTGGGGTCTTGGTTGCAACTGTCGGAGGTGTCAACTTCCAACGCCTGAGGCCTGTCACGCGCCGACTGGTGGGAGAGGTATTTCAGCAGCCTGCTAGACGCGCTCCAGGCGTAGACGGCGGTGGCGCCGGCCCTTTCCGTGCGCACGGTAGCAATGTCCACCCCCGGCCCACTAGCCTGTCTTCGAGGTCCTGCTGCACCAGGTTGCCGTTGGACACGTTCACATAGGTCGACTCACGTTGTACCCCTGCTGCGCCGACCCCACCACGCATCGCCCGCCCAGTGTGGCCAGCGACCCCAGACTCAGACCCAGGCTATTCCCACTGACGATTGCAACCATTTGACGGCCTCGTTTGTTGTTCGGCACCACCTCCACATCAAGGGGCGCTCAGAACAACTCATCCAGCTCGAACGCAATGTGTTTAGCAAAACGCGTAAAAGGCCAAATAGTACTTACGGGTATTTGGCGACATCATCAATTTGATGTGCAAATAAGATAGTCAATCTTCTGGCGATAGCAGAAAATTGCAGTCGCACGACCTTGCACTAAACAACTTCGGTAGATCGTGGATAGCTTGCCCGAGCCGCAAGCAGACGCCCTGGCTCTCACGGCTGCGGAGCGCGACAATGAGTCGCGCTCGCTTCGTTCACCCAGTTCATAGCTCATGACACAGACCGATACCCTCACCTTCGATGCTTGGATCTCCAATGGCATGACGGCCAGCCAGGCAAATGACAGCCTGCGAGCCATCGAGTGCTTTCAGAATGCCAGCGACGCTGCGCCAGAGGCTGGGCTGCCTCAGTTCCTTCTGGGCGCCGAGTTCGCAACACTCGGCGATATGGCGCGCGCCGAAACGGCATTCGCCAATGCCGCGCGGCTGGCTCCGGATTTTCCGATGGCACGCTATCAACTGGGCTTGCTTCAATTCAGTTCGGGCCGCGCCGCCACTGCTCTGCTTACATGGGAGCCGTTGCTCGCGCTCCCCGAGAGTAACCCCCTGCCGCATTTCATCCACGGATTCACGGCCCTGGCGCAGGACCGCTTTCAGGAAGCCCTGAAACATTACGACCAAGGATTGGCGCTCAATACCACCAACGATGCGCTCTCCAGCGACATCGCCAAGATCGTCGAGAGAATCCGGGCACTGCAAGACACGAGCGTTACGGAACACGAATCGGCCGACTCTGAAGGTAACCACGTGCTGCTGGCGAACTATCAACAGCAAGGGCCAATGCACTGACAATGCCTTGCGCGGCACCATTCATCGAGTGCCCGCTCTTCGTCTACCCATGATCGATCCCTCTAATCGCCTGGCTGCGCTGATACGAGCCCAGTTCGCCGCACAACTGCGCCCGACGGTTCAGGCACGCGCCTCTGCGGCACCACTTCGTCCTGCCAGCACAGCCGGCGAGAACGCGATGTCGGGCGCCGGCGGCGCTGACGCTCAGATCCAGGAGTTGGTCGCACTGCGCGTGCGCGCACTATCCCCGGAGGACCCTCAGCGTCGCCGCAAGGCATTCCGGCTGTTCCTGGAGGGCGTATTGCTGCAGGAATTCGGCCGCGACCGGCTGGACGACAAGGGATTGGGCGAGCTTGTCGATTCGGTGATGCAGCGCATGGAGGAAGACGCCCAGCTTATCCAGGCCATGCAGGACGCAGGAGACGTCTTGCTGGCCGACGCTGCGCCTCGTCGGGTTGGCTCAGGAGCCTGTACACCGGACGATTGAACTTCGTCTCCAGGCCATCTTCAAGGTCAAGGTTCTTTGCCGTCATCCAAGGGCGGCGGTGTCGCTACATCGACCGAAGGAAGGGCATCCGCCATCCGGTTTCCGAAGGCGCCGGCACGATCGCCAAGGAGCCGGCGCGCGAAGCGCAGCACATCGGCCGGGTCCTTCATCTCGCCACTGAGCAGCGCCTGTGCATAACGCCCCGACAGATTGCTGCGATCCAGTCTCAACGCGGTCTCCGCATGCACCTGTGCCTTTTGGCGTTCGGCCAATAGGGCATACACCACTGCCAGACCGCCATGGCTCTCGGCGAAATTCCGGTCCAATTCCAGCGCGGTCGCAAAACTCGACTGCGCACCGGTGAGGTCACCTTGAAGAATGCGTGTCCATCCAAGCCCGTGCCATGTGCCGACATGCTGCCCCATGACAGCCAAGGCACGCCCGAATGCATCTGCGGCGATGGTGAGTTCACTGGCAAGAAGCGCGGCAAAACCACGCGTTGACCATGCACGACCGTCTCCTGGCTGCCGCTGCAGCGCAGCATCCGCGAATCGAGCCGCGCCCTGCGCATCTTGCGCAGCCAGCGCCAACGATGCCTGCGTGACCAGTGCCTCCACGCAGGGGCCGGTCGACGAAGCGTCCTGCAGACTCATCGTCGACCAAAGTTGTGCCGCAGAGAAATCGGCGGCGTCAATTGCGATCAGGCTGGCGATGCCCGCGGCTTGCGCATCGAGCGCGCTTTCGCGCTCGGCCCGCTCGGTCCACGCCATCGCGCGTTCGAACTGTCCGTCGTGGTGCAGCGCCCTGAGCCACACCTGCTGCAGCGCTCGCGCGGTTACCGACAACTGGCCATCGGCATCACGTGCCGAGGTCTGCGGCGCTTCCAAGGTAGCGCCCAGGCGCTGTGCGCAGGCCGCATAGCGACCCTGCCTGAATTCAATGTACGCGAGGTTGTGCAGCAGGACGTCCGCGAAACCGGGCGGCGGTTCAGACACATCCATCAAGCCCTCCAGCACATCCTTCGCCTCGTCGTAGCTTTCCTGCGCCAGCCAGAAATCCCCTTCGCGCAAGCGCCAGGCCAGAGGCTCGACCTGCTGGGTTCTGCCCTGGTCGAGGTAATGGCGCGCCCGAACCCAATCGGCGCACGAAAGAGCCGTTTCGAAGGCGTCAATCAGCAGCGCATTGTTGGCCGGATCGTGGCGCAGGAACCCGTCGAGCCGCTCCAGCCGCTGGCGTGCAGCGACCGCGCGGGGTTCCTCGCCTACAGGCGCGGATGGAGAGTTGCGGGCAGATGTATCGGTCATGGGAAGATCAAGAATAAAGGGTCTGGAATCCGTGTCACCATGACACGTCGAATCTGGCGTCCTTGCCGAGCAGTTCTCGCAGTCTCCCCAAGGCTTGGCGATGCAATTGCGAAACCCGTCCGCGCGTGAGGCCCACACGCCGCGCGATTTCCTCGAACGGCACTTCCTGCAGGTAGTGCTGATGAATCACCATCCGCTGCTGTTCACCAAGCCGATCGACAAGATTGCGCAATACGCTGCGCAGTTGTGCGATCTCGGACTGGCGAAAATAGCTTACCTCCGGTGAAGGCAGCTGACCTGTGTCGCCCGGCGCACCGCTGTCGATCATCCCGGTATCTTCGAGCATGACGCTCAGTGCCAGTCCGATACCGACCTCCGCAAGATACCGGAAGAGCTCCTCGGGCTGCCGTCCCGACGGCGGCGAGTCGGTGCCTTGAGCGGCCCCGGGCGCCGCTTGCGCCGCTGCGTCCTTCACGGCCTCGAGGCGCTCACGGCGCAAGCGCATGCTCAATGCGATCTGCTGGTTTTTCTCGGTGAACCGGGCCAGTCCATTGAGGATCGCACCCTGGACGCGCTTGGTGGCGAAAGTCTTGAATTGCGCGCCCCGCAATGGATCGAACCTGTCGATGGCTTCTATCAAGCCGATACGAGCGAACTGCAGATAGTCTTCGAACTCCACGTCATTGTGGGTTCGGCGACCGTAAAGAGTAGCGGCCATCATCCTGGCGTACGGCAAATGGTGCTCGATCAGTTGTTCACGCGCGAATGATTCTCCCTCGCTGCGCCATCGCGCCCAGAGGGGAGCCAATACGTCGGGCTCCGCCAGCTCCAGAGACGCTGGTAGCGCCGGCGGGGAGGCGTGCGACGCGGAACCCATACGGGGCATACCGTGTGCGACTCAGTGAAAACTGCCAACCAGCGCCTTGAGCACGAGGCTCCAGCCGTCGACCAGCACGAACATCAGGATCTTCAGCGGTAGTGCGATCGTTGTCGGCGGCATCATCATCATGCCCAGCGCCATCAGGATGCTGGAGACGATCAGGTCGATCAGCAGGAATGGCAGGAAGATCACGAAGCCGATCTGAAAGGCCGCGCGCAATTCGGACAGCATGAAGGCCGGGATCAGCTGGACGTTGCCGATGTCGTCCATCGACCGTGGCGCGGGCGCTTTCGAAAGCTCCACCATCAGCGCCAGGTCTGCCTCGCGGGTCTGGCGCACCATGAAGTCCCGCAGCGGCGCGACACCCTTTCCATAGCCCTCTTCCATCGACAGCTTGCCGGCCATGAACGGCTCGAACGCGTCCTGATTGACTTTCTGCAACACGGGCGACATCGTGAACAGCGTCAGAAACAACGCGAGGCCGATGAGCACGGTGTTGGGCGGCGTCTCGTTCATCCCGATGGCGTGACGAAGCATGGACAGCACAACGATGATTCGCAGGAAGCTGGTCAGACATACCAGAAGCGACGGCAGGATGGCGAGCACCGTCAGACCAAGCACGACGCGCAACGCTTGCGCCGTCTCGGTGGTGGGATTCGAGGCATTCGACGAGCTGGTCTTTTTCGCAGCCCCGGATGCGGCGCCCGCTGTCGTTGCGTTCGGCAGCGGGCCTTCGTTGCTCTGCGCGACGGCCGCAGCTGCCGGCCATCCGAGCAGGCTGCAGGCCACCATCAGGGCTATGAGCCATGAACGCCAGTGGCGAAGTCGCGTCGTCTGGATAGCCAACATGCGGATCGGACTCACGGCAATGTCTCCACTGTCGCTGCCGCGGCCGCTGTCCCCTCCGCCATCAGTTCGATGGCGTTCTCGCTGCACCCGATGAGCAGTCGCCGCCCACCCCAGACCACGACATGCAGGCTGTGTCGCGGGGTGAGACGCGTGCTCGATATGCGCTGGATCTCCTGGGACGGCACTGCGTTCAGCAAGCCTCCGAGAACGCTTCCCCAAGCCGATACACGGCCCGATCCCTGCACGCCCTTGCCCGCCTTTCGGCGCATGACGAGTACGCCACAGCCCATCACGGCGCCAAGCACAAGGATCGTCATCCATGCGTAGTCACCAGTGTCAGGCGATGCCTGCACAGAAACCTCTCGCTTGACCGGAATATTCGCAGGCAAACCCGCACCGCTCGGTCCGGCAGCAACGCTTCCATCGCGTGGTATTTGCTCGGCGGCGCCCGGCGCGGCCACGAGAATGCCAGTGGCCATCACAACGCTAGCCATCCAGCTTCGCACAGGACCGCAGAGTGCGGTCCACCAAACCCGTCTGCTCATCCGTCAAGCCCCGGTCGCAAGGCCCAAGGCGACCGGCAGTTCCGTGATGCGCACAGCGAAGTGCCCATCGACAGCCACCAACTGGCCTCGTGCCACCACCTTGCCTTCGATGGTCAGGTCGACGGGTTGATCCACGCCGCGATCGAGGCGCAGCACCTGGTGTTCCTTGGCCGCCAGAAGCTCCCCCACCGACAGGGTGGCTTCACCGACGCAGACCTGCAGAGTCGCCTTGATCTGGTGCAGCGGGTTCCAGTCCTGCAGGATGGGGGCGCCATCGCGTCGGCCTGCCGCTGTGTCGTGCACATCAGCGTGCATGTCTGGCAGAGAGATGATCTGCGCTGTTGGCATGCTTGCCGAATTGGCAGACGGAGTTTGTCCGGCGTGGGGGGGTAGCGAAGCGTTGGCGACGCGCGCACGATGTTCGCTGGCGCGACCGTCGGGTACATGGGTCGTGCTCGCGGTGCGGTTGTCGGCAGTCACGCCTTCCAAAGCCTGTGTCATATTTTTTCCTTTGAGAGTTGAGCGGGCGGCAGCACGGTCAGGTTGCGGCCGCCAAAAGCGTGAGTTCAACGGCCACGCGGGCCTCGCTCTGACCAAGCCAGGCATCGCACAGCCGCGTACCTTGCATGTCGACGAGGTGCGCCGGCGCGTCGAGCGAGTGACGCACCGTCACGACATCGCCGACGCGCAGCACCTGCAGTTGGCCAAGGCTCAATTGAGCGCCGTCGAGCATCACACGCAGCGGGACACGCTGGTCCGCAAGCACCTGATCGAGCGCATGCTTGGACTTCGACCCCGAGGCGAAATCGGCGGCGTGCACAACCGGCGTGCTCATCTGCTGCATGCCAAGCAGAACGGATACCGCGTCGTGGGAAAGCACCAGGTGCCAAGTGCCACCGCACCACGGCCAGTTGGCCCAGAGTGCGCCTGACCAAGGGGCCGCAACAGTCTGCGCCTCGTTGTCATTGATCGCTGGAGCCCAAGAAAGCGCGCCGCCTCCGAGAAGTCCTTGCAACTTGAGCAACCAGTCGGACCAGGCCACACTGGCCAAGGCGGCCGCCATGCGCGCGGGCTCCTGACCGTGGCGCGTGACCGCGCTGATGTCATGCGAGAACATCCGTTGCGCAACGGCACGAACAGCGTCGTCCGGGGAACAGGGACGTTCCGGCGCAAGGTGCTCGTTCGATGAGGTGCGCCACCGCGGCGGATCCAAGGACCAGCTGGCGAACGCATCACCCAGATGCTCGATGGCAACGCCATGATCTGCCAGCCGAAGGTCAAACGACATGTCCATGCCGCCGCCATCGCCGTCACGCAGCCATTCGGCACACCAGTGGCGATGCAGCGCAAGCAGACGTTCGCGCACCGCATCCTGCTGCATCAGGCTCCAGGTACGCAGGGGCCGCGCGCGCAGCAGCGAATCTGCCGGATTCAGCAACGCAGAGGCAGGCACAGAGAACACTTCAGCCACGCTCATTTGCCCTTCATCGAGAACAACTGCTGAAGCATCTCGTTGGCCGTAGATATCACCTGCGAACTTGCCTGGTAGCCGCGCTGCATCACCACAAGGTCGCTGAACTCCTGGGACAGGTCCACGTTGGAAATCTCGACCTGCCCGGAGCGCACGTTGCCGAAGGCGCCCTCTCCCGCAGTACCGATGTGCCATGCGTTCTCGTCCAGCGACTTGAACTGGTTGTTGCCCGCGGCGCCCACGGCGTCCGGAGAATCGAATCTCGCCAGCGCGAGACGCGGCCCCTTGATGTTGCGGCCGTTGGAATAGTTCATGCGCAAGGTACCGCTGGCATCGAAGACGGCTCCCGTGAGCGATCCCGGAGTCACGCCGTCTTGCGATTGAACCTTCACGCCATAAGCGCCCGCCCAGAAGGAAATGTCGGAACTGAAGTCGATCGTCAAAGACATTGGCGGCTGCCCAGGCGGCGCGTAGGTGATCGGCACCAGCGCGGTGGCCGCGGTTGGCTTGCCGTCGGCAAAAGCCAGGTTGCCCGACCCGACGACAGTGGTGCCGTCGAGAAGCTCGAACTTGAGAGTGGCTCCGGCCCCTGTGGTGACGGTAGTGAACTTGGGATTCAGCAGGTGGCTCACGCCCCCCGCATCGATCACATTGATTCCGCTGTCGGGCGTGGGCGGATTCGGCTGGAAGTCGCCCGCAGTGATCGAGTTGGAGAGAAGCCCCGTGAGCTTGATGCGCGAGGTGGGCTGGCCACGTTCGAGCATCTGTCCAGCCAGACTGACTGCCGTGAAGTTGCCATGGCTATCGAGTCCCATCACCTTCTCCCCATTGACCCGGCTCACGAGCTCACCTGCGGCATCGAACTTGAACTGCCCGGCGCGGGTGTAGCTCAACTGGCCGTCGGCGTTCTTGAGGATGAACATGCCTTGTCCATCGACGGCCAGGTCCAGGTCGTTGCCCGTTTGACGCAACTCGCCTTGTTTGAACGAGATGGCCGTGCCCGTCGTATTGAGGCCAAAGCCCAATTGGTCCTGATTGCGGCTGGCATTGCCACCGCTGAGATTGCCGCCCGTGTAGAACAGGTCGGAGAACTGGATGCTCGAGCTCTTGAAGCCGGGCGTGTTGATGTTGGCCGTGTTGTTGGCGATCACCCGCAGCCCGCGGGAGTAGCCAAGCAAACCTGTCATTCCGACATAAATGGATTCGAGCATGAGAACTCCTCCGGATGTTGATTGCAGGGCAAAGTGAAGCGACGGCGCCAAGCGCTCAGCGAATGGTCACGAGTTGGCTCAACGAGATGTTGTTGAGGATCGCGCCTGCACTGGTGCGGACGGTCAACGAGGGCGAGTCACCCGACAGCGACAAGGCGCTGACCGTGCCTGTCACGGCGCCACTGGCGGTATTGAGGTCAACCGTCTTGCCGATCAGGCCGACCGATTGCAGCGCGGCCTGATTGGTGATCAGGGTCTCGATCTTGCTGTTGAGCTGCTGGGTCTGCTCCAGATTCGTGAACTGAGCCATCTGTGCCATGAACTGCTGGTTGTCCATGGGCTTCAGGGGATCCTGGTAGTTGAGTTGCGTCAACAGGATCTTCAGAAAATCTTCCATGCCCAGATTGCTTGGGCGCAGATTGGGGCTGCTGGCGCCACCGACGGATTGAATGGCCATCAGGCCTCCTTTGAAAGAATCGAATCGAACATGCCGACGTCTCCATGGGCCGTCGCACCCCTATCTGCCGCGGATAGCTCGCCGGGTGCTGCGGGAGCCTCCTCGCGCCATATCAGCCGGCCGTTGCACACCACCTGGTACAGGCGCCGGCCTTGGGCATGCAGGCCATTGCGAAGATCGCTGACGATGCCCGGTAACACAGCGGCCAAGGTCGCCTCGTCGGCGTGCATCGCCACCCAGATGGCCTGCCCATGCACCGTGGTTTCTTCGTGCAGGCGCACCGGCTGAAGTGCCTCGCGCAACGCCAGGGCATCTGCCGGCACGTCGGGAGGGGCCCCCTCAACCGCCATGGGCTCCTCCAGGGCCCCCTCCAAGACCCCGATGCGGGGCTGACTCAGCGAAACGGCCGCGGGCACCACACGTTCGGCCATCGGACGCTCGGGCGAGACATCAAAGCCCAGGCCACCGCGAAGGCGCGAGGTCGCAGCCGAAGACTGGACGATCGTTGCCGTCGGGATTCGCATCCCCGCAGACTCCAGCCCCCACACTTCGCGGCGCGCCGGCAATGCTTGTCCTGTGTCTGCCTCGGGTGACCGCTGTTGCACGGCCCTGCCGTCGTGTCGTGAATGCCCTTGCGCACGGTGTTCGGTCGCCTCCAGCGATGCGCGAGCCGCGGAGGGCTGCCGATCGTGAAGAGGAATGCTTGGCGCCGACTTGAACCACCCCGTCAGTTGGGCTCGCTCCATCTCGCGCCGCCACGCCTGGTGACGCGCGGGCGCTTCCCCATCCTCGTGATTCATCGGCGGCTGTCGCGTACGCAATGACGCGTCCGCATCACGTGGCACCGCGAGAATGTCGGAGCGATTCACCATGCGGGTATCTCCGCGCCCGCGTCGACATGGGACGCACGGACCAACCAATCCCGATCTTGCTCGCTCAGGCTGCGCTGGCGCACCTCATGCGCGTGCTGCGTCAATGCGTCATCCCTGTGGCGCGTCAATCCTTCCAGCCGCACCTGGTGAGCCAGGCACTCCCGGCGCAATTGGTCGCGCGCTGACTGCTGCGCCTGGCGCTGCGCGTCGAGCGTCTTCCACTGGTCGCGCAGGTGCGCCAAATAGCCCAACGCCCGCTGGTAAACCGACGGGTCCAGACGGGAGGACAGCCCTTGACCGATGGCTGCGGCATGCTGGTCGTGTGTGTCGAGCAACTGCTTCATCTTCTGTTCCAACATCAGCAGGGCATGCTGGGCCTGCGCGAGCGCCGTCATGGCCTTGTCCATGCGCCATTGCTCCCGCTGCCGCAATGGCTCCAACGCGTAGACGAAGCCACGTATATCGACGTCGCGCGCCAGCGTGGTGGTTGGGGAGACCTGCGAGCTCATGCGCTGCGCCCTTGCATGACCGGCACCAACGTCTCGCGCAAACGCTGAATTGCTTCGTCCCGCGAAACGCCGCCAGCGCTCTGCTGCAACCAGTCTTGCAGACCGGCCTCGATCGTCAGGGCACGGTCCAGCTCCGCATTCGATCCCTTCTCGTAGGCACCGATGTCGATCATCTGGCGGTTGCGCTCCAGCATGGCCAGTTGCTTGACTGCTGCGACGGCCAACGCGCGCTCATCGTCATCGGCCAGTTCGGGCATGAGCCGACTCACGCTCTTGAGCACATCGATGGCCGGATAGTGACCCCGGTGCGCCAGCTGCCGCGAGAGCACGATATGACCATCAAGAATGGCCCGCAGGGCATCCGACACGGGTTCGTTGAGGTCATCGCCCTCGACCAGCACCGTCAGCAGCGCTGTGATCGAGCCACCGCCCGGCGCCGTTCCGCAACGCTCGCAAAGCTCCGGCAGTTCCGCGAACACCGACGGGGTGTATCCCCGCGCCGTGGGAGGTTCCCCGGCCGACAAGCCCACCTCGCGGCGCGCCATCGCGAAGCGGGTGACGGAGTCCATCGTCAGCAACACATTGCTGCCACCGTCGCGAAAGTGCTCGGCGATCGCCAGCGCCGCATAGGCCGCACGCAACCGGGCCAAGGCTGGCTGGTCCGAGGTCGCGACCACGACCACCGACCTGGCGAGCCCGTCAACCCCCAGTTGCTTCTCGATGAATTCGCGCACCTCGCGCCCGCGCTCGCCGATGAGCGCAATGACATTGATGGAACCCTGCCCATCCGCTCCCGCCTGTGTCTTCACATGCCGCGCCAACAGGCCCAACAAGGTGCTCTTGCCGACGCCGCTGCCCGCGAAAATGCCGACGCGCTGGCCCTGTCCCAGGGTCAGCAGTGCGTCGATGCTGCGGATCCCGGTCTCGAGAACGCGCTCGATCGGCGGGCGCTTCATCGGGTTGATCGGCACGCCCCGCAGCGGGCGACGCTGCGTTGTGAGCGGCTTGGGCATCCCGTCGAGCGGCTCGCCGAAGCAATCGATGACGCGACCGAGCAACGCAGGCCCGACGCCTATCTGGGAGTCCGCACCCAAGGCGTGGACTTCACAACCCGCGGCGATGCCTTCAGCGGGACCATAGGGCATGAGCGTGACCCGCCCCGGCTTCAGGCCCACTACTTCCGCAAGGACGCCGGCAGGCTCATCAACCCTGCCGGCCGCCGCGCTCGGATCGGTGTGCGTGCGTACCAGGATGCGGCACAACTCGCCCACGGCCGCATCCGGTCCGAGTGCGTCGATGGCCAAGCCCTGCATCTCGCGCACCCAGCCGATGCGACGGCGCAAATCTGTCTTTCGGAGGGCCTCGCGGCTGGCAGCCAGGACGCTCACTTCACGCCTCCGGGCGAACGAGCGCCCGTGACCGCAGCAGCATGTCGCGCAGGGCGCGAAGCTGGCTGTCAAATCGTGCATCCAAGCCGCCCTGGGGGGATTGAAGGATGCAGCCTCCCGACACGATGGTCGGGTCGGCCACCCACTGGATCTCCCCTGAAGCCAGCTGTTCGGCGCCGGAGTCCGTCGCTTCATGGCGCGCGGCGGCGAGGTCGTCGGGATGCAAATGAATAGCCACAAGACGACGTCCTCGCAGCCCCTGAGCCGCATGGCGCAGATGCGCGCGCACTGCGTCGGGTTGCACCGCCGCATCTCCCAACACCCGACAGACCGTCTCGAAACACAATTCGAGCATGTCGTCCTGCACGGCTTCTAACCTGGCTTCGATCTGATCCGGCAGAGCGCTCAACAATGCGTCGAGCGCCTCGCGCTGAGCGCGTGCCTGGGCGTTCGACGTCTCGGTCAACTCCAAAGCCATGCGCTGAGCGCATTCCTGCGACTCGCGTGCGCTGCGCTCTGCGGTCCGGGTAGCGAGCTGCCTTGCTTCTTCGGCGGACTGCGCGCGAGCCTCAGCCGCTCCTTTGGCGAAGCCCTCTTCATAGCCTTGACGGCGTGCTTCGTCCAGCACCGCCTGCGTTGCCTGTGTTGTGCGAGCAGGCTGGGCCGTGTCAGACATCGCGGCACCGGGCCGAGCCGTGACGGCCGCAGGGGAAACGGGAGACGCAGGCGCCATTGCTGATGTCGATGCCAGCGAGGCCCGAGGCCGCGCGAGGGACAACTGGCCTTGCAACACCACATCGTGCAAGACGGCCGTCGGGATGGGCCTTTCGGACAGCGCATTCAAGGGGCAGTCCTCCTACGCATCCATCCTGGCGGCACGAGGTTCTCGAAAACCTGCCTCGCTCCGGCCCAACCCCGGCGCGCCGAGACCTCGGCGGTCGAGGTCTGCTGACGCACACGAGCGGCGACGAGCGCGATCATCTCGGCCCGCAGCCCGGGCGGCGTGGCGCCGCGAGCCCGCAGCGAAGACAGCGACGTTTCCACCCGACGCCGCTGGGCGGGCTCCAGCGCCGCCAAGACAGCATCGCGCCACGACCAGTCGGCCAGTTGCAAGCACTCGGCCACCAGCGCTACAGGCTCGAGTCGCAGACTGCGCACGAGGGCGTCCACCTGGGATCGTCCGAGTCCGTGAAGCCACGCCTCGTCCGACACGGGCACGGCCCCGCGCTCGGGCCGATCATCCGACGGGTCCAAGGCGACCACATCGGAAACACCGGCCGTGGCCTGCGCAATCAGCGACGAATCGCGCGCAATGCCCAACGCTTCCAGTTCGGCAAGCAAGAGCTGCAGTTCGTCACGTTGTGACGCGGGTAACGCATGCAGCATCCAGGCCCGGTCGGCCGGGGCCAGTGCATGCAGCAGCAGCGCTGCGTGGCGGGCGCCACCTGTCTCCATGGTCATCCGTTCCTCCGCCCACTGGTGATCGTCCCGGGCGCGGCGGCCGCGACTGGCGAGCCGCCACCCGCCTGCGCCGGCTCGGGTTCACTCATCCAGTCACGCACCCGCCGCAAGGTCTCGGCGCGCTCCACATCCGACAGCGGTGCTCCACCCTTCGCCCTCCGAGACGCACCACCACGCCGCCCCAAGCGCAAACCCAATAGGGCCAGCGCCGCGATCAACACACCCGCCAGCACCCACTGCACCAATGCCGGGCGCGCTTTGTCGCCGAAGCCCGTCACAACCGACGTCTCGCCGGAATCCTCGCTGGCCAGGCCCGCGCCGCTGCCCGTGGGAAACGCCACCCCTTCAACCGATGAAGCGGCGCCAGCCAGCGACTGCACAACCACCGTGTCGCCTCGTTCGAAAGATGCGCCGACAGCTGCGGCCATCACCTTGCGCAGCTGTTCTTCCTGGGCGAGATCCAGTGCCTTGCGCACCACCGCCACGACGTGGACGCGCCGGATCGAACCGGGCTGACTCACGACCTGCTCGACACGGCGGCCGACGGCGTACTCGACATCGCGCTGCGCACTCCCTCCACGCGCTGCGCCGGTATCGATCAACTTGGTGTCGCCACCGGGGCCGGCATCGCGCAGGCTTTCACGCTCGCGTACCACGACCCCCGTCGACTGAAGGCCCGCGCGGCTTGCGGCCGGCAGCACGTCTTCGGTCGTGGTGCGGATCTGATCCATGTTGAGCGTGACATCCACGCTGGCCAAAGCCTGTCCCGAACCGAAACTGCGATCAAGCACTGCCGACACCTTGCGCATCAGGTAGGCCTCCGTGTCGCGTTTCAGGTCCAGCCGGGTGGCGCTCGAATCCGCCTCGCCCATCGCGGCGTCGGTGCGCGTCAGTGCCACGCCGTGGCCATCCACGATCGTGACATCCTGCGTCGCCATGCCCGGGACCGCGGCCGCCACGAGGCGCTGAACGCCTGTCACCTGCTCAGGTCGCAGTGTTTGCCCCTGGCGCATCGTCAGGGTGATCGATGCCTTGGCCTTCGAAGTGGCCTGCTTGAAAAGCCCCTGCTCGGGCAACGCCAGCAACACGCGCACTTCGCGAACTTCCGAGAGCGACTGGATCGTGCGGATGAGTTCACCCTGCAATGCGCGCTGATAGTTGATTTTTTGCGCGAACTCGGTCATGCCGAAGTCCGTGTTGTTGAACAGCTCGAGGCCGACCGCGCCTTGGAGCGGCAGCTCCTTGCCCATGAGCTTGATGCGGGTAGCGTGCACGGTCGCCTTGTCTACCAGGATCGAAGTGCCGTTGTCCCCGAGCCGGTACGGCACCTTGAGGCGCTCCAGTTCGGTGGTCATGGCCTGCGCATCCTGGGGCTTCAGGTCCGTGAAGAGCGCCTGGTACTCGGTATGCAGCAGCCACCACGCCAAAATTGCCGTCACCAGCATGATGGCCAGCACGCCTGCGACTAGGCCGAAGCGGGCACCCCGAGTAAGTCCTTGCCAGAAGTTCATACCGGCATCTTCATAACGTCTTGGTACGCCTCAAGAAGACGACTGCGCACCTGCATCATCAATTGGAAGGACAGACGACTTTCCTCGAGGTTGATCATGATCTGGTGGAGGTTCTGCGCGTCGCCCATGGCGAGCTTCTGCAGGTCTACCTGGCTGCCGATCAACTGGCCGTTGACCTTGGATAGCCCCTGCGACACCATCTGAGCGAAACCGTCGTTCGTGAGCGACGACGACAGCGAGGTCGCCGCGTCGTTGCCGGCGGGGCTCACGCCCTGCGACGTCTGGGCATTCGTGGCAGACACCATGGCCTGCGCCTGCTGCGAGAGCGAGGACAGGGCTTCAACAGGCAGGAACGCAGTCATGCGCCGCTCCCGATGTCCAGCGCACGCAGCGCCAGGGTCCGCGCCGTATTCATCGCGGAGACGTTGGCTTCGTAGGCACGCGTAGCGCTCATCATGCTGACCATCTCGGTCGCGGGATCCACCGCCGCGTAGGCGACAAAACCTTGTGCGTTGGCCAGGGGATGGCTCGGCTCGTAGACCATGCGCGAGGCACCCTGCGTCGCCACGACCTGCATCGAGGGCGTCAACTGCGCCATGCTGCCGGCGCTGTCCAGCCCGCGGCCGACCATCGTGCCGAAGCGCGCGTCGTCTCGCACCTGGGCAATGACGCGAAGCGGCTGGTAGCTCTGGCCACCCGCGCCCTGCACGGTGTTTGCGTTCGCGAGGTTGAGTGCGGCAACGTCGACGCGCGCACGCTCGATGTTCATGCCGATCGCGCTGATCGCAAAAGAATCTGCGTAGTTCATACTATTTCCTGCCGTCGCCGGCAGCCATCGAGAGAATCGAGAAATGGCGCGACAGTCCCTTGACCAGCGCCTGATAGTGGACGGCATTGCGCGCCATCTCGGCGGCTTCCATGTCCAGCTGAACCAAGGACGACGACCCGAAGCGCCCGACCGCGGGCTCCAGGCGCGGCTGCACCTGCCCCAGAGACACAGGATCCAGGCGGCCTATGTGCGCCATGCTCTGACGCGCGTCCTCCAACTGGGCTTCGAAGCTCACACGCTGCGGCACGTAGCCGTTCACGTTGGCATTTGCGATATTGGCGGCGATGGCCTGCTGACGCAGGCTGGCCGCATCCAGGGCAAGCGTGAGCGCCGCGCTCGTCGCGGCTTCGATTCCTTCTGTCATGAATGGAACTCCATAAACGGTTCTGGGGATCAAGTCTGCGAACGGGTCACTGCACGACCAGCTCGCCATGCAGCGCGCCCGCGGCCTTGACCGCGCGCAGGATGGAAATCACGTCACGAGTGCTGGTCTTCAGCCGGGCGAGGGACTGAACGAGGTCGGACACGGTGTTGGAACCGGCAACGAAGCCGGCACCGTTTTGCTCGTCCACGTCGACGCGGGTGTTCGCCACGACGGCGGTACGGATGTCGGGGCCACCGTTCCAGATGTTGATCGGCTGCGACGCGGTGTTCTGCGTGGAAATCGCAATCTTGATGTCGCCATGGGAGATCGCCACCTTCGAGATTCGCACATCGCCGCCCGACACGACCGTGCCGGTGCGTTCATTGATGACAACCTTGGCACGCCGGTCGGGCTCGACGGTCACGTTCTCGATGCGAGTGAACAACGTGACCAGTTCGCCGCGCTGTGCGGGGGGAACAGAGATCTCGATGCCCGAGGCATCGCGCGCCTTCGCCATATTGCCGCTCAGTTGGCTGTTGATGGCCGAGGCTACGCGGCTGGCCGTGGTGTAGTCGGGCTCGGCCAGCACGAACGTCACGCTCTGCTGCTCATCGAGCATGGCCGCATTGACCCCGACTTCCACCGTTGCACCGTTGGGCACGGAGCCTGCGGTCGGGTGGTTCTTCTGGACCACGTTGCCGTTGGCGTCATAGCGATAGCCGCCCACCGAGAGGCCACCCTGTGCGAGCGCATAGACTCGGCCGTTGGCGCCTTTGAGCGGCGTGATCAGGAGCGTACCGCCCACCAGGCTACGCGCATCGCCGGCCGAGCTCACGGTCACATCCAGCGTGTCGCCTTCTCGCGCGAAAGTCGGCAGGTTGGCGCTGACCATCACCACGGCCACGTTGCGACTCTGGACCGCTTCCGGCGCGATCGTCAGATTGAACTGCGAAAGCACATTGGCCAGCGATTGCCGCGTGGTGCGGTTGGAGGGAGAGTCGCCGGTGCCGGCGAGCCCAGTCACGATCCCGGTGCCGAACAGCGCGTTGTCGCGCCAGCCCTTGAGCTTGCCGAGATCCTTGACACGCACCGCGTCGGCAGCCGGGGCTGGTGAAACGACGGCGCCCAGGAACATAACGGCCAGGGCCGCGCGCATGACGCGCATGAAGCTTTCAGAGAACATCGCCCGCCTCACAATCCCAACCAGTCGAAGATGCGCCGCCAGGCGCTGCGACGCGCGCGCTCGGATACGTCACCCTCGCCCACATAGGTGATGCGGGCGTCGGCCAGTCGCGTGGACAGCACCACATTGCCGTCCGAAATGTCCTGCGGGCGTACCCGCCCTTCCAGGTTGACCTTCTGCAGCTCTTCATTCACCGTGAGCAACTGCTCGCCGGCCACACGCAGCTCGCGGTTCGGCAATACCTCCGTGACCGTCACGGTCAAGGTAGCCAACAGCTTGTTCGTGCGTTGTGTCCGCCCTCCACCATCGAAATCGCCGCTCACCCCGATGCCCAGCTGGCCGACCTTGTTTCCCATGTTGCTGACAGAGGCGTTGATGTCGTTGCCGCGACGCGTACCCGTGTTGGCGCTGCTCGTGGCCGACGAGTTCTCGAACACTTGTATCGTGAGCGAGTCGCCCACGCGAAACGCCTTGTTGTCCGCGGTCAAAGGACGAAAGCTCCCCTCCTGGTAGAGGCTCTCGGCAGCTCCCCAGCCGGGCAACAGCCATACCACCGATGCAGCGAACCCCGCCAAGGCAACCCGTATGCGCGATCCGCAACGTCCGGTCATGGCTGCACCTCGACCTGGCCAGGTCCTGTGACACGCGCGAGTACTTCACCGCTGGCGCCGGGCACCTTGACCCGCACGACCTGCCCTTGCCGGCCATCCTGCAGCACCTCGACGCGGCTTTCCACCGACACCTCACCGCTGCGCGCCAGCAGGTGCGCAGGCTGCCCGCGCACAACGGCGGGCGCGGCTTCCAGATGCGCCTCGGTAAGCACCTCCCCGGCGCGCAGCGGCCGACGCAGCCGTTGAGAGCCCGCATCCAGTTCAGCTTCGCGCACGCCAGCCAACGGCTTGGCGTTTCGAAGCGTCGTGAGATCCACGTCCCTGGACTCGGTGACATCGCGCAGCAACGCTGGATCCAGCGTCGTCCCTCGATCGACACCGCGCGTGGCCACTGTCATCGGTGCCCACGCGCCGACCTCGAAACTCACGGCGGTGGTGCGCACGAACCGGTTGTCCACCCATGCATCCACCCACACCAGCATGCGCCGGGCGGGTTGCGCCTGATCACTCAGCGGGCGCACCCGCAGCACGGGTGTGCCCGCAGGCAGCATCAGATCGCGCGTGGGCGAGAGTGCCTGCACCTCGGCGCGTACGCTGCGCTGAGACAACCATGCCGTCAGCGACGCTCTTGCCGCTTCGACGACCGCTTCCCCCTGCAGTTGCTGCGCTTCGCTCTCGATTTCCGTTTCGCTGGCTCCCGTCCAGCGAAGAATGGGCGCGCGCTCGCTCGCGACGGTTGCCTCGCCTCGCGCGAACTGCAGCCCACTGCGGCCGGCCACCCAGCGCGACAGCGTGTCGCGGTCCACGACCGTCGGAGCTCCAGGGCGTGGTGCAGCACCGATCGGTAGCGCCATCAGTCGCCGCAGCGACACCAGGTCCGCACTGGTGAGAAAGGCGATGTCGCCCAACCGCACCTGCTGACCTGTGGCCCTGGCCTTCGCGCGCATCTCGATGCTGACAACGGCCGGTGCCAGACCCGATGCAGCGCGATCCACGCCTGCCGCCAAGCCTTCTGACGCGCCAAGAAGGCACGCAGCCGACAGCGCACCGCACGCGAGACTACTTGCGAAGCGCATTGATCATTCCCAACATCTCGTCCGACGCCTGCATTACCTTGACATTGGCCTCGTACACGCGCTGCGCCACCATCAGGTTCACCATTTCGTCGGTGAGCTTCACGTTCGACCCTTCCAGGAATCCCTGTGCGATCGTCCCCATGCCATCTTCGGAGGCCTTGGCGGAGATGGCCTCGCCAGACTCCGTGCTTGCCCGATACAGGTTGTCGCCCTGGGCCTTCAGTCCAGCCGGGCTCGTGAAACGCACCATCTCCAGTTGCCCGAGTTCGATCGGCGTTGCCTGCCCTGCGACCTGCACATGCACGCGGCCATCGCCGTCGATCTTCAAGTCCTTTGCGTTGTCGGGAATTGCGAGGTTCGGCTTGAGCGGGAAGCCGCCCGACGTGGCGAGCAACCCGTCGCGATTGACGCGAAAGGTGCCGCCACGCGTGTAGGCGCTCGAGCCGTCGGGCATCGTCACTTCGAGGAAGCCCTCTCCCTGGATCGCGAGGTCGAAGGCGGATTCGGTTTTCTTAAGATCCCCCATGTCGAAGAGCTTGGACATGGTGGCAATGCCTACGCCCGCACCGAGGCGACGTTGCGGACCCAAGACCCCCGCTTCCTCGGAACCGGGCATGAGGCGCGCGGCCTCCTGCACCATCAGGTCGGTAAAGCCGACCTTGCTCTTCTTGAAACCTGTGGTGTTGACGTTCGCCAGGTTGTTGGCGATGGTGTCGACATTGAGCTGCTGCGCCTGCATCCCGGTCGCGCTGATATAGAGGGCGTCGAACATAGTTTGTTTTTCAAAGTAATGAAGTTCGGGATATCGTCGACTCAGGACATCTCGCCCAGCTTGCGCACGGCGCCGCCGATCATCTCGTCGTAGCCCAGGGCCACTTTCTGCATCGACTCGAAATGCCGCATCGACTGAATCAGCTGTGCCATCTCTTGCATCGAGTTGACGTTGGAGTTCTCGAGGAATCCCTGGCGAACCTGTATATCCGCATCTGCAAGCTGATTCGGCACCTGCTGCGTCGTCACCAAGCCCTCGCCCATGCGCTGCAGATCCGTGCCGTTATCGAAGCCCACTACCTTCAACTGCGCCACGGGCGTCGCTTCAGCGCCACCGCCAGGTCGTGACTCGAACACCTGGCCCACGGCGTCGATGACGGGATTCGGTCGCGTGAGCACGATCTCGCCCCCCACGCCCATGACCGGGTGTCCCTTCGCAGTGACAAGGCGACCTCGCGGGTCCAGCTGCCAGTTGCCCTGTCGGGTGTAGGCGAGGCCCGCCCGGGTGGACACCTCGAAGAAACCAGAATTTGCCAGCGCCACATCCAGACTCTGGCCGGTGGTCTTGAGCGTGCTCGGGCGCAGGTCAGTCTGGACCATGAACGGCGCGGCAGCTACAGAAGTCGATGCAGGCTGCGCGGTACCGGACCAGGACGCATCAGCCCCGCGCATGGCGTCGACGAAGCCGCTCGCCCCCATCGGCAGCGATGTCACTACTTCTCGCTTGTAGCCCGGCGTGGTGGCGTTCGCCATGTTCAGGCTGATGCGCTCCAGGCGCCCCATGTCCTGCTGCATGCTGAGAAGGCTGATTGCCAGTACGTCGCTCATCGATGATGTTCCTTGCGATTCAAAGTTGCACGATGCCGAAGGATTTCAGCTCGATGGTGTGGGGCACCTCGGCCATGGACAGGACGCGAAGGTGCGGCATGACACGCTCTGACAGGCCTCGAACATGGCGCCGGAGTTCGGGCGCACAGAGCAGAACAGGCAGCAGGTTGCTCTTCATCATCCGCTCGGCCTGCTGGACGAGACGCTTGATCAGCTGTTCCGACAGGCGCGGATCGATCACGAAGGGCTGCGTGCCCGCCGCGGTCGTCGCTCCTGCTTCACCTACCGCGATCTGCATGCTCTGCAGAAACTGGCTCTCGATCGCGGGATCGAGGGTAAGCACCTGCAAGGCGCTCGCCTCTCCGATCAGGCCCTGACAGATGGCATGGCCCAGCCGCTGACGCACAATTTCCGTCAATTGCGCTGTGTCACGCGTCGCGCGCCCTGCATCGGCCAGCGTCTCGAGAATCGCCTCGACGTGCCGAATCGAGACCTTCTCCCGCAAGAGGTTCTGCAGGACTTTCTGCACGTCGCTGGCCGAGAGCACAGTCGGGATCAGCTCTTCCACAAGGCCCGGCTGGCTCTTGCGCACGCGCGACAGCAGCCTATCGACTTCCGAACGGGTCAACAACGTCGCCGATTCGCGACGCAGCATTTCCGTCAGATGAGTCATGAAGACAGTGGGTGCATCCACCAGCGTGAATTTCGCTTGTGCCGCCGCCTCGCGCTGACGTTCCTCGATCCACAGTGCGGGCAACCCGTAGGTAGGGTCGCGTGTTGGCTCGCCGGGGATGGATTTGGTATCTCCTGAAGGATGGATCGCTAGCAAGCGGTCGGCTCGCGCCTCGCCCTTGCCGACCAGCACGCCGTCCAGATGGATCTCGTAGCGATCAGCCGACAGACGTGACGAGTCCTTGAATCGCACGCGTGGCAATACAAGACCGAACTCGTTCGCATGCTGCTTGCGAAAGCTCGCGATACGCTCCATGAACACGCTGCCGGGCTGGTTGATCACCGGCCCCCAGTTGCCACCTAGATGCACCTCGACGGGTTCGACTTGAAGCAACGTGTAGGGATCGTCGCTGGCGGCTGCTGCAGCCGTGCCGTCGGCGGCAGCAAGATTTTCGGGGTCGATGGGGTCGCCCATGCCCTGCGCCGCGTTATCGCTTTTGACCTTGGCCGCACGATAGAGCAACGTGGCCGCCAGCAAGAACCCGGCAGTCAACACCAACGTGGGGATCGCGGGAATTCCAGGCAGCACCAGCAAGCCTCCCAACGCCAACGCGACCATCAGCAGCGTCTTCGGGAAAGAACTCACCTGGCGCAGGGCTTCGCGACTCAGGTTGGTGTCGGAAGAGGAACGCGTGACGATGATGCCGGTACCCACCGCGATCACCAGCGCGGGCACCTGCGTCACGATGCCATCGCCGATCGTGAGCAGTGTGTAGGTCTGCAGCGCTTGCCCCCACGGCAGGCCGTGCTGCATCACACCGATCACCAGCCCGCCGATGATATTGATCAGCAGGATGATGATGCCCGCGATGGCATCGCCCTTGACGAACTTGCTCGCACCGTCCATCGCGCCGTAGAAGCCCGCTTCCTTTTCGATGTTCTTGCGGCGCCGCTGTGCCTCGGCCTGGTCGATGAAACCCATGTTGAGGTCCGCATCGATGCTCATCTGCTGGCCGGGCATGCTGTCGAGCGTGAAACGCGCCGCCACCTCTGACACCCGCTGGGCGCCGCTGGTGACCACCACGTACTGCACCACGATCAGGATCAGGAAGACGATCAGCCCGATGACGTAGTTTCCGCCGACGACGAAAGCGCCGATGGCGCCGATGACACGCCCTGCGTCGCCATCGGACAGGATGAGTCGCGTGGCCGCGACGTTCAACGATAAGCGGAACAAAGTGGCAATGAGCAACAGCGAAGGGAATGTCGAGAACTCCACCGGCCTTGCCATGTAGAAGGTCAGCAGTAGCACGAGGAATGCGAAGCTGAAATTCGTCAGGATCAGGAAGTCCAGCAACCCACTGGGAATGGGTGCAAAGAGCACTACCAGCACGCCGAGAACAAGCAGCACCAGCGCGATATCGCTGTGTTTTTCGAAGACCTTCGCAAGCGCCTTCATGCTTGAACTCCCTTCGCGACAAGACCCTGGCGCTGTTCGCGCATTGCGAACACCCAAACGATGATGCGTGCGACCTGCGCATAGAGTTCCGGCGGAACCGCCTGATCGACGGGAAGCTCGCGATAGAGGCGCCTGGCCAGCGGCGGGTTCTGGACCACCGGGATGCCGTGACGCGCGGCGATCTCGCGCATTGCAGCGGCCATGTGCCCGCTGCCCTTGGCCAGCAGCTGCGGTGACACCATGCGGCCGTGGTCGTATTTCAGCGCCACAGCGAAGTGGGTGGGGTTCGTGATCAGCACATCCGCATTGCGCGTCTCGCGCAGTGCGAGGCTGCGCTTGAGCGTCTCTCGACGCAGCTCGCGCAGGCGGGCGCGAATACGAGGATCGCCGTCGCGGTGTTTGGCCTCATCCTTGATGTCCCGCTGGCTCATGCGCATCTTCTTGGCGAATTCGCGCCGTGTGTACATCAAATCCAGCAACGCAATGAGCCCCAGCACAAGCGCCATCTTCAGCGCCACACTCGACAGGTCGTCCAGCAGGGTGCGCAAATAACCGATTGGAGACAGCGACGCGAGACCATAGAACTGGCCCAGCAAAGCCTTGAGTGCCAGCACCGAAACCAGGCCCAGCAGCGTGAGCTTGATGAGTGCTCGTGCGGTATCGAAGAGCACCCGCATCGAGAACAGCCTTTTGAGCCCGTTGACTGGATTGATGCGATTGAAGTCCATCTTGACCGGATCGAACGAGAGCATGGGTCCCGTCTGCATCATGTTGCCGACCACCGCAGCCAGCATGACCGTCGCGAAGAAAGGGGCCGACAGCACGAATACCGCGCGCAGCGCGCGTTCGGTCAGCGGCCACAATCCGGCTCCCGATGGGTCCATCCGTCCTGCCTGGATGAGTACCGCCTGATCGAAGCGGAACTGGGTCGCCACCGCACCGAACCCGCGCCATGTCAGGTAGACCGCAGCCACCGTAAAGACGATTGCGCCGACGACGTCCGTGCTTTTCGCGGCTTGTCCTCGCTCTCGGGCGCGCTGCAGCTTGTAGGGCGTTGCCGCCTCGTTGCGATCCAGGTCTTGCTCTGCCATCAGCGCCCCCACTGCGGCGGTGCCGACACGAAAATTTCGTCCCAGGTCGTCGCGATGCCGGCATAGACCCGGGTCATCACGCCGCCGATACCCGTGAACCAGAGCGACAGGGCCACGAGGCCGACAATGATCTTGACTGGGATGCCCATCGTGAACATGTTCATCTGCGGCAGGTTGCGCCCCACCACACCGAGCGCGAACTCCGCCAGCAGGATGCAGAACACCACAGGTGCCGCCAGGGCAAAGCCCAGGCTGAAAAGCCCCGCCGCCTGCTTGAGCACAGGCTCCACGGCCTGCGCCAGAGACCAAGGTGCTCCCACCGGAAAACGCTCGACGCTGTATGCGATTCCGCGCAGCAACGCGTGATGGCCGTTGACCAGGAAGAACACCAGGACCGCCACGTAGGCAAACGCCGTGGTAAGGATCGGCACAGGGCGCCGGGTGACGGGATCCATGATCTGCGCGATACCGAAGCCCAGCTGAACATCCAGCATCTGGCCTGCGACCGTAAACGCACCAAACGCCAGCAATATGCCGAGCCCGAGAACCGCGCCAAGGACGAGTTCGCTCAGCGCCGCAGGCAACAACACCCTCCATTCCACGGGCGCCCCGGCAGCAGATGTCAAGGCCGAAGCCAGGGCCACCGACAAGCTCAGCACGAGCAAGACGCGCACCGTTGCAGGCAGCGGCACCGCATAGAGCACAGGGGTCATCATGAATGTGGCGGCGACACGCAAGGCCAGAAGGCCGACAAGTACAGCCCACGACGTGTCCATGCCCGCTGGCAATGTGGCGATGCTCACGAATTGCGCTCGGATCAGAACAACGCGGGAATGCCGCTCCACAGCTGCACCGTGAACTGCGTCAGTTTGCGCAGCATCCAGGGCCCCGCCACGATCATGACAGCCGCGGCCGTGAAGAGCTTGGGCACGAAAGTCAGGGACATCTCCTGTACCTGGGTGACGACCTGCAGGATGCTGATCACCACGCCGACCAGCATGGTCAGACCGAGCAGCGGCACACACACGAGCAGCCCCGTCCAGAACAGGTCCGACATCATCTTCAACGCCAAGTCCGCATGCATTAAGGGCCTCACTGGAGCGTGGCCTGAGACCATTCGCCCTATTTTGCGCACTCGTGCTTTTGGCAAGAGATACGTGCAACTTTTAATTAGATTTAAACCTGAAATCTTCGGCTTTTGCAGAAGCGATTTAGCTCGCAATTGCAGTTTGAGCATCGAAAATTCAGAAGATCACTCGATTTATCGAGCAGCGTGCAGCCGATGTTATGCGAGGAAGAATACAAATCTCAAATGAAACAAAAAATAAATTTCTTAATAACTTCTTGATTGTTTCTTTAATTAAAGATTGTTTCCTAAAAATATAACTTCCTCATTAATTCAAAAAAACTGCCCTGGCTGAATCCGCCGCCGGGACCGGAGCTTCCGGGGCAACGCAGAGCTTTTAAAATTCAACGAGGTATGAATGTCGCAACGTGCTTGGTTGGTCCTCTTTCCATTCATCGTCGCTGTGTCCCAATTTCCGCCGAAGCGGCTCTTCGCTCCTACATCCAATGGGCAGAACAGCGTTCCAAGGTCTACACATCGGCAAAATGAACAGCGATGGCGAACGCAAAGATGAAGTGGACGCCCGCAAAAATTGCATGCCCGGGGCAATTAGCCTTCGAACTGGCGCCCCTTTTTCAATGTGCATGTGCGCAAGCGACCTGCGAGGAACTCTCTTGAAACAGATGCCGAACACAATCCTTCGCGATCTGGCATGGTCGTTCAGCAGGGACACCCCCGAATCCATCGCTGAATGGGAAGAGGCGTTGTCGGCCTATGGGGAAGACATCGGCATGCCTGTCGACCGGGAGAAGCTGTGGCTGGTGCTCCCGGTTCGTGCTCTCGACGTGCAGTACACGTACTGGGTGGTCGGCAACAACAATGAGTGGCAACCAAAGAGCAGGGTCGTTTCTGTACGAGCTTCAAGGCTCTTGTCTTGCAGCGAAATTCTTTTCGAGGTGCACAAGGCGTCGCATGCCGAACTGGAGGACCAGGATCACCGATTTTTCGAAGGGCTGGAACTGCTCGACGAGGTATTCGAAGAAGGCGTGCCGGCTTACAAGATGCTGTTGGGAAGCTGAGGTTTGGTGGTGTGGAGGCGGAGTAGCAGAAGAACGAACGACCGCTGAGCAGAAGAAGCTACTTCCGCTTCGGATTCAACATCGATGATCGAATCCGGCAGTGATCAACTGCTCCCCACGCGCACGCCATCGCCACCCTCTGCCACAGCAACACGCCAAGACTGAACCGTCGCCTCGACCGTCTCGATACGTCGCTGCAATTCTTCGTTGACCAGCCGCATCAGCGCACCCAGTTCAGTGCGTGTCGGATAAATCTCTTCCGGGTCGCTCACGCGTTGCGGGACGATGAGTTTTTCAAGGCACGCGTAGGCAAGATGCACGGCGTGAAAGCTGTCGACGTCGTCGCATGCTTTCAGGGCGAGAGATTCGACACAGACGTGCGCGGGCGCGCGAACAGATGCAGCCATGAATGGCCTCCAGAGGTGCGGTTTGCTGAAACCGCCGCTCTCGAGTCCAAACGAGGGCGGCAGCTCGACGGGTTGGACTACCGGGCACCTCTTGCGAGAACCGGCCGGGCTCGCGCCCGCCCGTCGAGCCGCCAAAAAATGGAAGCACGAACGACGAAGCCGCAGACCCTGCGGGAGTGACTACGGCTTGCGTCGCAGAGGTGATTCGGGAGTCCAAGCCCGGCCACGTTTTTTTCGTGACGGTCGCAGTATAGCCACGCAGATATGCGCCGCCACGAGAGGCAGGCCAGCCATGCCCCCGCGAAAAACCCCAAATCAGGAAGCTGGAACAATCCGCCCACCATGGACGGTCTCGATCTCATCAAAACATTTCGCGAAGTCGCGTTCCGGCGCAGCTTTTCCCGCGCGGCAATTTCGCTGGGCATGTCGAAAGCCACTGTCAGCCGCTACGTCGCGGAACTCGAAACCCGCAGCGGCGTGCGCCTGTTGAACCGCTCCACCCGCTCCCTGAGCCTGACCGATGCCGGCCAGGTTCTGCTCGACCGCAGCACCGAACTGGTGACGATGGCCGAGAACACGCTCAACGACCTGCAGGCCCACGGCTCGCATCCGCGCGGACGTCTGCGCATGAGCGCGCCCAACGGCCTGATCGCCGGGTGGATGTCGGACGTGATTGCCGAATTCATCAAGCTCTACCCTGACGTGTATGTGAGCCTGGTCTTTACCAACGGCGAGGTCGACCTGATCGGCGAAGGCATCGACATCCACCTGACGGGCGGGCGCATCGACGACATGAATCTGATCGTGCGGCGGCTGGTGCAGTTCGACATGGTGGTCTGCGCCTCGCCGGCCTACTGGGCCCAGCGCGGCATTCCCCAGGTGCCCGAAGACATGGGCCGTCACGACGTGCTGAGCTATTCGGCCATGCCCACCACGCACCTGCCCTTCGAGACCGACGGCAAGCCGCACGACGTGCCGGTGCACAGCCGCATGGAAGCCAACGACGCGATCGCGCTCATCGAGCTGGCATTGCGCGGCGTGGGCGTGGCCTATGTGCCGGAGCCGCTGGCGCAGTCGCACCTGGAGCGCGGCGCGCTGGTGCCGGTATTGCGCGAGCACATGCCGCGCGAGCACTGGCTGTACGCGGCGTATTCGCAGCGCCGCCACAACAGCGCGGCGATGCGCGCGATGCTCGACTTCCTGGAACAGTCGATGGGCGCCAACGGCGATAACCCGGTGCTGCCGCCCATGCCCGCGCCGCCGCGCGTGATGCCGCCTACATGCGCCCTTTCCAGGGCACAAGACGTCGCTCGAGCCACCGCATCAGCAAGTCGAACAGGTAAGCCACCACGCCAATGACGATGATGCCCATGATGACGATGTCGGTGCGCAGGAAGTTCGACGCGTTCAGCACCATCTGACCCAGCCCCATGTTGGCCGCCACCATTTCTGCGGCCACCAGCGTGGTCCATCCGAAGCCGATGGCGATGCGCATGCCCACCAGGATGTCGGGCAACGCCGACGGCAGAATCACATGGCGGATCACCTGCATGTAGCTCGCGCCCATCGAGTACGCGGCGTTGATCTGCTCCTGTGAAGCGCTGCGCATGCCCGAGCGCGCGGCCAGCGCCAGCGGCGCGAAGCAGCTCAGGAAGATCAGCAGCACCTTCGGCAGTTCGTCGATGCCGAACCAGATGATGATGAGCGGCAGGTAGGCCAGCGGCGGCAGCGGCCGATAGAACTCCAGCGGCGGATCGAAGATGCCGCGCCAGAAGCGGCTCATGCCCATGGCAATGCCCACCGGAATGGCTGTGGCGCATGCCAGGAAGAAGGCCGAGAACACGCGGAACATGCTCGCCAGGAAGTGCTGCCACAGCGGCTTGTCGTTGGCCTGGCCGGTAAGGTATTCGTAGAACTGCTGGAACACCGCCTGCGGCGTGGGCAGGAAGAGCGGCTTGACCCAGCCCATGTTGGTGACAATGAACCACAGCGCCACCAGCGCCACCACCGTGACCACGCTGATGGTCACGCTCGACCCCTCGCCCGGCACCTTGAAGGCGCTGGTCTTGAGCTTGGCGCCGGCCACTGCGGGAGCGGGCGGCGCGGCGGGCTTGGATGGCGGCGGCTGCGTCATGACGGCGGCGGGCGATGCGACAGTGACGACCTCATGCATGGGCGGCCTCGCGATGATGAATGATGGACAGCACTTCTTCGCGCATGCGGATGAATTCGGGCTCCGATTTCACCTTGCGCGAATCGCCGTGCGAGAGGTACTGGCGCGAGAACGGCACGTTGTCGTAAACATGCGAGATACGCCCCGGGCTCGGGCTCATCACGATGAGCCGCGTGGCCAGGAACAGCGCTTCTTCCACCGAGTGGGTGATGAAGAAAACCATCTTGTTCGACTTGGACCAGGCCTGCAGAAGAATTTCCTGGACCTGCTCCCGCGTGAACGCATCGAGCGCGCCCATGGGTTCGTCCATGAGCAGCACGGCGGGGTCGCTGGCGAGCGCACGCGCAATGCCCACGCGCTGCTGCATGCCGCCAGAGAGTTCGTACACGGCGCGGTCGGCGTATTTCTGCAGGCCGACGAGGCCCAGTTTTTCTTCGGCGATGCGGTCGCGCTCGGCCTTGCCCATGCCGCTCAGGCGAAGGCCCAGGGCCACGTTGTCGCGCACGTTGAGCCAGGGCATGAGCGCATGTTTCTGGAACACCACGCCGCGGTCGGCGCCCGGGCCGATGACGGGCTTGCCGTCGAGCAGGATCTCACCGGTCGAGGGTGGCAAGAAGCCCGCGATGCTGTTGAGCAGCGTGGTCTTGCCGCAGCCGGAGGCGCCGAGCGCGACGACGAAGTCGCCGTCGTGCATCGTGAGGTTGACGGGGGCCAGCGCCTGCAGCGTGCCACCCTTGACGGCGTAGTTGACCGTGAGGTCCCGGATGTCCAGTGTGGGCATTCAGTTCTCCAATGCAAGTTGCTTTCCGATGGCGTGCAGCGCACCCGGAAGAACTACTTCCCCATCGCCTTGTCGACATAGGCAGTGGTAACGAACGCGCTGTAGTCGGGCTTCACCTCCTGCACCCGCCCCTGCTCCTTCAGGAAAGCCGCCGTATTGGCCATCGCCTTCGCAGCACCGCCGCCAAGCCAGGTCGGCGAAACCTGCTCCGCCATCGTCGGGAAGGTGTACAGCGCCATCGCAGCCCCCACGTCCTTCGGGTCGGCCTTGGTCCACTTGGCCATGGCCTTCGTCTGCGGCGAATCGGGCGTCCAGCTCTTGCCGGTGGCTTTGTACTCTTCATTCGCGCGGTTCAGCGCTTTCACGAAAGCCACCATGAAGGGCTCGTTGGCAGCCGCCCACTTGGCGTTGACCACGATGCCCTCGAAAGTCGGCGCGCCGCGCTTGCCGATGCTGCCCGACGTGGCGATGGTCTTGCCGTTGGCCTTGATCTTCGACAGCACCGGGTCCCAGATGAAGGTCGCGTCGATGTCGCCGCGCTCCCATGCCGCCGCGATCTCGGGCGGGCGCATGTTCATCACGTTGACGCTCTTGGCGTCGACGCCGTCCATCTTCATGCCGGCCATGAGCTGGTAGTGCGCGGTCGACACGAAGGGTGTGGCCACCTTCTTGCCGGCCAGGTCCTTGATGCTGTTGATGTTGGTGCCGTTGCGCGCCACCAGCGCCTCGGCGTTCGCGATGTCGGCGGAGATCCAGAACAGCTTGATGTCCTGCCCCTGGCTGGCCGCCGCGGTGAGCGGACTGGAGCCGGTTTCACCCATCTGCACGTCGCCTGAGGCCATCGCGCGGATTACGTCGCCGCCGCCCGCGAACATGCGCCAGTTGATCTTGTAGCCCGTGGCCTTCTCGACCTCGCCGGATTCCATCACCAGCCGCAGCGGCACCAGCATGTCCTGGTGGGCGAAAGTGACTTCCTTTGTTTGCGCGAACACCGCGCCGCTGAGCGTGAATGCGGTTGCCAGAGCCGCTGCACACTGGAGGGAAAGACGTCGGGACAAGGTCATCGCTGTTTCTCCTGAAAGTGGATCGAAGCGGACTTTGCACCTATCGCCCGCAGCCAGGAAGTACCAGCGCCCGTGTTGGCATAGAGCCAGTGGATCGGGACTTACCCTCGTTCTGGTGCGCGCCGCACGCGTGCGGTGCGCCCAGGCCCGCGGCACCGCTCCCGCTCGGGCAAAGGCTCAGTGCGTCCGTCCGCCGGCAGGTCTCTTCTCGCCGCGCGCCAGGGCCAGCTCTTCAACCGCCATGCCCAAGGCCCGGATGCCCGCCGGAATCTGCGAAGCCGCAATGGACGACAACCGCAGCCGGAAGAACGGACACGGATAGGGAGGCCGCGCGAAGAACACGTCCCCCGCTTCGATCAGCACGCCGTGATTGCGCGCCATCAAGGACAGCTCCGTCGCATCCACCCAGGTAGGCGCCTGCACCCAGATCGAAGCCCCACCGGAAGGCAGCCGGAACTCGAAGTCGGGCAGATGGTCCCGCAGCGCCTGCGCGGCCAGCGCAAGCCGCTCCTGCATGGCGTGGTTCACCCGACGCGCATGCGACTCATGGTGCCCCAGCGAAAGAAACAGCGCATACGCATGCTGCAGGAATGCGCTCGGGTGCCGCACCATCGCATGCCGGATCACCCGCAGTTCCTTGATGAGCGCCCGCGGCGCCACGATGAACCCCAGCCGCAACGCGGGCGACAGGCTCTTGGACACAGAGCCCACGTAGATCACCCGTCCGGTCTTGTCCAGGCTCTTGAGCGCGGGCATGGGCGTGCCTTCGTACAGGTTCTCCGCCTCGTAGTCGTCCTCGATGATCACGAAGTCCTGCAGCTCCGCCTTGCGCAGCAGCCACTGGCGCCGCTCCAGGCTCAGCGTCGCGGTGGTCGGGCTCTGGTGCGAGGGCGTGACGAACAGGTAGTCGGCAGCGGGCAGCGCATCGACGACCAGCCCGTCTTCGTCGACATCGACCTCCACCCACTTCGGCTGCCGCAATGAAAAGCTGTTGCGCGCATGCGGATGCCCCGGCTCTTCCAGGCCCACGCGCGTCTGCTCGTCGAACAGCGCCTCGGCCAGCAGGTAGTAGGCATGCTGCGCGCCCATGGTCACGAGGATCTCTTCCTTCAGCGCGAACACGCCGCGCTTGGGCAACAGGCGCGTGCGGATCTGCTCGATGAGGTCGGGCACGTCGTCGGTCTCGAAGTCCGGCGTCCAGTGCGGCAGTTGCGAACGCGCCAGGCTGCGCGCGCAGCATTCGCGAAAGTCCTCGGTGGGAAAGAGCTGCGGGTCGTAGTTGCCGTAGACGAAAGGGTACGGATAGTCGCGCCAGCGGTCGGGTTTCGACAGCGTGGGTTTGTCGACCAGCGAGCGCAGCACGCGACCCTGCCAGTCGGGCGGCTGGCTGGCCTGGCCGCTGCGCCCCACCAGCGGCTCCGCATGCGGCGCGGACAGCGGCCGCGCATTGCGTGCCACGAACACGCCGCTGCGCGGGCGCGCTTCCAGGAAGCCTTCGTCGATCAGTTGCAGGTATGCCGAGGTGACGGTGTTGCGGCTCAGCCCCAGCAGCGCGGCCAGTTCGCGCGACGACGGCAGCGGAGCGCCGGGGCTCAGGTGCTCTTCAAGAATGGCCTGCACCACCGCGGACCGCAAGCGGGCCTGCAGGGGCAAGGCCGGCTGGTCGGGCAGCGCGAAGAGCTGCGCCCATTGGGTGGCTCGCGGGTTGGGCATGGTGCGCCGCAGTTTAGGGCAGCCGGCGCGATCCGTGGCAACCCGGCGGCGTTCTGGCTCGGTCGAATCCCCGTAACTGGCCCTATCGCGCCGGCAAGCGGCTGCCTACGCTTGCCGCATCAATTTCCGGAGTTCCCGCGTGACCGCCCAGCCTTCTTCCTCTTCTTCATCTTCTTGCGCCGTGACCACCGACACGCTCGCGGCCTTCAGCGACGCCTGGAACCACCACGACATCGACGCGCTGATGAGCTTCATGACGCCCGACTGCATCTTCCAGACCGCCGCCGGCCCCGATGCCTGCGGCACGCGCCACACCGGCACCGAGGCGGTGCGCAAGGCCTTTGCCGCCGCCTGGGCAACCGTGCCCGACGCGCAATGGGTCAACGGCCAGCACTTCGTGCACGGCGACTTCGGCACCTCGCAATGGACCTTCACCGGCACCGCCGCCGACGGCAGCCGCATCGAGACCGACGGCATCGACGTGTTCACCTTCAAAGACGGCAAGATCCACCTGAAGAACGTGTTCCGCAAGGCCCGCCCCAATCTGCCCGCCGCGAAGTAAGCAAGCCCGGCACCGGTCTTCCCTTCACCTTCTGGAGCCCTTCATGACCATGACAGGCACCGTGCCGTTCACCGCCGGCGCGGCCGTCACCGCCAGCGCCGCGATCGACGGCTGCGCGCTCGAGCAACCGGCCCAGTCCCCGTTTCGTCCCTACGACCCGCAGTACGACCCGCTGCACGCCCCCGACCCCGGCGCCGGCCGCGCCTACGCGCCGACCTGGTGGGTGGCCAGCGCCGGCACGCCGCCCAACGACGACGGCCCGCTGATGCGCGACATCGATGTCGACGTGGCCATCATCGGCTCGGGCGCCACCGGCATGTCGACCGCGCTCTACCTGGCGCAGGAGCACGGCATCCGCGCCACGGTGCTCGAGGCCAACCAGGCCGCCTGGGGCTGCTCCAGCCGCAGCGGCGGCCAGGGGCAGAACGCGAGCGGCCGCCTCAAGCGCTCGCAGTGGATCGCGCGCTGGGGCATCGACACCGCCAGGCAGCTCGACGCCGAGATCCGCGGCGGCTTCGAGAACTTCCGCCACCTCACGACGCAGATCGACTGCGACGCCTACGACGGCGGCCACCTCTACCTGGCGCACCGG
The DNA here is from genome assembly GCF_022009635.1 of Variovorax paradoxus. Lineage (NCBI taxonomy): Bacteria > Pseudomonadati > Pseudomonadota > Betaproteobacteria > Burkholderiales > Comamonadaceae > Variovorax > Variovorax paradoxus. The sequence continues at coordinate 7,112,447 of NZ_CP091716.1, forward strand.
GCCGAGAAGCTGCCGGTCCTGGAAGCCGAGGCGCGCCTGATGCGCGAGCAGTTCGGCTACGCCACCCGCATGATGAGCGCCGAGGAAGTGCGCCGCGACTACTGCGACGAGCGCGAGACGGTGGGCGCGATGTACGAGGCCGAAGGCATCGGCATCCATCCGCTGAAGTTCACCTTTGGCCTGATGCAACGGGCGCGCGCGCTGGGCGTGACGGTGCACACCTCGAGCCCGGTGCAGAGCTGGCACACCGTCGACGGCGTGCACCATCTGCGCACGCCGGCCGGCGTGGTGCGCGCGCGCCGCGTGGCGGTGTGCACCGGCGGCTACACCGGGCAGGCGCTGAACCCGATGCTGAAGAACCGCATCATGCCGATCCTGTCGAACTCGGTGGTCACGCGCCCGCTCACCGAGGCCGAGCTGCAAGCCACCAACTTCAAGTCGCAGACCTTCCTGACCGATACGCGCACGCTGCGCTTCTACTACCGGCTGCTCAAGGGCAACCGGCTGCAGATCGGCAGCCGCAGCTCGGTGAGCGGCGCCGACGCCGAGCACCCGGTGCACCTGAAGCTGCTCACCGACGCCATCGCCCGCAAGTTCCCGCCGCTGGCGGGCATCCGCATCGACTACTCGTGGTGGGGCTGGGTCGACATGAGCCACGACATGATGCCTCGCATCACGCAGCCCGACGCCGGCAAGAAGATCTGGTACGCGGTGGGCTATGGCGGCAACGGCGTGTCGTTCTCGACCTGGGCCGGCAAGCGGCTGGCCGAACGCATCGCGGGCAAGGACGCGGGCCGCGAGGTGTTCGAACTGCCCATCTATCGATCGCCGCTGCCCTTCCCCAACGTGCTGGGGCTGGTGGAGTCGCGCGCGTTCGCGCCGTTTCGGCGCATCGGGCAGCGCATGCTCTACAAGTGGTACTGGCTGCGCGACGAAAAGTAGGTGCGCATTCCCCGAAGTGGCGCACGCCACCGCACCGCCCTGCTGCACAACGGGGCAAACCCACCCCTTCTGGCCCTGCGAGTCGCGCCGCGTTGGCTCTTCGCCGGCATGCGGCGAGCGCCTATCTTCGACACAAGGCCTTCGCTTCGGCGCGGGCCGAATCCGATTGCCTGTGTCGAACTCCCCCTGAGGTCCTGTCATGCCGATCCGCGTTCCCGAGCTTCCAGTTTTCTCGCGCCGTGCCACCTTGCTGTCCGCCAGCTTCGCGGCGGCCGGCACCCTGCTTCCGCTGTCCGTCTTCGCGGCCGCCGAGCCCAAGCGCGGCGGCACGCTGGTGATAGGCAGCACGCAGACGCCGCGGCACCTGAACGGCGCGGTGCAGTCGGGCATCGCCACCGCCATGCCGTCGACGCAGATCTTCGCGAGCCCGCTGCGCTTCGACGACAAGTGGAACCCGCAGCCGTACCTGGCCGAGTCGTGGAAGCTGGCGGACGACGGCAAGTCGCTAACGCTCAAGCTGCGCAAGGACGCGCTGTTCCATGACGGCAAGCCCGTCACCTCGGCCGACGTGGCCTTCTCCATCCTGGCCATCAAGGCCAACCATCCCTTCACCACGATGATGGGCCCGGTCGAGAAGGTGGACACGCCCGATGCGTACACCGCCGTGGTGCGGATGAGCGTGCCGCACCCGGCCATCGTGCTGGCGATGTCGCCCGCGCTGTGCCCGATTCTTCCCAAGCACATCTACGGCGACGGGCAGGACCTGAAGAACCATCCGCGCAACACCACCGACGTGATCGGCTCGGGCCCGTACCGGGTGACCGACTTCAAGCCCGCGCAGCGCGTGGTGCTGGAGCGCTTCGACAAGTTCTTCATTCCCGGCAGGCCCTACCTCGACAAGATCATCATCAACATCACGCCCGACTCGGCGAGCCTGATGCTCGGCCTGGAGCGCGGCGACATCCAGATGGTGCCCTTCGCCACGCTGCCCACCGACCTCAAGCGCCTGGCCAACGACCCCAAGATGTCGCTCACGCCCAAGGGCTACGACGGCATCGGCGCGCTCAACTGGCTGGCCTTCAACACCGCGAAGAAGCCGCTGTCCGACGTGCAGGTGCGCAAGGCCATTGCCACGGCCATCGACAAGAACTTCATCACCAAGGCGCTGATGGGCGGCTTCGCCACCGTGTCCGACGGCCCGCTGGTGGCCAGCAGCCCGTTTGCCGTGCCCGACCTGGTGCGCTACCCGCTCGACCTGAAGAAGGCCGGAGAAATGCTCGATGCCGCCGGCTACAAGGCCGGCGCCGGCGGCGAGCGCTTCAAGCTCACCATCGACTACCTGCCGGGCGTGGACGACCAGCAGAAGAACGTGGCCGAGTACATCCGCGGCCAGCTCAAGAAGGTGGGCATCACGGTGGAAGTGCGCGCCTCGGCCGACTTCCCGGCCTGGGCCAAGCGGCTGGCCTCGCACGACTTCGACATGTCGATGGACACGGTGTTCAACTGGGGCGACCCGATCATCGGCGTGCACCGCACCTATCTGTCGACCAACATCAAGCCCATCGTCTGGACCAACACCCAGTCGTATGCCAACCCGAAGGTGGACGAGTTGCTCAACACCGCCGGCGGCCTGATCGATGCGACGCAGCGCAAGGCCTACTACGCCACCTTCCAGAAGATCGTGACCGACGAGCTGCCCATCGAGTTCATCAACCAGGTGCCCTACCACACCGTCTCCAGCAAGAAGGTGGCCAACGTGCCAACCACCATCTGGGGACCGCTGTCGCCGCTGGACGAGGTGTACTTCAAGTAAGGCGGACAGGTCATGGGCATGCTGCCACTTCTGCGCCATGCCGCCTCGCGACTGCTCCAGGCCCTGGGCCTGGTGCTGGCGGTGGTGGTGCTCAACTTCGTGCTGGTGCACGCCGCGCCGGGCGACCCGGTGGAAACGATTGCCGGCGCCAGCGGCGGCATGTCGCCCGAGCTCATGGCGCAGCTGCGCACGCAGTACGGGCTCGACAAGTCGCTGCCGGTGCAGCTGGCCGTGTACCTGGGCAAGGTGGCGCAGGGCGACCTGGGCTACTCGTACTTCTTCAACCTGCCGGTGACGCAGATGATCGGCGAGCGCCTGCCGGCCACGCTGCTGCTGGTGCTCAGTTCGGTGCTGCTGGCTTTCTTCGCGGGCACGGCACTGGGGGTGCTGTCGTCGCGCAAGCCGAACGGATGGCTCTCGCAGTTCATCACCGTGCTGTCGCTGGTGGGCTTCGCGGCGCCGGTGTTCTGGCTGGGGATCATGCTGGTGATCTTGCTGGCCTCGGTGTTTCCCATCCTGCCGGTGGCGGGCATGCGCTCGATCGACTCGACGGGCGCCGGCGGCTTCGCGGACATGCTCGACGTGGCACAACACCTGGTGCTGCCCACGCTCACGCTGAGCCTGGTGTACCTGGCGCAATACAGCCGGCTCGCGCGTTCGTCGATGCTCGACGTGCTGGGCTCGGACTTCATCCGCACCGCGCGCGCCAAGGGCCTGGCCGACCGCGTGGTGCTCTACAAGCATGCGCTGCGCAATGCGCTGCTGCCGGTGGTCACGGTGCTGGGGCTGCAGTTCGGCAACGTGCTGGCGGGGGCGATCCTGGTGGAGACGGTGTTCAATTGGCCGGGCCTCGGCCGGCTGGCTTTCGAGTCGGTACTGCGGCGCGACTACCCGACCATCCTGGGCGTGCTGCTGTTCTCTTCCATCGTGGTGGTGGTGATGAACCAGCTCACCGACCTGTGCTACCGCTTCATCGACCCACGGATCAAGGCCTCATGAGCAAGGTCATCGCGATGCCCCCTGTTGCTTCCGCTTCCCAACCCGCCGCCAGGCCGCCGGTGCGCGTCGAGCACCCCGGCATGGAGGCGCTGCGCATGTTCTTGCGCAACCCCGCCGCCATCGCCGGCATGGCGATGCTGTTGATCGTGCTGGCGGTGGCCATCGCCGGGCCGTGGGTCTACCCGGCCGACCCGTTCGAGATCAAGGCCGCGCCGCTCACCCCGCCCTTCAGCGAAGACGCCTGGCTCGGCAGCGACTACCTGGGCCGCGACGTGCTCACCGCGCTCATCTACGGCGGCCGCGCCACGCTGCTGGTGGGCGCGGTGGCCGCGCTGCTGTCGGTGCTGATCGGCATCACGCTCGGCGCCTTCGCCGGCTACTACGGCGGCAAGATCGACGCCGCGCTGATGAAGCTCACCGAGTTCTTCCAGGTGCTGCCGGCGCTGCTGTTCGCGATGGTGGTGGTCACGCTGTTCTCGCCCACGCTGGTGACGGTGACGCTGGCCATCGGCATCGTGAGCTGGACCGGCACCGCGCGGCTCACGCGCGCCGAGTTCATGAAGTACCGCGGCCTGGAGTTCGTGCGGGCCGAGCGTGCCATCGGCGCGGGCGACGCGCGCATCATCTGGAAGGTGATTCTTCCCAACGCGCTGCCGCCGCTGGTGGTGTCGGCCACGCTGGCCATCGGCGCGGCCATCCTGTTCGAGGCGGGCCTTTCGTTCCTTGGATTGGGCGATCCCAACCAGATGAGCTGGGGCCTGATGATCGGCTCCAGCCGGCAATACGTGCTGTCCTGCTGGTGGGCCGTGGCCTTCCCCGGCGCGGCGATCTTCATCACCGTGCTGGCCGTCAGCCTGATTGGCGACGGCCTGAACGACGCCCTCAACCCCAAGCTGAGGGAAAGATGAAGCACACCCCCAGGCTTGCCCACTTCGTGTGGCCTCCTACCCCCTTGCAGGGGGCAATACCAGCGGCCCGGCAAAGCCGGTTCCGCGGTATTCCCGAAAAAGGCACCCACCGGGACGGTCCGGAGATGTGCGTGCGAAAGGTATCTCGACATGACATCGCCTTCCGATAGCACGCTGCTGCGCGTGCAGGACCTGCACGTCGAATTCAAGACGCGGCGCGGCCAGGCGCTGGTGCTCAACGGGGTCGACTTCGAGATTCGCGCCGGCGAAACGCTGTGCGTGGTCGGCGAATCGGGCTGCGGCAAGAGCATGACGGCGCTGGCGCTGCTGCGGCTCATTCCCTCGCCGCCGGGGCGCATCCGCAGCGGGCAGGTGCTGTTCCAGGGCGAAGACCTGGTGCAGGCCAGCGACGCGCGCATGCGCGAGGTGCGCGGCAACCGCATCTCGATGATCTTCCAGGAGCCCATGACCTCGCTGAACCCGGTGTTCACCGTGGGCGAGCAGATCGGCGAATCGCTGCGGCTACACGCCGGGCTGAACGCGCATGCGGCGAGTGAGCGCGCCATCGAGATGCTGCGGCAGGTCGGCATTCCGGCGCCCGAGCGGCGCGTGGACGAATACCCGCACCAGCTCTCCGGCGGCATGCGCCAGCGCGTGATGATCGCGATGGCGCTGGCCTGCCGGCCCGACATATTGATTGCCGACGAGCCCACCACCGCGCTCGACGTGACGGTGCAAGCGCAGATCTTCGACCTGCTGCGCGAGCTTCAGCGCGACAAGGGCACGGCCATCATGCTCATCACGCACGACATGGGCGCGGTGGCCGAGATGGCCGACCGCGTGATGGTGATGTACGCCGGCCGCGTCATCGAACAGGGCACTACCGAGCAGGTGCTGTCGGAGCCCGGGCACCCCTACACGCGCGGGCTGATCGACTGCCTGCCCGAACTGGGCAGCAGCGCCGCATACGGCGACGGCGCGCGCGAAGAGCTGGCCGAGATCGCGGGCGTGGTGCCCTCGATCTGGGAGCTGGGCACAGGCTGCGCCTTCCGCGAACGCTGCCCGCGCGCGCTGGCGCGCTGCGCGACCGAAGTGCCGCCGATGTTCGCGGTGCACGGCAAAGTTGCGCCGGGCACGCCGCATGGCGCGGCCTGCTGGCTGCACGCCGAGGCACTCGACCACCGCCAGCGGGAGGCCGCATGACATTCATCGGCAAGACCGACACCCTGCTGTCGGTGGACGACCTCAAGGTGCACTTTCCGCGCGGCAAGGCTGGCTGGGGTCGCACGCCCGAGGTGGTGAAGGCGGTGGACGGCGTGTCCTTCGAGATCCGGCGCGGCACGACGCTCGCGGTGGTGGGCGAATCGGGTTCGGGCAAGACCACGACGGCACTCGCGGTGATGCGGCTGTCGCCTGTCACGTCGGGCCGCATGCGGCTCGGCGACACCGACCTGGCAGCGCTGCGCGGCGAAGCGCTGCGGCAGGCGCGAACCCGCATGCAGATCATTTTCCAGGACCCGTTCTCCTCGCTGAATCCGCGCGAGCGCGCGGGCGCCGCGGTGCGCGCGCCGCTGGACCTGATGCGGGTCGGCACGCCCGACGAGCGCACGCGCCGCGTGGCCGAGCTGTTCGAGGCAGTGGGCCTTCGACCCGAGCAGCAGCACCTGTTTCCGCACCAGTTCTCCGGCGGGCAGCGCCAGCGAATCAATATCGCGCGGGCGCTGGCCACCAACCCGGAACTGGTGGTGTGCGACGAGCCGGTGTCGGCGCTGGACATCGCGATCCGCGCGCAGATCCTGAACCTGTTGTCGCGGCTGCAGCGCGAGCTGGGGCTGACCTACCTCTTCATCTCGCACGACATGGCGGTGGTGGAGCACATCTGCGACGACATCGCCGTGATGTACCTCGGCCAGATCGTCGAGCGCGCGCCTCGGCGCAGCTTCTTCGCGCGGCCCCTGCATCCTTACAGCGTGGCGCTGATGTCGGCGGTACCCACCGTGAGCGGCGGGCGCCGACGCGCGGCCCACCGCATCAAGCTGAGCGGCGATCCGCCAAGCCCGATCGACCCACCCGCCGGCTGCCGCTTTGCAGGCCGCTGCCCGGTGGCGGAGCCGGCCTGCGCGGCCGAGCTGCCGCCGCTGCGCGAAGTCGCCCCCGATCATTGGGTACGCTGCAGGCGCGTCGACGTCGTCGACGGACTGCCGCACCCGCCTCTTTCGATTCCAGAGTTGCCATGAGCCAGACAAACACCACCATCTACGCCGCGCGCAAGATCATCACCATGAACCCCATGCAGCCGCACGCCACCCACGTGGCGGTGCGCGACGGCCGTGTGCTGGCTGTCGGCTCGCTCGCGGACATGCAGGCCTGGGGCACCGCCACGCTCGACGAGCGATTCGCCGCCAAGGTGCTGATGCCCGGCCTCGTCGAAGGCCACTGCCACCTCAAGGAAGGCAGCATGTGGGACTGGACGTACCTTGGCTGGTTCGACCGCCGCGATCCCGCAGGCAAGGTGTGGAGCGGCCTGCGTTCGATGGACGAGGTGGTCTCGCGCCTGACGGAAGTGGCCGCGAAGATGACGGCCGACGGCGTGCCCGACACCGAGCCGCTGGTTGCCTGGGGCTTCGATCCCATCTACTTCGGCGGCGAGCGCATGACGGTGCACCATGTCGACCGCGCGAGCGCCACGCGGCCCATCGTCATCGGCCATGCCAACGGCCACCTGATGAACGTCAACAGCGCGATGCTGCGCATTGCCGAGATCACGCGCGACAATGAGGTCGAGGGTGTGGTCAAGTTCGCCGAAGGCCCGGACGAAGGCGAACCCACCGGCGAGCTGCAGGAGCCGGCCGCCATGTTCCTCGTGCTGCGCAAGATCGGCAACGCCGGCCTGCTCGCGCCGATGACCGAGGCCGGCGTGCGCTCGTTCGCGAAGTTGGCCTGCCTGCAGGGCGTGACCACTGCAACCGACCTGGTCAACAAGCTCACCGAAGAAGACTGCGGTGTGCTCGAGAAAGTGACGCAGGACGACGGCTTTGCCGTGCGCATCCTGCCCGCGTTCCAGGCCTTCCACGGCACGCACGGCGCCGCACAGGGCGCGGAGCATGTGAAGGGGCTGATGCCCCGCAACACCGACCGCCTGCGCTACGGCCTGGTGAAGATGATGCTCGACGGCTCGATCCAGGGCTTCTCGGCCCGGCTGCGCTGGCCGGGGCATTTCAACGGCGCGCCCAACGGCATCTGGGTGACGGCGCCCGCGCAGTACGAGGCCGACTTCGAGACCTACCACCGCGCTGGCCTTACCATCCACACGCACACCAACGGCGACGAGGCCAGCGAAGTGGCCATCGACGCCATCGGCCGCGTGCTCACGCGCGCGCCGCGCCCCGACCACCGCCACACGCTGCAGCACGGCCAGATGATCGACGCGCCGCTGTTCCGCCGCATGGCGTCGCTGGGCCTGTGCGCCAACCTGTTCGCCAACCACATCTGGTACTGGGGCGACCAGCACTACGAGATGACCATGGGCCCCGACCGCGCCAACCGGCTCGACGCCTGCGGCAGCGCATTGGCCGCGGGCGTGCCGCTGGCCATTCACTCCGATGCCCCGGTGACGCCGCTGGGCCCGCTGTTCACCGCCTGGTGCGCCGTGAACCGCATCACGCCCAAAGGCCGCCTGCTCGGCGAGGCCGAGCGCATCAGCGTGCCGCAGGCGCTGCGCGCCATCACGCTCGGCGCGGCCTGGACGCTCAAGCTCGACGGCGAAATCGGCAGCATCGAATGCGGCAAGCGCGCCGACTTCTGCGTGCTGGAAGACGATCCGCTCGAGATGGACCCGATGGCGCTGAAAGACGCGCGCGTGTGGGGCACCGTGCTGTCGGGCCGCGTGTTCGAGGCGCAGCGGGGCTGAAGACCGCGTGACCACGACACCCAAGAGGAAACGCCTGCCGCTCACCGTCATCGGCGGCTTCCTGGGCGCGGGCAAGACCACGCTGCTCAACCGCTGGCTGCGCGAGGCGAACGGGCTGCGCATGGCGGTGCTGGTGAACGATTTCGGCGCGCTCAACATCGACGCCGACCTCATCGCCGCCACGCACGGCGACACCATGGCGCTGACCAACGGCTGTGTCTGCTGCCAGATCGGCGACGACCTGGGCCGCGCGCTGGTGGAAGTGATCGAGGCGAAGACGCCGTTCGACGCGGTGGTGATCGAGGCCAGCGGCGTGTCGGACCCCTGGCGCATCGCGCAGATCGGCATGGCCGCGCCGGAGCTGAGCCTGGAGGGCGTGATCGTGCTGGTCGATGCGAGCGCGGCGGCACGACAAGCGCACGACCCGCTGCTGGCGGACACGCTGGCACGGCAGGTGAAATCGGCCGACCTCGTGGTGGTGAACAAGGCGGACATCGCATCCGCCGAAGCGCTGGCCGGCGCCCATGCCTGGGTCGAGGCGACCGCGCCGGGCACGCCGCGCATCGGGACCGTGGAATCGGCCGTACCGCTGGCGCTGCTGTCGGGGTTGCCGCATGCGGAGGGCGCCTTGCCGCATGCCTGCGGGCCCGACTGCCATGACCATCATCACGACCATGGCGCACCCGATCACGGCGGCGTGTTCCAGACATGGAACGCACGACCCGACGCGGTGATTCCCGCCGCCATGCTGCGCGCCTGGCTGCGAGAGATGCCGCCCGGCGTGCTGCGCCTGAAGGGCCTTGTGCGCACCGGCCGCGGCGACGCGGGCGACGAGTGGTCGGAGCTGCAGTTCGCCGGCCGCCACGGCACGCTGCGCAAGGCTGCGGCGCCGGCCGGCGAAGCGCGCGCGGGCGTCGTCGCCATCGGCCTGCGCGGGCAGCTGCCTGAAGAAGCGCTGAAGGCTTTCTTCACGCCCTGAGCCGAGTCATGTTGCAATCGCAGGCTTGTTCTTCTTCATCAAAGCACAGGCAGCGGCAGACGCATGACGACGACCTCTTCTTCTCTCCTGATCCGTCCTCCGGTGGCGCAAGACTACGCGGCGTGGAGGCCGCTCTGGGACGGCTACAACGCCTTCTACGGACGCGAGGGGCCGACGGCCCTGCCCGATGAGATCACGCAGGTGACGTGGCGGCGCTTCTTCGATGCCTACGAGCCGGTGCATGCATTGGTTGCGGAACGTGACGGGCAACTCGTCGGCCTGACGCACTACCTTTTTCATCGCAGCACCAACCGCATCGAGCCGACCTGCTATCTGCAGGACCTGTTCACGCTGCCTTCGGAGCGCGGCCGGGGCGTCGGCCGCCAGTTGATCCACGGCGTCTACGAGCGCGCGAAGCAGGCGGGCGGCCATCGGGTGTACTGGCAGACGCATGTGACGAACACGGCCGGGCGCACGCTGTACGACAAGGTCGCGTCGCACGACGGGTTCATCGTCTACGGCACGCTGGTCTAGTTCCAGCCGCTCTAGTACTTGATCGTCACGCCGGCTTTCACGCCGTTGTTGGCCTTGCCGTCCGACGACACGCCGCCGGTGAGCGACACGTTGCCACCTGTGCTCGCGCCCAGCGAGTAGGTCGGCCGGGGCGTGGAGGTGTCGGTGCCGATATAAGCGCCGCTACCGTCGCGCCGTTCGACGCCCACGGTCGCCCCTGTCGTGTAGGCCGATGTTTCGGTGGGGTTGACGTTGGGCGCCACGTACACGGTGCCCTTGTCGTCGCTGTCCACGGGCAGCTTCACGGGTTCGGCGACAGCCGAAGCGACTGCGCAGTACGCGGCCACGCCCAGGCACGCGAGGATCGGTTTGCTCATCATGCGCGCATGCTCGCTTGCGGCGCTCCTGCGGTCTGTAGGACGGAAGGAAGCGCGCCGGCCGGAGATGTCGGCGCGTGTTTTTCAGGCCCAGCCGTGGTTGAACAGGAAGAACGCGGCCATCACCCACAGCAGCAGCGCGAGATGCGTGTGCTGCAAGCTCTCCTGGCGAATCCAGTAGGCGAACCACAGGCCGCCGAGATGCATCGCGAACAGCAAGCCCGCGAAGGCGCTGAGGCCCGCGTTCAGCCAGGGAAGCGCCGCATCGATACCGCCGCCGAAGAGCAGCGTGCCGCTGCCGATCCAGAACGCGGCCGCGCCCGCCAGTTGCAGCGCCAGCACCACCAGCAGCGCCGCGCGATGCAGCGCTGGCGAACGCATCCTGCGCGTCAGCAAGGGCGTATCGACCGCGGGCTCGGTGAGCAGCGGTGCCATCGACATGGTGCCGCCCACTGCGCCGGCCGATCCCGCGAAGCCGCGCCAGTTGTTGATCACCGCGATGGAGAGCCACAGCGTCATGCCGAGCGCGTGCAGAGACTGGAAGAGCCAGATGGAGGTGGGGAGATTCATCGGGGAAGCCTGCGGCTTTAATTTCAAAGACTATTCTTTGATAATAAGCCACACGAGAAGGACGCACGCCGATGAATCCGCAGAAAACCACCCCGCCCGGCCCTTCACCCGAAACACTGGAACGCATGCTGGCGGCCGGCCGCGACAGCGCCCTGCTGCGCATGAGCCTGGCACTGGCCTACCACCGGCGGCAAGACCCGCAGACCGCGCTGGCGCATGCCGGCAAGGCCATCGAACTCGACCCGGACTTCACTGCGGCCCACCGGCTGCAAGGTCTGATCGCGTTGGACCTGGGCGACAACGCGAAGGCCGAAGCGGCATTCGAGAAGGCGCTCGAGGTGGCGCAACGCCGTGGCGAGCTTCAGCTGGTGAAGGAGCTGAGCGTGCGCCTGCGCCGGCTGCGCCCCAAGGCGCCGCCCGCTACAGCTCGCTCAGCGGAATGAACGGCGCGACCAGCCGCAGCTTGAAGCGTTGCCATGCGGTGGTCTCGGGCGGCACGTCGTAGACCGTTTCCTTGCCGTTGTCGTCTTCCTCGACCCACTCGACGTTCCGCCCGGATGCATCGAGCCGCAGACGGTAGGTGCTGCCCGCGTCCGCGAAGCTCTCCAGCTGCAGCGCCATTTCGGGGCTGTCGATGATCAGGCCCAGTTCGGTGTTGAGCCGGGCCGAACGCGGGTCGAGGTTCATCGAGCCGAGGAACACCTGCTTGTGGTCCACGATGCCGTTCTTCATGTGAAGCGCGCCCGTGCGATGGCCGAAGATGCCCAGCTTGCCGCGCTTCACGCTCAGCGTCGGGCTCAGCTCGTAGATGGTCACGCCGGCCTTGAGCAGGTCATGGATGTGCGGCCAGTAGCCCAGGTACACCCAGGCGTCATGTATGGCGACCCCTTTTGTTCATCTCCTCTGACATTCGCTGTCCGTGTTCATGAACAAACCGAGCACCGGTAAACGGCAGAGAACCTGAGGAAGCGCCATCACCTCACCCCGGTCGAGCACCGCGAGCGCGACCCGGTGCCGCACTTGACGATGGCCAGGCGGGCCCCCGCTGTCGCTGCACGGTGGTGCGCACCATCAGCGGTGCCTGCCGAGTAATCAACTTGCAGGCTCACAGAGCTGTAGTGAACTACATCGAGCGGCATCGCCTCGACGCCCTCAGAGCCATGGCGCCGTAGTCGAAGAATGCAGTGGTACTCGAGCCGACAAGGGCCGAAGACACCTTCTTAATCTGTAGCGAAGCCCAATAACTGCTCCAGATCGGCCCTCGCCCGAACCCGCGCGACCGCAAGCAACGTCACAAACCCACCTGTTTCATACATACAACGTTTTTGATCAAAATCGTTTTTATGTCGTTTTAGCAAAAACGCAACGCTGGAATGATGGTAGAGGAGTCCCGCAACGGGCGGGACGTTACAAGAAGGAGCTTGGACATGAGTGACGTCCTTTCAGTGTTTTGTTCGCGTCCGAGGCGCCAGGGATCCGCTGCGCGCTTGCCGACCTCGATTCATCCGTATACCGGCAGCCTTCAAGACACGCGGGCCCCTCGAAGCCCGAGCACCCCTTGGCGCCTACCAATACTCTCCGTGTCATACGGGACAGGTAGGGACCCGTCGAAGTACCGCAGCCGCCGGAGCCTTTTTCCGGGACGTGCTGCTGCATCTGCTCGCAAGGCAATCTGAGCAGTCGGGCCGTCAGATGGCTGAATCACCAGTGCTGAAAACCGCTGCATTTTCGAGTTCCGCCAAGAGCCCTGAAGAGCTCTTCGCCGGTGCTGATCTGAGCTTGTTCTTTGTGGAAGAAAACGACGAAGCGTTAAAGCGCGGCCAGCCCATCTTCTTCATAGATGGGCCAACCATCTTCCCTGAACCCACACTATTTATCAATGAGAACTACGTCGCGTTGGGTGGCGCACCTAGCAAAGACGCATTGAACAAACGCGGATACCAACTTAAATCTTGGTTCGAATTCTGCCAAAGCATCGGAGTCTACTGGGCGAATGCAAACGCTGAAACAAGGCGGCTCTTTCGTGATGCCTATACGGAGGCTATATCACCAAAAACAGGCCGGCCCTATGACTTAAAAGGGGTTAAGGATGCAATGGTCGTTATTCAGAAGTTCTACCAGTACTGCAGGGAAAGAGGTTGGTATTTTGGTGACATTGGAACGCAATCGGAGCAAAGTGCCGCTCCGCGATGGTCACAAGGTACAAGCGATGGGCAATGGAAAAATACAAAGGCTCGGGACCGTGACCTTCCTAAGGTTCCTCGTAGCGACAAAATCCACCCATTAACGGTCGTAAATCTTCGAACACTGTTGCACCACGTAGGGCCGCGAGCCAGCGAGCGCGGAAGTGCCGACAGATTGTCGCGTGACCGACTCGCATTCGATTTGGGATGGGTAGTGGGCCTCCGACTGGCAGAAATTATCAGTTTGAATGCCTTGCAATTCCAGAGCTTAAATCCCGACGCAGACACGCCGCTCGTCGACTTGAGCATCTCAGTAACTGGGAAAAATAAAAAAACGCGCCAAGTAACCATTCCAACATGGTTAGTTCTCGACGCCCTGTCGTACATAGACGGGGAGCGATCAGAAGCGCTAAATGGTATGACAAAAAAAGCAACAAATCAATTGCTGGTTGTTGGAACAAATGCCACAAAAAATCACGGAGCGCCTCTTGGAAAAGATGCACTTCAAAAAGTCATCCGCAAAGCCTGCTTCGACACCGGACTACTAGAAAAAATCGAAAAAAATGACACGAACTCAAAGCAAAAGTTCATCGCGCATATTCCAAAACATTCAATGCACGACCTAAGGCATACATACGCAGTCTACCAATACATCATTGAAGTCAAACTTGGCAACCCCGAGCCATGGAAAAAAATCCAATCTCAACTGGGGCACTCGGCTTTATCCACGACTATAGATACCTATCTCAAGCACGTTCAATTGTTCAGCTCGTTTAGAGGCGTTGTGGACGTTTTGAAGGCTATCAAAACATGAAAAAAAGTGACAAAGACTCGTCCGGTAGTAGCGTTGGGCGACAGTTCATAAACTCACGTACAAAAAAAGCCACCGACCTCACCAGCTTGGATCTATCTAGGGTATCTCGCAGTATATCGGACACCGGTCAGCCAACCCTTTTTGCCATTTTTCCCAGGTCCGGTGGAAAAGCCCCGCAAAGCGTCAACATCTCATTTCTCCTCCAATTTCCAAACCTCGAGCCGATATTTAGCAAGGCCATTTCGATCAGAGGCGCCCCTCTGTCGGCCCTAAGTCGCGTCGAGATGGTCGGCGAGCTTCACCGAGGATTGTTCGCCTATCTAAAAGAAAAGAAATACTTCAATTTATTACCGTCAGATTTAGACGACGAATTCTTCATTGCTTTAAGCGCATATATACGAAATCAAAAAAATAGAAACGGGAAAAATATATCCGACTCTTCGGTGAGAAACCGTATAAATAGCCCGAGAAATGTTTTAAGCGGCTTCGAAGAAGGGGCATTCTCCACCGTCGCAAGCTTAATTGCAGAAGCCGTTCCATTGAATACAAAAATAAATAGAGCCCCTAAAGATCAAAATCCGACCGAGCTGATTGATTTCGACCATTTTTTACAGATTTTAGAAGCAGCTGAGCGAGAAATTCTTGCTAGCGATGAAAAATATTACGCCTCGCAGAACATTCTCACCCATGCACGAGCAGCACTTAGAAAACTGAAGACCCAGCCGACGCGCCGCGATTACTTGCGGCGAGAGATAGCGATCGCAGTGCTCGACAAAATTTATCCAGCCTGCGTGCCTGGTTATCGAATAATTGCGGAAAAAGATCGCGCACTGAGTGCCGCCGTAAAGAGATTTCACGGGGGCATATCCGAGGTGTTTCAGCCCCGCGCACGGGAAATGGTCCCATTTGCAATTTTATTAGCTACATGCACTTTCTTTAACCCGGACACCGTTCTGACAACGGGCTGGTCAGGCATCGATTTAAATGCTGAACAGCTAGGCGATCCAGCAATCAAGATTAGTTCATTGAAGCCAAGGGCGGGCGCCGTGCAAACGGTACTTATTGACGCAAACCCATACGATTCTATCGCACTCAGCATTGACAGAGCGCTTGACATATTAAACAGAATTACGCTAAGAATTCGCCCTGCCGTCGACAATATGCACTCCGACAGAATATTCATATACGTTCCGGAGGGACAAGTGCATTCCAAAAGTTTTGGCGGACTCGGCGGCATCTACGGGGCATCCCAAGACATCAATTGGCAACACGTCCTAAAACAATTTATTAGTGACAATAAACTGAAAAAGTTTACGCTCGGTCAGATTAGGCCTACGTTGCTTGAATGGACCCAGCATTCGACTGGGTTTCTCGACGATGCCAAG
Source organism: Variovorax paradoxus (assembly GCF_022009635.1). Taxonomy (NCBI): domain Bacteria; kingdom Pseudomonadati; phylum Pseudomonadota; class Betaproteobacteria; order Burkholderiales; family Comamonadaceae; genus Variovorax; species Variovorax paradoxus. Next base: position 7,127,840 of record NZ_CP091716.1, read on the forward strand.
AAGGCAGCTCAGCACAGCTCAAGTGTTACGACATGGACCCATTACACCAGTGACGCAATCCGAAAGAAATATCGCGAACAGGTTGGAATGATTTTGCTCGTAAAGGAACGTTGGCTAAATTCCAACGGCGCAATAGACCCGCGAGATCGTTTGCACCCCGGTGGATACGCAGCCGCAACTCCTGGCTTCGGATGCCTTGACCCATTTGACAGTCCACGTCCTTCACAAGAGAAGGGCAAGATCTGCAGAGACTATGGCGCATGCCCGGGTTGCGAAATGGCGTGCGCATATCCTGATGACCCTCAGAGCGCTGCTTACTACATCGGATTGGAGGAGGCACTATATATAAGTGTCAGTTCCATGAGTTCCGCAACGTGGCTCAAATGCTGGGCTCCTATTCTGGCAGCACTTCAACAATTAATCAAAATCATCCCGCGAGCGATTCGAATCGCTGCAGACAAAATAAAAGTAACAATGCCAAAGGTGGGTTAATGTCAAAAATATTGATTGAAAGTAATGGCGAAGACTTAACACCACGTTCGCCCTATGGGTTGACGGAAAATCAGCTTAAAGACTTTCCAGTCTCTACGTTGAGCGTCTTCGGCCAGATGCGCTGGAAGTTCGCGAATCGGACTCCTGGCGCGGCGGCGTGCGTTTCAACCATCGATTGGGCTTTGAAGCTTGAAGACGGAAGCAGCCTTACAGACAAGCGGCACTCAACACGACTTTTTTGGGCAAAACGCTTTGTTCTTACTTTGATTGTCTCGCCAGCGAGCGGTCAAGCTCCCTCGCCAGGCAGCTTTGGGAGAATACAAAGAAACCTAACTTGCTTAATTTCTTGGATGTCACTACACGGACTGTCTGAGCCGTGTGAATTAAACCAAAAAATTATTGATTTGTACATCCAAGAACTCCCGACATTTCTTAATACCGATCCAGAACTCACAGGCGAAAGCCCATACGTTGACGCATTAACTGCCCTCATCCATCTTTGGAATCAAAGGTCCGCGCTCAAAAAATTTGGCATTAAGTCACTTCCCGCACATCCCTTCAAAGGCTTAGGCGCAATTACTATCGCGAGAAGTATTGCTCAAAAAGCGCGGGGGTGGATAAAGCCTTTGCCGGATGAGATCGCAATCCTTATCTTGAACAAGGCAGCAAGTCTTTTATCAGCTCCCGCTCAGGACATGTCGAAGCTCGTAAAGATTTTTGAAGATCACGAAGCAGGACAGATTGTTTCTATAGACAATGGCCGAGGAGGAACTCGCAGCCAGGTGGCCGGCAAGGGAAATGCCGCAAGAATAAATCGCATGAAAAGGGCACTGAATAGTTTTCAGTTTAGCAAGATCGAAGGCGACACTGACCCGTGGCATCAACCATTAGATGAAAAATACGGGGACAATGCTCCGCACACATCAATGAGATTCACAAGGCTCGCTCAGCTATGGACCGCATTCCGTGACGCATGCGCAATTATAATTCTTGCACTTTCCGGAATGAGAATGTGCGAGCTTCTTGGAATTAAGGCCGGCGTAGATCCGACAACCGGCCTGCCTAAAGGAGTACGCATTGAGAGGAGTGTGACTGGGCTTTTTGAATGGTTTGTTATCCGCACCCAATTATCTAAAGGTACAAACGGTTTTCCAAAAGAAGTCGATTGGGTGCTAGGAATGCGGCCGGTAGGAGGCAGCGAAATTCCAATTGCAGTAAATGCTTTGCTTTTCCTGAACACGCTTTATGCGCCCTGGCAGCAAAACGCTTCGACAGATCTTTTGATTTTAGGCATGGAAGAAGTCTACGGAAAGTTACCGACGAAAAGTCGCATTTTGCGCGGCATTTACGCCAGCACACTGACCCGATCAATTAAGGGATTTATTAGCTCTTGGGTCGACTTTTCGAAGCTACCAGACAACAGCAAACGACTTCCCGGCCAAAGTGAGCTTGTTCCTTGGAAAAAAACCGGTGGTGTTCCTTTCAAACCAACCGCACTAAGAAAGACGTGGGCTAGCTTTACGATTCGATGCAATCCGAAGCTCTTGCCAGTTATTAAAATGCAGTTTCACCACGCGCAACTTGCCACAACCGAGTCGGCCTACATTGGGAACAACCCCTTATATCAAGAAGTTTTAGATTCCGTAAATGTACAGTTTAGGAACAGCATGATTTATGAAATGGTGTTTGGGACGTCTACATTTAGCGGTCAAATGGGAGAGCAATTAAAAAAGGAAGCTAAGAAACTTAAAAAAATCAGCAAATCTCTCGCGCTGACTGAGCGCTGGAAGACGGTCGCTGATTGGTGCGATGCGAACCGCCTTTCATTCTTTTTTAACCCTTATTCAACGTGCAATCCCACACGAAAAGGGGACATGCGATGCCACAACCAATCTGGCACGCCGATTTGGCTGAGAAACAAGCCTAATTTTGACAATCGCTCTCCCCAACTGTGCGCTGGATGCAAGTGTGGAATCATCGATGCGAGTCACAAGCCATTTTGGTCCGAGCGCTACCTAGAGTATTCGCAGATTCTTAAAGATTGCGAAGTTAGTCGATCCAAGGATGACAATGGCTTTGCCGTCATCCGTTTTCGAACCGATCAAGCAAGGGCTGTTTTGAGGCGCATGGGCGAAGATGTTGATGCGATGGCGTAATTTCTCTGTCGGAGCCCCTTACGCATATTTTTCCAATTAAGATTTTTTCCATTCTTTCGACTAGAGATTCAGACATGCCAAAGCTCAAAAAGGCACCGCCCGCAATTGATCAAATTGAGAAAGATTTCGAGGAAGCGGTTCAGCGATTGACCGAGGGAAAGCCGGTGTCAAAAAGGTTGCAATCTTTAATGCGAAAGGGAACGCTTAAAGTTACGCTATCGAACGTCGCGGAAGAAGCTGGGCATTCGCGAACGCTCATAAGCATGGAAAATTGCAAATACCCAAAGATTCGGATACTGGTAGATGAAGTAAACGGAAAGGCCCCGGCAATTCCTCAGACACTAACAGATCTCGTAAAATTACTTCGAGCAACAAAAGCGGAGCTTTCGACAAAGCTCAAACATTCGCAAGCAGAAAGCGCTAAACATTTTCTTGCGCGTGAGAATGCTGAAAAGCGGATTGCTGCGAACGATCAAATCATCGCAAACCTTCGCAAACGGCTTCAGGAACTCAATCAGAAGTTCGCAGTGATCAGCAGCGATTAGGTCCCGTCTCCTGGATAGCGTTTCTCTGAAAGCCCCTAAAGCGCACACCTAGTGGGATAAGAGCCTGCTGGCGATTTTTGGCGCTGACCATCGCGCCATTGCACGCTGGTCTGGCGGTCAATGGAGCGACCTTGATCCAAGCGCAGCGCTGTGTCTGTCACCGCCCGCTCGCGACTCATCATCGCAACTCGCTACTTTCTAGCCCAGGTGAGGCCCAGACCAGTGCTTTCTATGGCGATAACTGTTCACAACAGCCGCGTCGATGGTCAAAACTGAAAGCAGCGATGAGTCCGAGGGCGGTGATCCCGTGGGCACGCGGGCGGGAACACAGAACACCGGGAGTTAGTTCAGGTAGCTGTCCGATGCATTCGTAGATACGTGGCGGAATTTTTCGAGTTGGCACTCAGCTCAAAGGAGTGCCACCTGCGAAATTGGCGGCCTTAGATGCAGGCGTCGGTGCTGTTGTTGTCGATTTCTGTCGATTTCCATTGAGGATGGAATTTTTTTCACTGGGAATGGAACTGTGATTTCTTTGAAATCAACCACTTAGAGGTGTGTTTCTGTCCCGGCCGCCGTCCAGCTCGCCAAATTTGACCCCTAACGTCAGGATTTGCTCGGTGAGCCATGTCGGCGCGCGTAAGGGTGCCAGCGTCGCGCGTCGCTACCTGCGCCTATCGTGATCCATGGCGGCACTCCTCTTTCCCGTCGGATCGCATGGCGTAGCTTGAAGCCCTGCAGGAGGTGCGCATTCCAGTTGCACTCGTCGAGTCTTTGCCAGGCTGGGGCAGACGGGCCAGACCGGGCCCGGCTCGAGCGCGGCAGAATGCTCTCCGAGGGCCGCACTCGGCCAAAAGGAGTCAGTCGCGCATGCGGTCTGATTTCGCCCAGAAGCGGACGTTGAGGAACCGGAATGATTGCATCGCAAGTGCGCGACGAGTTGCTCCAGGCGGAGCATGTTCTCGATACGAAGTTCTCGTTCGATCAGGCTGAGCCGTTCTATCGGCGCTGCCTTGCGCACATCGAATCTGCACCGCAAGACCGCGAGGCCATTGAGCAGCTCCTGATCCGGCTGTTCCGCGAGCGGCAGATCAGCAGCGAGCCATTGGCGTACCTAATGCACGTTCTCCGGTGGGAAAGTGTGCGCCACGCAATCGAGGCGGACCTACGAAGCCAAACTGCGCCCATCATCACCGGTGTCGAGCACGGAAAGGTGCTGGATGGCTTCGAGACGGATTGGGGCAACAAGGTGTTCTACCGTTTCTCGTGACAGCCTGTGCTCGGCATGAAGCGCCACAGGATCCATCGGGCATCTAGCTGTCTAGCTCCTGTGGCACGATTCGGCCAGAAGCTGTCGTCTATCGCCGGGGACTGTCGTCGTCACGAACTGCCCCCGCAACACGATTGAGTGGGGAATTTTGTTTGACGCGGTGAGCCGAGGTGCATTGCCACCGACCTAGGCCGTGGAACATATTGAACGCCCGCCCTAATCGAGCCGGCTTCCGCACAAATCGAAATGGTCTAGCCTCCTAGAAGCACCGAGCTAGCGTTCAGTGAGGCGTGCGCCCTTTATGACCGCAGTCGCCTCATCTCGCAGCCCCTTTGAGACATTGATGGCTGCGTACTCGTGCAAGACGACCGTGGCGTTCCGCATGTAGACGTGGTAGCGAACGCCCGCAAGCTTTGCGCCCGTCGGGTCTCTGTAGCTCATCGCTTGAGAAACGGCGAGCTTGCCTCCGACATCTTCCAAAGCTGCTGGACCGAACTCGATCTCCGAAGCTCCTGCCCGACGAAGGACTGCGGTGAAGCTGCGTGAGTAGCCCTCGCCAAGGGTGTTGATCTGCGCAGGAGTTAGCTTCCTGATCTCTGCCTGAGATGCTTCAGCGGCCATGATCATTGCCCCCAGAGTTACCGCGCCGGTACTGTCGGCTTTTCGAGCGGTTAATGTTTCGACGCGCGGGACCGCAATACCCTGGTTCTTGGCCATCTGGTCTCTTCCGCGTTCGATACGTTGCAGTTCCGCTGCGCCAGGCACGCTCCAGCCTTTCGGGAGAGATATCTCTACACTGTCGCCGACTTGGTACTCGGTTCTTGTTGCAATCTGGGTGAGGCCAGTTGTGGGGAACAGCAATGCGGCTGTCAGAGTCAGTACGGCCAGTTGCCCCTGAATGAAAAAGCGAAGAATGTGCATTTATGTATCCGGTTGCGACCGAATGCTGCCATAAAACGCCGGCCCCGCTGGAACCTGGTTGTGCCTTCAAGGGGCGCCGGAATGGCTGCTCTGCGGCGAGGGCAATGTCGTCTTGGGGCCCGAAGGAGACGTAGCGTCGTCGCGATAGCGGACGTTGGGGGGACGAGTCGGCTTGGCGCTGTCGATGTCGATGTCGAAAGAGTCGCGCTCTGCAACTACACCCGCTGCCTCCCATTTCTTCATCTGCATGCGAGAGACCCTCCTTTTCTGGCCCGCGCTAGGCGCAGCGACGCATTCGCCTCCAGAGGGTCAAATGCGCGACGCTATGTCATCGACGGCCGAGTCGAGTGCTTTCTTGATGCTAGCGGCCATGTTGGCATTGGTGTTCGGTGTTTGGCCGGTATTGATGTACACAACGGCTTGTCGCGACGTATACGTGCTCCCGGCAATCTGCAGCCTGATAGTGGTATCGATGAAAGGAAGGGACTTGTCCATTGCCTCGACGATTGCAGCTCCTACCGAGCCACCGACTGCCGCCCCGACCGCGATGCGCCGTGATAATGCCTGCTGGTTATTGAGAATGACCGCCTGTTCAACCTGCACGGTCTTTCCTGCCAAACGGCTGTCGGCCTTCTGCCGAAGCCTGGCTTCTATATAGGCAATTCGGTCTGGTTGAATTTCCACGTCCCCGATTCGATAGATGCCGTAGTTGTCGTTGGAGACCACAAGAGAAAGAAATTCAGACTTCTTTTCTTCCGGGGCACGTTTATCTACAACAGTGAACCGGTCGCCTTGAACTGCCTCACGCTCAAGCTGGCTGTAGACCAATGGGGCCGGTGTTGCGCAACCTGAGAGGAGCAAACACAAGGCCAACGCACTCACCGCAAGAGAGTTGTCGATGCGAGGTTTCATTCGTCGGTTTTTGGACATTAAGCCAAGTTGGTGATGGACCTGCAGACGGGTAGACACTTTTGTGATTGTCAGCAGCCGCACAGGGGTGTGCACGCGCTTCGCAAGAGGCCAGCGTCAGGTTCGAAGCAGAACGTTGTGCGAGCGCCGCAAAGGTCTGCTACCTGGCGATTTCTGCAGCGCAGCCGACCGACAGCTCATAGCCGGATTCTGCCGGGCGCGCCTTCAGTCGTGAAGGCTGACCTGGATGCTGATTCCAGGATGCCGCTTTTCGAGTCCACGTAGCCACGCCGACAGTTCGCAGCCCTCATCGCGATAGAGCGCGGCCAAACGAGGAAGACCGATGACCGTGACCTTGACCGGAAGCGAAGGTTCTGAGCCAGCCACCAAGCTCTCACGCAGGAATTCCCACGTGAGCTCACGGTCAAGGGACAGGCCGAGAAAGCGCGCCACGGCCTGTCGCACGTATAGCGGTGATGTGGCGCCGCTCACGTCAAGCACCGATTTCCTAGTCTCCATCAACATCCTCGTCTATTGAGCGTCCGGTTGCGGGCGAATTCTGCGTCGGCACCGAACGGCAGGTCCTGGCCGTTCCCGGCCTTAGAGGGTCAGCGCGCTCCGAACATGACATCGGAGCGCAGCGCGTATTTGATGCCCTTCAGAACCTCGGCACCCTCGTGTATCAGACCATGTGTTGGCGCCGACCGAAAACTGAGCCAGTTTTGTAGGTAGTGCCGAAGTAAAAGTGAGCCAGGTGTTCAACCTACCCTGCTGTTTATTTAAGCGGCGGGGTTCGAGGAGTGATCACCATGGACATGATTGGCAAGATCCGACGGCTGCACGCGAGGGACAAGCTGTCGGAGCGCGAGATAGCGCGCAGGACGGGGCTGTCTCGCAACACGGTGTCGAAGTGGCTGCGCGCACCAGTGAAGGAGGCGCCGAAGTACCGGCGCGAGCCGCGCCCGAACAAGCTCAGCCCGTTTGAGGAAGCGCTCAAGCAGGCATTGACGGCCGATGCGCGGCGGCCCAAGCACGAGAGGCGAACGGCACGTGCGCTGCACGCCGAGATCAAGGCGGCGGGCTACGACGGCGGTTACTCGGCCGTCACTGACTTCATTCGAGCCTGGCGCCAGGGTGAGGGACAGGCAGTCAACGTCACGGCGTTCGTGCCGCTGAACTTCGAGCTCGGTGAGGCCTTCCAGTTCGATTGGAGCGAAGAGGGCCTGGTCGTCGGCGGCATCTACTACCGTGTGCAGGTGTCGCACCTGAAGCTGTGCGCGAGCCGTGCGTTCTGGCTGGTGGCATACCCGAGCCAAGGCCACGAGATGCTGTTCGACGCCCACACGAGGTCGTTCGCAGCGTTGGGCGGTGTGGCGCGCCGCGGGATCTACGACAACATGCGCACCGCCGTCGACAAGGTTCACAAGGGCAAGGGCCGCACCGTCAATGCCCGCTTCGCCGTGATGTGCGCGCACTACCTGTACGACCCCGACTTCTGCAACGTAGCCTCCGGCTGGGAGAAGGGGCGCGTGGAGAAGAACGTGCAGGACAGTCGTCGACGCATCTGGATCGAGGCGGGCCAGCGCCGCTTCGGCTCCTTCGTCGAACTCAATGCATGGTTGGGCGAGCGCTGCCGGTCCTTGTGGAGTGAGATCCGCCATCCCGAGCACGGCCAGTTCAGCGTGGTCGAGATGCTCGAGCACGAGCGGCCCCACCTGATGCCCATGCCCGAGCCCTTCGACGGCTACGTGGAGAAGCCGGCACGGGTGTCGAGCACCTGCCTGGTGTCGGTGGCACGCAATCGCTACTCGGTGCCATGCGAACTGGCCGGGCAGATGGTCAGCACGCGGCTGTACCAAGGCAACGTCGTGGTGGTCGCAGAAGATGCGGCAGTGGCGCGCCACGAGCGCCTGAGCGCCTCTGGCGGCACCCGCTACGACTGGCAACACTACATCCCGCTCGTCCAGCGCAAGCCTGGTGCATTGAGGAACGGTGCGCCCTTCGCAGACATGCCCGAGGCGCTGCAGCGACTGCGCCGCGGCCTGCTGCGCCAGGCCGGTGGAGACCGCGTGATGGCTCAGGTGTTGGCCATCGTGCCGACGGCGGGACTGGATGCGGTGATCGTGGCGGTCGAGTTGGCACTGGAGAGTGGTCCGCCATCGGGCCGGGTCAGCGTAGAGCACGTCGTCAATGTGCTTGGCCGGCTCACCGCGCCGGCAGCTGCGCAAAGTGCCGAGACGGCGCTGCAGATCGTCACGCCGCCGCTGGCCAACACGGCGCGCTACGACAGCCTGCGCGGACAGGAGGTGGACCATGCGTGACGTGACAGTCGAACTCAAGGCACTGCGCCTGCACGGCATGGCCAGTGCCTGGTGCGATCTGGCGGAGCAAGGTGCAGCGTCCGGGCTGGACGCCTCGCGCTGGCTGGTCGAACACCTGCTGCAGGCCGAGACCACGGACCGTTCGATGCGTTCGGTGCAGCACCAGATGAACTCGGCGCGCTTCCCCGTGCACCGGGATCTGGCCGGCTTCGACTTCGATGCCTCGGTGGTCGACCAGAAGCTGGTCCACCAGCTCGCGATGCTGGAGTTCACCGAGGCCGCGCACAACGTGGTTCTGGTCGGTGGTCCTGGCACAGGAAAGACCCATCTGGCAACGGCTCTGGGCGTATCGGGCATCACGCGCCACGGCAAGCGCGTGCGGTTCTACTCGACGGTCGATCTGGTCAATGCCTTGGAACAAGAGAAGGCTCAGGGCAAGGCCGGGCGCATCGCGCTGGGCTTGCTGCGAATGGATCTGGTGATCCTGGACGAGTTGGGCTACCTGCCGTTCAGTCAGGCCGGCGGCGCGTTGCTGTTCCACCTGCTGTCCAAGCTGTACGAGCACACCAGCGTGGTGATCACAACCAACCTGGACTTCGCCGAATGGTCGACCGTGTTCGGCGACGCCAAGATGACGACAGCCTTGCTCGACCGCCTCACGCACCACTGCCACATCGTGGAGACGGGCAACGAGAGCCATCGGTTCCTGCATAGCAGTGCCATGGCGAAAAGGCGCATCAAGGCCAGGGAGCAGACCCGCAAGGCAGGCGCCAAGATCGATCCAATAGACGCTACCGACTGACGGCTGCAGCGCGTGGCAGGGCGCTACGGGCTTGGCCCTTTGCGCCCTATGAGCTCGATCACAAGAAGCGAAAGGAAGTCACAAACCAAGACAGGACATACACTTATCCACAGCCGACCATCGCTGCGTCGGCTTCCACCCCTGGCTCACGATTCAAGCGGCACGGTGGCTCAGTTCTACTTCGGCGCGGACAATCTTCGTCTTGCTCACTGGCATACATGCTCCTTCTCGTCATGCTATGCCTCGAACACAAAATTCAGGACAGGCTCAGCCTTACGGACTTCGCATAAGCACGCGGTTCACCTTATTTCGGTTACGCGCAGCTGCGCATAACCGTAAGAACTGGCTGTTCGCCGGCAGCTTGCGCGCTGGTCAACGGGCTGCGGCCGTCATGAGCCTGGTGCACTCAGCGCGCCTGAACGGCCACGAGCCACACGCATACCTCAGGGATGTCCTCGAGCGGCTGCTCTCACACCCGGCCAGCCGCATTGCGGAGCTGTTGCCGCATCACTGGCGAGCGCTCTAGCAGCTACGCCGGCGTGGCGTTCACGTTCACGATCGTGGCTTGCATCAAGGCCACAACCTTGTACGAATCACCGTCGTTGACAAACGCCCGAACCTCGCCGGTGCAGACCGTCAAGAGCTTGCCCGAACTCACAACTCGCCCGACAGCCAAGAAGCGCGTGCCGAGCGCAGGCCGCAAGAGGTTCAGCTTGAACTCCGCCGTCACGACCTCTAATCCAGGGGGAGCCTTGGTGAGTGCAGCGTAGCCGCAAGCACTGTCCACGATGCTGGTCGTGGCCCCGGCATGCAAATAGCCGTGCTGCTGGGACAAGGCACCTGAGAAGGGCAACTCAATGTGTACCTCGCCCTCAGAAACCACGGCCAACCGGGCACCCATGGTCACCATCAAGCCTTGCGCAGCAAAGCTGTTCGCCACTCGCGCGTGAAGATCGCTCATCAATGTCTCATAAGTCTTGCCAAGCCGTCATAGTGCCATGGGTAGACATCAGGCTCGGCGACGACGCACTGACATCGTCAAGGCGTGTTCACTGGGCGCTTACCACGCTCAGAGGGATGTCAACGCTGATGAGTCCTGCCGCGCAGTCACCAAGCAGAACTGCGTCGCTGTCCGCGCCGGTGAAGGGCCTGGGCCTGGCCTTCGGCACCTCGGTGGCGGGCGTGGCCGCGTCGGCCACGATCTACGTGCAGTGAATTTGCTTGCCGGCGCGAGAATCATCCAAATCGAAGTTGTGGCAGTCACGCGCCTTGCGTTCGTTGGGGCGCTCGTAGGTTTCCCGCACAGGCTCAGGCATTGAGCCTGAAACGCGCGAGCACTGCCGGGTCTGGAGCAAAGCCGACCCCAGGGCTACTCGGAATAGGCACGGTGCCCTGTACCGGCAGCGGTGTTCCGCCAAGCGCAATGTCGGCTGCAGGGCGAATATATAGATGCTCGAACAGCGGCTCGCCGCGTAGCCCGGCAAGCAGGTGAAGTGTTGCGAAATAGCCGGGGCCGAAATATGGGGTGTGCGGCATGACGGCGACACCTTTGGCGGCCGCGTATGCGCACACCCCGACGAACTCGGTGATGCCGCCGACCTTGATCACCGATGGCTGCGCGAATCGCACCGCACCCGCATCGATCATTCGGGCGAACTCGTAGCGGGTGCAGGCGTTCTCCCCTGCACCGACCGGAAACTCTCGATTGATAGCGGCCTGATTGAAGATGTCCTCGGGAGGAAACACAGGCTCCTCGATCCACATGGCATCGATTTCCTGGAGCACTGGGATGCGCTCCCGGGCAACGTCGGGCGACCATGCGCAGTTCACGTCGACCGAGATGCCGATCTCAGGGCCGCAAGCTTCCCTTGCCGCGCGCATGACGGCCGGTTCTATCTCGTGGAGCTTCACGAAACGATAGCCGAGCGCCTTCGCGTCGCTGCAGTATTTTTTGACAAGAGCAGGATCTCCGTAGCGCACGAGACTCGCGTACGCGGAGACCTCGTTGCGTACTTGGGGGCCCAACAGCGCATGCAGCGGCTTTCCCTGAGCCTGAGCCGCAATGTCCCACAGCGCAATGTCGAAACCCGAGATCGCAAACATGGCGATGCCGTATCGCCCAAAGATGTGCAGACGTTTTTGCAGTTCAAGATTGAGCGGCTCAGGCGTTGCCGGCAGTTCGCGGCCTTCGAGCAGCGGGGCGACCATGGTCCGTGCCGCTGTGGCAACCGCTGCCCTGCACGAGTAGGCAAAGCACTCGCCCCAGCCAATCAGGCCGGTGTCGGTCTCGACGCGCACAAGCACGAATTCCAAAGAATCCCAACGACCCGGCGTGATGCCGATTCCCGAGCCTCCGTCGTCGAAGGGTACGACGGCTTCAATGACCTCTATGGCGGCGATCTTCATTTCGCGTCGTTCCCATGGGTAGTCAGCAGTCTTGCGCTGTCGCCAACGAACTCGGCTTGGGAGAACATGCCGCCAAGCGTGAGCTCGGAAGGTGCGCGCGCGGCCGCGCTGCCAAGTGCGGGCGGAGGATCATCGCGAAGCACTTCGTCGTCCAAGCCCTCTGAGCGATCCTGGGGCACATAACCAAGAGCGTAGGCAGCGGCGTTGTCGTAGTGACGCCCTGAAGCATCGGAGATCCCGTAGACCACGTCGAAGATCAGGTCCTCGTGCTCGATGCCGATTACAACCAACTGCGCCAGATCGCGAAAGCTGATCCAGCTGCCCAAGCGACGCCGGTCAATCGGACGTGTGTTGACGTTGCCGATGCGAATGGAAAGCACGGGCATGCCGAACTTGTATGCGTAGAGCGCGCCGATCGATTCACCGAACGCCTTGCCGACCGCGTAGCGGCTGTCGGGCCTCAGGATGGCCATGTTGCCCATCCGGGGGCCATGCGGCGCACGTGGATGCAATCCCACCACGTGATGCGAGCTGGCATAGACCACTCGCTTCACGCCCGCCGAACGCGCCGCATCGAAAAGACTGATGCTGCCCTCCATGCTGAGCTTCACCTGTTCGGGCCATGCCGCATCGGTAGTGCATGCGGCCAAGTGCACAACCGTGTCGCAGCCTTCCAACTCACGCGTGAGCGCGGCTTGGTCGGTGACGTCTGCGATTGCGGATGTCTCTGATGGATGCTCGATCGCAACCGGTCGCACGTCGAGCGAGTGCACGCCGTAGCCGCGCTCGAGCAATTGTGTCCTTAGGCCGGTGCCGACTAGCCCTGCGGCGCCAGTGATGGCAATGCGCTTCATGATGGAAATGGTCTCCACTGATCTGCAACAGGGAAGGTCTTCGGCGGCACCCTACCCCACGGATGCGGCTGGCCCAAATATCGGGACGAGCGTTTTTCAACACCCCTCAATATGACGGCCTTTCCGCGGCAGCGGCGGGGCCTCGGTCTTAGGGTAATCCCTTAACCGGGACAGTACGGCCCAACATGTGGGACTGGTGCGATGCGTTGAATGGCCTTGGAGACAGGGGCTGACGACAATGAATCAGCCGCCCCGACACGCCATCCTGAGCCTTCGAGACACGCGATTACAGCCGTGTCCCACGCATTGCATCGTCCCACCGATGCACCCAGTAGCCGGGTCACTCACCGCCTTTGCCAGCACTCTCATGTTTACCCATCGCAAGCGATTTCTCATCCTCGCCCTCATCACCGTCGTGCTGGCCTTCAGCACTGGCGACCGGGCCACGTTGTCCGTTGCCGGTTCAGGCATGGCCAAGGAGTTGCAGTTGTCTCCTGTCCAGATGGGATGGCTGTTCTCTTCGTTCGCCTGGGCATACGTCCTGGCCCACATCCCGGCAGGATGGCTGGTCGACCGGCTGGGTGCCAAACGCACAGTGGTAATCGGTTTGGTGCTTTGGTCGATTTGCACGGCGCTGCAAGGTGCCGCGGCATGGTTCGGCTCGGTGTTCGCTACGCTGATCGCATTGCGTTTTCTGATGGGCGTTTTCGAAGCACCCGTTGGACCCGCTTCAGGCCGCGTGATCGCGATGTGGTTTCCTTCCGGAGAACGTGGCGTGGCCGGGGCGATCTTCAACAGCGCGCAGTACCTCTCGCTTGCCGTTTTCACACCGCTCATGGGCTGGTTGGACCATCGCTTCGGCTGGGAACATGTCTTCTCGGTCATGGGTGGCCTTGGCTTGCTGCTGGCCGTGGTCTGGTACGCCTGGTTTCACGTCCCTGCAACCCACCCTTCGCTTTCGGCGCAGGAGCTGGACTCGATCCGCGCCGGCGGTGCGCTCACCGACCTCAACGCACGGCAGACCTCGGTGCGCAAAGACCCGGATGCGCCCGGCATCCTGGACCTTTTTCGCAGCCGCATGCTTTCAGGCATCTTCCTCGCGCAATACTGCATCACGGCCATCACCTGGTTCTTTGTGTCCTGGTTTCCAACGTACCTCGTCAAGGAACGTGGTTTCTCGATCCTCAACGCCGGGTTCATTGCTTCCCTACCCGCCATTGCGGGCTTCATTGGAGGAGTGAGCACCGGGTTCGTCACGGACTGGCTGCTCAGGCGCACCGGCTCGCTCACGATCGCGCGCAAGATCCCCATCACTATCGGGTTGCTTCTGACAGCCAGCATGATTGGCTGCAACTTTGTCGACGCGGACTGGATGGTGATCGGCCTGATGTCTCTGGCCTTCTTCGGCAAGGGCTTCGGCTCGCTGGGTTGGACGGTCGTTGCTGACACGGCCCCGAAGGAACTGATCGGCTTGACCGGCGGAGTGTTCAACGCCATCGGCAACACGGCAGGGATCACCACACCGCTCGTCATCGGCTACATCCTCGGAGCTACCAACTCCTTCCACTACGCCCTTGTGTTCGTCGGCCTCCACGGATTGGTGGCCGTGATGAGCTACTGGCTCATCGTGGGCAAGATCGAACGCTTCAACGTGCGCAGCCGCCGTCGATCCGGCAACGCGAATGAGGTGATCGACGGCACACCGGCAGTACGCTGAAGATCGCCGAAAAGCCACTTCACGCGCTGTCGCGCTGCACCACCTCGAAACCGAGATCGGTCAAGCCCGGCAGATTGCCCTCCCCGGCAAAACGGGCAAGCAGAAGGCGCCCTGCCTGCTCACCCATGCCGCGCAGGCCAATTCGGATGGTGCTCAGTGCCGGAAAGGCCGCGGTACCAATAGGCAGATCGCCGAAACCCAGCACAGCCAGGTCGTCAGGCACTCGGACAGCACGGCGCTGGCATTCGAACAGAACGCCAGCGGCCAGGAGATCGTTGTTGCAGAAAATCGCATCGAGATCGGGCGCACGCTCGAGCATGGCTGAAAGGCCTGGGCCAGCCTTGTCCACCAGCACCGGAGGCGGCAGCGTTTCAACCTCTGGTGGCAGCAGCCCTGCATCCGCCAGCGCAGCGCGCAAGCCGGCGAGCCGCTGGGCTGCACGGTCTTCGCTGGCGCCGAGAAAACCAATGCGCCGTCGTCCCTTTCCAGCGAGGAAGCGTCCTGCGGCCATGCCGGTATCGAAATTCGAGAAACCAACCGCCATGTCGATCGGCCGCAGTGGCAGGTCCCAGGTCTGCACGACGGGCAGGCCGTTACGGCGCAGGCGCTGTGCCAATTGTTCTGCACGTGGTGCTCCTGTCAGCACCAGTCCGTCCACGCGACGGCCCAGAAACGCATCTACGAGGCGCTCCTCGTCGTCCGCGCGGTATGAGGATTGTCCAAGTAGCAGTTGATAGCCGCCCGCACTCAATGTGCTGGCAAGCGCTTCGACCATTTCGGAAAAGACCGAATTGGAGATGGTCGGCACGATCGCGGCAACGATGCGTGATCGATTGGACGCCAGGCTGCCCGCGGTGAGATTGGGAACGTAGCCCAGGCGTTCCACTGCCGCGCGCACCAGAGCCAGCGTTTCAGGCGTGACCTTGTCGGGCTGATTGATGCAACGCGATACCGTGACGAGCGACACCCCGGCAGCCGCAGCCACGTCCGACATGCGAGGGGCCGAGCCCGAAGGCACGGAAGACGATGAGGGAGAGGTTCTGGAGCGCTTCACGTTTTGGGGGCCGCATAACGATGCGGAAGCATTGGTTATACCGCGCGATTGACCCAATGAAAGCGTTTCCATAAAATGCACTGAAAAATGGAAAGCAGGCTCGTTTGGGCCTCTTTTTTCACCACGCAATGTAAGCGCTTCCATGACGCTTTGAAGAGCCATGTCAACCTCGATGAACACCCCTTCTCCCGGCGAGTCCCGGCTTGCCCCGAACGTGCCGCGCGCCTCACGCCACGCGAATGACGTGCCTCAGCAAGCACACCTCGAATTCCAGGGCTACGTGCGGCCGGACGGGCGAGTCGGCACGCGAAACCACATTGGCATCTTTGTCGTGGGCAACTGCGGCGCGACCACGGCGCGCATGGTGGCCGACCACTTCACGTCGAAGCGCTTGGCGTCGTACGGCAACGTCGATGGCGTGGTGCCGTTCGTGCACGAGTTGGGCTGCGGCATGGAAATGACCGGCGAACCCATGAACCTCCTGCGCCGCACCATTGCCGGGACCATTCGCAACCCGAACATCGTCGGCGCGGTGGTGATCGCGCTAGGCTGCGAACGCAACAACATCCGCGGTTTCTTTGAACAGGAGAAGCTCGTCGCGGGCCCCATGTTGCACATGATCGTGATGCAGGAAATTGGCGGCACGGCCAATGCGGTAGCTGCCGGTATTGCTGCCGTCGAGGAAATGCTGCCCATGGCAGATGCCTGCCAACGCGAACCTGTGCCGGCCCGGCATCTGGTGGTGGGACTCCAGTCCGCTGCCGTCGATGATCTCGCCGCGCGCTCCGCCAATCCTGTGTTGGGTGCAGCGGTGGATCTGCTTGTAGAGGCCGGCGGTACAGCCATCCTCTCCGAGACCAGCGACTTGGCCGCCTTGCAGGAGCAGGTGGCACGACGTGCCGCCAGCGCGCAGGTCGGTGGCCGCATCGCCCAGCGCATTCATTGGTGGAAGACCTACACACACGGCCGCGACACGCAACTCACTCGCACGAGCGGCAGCAATCCGGGAGGAATGGCGAGCTCCGCCGACAACGCAATCTCGGGCTTCCTCCGCGCAGGCAGTTCACCCATCCAGGCCGTCCTCGAATACGCCCACCCCGTTAACGCCAATGGGCTGGTGTTGATGGATGCGCCGGCATATGCGGCGGTCTCCGCGACCGGTCAGGTGGCCAGCGGCGCCAACCTGGTGGCGCTGACCACGGGCTTGGGCTCCACATTCGGTGCAGCCGGTGTGCCGACGGTGAAGCTGGTCAGCAACTCGGCCGCATTCGCACGCATGGAGGACGACTCGGACATCGACTGCGGCCCTGTTCTCGACGGGAGCACCGGCGTACTGGAGATGGCACAAGTGGTGCTCCAGCGCTGGTTGGAATACGCGAGCGGCGAACTCACGAAGAGCGAGGAGCTTGGCGTAGGCGACAACGAGTATGTGCCCTGGCCGATCGGCGTGCTGGCCTGAAGGCGAAGCGCTCCTCCCGAAGGCCCCTTCCTGCCCTTGCTCAACGAACTCCTCTCACGATGACCACCACCGCCAAACCCATCACTCCGACGCTTTCCTCGACAGTCAAGCCCTCCGACGCCGTGCTCCGCAATCCCTTCATCCGCCTCGACCCGAAGGACAACGTTGTCGTCGCGCGCATGGAAGTTCCCGCAGGCACACCTGTTCCAGCCGAGGGTGTGACGACACTCCAGGCCGTGCCCGCTGGCCACAAGATGGCGACTCGCGCGATAGCGAAGGGGGCGCCCGTACTGAAGTACAACACCGTAATCGGCTTCGCATCCGAGGACTTGCCCGCCGGCACCTGGATGCACAGTCACAACATCGCCTTCGGCGACTTGGTCAAGGACTACAGGCACGGCCTGGACTACGCGCCGACAGTGCTGCTGTCGCCGGGCGACCGGGCTCGCTTCCATGGCATCGTGCGCGCAGACGGGCGCGTGGCCACGCGCAACTACATCGGCGTGTTCATCGTCTCCCACAGCGGCGCCACCGTGGCGCGCCAGATCGCCCGCTTCTTCGATGCGGACGAGCTCGCTGCCTATCCCCATGTCGACGGCGTCGTTCCCTACATCCACGAACAAGGCTCGGGAATGGAACGCAGCGGTGAGCCTATGGACATGCTGCGCCGCACGATCGGAGGCTATGTGAAGCACCCCAACACGGCAGGCGCATTGGTCATCGCGTTGGGCCAGGAACACAACGAACTTGAGGCCTTCCTCGAACACCAGGGTCTGGTCCGCGGCCCGATGCTCCAGACACTCGTCATCCAGGATGCAGGCGGTACCAAAAAAGCAATTGCAGCCGGCATCGAGATCGTCCGTGCCATGCTCCCGCAAGCCGATACAGCGCGGCGCGAGTCAGTGTCTGCAGAGCACATCATGGTCGGGATGCAGTGCGGCGGCTCAGACGGCTTTTCCGGTCTGTCCGCCAACCCCGCGCTTGGCGCGGCCATGGAAATACTGATTCGCAACGGCGGCACGGCCATCCTTTCCGAGACCTCCGAGATCTACGGCGTAGAGCACACGCTGACAGCGCGAGCACGCACGCCCGAGATCGGCCAAAAGCTCGTGGCCCGAATCGACTGGTGGCTCGAGTACAACAAGGGACGCGACACGCAGATCAACGGCCAGGTGAGCCCTGGCAACAACGCTGGTGGCCTCGCGAACGTGTTGGAGAAGTCGCTCGGCGGGGCCAAGAAAGGTGGCAACGCACCGTTGATGGAGGTTTACGAGTACGCCCAGCCTGTGACACAGCACGGTCTGGTATTCATGGACACGCCCGGCTATGACCCGGTCTCCGCCACCGGACAGATCGCGGGCGGAGCCAATCTCATCTGCTTCACGACGGGCCGCGGCTCGTGCTTCGGCTCGGTGCCCTCTCCCACCATCAAGTTGGCCAGCAACACACCAATGTACGCGCGCATGGAGCCTGACATGGACATCAACTGCGGCCCTGTGATCGACGGTGACGCCACCATTGCCGACATGGGCCAGCGGATCTTCGAGCAAGTGCTGCGCCACGCCTCCGGCGAGAAGACGAAGAGCGAGGCCTTGGGGGTGGGGCTCAACGAGTTTGTGCCCTGGCCGCTCGGCATCGCCGACTGAACCAGACGTTCAGTCTCAACATGCGGGACGCTATCACAAGCCCATCGGGATAACCCTGCAGAAGTTCAGAGTCAGCTCCGGTTCAATGGAAACGCTTTCATTCAGGACTTCAAAACGTCCACCAAGTTCTTTCATTCGAGCCCTCCAAGGAGATCCCATGCACAAACGCCAACTAGTTTTGACCGCCATCGCGCTGGTGACCGCCGCATTTGCACCCCTGGCCGTCCACGCCCAGGCTGACTACCCGAACAAGCCCGTGAAAATCATCGTGCCGTTCCCTGCGGGAGGCACCAGCGACCTGATGGGGCGGATCATCGCGGAGGAGCTCGGCAAGCAGCTCAAGCAGCCCTTCATCGTGGACAACAAGGGCGGCGCCGGCGGTGCGATCGGCGCGGACCAGGCTGCCAAGGCGGCACCGGATGGCTACACGCTCGTGCTGTCCGGGATTGGCAGCAACGCCGTCATTCATGGCTTCCAGGCGCCCAAGCCGAACTACAAGGAAAGCGATTTCATCCACATCTCGCAACTCGCCGCCGGCCCCAACGTGCTCGTCGTGAACCCGGACTTCCCCGCGAAGACTTTCAAGGAATTCATCGCCTATGCCAAAGCGAACCCGGGCAAGGTGAACTACGGTCAGGTGCCCGCCTCTTCGGGTCACCTGACGACGGAATACCTCAAGCAGGTTGCAGGTCTGGACATCGTCGGCATCCCTTACAAGGGAGGCGGCCCCGCGCTGACCGACGTTCTCGCCAATCAGATTCCAGGCATGTTCACCAACCAGGACGCGGCGCTTCCTCACGTCAAGGCAGGAAAACTGCGGGCACTGGCCGTCACCAGCCTGACAAGGAATCCGCTATACCCCGACACGCCCACCGTCGCCGAGTCGGGCTACCCCGGCTTCAGCGCAGTGTCCTGGACTGGTCTCTCGGCACCGAAGGGCACGCCCAAGGCGATCGTCGAAAAGCTAGAGGCAGCCATGGTCAAGGCGTTCAACGATCCAGCGGCTCGCGCCAAGCTCGAGAGCACCGGCTTCGTCGTGGTCGCATCGAAGTCCGTCGACTACACGAAGTTCGTCGAGTCGGAGAACGCACGCTGGGCCGAGGTGATCCGCAAAGGCGGTCTCAAGCCCGAATGATCCGTCGACTTTTCGCATCTCAACACTGAAAGCTTCTCCATGGCATCTGCTGTCGAATCCAACATCGTTTCTTACGCCAAGGTGGCGGAGGGCGCGCGCACCGCGGCTGAAACGGGCGACCGCATCGACTCCGTGAAGGTGTCGCTGATATTCCTGCCGCTGGCTACGCCGGTGAGTGACGCCAAGGTGCTCACGGGGCGGCAAAAGCCGCTGACCGAGATCGCCTTCATCTTTGCCGAAATCCGGACACGCGACGGGCTGGACGGCATCGGCTTCGGCTACAGCAAGCGCGCAGGCGGACCCGGCATGTACGCGCACGCCAAGGAAATCGCTCCCAACCTGCTGGGAGAAGACCCGAGCGACATTCAGAAGATTTTCACCAAACTGCTGTGGGCAGGCGCCAGCATGGGGCGCAGCGGCATGACGACGCAGGCGATCGCGCCATTCGACATCGCTTTGTGGGATCTCAAGTCCAAACGTGCCAAGCTGCCGCTGGCCAAGTTGCTTGGCGCACACCGCGACTCAGTGCAGTGCTACAACACCTCGGGCGGCTATCTGCACACGCCGCTGGACCAGGTGCTCAAGAACGTCGAGATCTCGCAGCGAAGCGGCATTGGCGGCATCAAGCTCAAAGTGGGCCAGCCAGACCTTTCGATCGACATCGAGCGCGTGGGTGCCGTGCGCAAGTTGTTGGGCGACAGCTTCCCGCTCATGGTCGACGCCAATCAGCAATGGGACCGTCAGAAAGCCACCCGCGCATGCCGCGCCTTCGAAGGTTTCGACCTCACCTGGATCGAGGAACCGCTGGACGCCTACGACTTCGAAGGCCATGCCCAGTTGGCAACGCGATTCGACACCGCGATCGCCACAGGCGAGATGCTGACGAGCGCGGGAGAACATGCGCAACTGATTCTGGCCGAAGGCAGCGACTTTATTCAGCCCGATGCGCCGCGCGTCGGCGGCATCACGCCGTTCCTCGAGATCATGGCGCTCGGCGCGATGAAGGGGCGCAAACTCGCGCCGCACTTCGCGATGGAGATCCATCTTCACCTTGCCGCTGCGTATCCGATCGAACCTTGGCTGGAGCATTTCGAGTGGCTCGGCCCGATGTTCAACGAGCAGATGCACCTGCAGGACGGGCGCATGCATGTGTCGGATCGCCATGGCCTGGGCTTCAGCCTGAGCGAGCAAGCCATTTCCTGGCGTGCCGATAGCGAGACCTTCGGCAAAGCGTCTTGATCGCGCAGGACATCGGCACGCCTGCAACGGCAGAGGACGTGCTGGTGGCGGCGCGCGCGCTGCAGGGCGTCGCGCACCGGACGCCCGTCATGCAGTCGCACACGTTGAACGAGCGCCTCGGCGCCGAGATCTTCTTCAAGTGCGAAAACCTCCAGCGGATGGGCGCCTTCAAGTTCCGAGGTGCCTTCAACGCCGTCGCGCAACTGGACCCCGAGAGGCGGGCCGCCGGCGTCATCACCTACTCGTCGGGGAACCATGCACAGGCAACCGCGTTGGCAGCGCGGCTGCTGGGCACGCGCGCCACCATCCTGATGCCCGGCGATACGCCAACGGTCAAGCGCGATTCGACGCGTGGATACGGTGCCGAGGTCGTGCTGTACGACCGTCTGGGGGATGATCGAGAGGCGATGTGCGCGACGTTGGTAAAGGCGCGCGGCTTGACGTTGATCCATCCCTTCGACGACAACCGGGTGATTGCAGGCCAGGGCACTGCGGCACTGGAGCTGATCCAGGAGGTCGGTGAGTTGGACTCGCTGCTGACTCCCTTGGGCGGCGGCGGCCTGCTTGCCGGCAGCGCCCTCGCCGCGCATCTGCTGTCCCCACGCTGCCAGGTGGTGGGCGTGGAACCCACCGCCAGTGACGACGGCCAGCAGTCGCTGCGCGCAGGGCGCATCGTGCGCATATCACCGCCGCAGTCGATTGCGGAAGGAGCGTTGGGCACGCAACTGGGCGAGCGCAACTTCGAGATCATTAGGCACCACGTCCACGACGTCGTCACGGTCGAAGACGCAAGCATCGTGCATGCCATGCAATGGTTGGCCCAGCGCATGAAGATGGTGGTCGAGCCCACGGGCGCACTGGGCCTTGGCGCACTGCTGGAGCACGTGCTGCCGGTGCATCGCAAGCGCGTGGGCGTGATCCTCAGCGGCGGCAACGTGGATCTGCGGCGCTATGCGGCCTTGCTGGCTGGCGCCCCGACAGCGATCGACTGATCGGAAGCCATCGAGGTCGAGAAGGCTTCTCCTCTTGACCCCGGTCGTCTCTCGCAATTACTCCGTATCGACAATCTCTACCCAGTTGGCACCTTTGCCAGCCGGCGCACCGGCGACGCGCTTGAGAGCACCGGACTGCGGATTGATGGCATAAAGACCCACCTCAGCACTCTTTCCCCCGTCACGACAAGCCAACGGCCGCGAGGGTCGATGGCGATGCCGCGTGGCTGCTTTTCCACCTCGATCGTGGCCTGGTAGCTCAGCGCTCCGGTCACAGGATCCGCGCGATACGAGGTGACGGTGCTGCTGGTTCGCTCGGTTGTGTAGACAAAGCGTCCATCGGGCGAGACTTTGATGTCTGCGGCCCAGATCCGCGGCGTGTCATCCACCTTCTCGCCCTGACCCAGCGGCGGGCGGATCAAACCTTTCTCGAGCTTGTAGCGAGCGGCCGGCACGCCGTCGAAAGATCCCTTCGCGCTCAAGGCGCCTGTCTTGCGATCAATCGCATAGGTGGTCACGGAACCGAACAACTCGCTCAGCACATACAGGAAGTTGCCATTGGGCGACGGTGCGGAGTGACGCGGCCCCGACCCCGCCTCGGCAGGCGCAAAGCCTGCATCGATCGGAGCCAGCGCGCCGCTGTGCTCGTCGAATGCAAATTGCAGCACGCGGTGCACACCGAGGTTTCCGACGTAGACAAAGCGATTGCTGGGGTCCACCACGATCGAATGCGCGTGGCGCCCCGTCTTGATCAGTTGGAGCGTTTCGCCCTGTGCCACGCCGTTGGGACCAATGGGATTGACGCTGATCACGTCACCGCCGAACGAGGCACCGAACAGATACCTTCCGCCGCGGTCGGACGAGATGTAAGCCATGCTGTCTGGCAAATTCGCCGTCGCAAGTCGATCAAGCGCACCACTTCGCGCGTCGATCCGATAGGTCACGACCGAATAAGGCTGCGACCGCACGGAAGCATAGAGATGCCGACCGTCCGGGCTCAGCGCGAGCGGCATCACCAGTTTTCCCGTCGGCGTCGTGGCAAGCGGCTGCAGTGTGCCGCCTGCTGCGTCAATGCGGTAACTGGAGATCGTGCCGTCCTCCGCATTCGACACGTAGGCAAATGTTCCGGCGTGGGAGGCTGCGCCAAGCGACGCGATAGCCAGCAGGACCAGAGGTTTCAGTGATTGCATTGGTGATGTCTCCCAAAGGTTTCACACGCGCACTTCGGCGCCGCGGGTGTTGACGTACAAGCTGTAGATCGAATGACTGGACGCCATGAACAGGCGGTTGTTGTCAACGCCGCCGAAGCACAGGTTGGCGCAGCGTTCCGGCAGGCGGACGTGGCCGATGGGTTTGCCCTGAGGGTTGAAGACGATCACGCCATCCAACGTTGCGGGGTCCACGCCCGGCATACCGCTCGAACCCCATCCCGCCCAGATGTTGCCGTCAACGTCGCACTTGATGCCGTCGAGCGCTCCAGCCGGCAAACCGGCATCGACATGCTTGCGCTTGCCCGCGAGGCGGCCGTCTGCCGACACCTCGTAGGCCCAGATCAGCCGGTGCGGCTGCGCGCGACCCTCGATGACGTACAGCGTCTTCTCATCGGGAGAGAAGCACAGGCCATTGGGGCCCTGAAGGTCGCTGATCGCCTGCGTCACCTTGCCGCTTCTGCCGTCGATGCGATAGACCGCGTGCGGCAGTTCCTGCTTACCGATACGCCCCTCGTAGTCGTTGGTCAGTTGAAATGGCGGATCCGTGAACCAGATCGATCCATCGGAACGGCAGACGATGTCGTTGGGCGAGTTGAAACGCTTGCCTTCGAAGTTGTCTGCCAACACGGTGATCTTGCCGCTTGGCTCCGTGCGCACGATTCGACGTCCCACGCCGCCCACTGCCGCCCCTTCGCAAGTGACGAGCCGGCCCTGCGTATCTCGCGTATTGCCATTGGCGTAGTTGGCAGAGGCGCGGTAGGTCGTGGACTGCCCTGTGGCTTCATCCCAGCGAACAATGCGATTGTTGGCGACGTCGCTGAACAGCAGGTAGTTGCCGTCGCCCACCCACACAGGGTCCTTCGGCCCAGCGGAAACCCGTCGCCAGCCGTTCCACTCCTGCGCTGTAGAGCCGGTACTTGGCGAACGACGGGTCAAGGATCTCGATCGCGGGATCGGGGTAGCGCTGCGATGGTGCCCATGCATTTGCGCTATTGCTTTGAGCGCCCGCTGTCTGCGCCAGCGCACCGGCGCCGAGTGCCAGACCCGCCGCGAGCAGGGTGCGCCGGTCTTTCTTTACGCTCGTCAGCGCGTGCGTACGGCTGTTGATAGCCATGGAGTCTCCTTGTTGAATCGTTGATATGAGCCGCGCATGTCGGCGCATGCGCGGTAGTTGGCACGGACGATACGAGCGATGTCAGCAACCGGAAACCGGCGTGCCCGTCTCATGTCCCAAGGGGTGAGATGCACGCTCCAAAACAAGGGATTGCCCGGAGGAATGGGAAGCGGTTCCGATGCGCCTTCACGCCTTGAAAAGTACATTGGCAGACGTTGTGCCACCGACTTGCATCTCATGACTCACACACTTCCTCATTCGCCTTCCACTGTCGAAGGCGCCGCCGAGTCTCGCTATCCAGCGGACAGGCTCCTCGAAGATGTCACGAAGCTGTTCGTGCACGCGGGGCTGGCGGCTGACAAGGCAGGCACCGTCGCAAGCACGCTGCTCGATGCAGACATGATGGGTCACGCCACGCATGGCCTCGTGCTGGTGCCTTGGTATCTGGAAGCCATCGAGAGCGGCAGCCTGGCTCACGCAGGAGAGATAGAAGTTGTCTCCGACCGGGGTGCCTGCGTCGCATGGAACGGGCATCGGCTCCCCGGGGCCTGGCTGATCCATCGCGCGATCGATCTTTCGCTCGAACGGATCGCTGAACACGGTGTCTTCACGATCACGATCGCAGGCGCACATCACACAGGCGCCCTGGCCACCTACCTGCCGCGCCTCACCAGCCGGGGACTCATGCCGATTCTCAGTTGTTCGGGGCCGGCATCGAGCGGAGTGGCACCTTTTGGCGGTATGCGTCCCCTATTCACTCCCAATCCGTTGGCAGCCGGCATACCAACATCGCAGGACCCGATGCTCCTGGACATCAGCTCCTCGATCACTACCAATAACCGGGCCAGGCAACTGGCGAGCGAAGGTCGGAGATTTCCAGGCGCTTGGGCAATAGATGCCGAAGGACACGCGACCGATGACCCCGTGGCGGCGGTCCAGGACGGCGGCTCACTGCTGCCCGTGGGCGGGCTGGACCACGGCCACAAAGGCTACGGCATGGCGTTGCTGGTAGAGGCGCTCACTCAAGGGCTCTCGGGTCTGGGGCGCAACAGCCGACCCAAGGGCGTGGTGATGAACGTGTTCCTGCAGGTGATCGATCCCGCGGCGTTCGGCGGGACCGACGCGTTTGTCACCGAGACCACGTGGCTCGCCGATGCATGCCGCGACAATCCGCCACGACCGGGCGTGCGCAAGGTACGCGTGCCGGGCGAGCAAGCAATGGTTCTGCATCGCGCGGCCCAGAAGCATGGCGTGCCGCTGTCGGCTGGCACCATCGCCGCGCTGGCGGATCGTCTACGTGCGGCGGGGCTGCCCGTGCCCACACCGCTCTAACGCAGTTCAGGCCGTGTAGTCCACCGCGGCCCACTCGAAGTAAAGCTTCAGGTCTGCCACCAGTGCCTGATGCAGCGGGTGGAACAGGTACTCGTCGAGCGCATTCGCGTCGGCCACCTCAGACTCGAGCACATAGTCCCAGCAGATCGGGCGGTTTACTTCGTTCGCCGCGACATGCCATTTCTGGATCGCGGGAATCTGCGCTCCCAACGCCGCCATGCGGTCGGCCAGATCCTTCTCGCGACCTGCATCTTTCTCGACGTCTTGCCTGCGCCGAAACAGAACGACGTGACGCATCATGCGGGAACCCCCTTGCGGTCGAGAAGCCACTGGGGCGCGTCCTGCAAAGCGACAGGGCGCAGGAAGCGGTCGAGCGCGGCATAGCCGACCGAGGTGGTGAACGGGACCGTAGAGGCGGGGAATGGCCCGCCGTGGTGCTGTCCCGCCGTCACAGCAACGCCCGTCGGGAAGCCCGCGAACAGCACACGCCCGGCGATGCGCGATGCGGCGCGCACCAACGAGACGTTGTCGTCCGTGGGCGCGTCCGCGCCCCAAACGGTGACCGTGAGCGAGCCACCCACCGCGTCCAGGACATCAATCACCTGCTCGATTCCGGATACACGCACGACGATCGCGGCGGGACCGAAGACCTCCTCATGCAACTTGTGGGATGAAAGGAATCCTTGAGCATCGATCTGCGCCAGGTACGGCCGCGGCGACACGTCATCGGCCGCGGCAGGCTCAGCCAACAGCGCCTTCAGTTTCGGTTCGCCAGCCCACTGCGCGCAGCCCTGGTCAAAACCTTTGCGCATCTGCGGCGTGAGCATCTCGTGTGTCTTGGCGCCACGCAGCGCCTCCGAAAGCTGCGCGACGAAGGCATCGCCACTCTCGCCCGCGGGCACCAAGACGATGCCGGGGCTGGTGCAGAACTGGCCGGTGCCCATGGTGATGGAGCCGGCCAGCGCTTGCGCCAGTTCGGCCCCCTTCACAGCCAGGGCCGCGGGCAATGCGACAACCGGGTTGACGGAGCCAAGCTCGCCATAGAAAGGAATCGGCTGCTTCCGACCACGGGCCGCACTTTCGAGTGCGAGCCCACCGCGCACCGATCCCGTGAACGCTGCAGCCTGGATGAGCGGATGCTCGACCAGTGCCACGCCGATCTGGGATCCGGGGCCGTCGACCAAGCCCAGAAGTCCCACCGGCAAGCCCTGCGTCGCAATCACATCGCGGGCCAGCCCTGCGACGGTGTGCGACAGGCCCTGGTGGCCACCGTGTGCCTTCACGATGACGGAGCAACCTGCAGCCAGCGCCGAGGCGGTATCGCCACCCAGCACGGAGAACGCGAACGGGAAGTTGCTGGCGCTGAACATTGCAACAGGGCCTACGGGAATACGCACCCGAACCAAATGCGGATGGCCCACAGGCGGGCTGCCGGCCACGGCCGGGTCGTCCTCGAAAGCAAAAGCGGCGCCCTGCTCCACCCGCGTTGCAAAGCCACGCAACTGGAAGGCAGTGCGATCGAGTTCACCGTTGAGTCGCGCCGGACCCAGATGCGTTTCCGAATCGGCCAGCAGGACGAGCCGCTCACGGTTGTCTTCGAGCACTTGCGCGAGGCCGCGCAGCAATGCCGCGCGGGTTTGCGCGCCGGAACTGGAGAACGACTGGAAGGCTTCGTGCGCTGCCTTGACAGCGGCATCGACGTCCGCAACGGTGCTTTGGGGATACGACGTCATCGTCACGCGCTCTGGAGGTTGTAGCCGCGAGCTGCGTAGTCGAAGCCAACCAGTTCGTTGATCGGGGTGCTCTTGTCGGCCGGCGACGCGTAGTACGCACGGATCTCCTTGATCCGTCCGTCTTCGAAGTCGTACCACTCGGCGCCACGCAGCGCCGTGCCGCTCTTGTTCTTCCAGTGGGTCCACTCGATCATGGCCTCCGGCTTGTCATGGCTCACGATGATGCGTTCGATGGTCCATTGCGAGCCCAGCGTCTCCACGCACCATTGCCACTTCCGGGCGATGGTGTCTGCGCTCTTCCAGGGCACCTCAGGCAGGCCGGAGGGGAAATAGTGCACGGCATCGGGAGTGAAGCAATCGACCAGCGCCTGATAGTCGGCGGCGTTGCAGGCATCGAAGTAGCGACGGATCAAGGCGTCGTAGTAATCGGGTGTGTAGGTAGTGGTGGTCATCGGTCTGCTTCCAGGTTCAGTTCAAAGAATTCAGCGCTCGCCAGCAGGCTTCGCCGCAGGAATTGGAGGCCGTCCGTCGGCCACCCACTGCTTGTGCTGCTGCCGCGTGGCGTCGCTGGGCGGATACAGGCCCCACAGGGCTTCGCCGGCCTGCACGCGCAGCGCGAGGTAAGCCTCGATGTCGTCGCGCTTCTCGCACAGGTCGGCCATCTCTTCAGCCATGTGTGCGGGGATCACAGTGATGTTGTCGCCGTCCCCGTGGATCACGTCGCCCGGGTACACGGCCACGCCGGCGCAACCGATCGGCACGTTCAGGTCGGCCACATGGTGATAGGACAGTCGGGTGGTCGCGGTGACGCCCGTGCACCAGATCGGAAAGTCCATCTCCGACAGCTCGGTGCCGTCGCGGAAGGTACCGTCGGTGATCACGCCGCGCGCACCGCGCATCATCATCCGGGTGATCAGCATGTTGCCCATGGACGCCGCGCGGCCGTCCTGGTTGCTGTCGATCACGAGCACGTGACCCGGCTCGATCTGCTCCACGCCGACCCATTGGAGGTTGTCTGCACTGGGGCTGGTCGTGAGGTTGTCGTAGCGGTCGACATCCTCTCGCGCAGGAATGAAGCGCATCGTGTACGCGCGACCCGCGAAGGGCTTCATCTTTTTGCTCAGCGGCGTGAGTCCGTGCAGCACTGGCTGGCGAATGCCCTTGATGTAAAGCTGCGTCGTGAGCGAGCCGCTGGTGGCCTTGGCCAGGCGGTCCAGGACCGAATCGGGCACGTGCGGCGCTGCGGGGCGCTGAGGGATGGAGGCGAGGGGTGCGGCAGGTTGGGTCATGGTGGTGGGCAGAAGCAAGACGGCTTGTCTCAGATTGTGGGAATCGGATGAGCTGCGGGCTCGTGCCGATCTCGTGGCGCTATCGTAAGAATGAAGCGCACCAAATAAAATAGGAGCCCTGGCTCAGAGCACCCTAGAGCCCGTTCAAGTACCACCATTTGAGACAAAGTGACCAAAAACATCGGCGAAGGAACTGGGGCCTTGGAAAAGGCCCTCGACGTGCTCGAGGCGGTAGGCGCGGCGCCTGAGGGTTTGAGCCAGACGGAGCTGGCCGATCGGTTGGCGATCCCGCGTACCACGGTGTATCGCCTGCTCGCCACGCTGGTGACGCGCGGCTTGCTGAGGCGCGACCAGCTGCGCAAGGTGTACTGCCTGGGTTTTCGGTGCTTCGAGATGGCTCGCCAAGCCTATGCGATGCCTGACCTGGTGGCCGCCGCCGCTATCGAGCTCCGTACGTTGCGCGACCTGACCGGCGAGACCTCCTATCTTGCAGCTCTGGACGGCCGCGAGGTCATTTCGCTCGAGCGCTGCGATGGGGCACACAGCCGGCGCTCGCAGGCTGCGCTCGGGCAGCGCAAACCCATCCATTGCACCAGTCAAGGCAAAGCCATCCTGTCCGTGCTCGACGAGAGTGCTCGCGAGGCCCTGATACGCGAGCTGAATCTCAAGCCGCTCACGCAGCACACCATCACCGACCGACGACGGCTGCAGGCCGAACTCAAGGTGACGGCCGCACGCGGCTATGCCATCGACGACGAGGAGATCGTGCTGGGCGTGCGATGTGTCGGTGCGCCGATTGTCGACACCAATGGACGGGTGCGGGGCGCGATCAGCGTGGCTGGGCCCGCCTACCGGCTCACACCCGACCGCCTTCAACTGCTGGGGCCCGAACTTGCCGACGCGGCACGCCGGGTCGGTGCCCAGTTGCATCCCGAGGCCGCCACTGTCCCGAATGGCGCAGCAGAGCCTGTACCCGGTCACTGGGCGTTTCACGGCGCCTACCCCCTTTGGGACTCGCGGAATCAGTGCCTGTACTGGGCCGACAGGCTTGCGCCCGCGGTGCACTGCACACTGGGGGGCGTCGACACTGTGCACGCCTCGTTCGAGCAGCCGATCGTCGCCTTGGTGCAGCGCGATGATGCCGTCTGCGCCGTGGTGGGAGAAGCCATGGTGGCCATTGACCCGGACGGTTCGACCCGGTCCGTAGACCAACCGATTCCTTCCGGCCTGCGTGCGTTGTGCGATGAAGCCGGCGGTCCTCTCTGGGCTGCGGTGGAGCAAGCCGGCGTCACGGTGATTGGACAGTTGCAGTCAGATGGAGGCATCAACGTCCAGTGGCGCGTGAGCGAGGCCGTGCAGTGCCTCAAATGGCGCTCGGAAGATGCCACTCTTTTCGCAGCAGCGCCCGACACCGGCAGCATTCTCATGCTCAAGCCTGGCACACCAGGCGTGCGTCGACTGGCCACCATTCCCAAAGGTTCCGGCTCGGTGAGCGGCTTGGCCTTCGATAGCGAAGGCGGCATCTGGACATGTCTGCAAGGTGGTTGGGGAGTGGTGCGCTTCGCGGCCGATGGCGGTCTGGACAGGGTGGTGGGGCTGCCCGTGCCCTGCCCGACCGACCTGGCCTTCGACGGCCAGTTCTCCAGCCTATACGTCGCTACGGCGCGCCAGTCCGTGAGCCTCGAAGTGCTCAACGACGCGCCTTTGTCGGGGAGGCTTTTCAGGATTGCGGGTGGCAGCCCGAACTGAACCCGCCTCGCCGCGACAATCCACCCTGTTCATCGGCCGCGCCGGGATCGACGAGACACGCGTGTTCTATGCTGCCGGGAGGCTGCGTCCCAACGCGCGCCTCGCGAGCATGGGTTTTGCGGCTTTCCAACGGAGCAGTGCGTGAGCTTCTCGTTGCCATCTCGTGTTCGAATGACCGACGTCGCACGCGAGGCCGGCGTGGCCCGCGTCACTGTTTCACGCGTCATCAGCGCGCCCGAAAGCGTGGCACCCGTCACCCGTGCCGCCGTGGAGGCCGCCATCGCTCGGCTCGGCTTCGTGCCCAACCTCAACGCGGGCACGCTCGCATCAAGCCGTTCGCGCATCGTTGGCGCCTTGGTACCCACGCTGTCAAACGCATGGTTCGCGGACACAATTGACGGGCTGTCGGTCACGCTCTCAGCCGCTGGCTACCAACTGCTGCTGGGCCAGACCCGGTACGACACGCGAGAGGAAGAGCGGCTCGTTGACGCGTTCATCGGTCGTCGGGTCGACGCCATGGTGCTCACCGGCACGCAGCACTCGAGCGGCGTCCGCGCGAAACTTCAGCGCGCAGGAATTCCGGTTGTGGAGTGCTGGGACCTCAGTGATTCACCGATCGACACAGTGGTGGGCTTTTCGAATACTGCAGCTGGTGCAGCCGTGGCACGACACCTGCTGGCGCGCGGGTGCCAGCGGCTTGGCTTTATTGGCGCGCAAGAGCATCGCTCGTCGCAGCGACTTCAAGGATTTCGCGAGGCCGCAAAGGAGATCGGTATCTCGAATGTGGCTGTTCAGCTGGTGCAGCCACCGTCCTCGGTAGACGACGGTGCGCGCAGCCTCGAAGCACTGATCGCTGCGCAGCCTGCGCTCGATGGTTTGTTCTGCAGCAACGACACGCTCGCATTGGGCGCGCTGATGGCTTGCCGGCACAACAAGTGGGTAGTGCCGCAGAGGATCGCGATCGCGGGCTTTTCAGACCTTCCCGTAGCTGCAGCGAGCGTGCCAGCCTTGACGACGGTGCGCATAGAGTCGCGCGAGCTAGGTGAGCGAACTGGCTCTCTGCTCGTGCAACGGTTGCGCGGGGAAACCGAAAACTCGCCGCGGGTGCATGATCTAGGTTTCAAGCTGGTCGTGCGCGAAAGCGCTTGATCACCCAATCCCGCTCGCTCTTCTTGGCAGATGGTTAGAAGATGTCAGGCTCCCCAGCAGACTCACCAAATGCCGTTTGCAGGAAGTCCATGTCGCAGCCCTGGTCGGCCTGCAAAATGTGTTCCGAGAACATCCATCCATAGCCACGCCCAAATCTCTGCTTGGGCGCACTCCATTCTGCGCGACGGCGCGTGAGTTCTTCGTCGTCGACATTCAGATGGATGCGTCGGCCCGGCACATCGATGCTGATGACGTCACCAGTGCGAACCAATGCCAGGTTGCCTCCAACGTAAGCTTCAGGTGCCACATGTAGCACGCAGGCGCCATAGCTCGTTCCACTCATGCGCGCGTCGCTGATGCGAAGCATGTCCCGAACACCAAGCTTCAGAAGCTTCGTCGGGACAGGAATCATTCCCCATTCTGGCATCCCTGGTCCACCTTTCGGTCCCGCGTTACGTAGCACGATGACGTGGTTCTCGGTGATGTCAGCTTCCGGATCATCAATCATCTTTTTGAGGCTCGGGTAATCATCGAATACGACAGCCGGGCCGCTGTGCTGCAGAAACTTGTCGCTCATGGCGCTCGGCTTGATCACGCAGCCATCGGGCGCTAGATTGCCTTTGAGAACCGCGAG
Organism: Variovorax paradoxus; assembly: GCF_022009635.1. Taxonomy (NCBI): domain Bacteria; kingdom Pseudomonadati; phylum Pseudomonadota; class Betaproteobacteria; order Burkholderiales; family Comamonadaceae; genus Variovorax; species Variovorax paradoxus. The sequence goes on from NZ_CP091716.1 coordinate 7,159,966, forward strand.
CGAACCTTCCGCATACACGCAGTTGTCCAGGCTGCGGATCACATCGTCGTTGTAGACTTGCGCGCCTTCGATGTTCTGGCCCACCGTCTGCCCGGTCACAGTCCTCTCACCTAGGTGCAAGTGCGGCGAAAGCCGATTCATCAACGCGGGCAGTCCGCCCGCGTAGTAGAAGTCTTCCATGAGGTATTGACTCGTACCGTTGGGTCGAATGTTGGCGATCACAGGCACCGACCGACTGATGCGATCAAAGTCCTGCAATCCGACGTCAGTCCCCGCACGGCGCGCCATCGCGATCACGTGAATGATCGCGTTGGTCGAGCAGCCCATCGCCATTGCGACTGTGATCGCATTGAGGAACGCGTTGCGCGTCTGTATTTGTGATGGCCGCAAGTCTTCGTGCACCATTTCCACGATCCGTCGACCGGCGTGTGCGCTCATCCGCTGATGCCCCGCGTCCACGGCTGGGACGGCGGAGGCACCCGGCAGTGACATGCCCAGGGCCTCGGCAATAGCGGTCATGGTGCTCGCAGTGCCCATGGTCATGCATGTTCCTGGACTGCGCGCAATACCGCTGATGATGCCGTCCCACTCAGGCTCGGTGATGACGCCTGCGCGGCGATCGTCCCAATACTTGAACGCATCCGATCCCGAGCCGAGCGTGGTGCCACGTGAGTTGCCACGCAACATCGGCCCCGCGGGCAGGAAGAGCGCAGGTACATTTGCACTGGTAGCGCCGAGCAACATGGCCGGGGTAGTCTTGTCGCATCCACCCATCAGTACGACTGCGTCAACGGGGTAGCAGCGGATCATCTCCTCCACTTCCATCGCCATCATGTTTCGGTAGAGCAGAGCCGATGGCTTCACGATGGCGTCGTTCAGAGAGATCGTGGGCATCTCGAGAGGAAAACCGCCAGCTTGAAGCACCCCGCGCTTTACATCCTCCACCCGCTGGCGAAAGTGCATGTGGCACGGGTTGTAGTCCGACCAGCTGTTCAAGATGGCCACCAGTGGCTTGCCTTCCCAGTCCTTTCGGTCGTAGCCCATCTGCATGATGCGGCTGCGGTGGTTGAACGTGCGGAAGTCATCGTTCGCCAGCCAGCGCTGGCTGCGGAGTTTCTGGAGTTCGGCCATCTTGGTTATCTCTGATCAATCAGGCTTGATGTTCGCAGCTTTGATGACCTTCGCCCAACGCTCCGATTCGGCCTTGACGCACGCCTGGTACTGTGCCGGCTTGGACGCTGCAACGACGAAGCCTTGTGCCTCAAGCCGGCTCTTGAGGGTGGCGCTATTGAATGCACGAGCGATTTCTTGCTGCACACGATCGACAATCGCTTGTGGAGTGTTCTTTGGCGCAGACAGGCCGACCCACGAGTTGGCTTCGAAGCCAGGATACCCAGACTCTGCAATTGTCGGGACGTCAGGGTAGAGCGGAATTCGCTCAGCGCTCGTCACGGCGAGCGCACGCAGCTTTCCAGCCTTCACGTGTGGCAGTGCCACATCTTGGTTGATGAACATCACCGGGACCTGGTTGGCCAGCAGATCGTTGAGCGCGGGCGCACCTCCGCGGTACGGGATGTGCTGCATGTCTGTGCCAGTGCGCTGCTTCAAGAGTTCCATGGCAAGGTGGCCCGACGAACCCGAGCCTGAACTCGCATAGCTGAGCTTGCCGGGATTGGCCTTCGCATACGTCATGAACTCCTTGAAGGTCTTGGCCTGAAACTGCGGATTGGCGACCAGCACGTTGGGGCCACTGATCAGCTGCGTGATGTGGACGAAGTCTTTGTTGGTGTCGAACGGAATCTTCTCGTACAGACCGGGATTGATGCCGTTCGAGCCGACACCGGACAGCGCAAGCGTGTAGCCGTCGGGCGCCGACTGTGCCGCCATTGCAGTTCCAATGTTGCCGGCGACGCCCGAGCGGTTGTCGACGATGAAGGGCTGCTTCAGGGCGCGGCCCAGCTCTTCAGCGGCCAGACGGGCCATCTGGTCCGAGGTGCCGCCAGCAGGGAACGGCACGATGAGCTTGACAGGTCGCGAAGGCCACCCATCCGCTTGTGCGAACGAGGCAGGAATGAAGGCGCTAGCAGCTGCGATAGCGCCTGCCGAAATGATGATGCGGCGGGTAAAAGTCAAGGTTTGTCTCCGATGAGTAAGCGAATGCGCCCTCGGCTCTGCGGCCGCTCGGCACGGTGAGATTCAGTGGCGCGCGGCTCAGCGCACGCCGGCCGCTTGAAGCAGACCGCGGGTGTAGCCCAATGCGAACGACATGAAGCGCTCGCGCCCTTCGTCGATTTCCGACACGGGAACATGATCAGGGCACAGGGGCCCCGCATAGCCACCACGCTGGTAAGCCTTCACTGCTTCATACATGTCGACGTCGCCCTCGTCGGGAAACACTTCCTGAAAGTCGAGGTAGCCGCCACGAATGTTGCGGAAATGGACCATGAAGATTCGGCCGGTCGAAGCGAATTCCTCAATCACGGGAATCATGTGTTTGCCTGGCTCCTTGAACATCTCAGCCACGGTGCCCTGGCAGAAATTCAAGCCATGGTTCTTGCTGGACGAAAGCGCGAGAAATCGTCGAATCCCGTCAGCAGAGCCCACGACGTGTTCGATACCGTTCAGGCCTCCCACTGGGTACGCCGGGTCGTGCGGGTGACAAGCGAGCCGCACCCCTGCCTTGTCAGCGGCCGGCACCAGCCCTTCCACCAGAAACTCGATGGCGTCCCAGCCGGCCTTTTCCGTCACGGGCGGTACTTCACGCGCCATCTTCTGGCCACACAATGCCGCCGATGCAGATCCGCCCTCTTCCTGGTTGCTGGGGTAGCCAACCCCCCAGTACGAGTGCTTGCGATCTTCATCGGCCGAATATTCGGCATACACGAAGCCAGAGTTCTGAGCACCACCGCGTCCGGGCTTAAGGCCGGTGCGGGTGATGCCGACCATCTGCACGTTGTACTTGAGGCAGGTGATCCCAGCGTCGGCGGCCTTCTGGATGTTGGCTGCAAGCATCGCGCGCTGCTTACGCGCGCCGTCGAGGTCCGTGAGCGAGTCGAGCAGGATCGAGCCCACGTCGAGGGCGAAAACGTCGAGTGAATCGCCCCGGATTTTGTGGAGGCTCAACACTCTGAGAGGATTGAGCCATGAAGAAGTCGAACAAGTTCTCACCCGAGGTGCGTGAGCGCGCAGTGAGGATGGTGCAGGAGCACCGTGGGGAATACCCGTCGCTGTGGGCGGCGATCGAGTCGATTGCACCGAAGATCGGCTGCGTGCCGCAGACGCTGAACGAATGGGTCAAGCGTGATGAGGTCGACAACGGCGTTCGAGAAGGCGTGACGACCAGCGAGTCCCAGCGGATGAAGGAGCTCGAACGCGAGGTCAAGGAACTGCGCCGAGCCAACGAGATCCTGAAGCTGGCGAGCGCGTTTTTCGCCCAGGCGGAGCTCGACCGCCGGCTGAAGTCCTGAGGGATTTCATCGACAGGCATCGTGCCACCTTCGGGGTCGAGCCGATCTGCAGGGTCTTGCAGGTCGCCCCGTCGGGCTACCGGCGGCACGCGGCGCTGCTGCGCGAGCCGCATAAGCGCTGCGCCAGAGCACTCCGCGACGATGTCCTCATTCCGGCGATACAGCGCGTCTGGCAGGCCAACATGCAGGTCTATGGGGCCGACAAGGTCTGGAGGCAACTGGCGCGCGAGGGCACGACGGTGGCCCGCTGCACGGTCGAGCGGCTGATGCGGCGCCTGGGGCTGAGAGGTGTGATGCGCGGCAAGGTGGTGAAGACCACTATCAGCAACTCCAGAGCACCATGCCCGCTGGATCGGGTCAACCGGCAGTTCCGAGCGCAGCGCCCGAACCAGCTGTGGGTCTCGGATTTCACGTACGTGTCGACATGGCAGGGCTGGCTGTACGTCGCCTTCGTGATCGATGTGTTCGCCCGACGCATCGTGGGCTGGCGGGTCAGCAGCTCGATGCGCACGGACTTCGTGCTCGATGCTTTGGAGCAAGCGCTGTACGACCGTCAACCCGAACGCGACGGCAGCTTGATTTGTCACTCCGATCGTGGCTCGCAAGGCGTATTCAACCGGTCGTCGCAACACTTCATTCATGGAGGTGTTTATGGGACGACCCGCGGGGTGGATGCAGAAGTTAACGGGGCGAGGCGCAATGCGCTCACCCGGTGCTCCTTCGCTTCGGCGAGAGGTGGAGCGGCAATTCTGGGAACAGATTGCCACCGGAATCACGAGTGAGAAGGCTGCCGAAGCCGTTGGCGTGTCAACGCCGGTGGGCACGCGTTGGTTCCGTCATCGTGGCGGTATGCCACTGTTCATGTCGCATCCCACATCGGGAAGGTATCTGTCATTCTCCGAGCGAGAAGAGATTGCTCTTCTGCGGGCCCAAGAGGTTGGGGTGAGGGAGATCGCTCGCCGTATCGGGCGAAGTCCCTCGACGGTCTCACGGGAGCTGACCCGCAATGCTGCGACTCGCAGGGGCAAGCTCGAGTATCGAGCGTCGGTTGCGCAGTGGAAGTCCGAGCTGGTGGCCAGAAGGCCCAAGCCCGCCAAACTGTTGATGAACCCCCGTCTGCGTCAATATGTTCAAGACCGCCTGGAGGGCAAGATCCACGATGCTCAAGGACGCGAGGTCACCGGGCCTCGGCAAGCGGCGTTCATCGGCCGCAACAAGCCTCATCGTGGTGATCGCAAGTGGGTCAATGGCTGGTCGCCCGAGCAGATTGCCAACCGGCTGCAGGTCGACTTCCCGGATGATCAGTCCATGCGCATTTCCCACGAAGCCATCTACCAAGCCCTCTACATTCAGGGGCGAGGTGCTCTCAAGCGCGAGCTGGTGAGCTATCTGCGTATGGGGCGTGCGTTGCGCGTGCCACGGGCCAGGGCTCAGGCTACAGCGTGGGCTCATGTCAGCGAGGAGGTGATGATCTCCAGCCGACCTGCAGAGGCAGAAGATCGTGCCGTGCCGGGTCACTGGGAGGGAGACTTGATCATCGGCCTGGACAGGTCCGCCATCGGGACGCTGGTGGAGCGATCAAGCCGCTTCACTATGCTCGTGCACTTGCCTCGCGAAGCAGGCTATCGACTGACGCCCCGGACGAAGAACGGTCCTGCACTCTCGGGCTACGGAGCCGTCACGATGGCCAATGCACTCAAAAGAACCGTGGCCACGCTGCCCGCCGAGCTATGGCAATCATTGACATGGGATCGTGGCAAGGAACTCTCCGACCATGCGCGGTTCAGTATCGAGTCCGGAGTGCGTGTCTTCTTCGCCGATCCTCGCAGCCCATGGCAGCGCGGCACGAACGAGAACACGAACGGTCTGCTGCGCCAGTACTTCCCAAAAGGAACAGATCTGTCTCGCTGGAGCGAGCAGGAGATTCAAGCCGTGGCTCGGACCTTGAACAACAGGCCGCGTAAAACGCTGGGCTGGAAGACACCGGCCGAGACTTTGAACCAGTACCTAAAATCCGTTCGACAACCCGGTGTTGCGACGACCGGTTGAATACGCCCAATACGTCAGCATCCGGTACACGGAACGACTGGGCGAGGCTGGCATTGAGCCATCAGTGGGCAGCAAAGGCGACTCATATGACAACGCCCTGGCCGAGACGATCAACGGCCTCTACAAGGCCGAGCTGATCCATCGCCGGGCGCCGTGGAAGACCAAGGAGTCGGTGGAGTTCGCGACGCTCGAATGGGTGTCCTGGTTCAACCACCATCGCCTGCTCGAACCCATCGGCTACATCCCGCCTGCAGAAGCTGAGGCAAACTATTACCGGCAACTCGCCAGTCAGTCCGCCAAGACGGCGGCATGACTTAAACCAACTGGCCTCCATGAAAGCCGGGGCGATTCAGGCTGCTGTGGGGACGTACCTCGTTGTAGTGATTGCGCCAGGCTTCGATCAGGACAGCGGCTTCGCGGCGCGAACGGAACCACTCGATGGACAGGCACTCGTCGCGGAACTTGCCGTTGAAGCTCTCGTCGGTGCCGTTCTGCCAAGGCTTTCCGGGATCGTTGAGCACGGTGGCAATGCCCGCGCCCGAGATCCACTCCAGGATGGCTTGGCTGACAAACTCCGTCCCGTTGTCCGAACGCATGAACAGCGGCGCACCATGCAAGCTCACCAAGCGCGAGAGCACCTCGATCACCCGCTTGGAGCGGATGGCCCCGGCCACATCGATGGCCAGGCACTCGCGGGTGTATTCGTCCACGACAGTCAGGCACTTGATCTGCTGGCCGCTGGCCGTGGTGTCGAAGACGAAGTCGTAGGCCCAGACCATGTTGGCCTTGAACGGCGTGTGAACGCGCGGGCGCACCGAGGCGATGCGCTTGCGCGGCCGTTTCCGGGGCACCAGCAGGCCCGCCTGGCGCCACAGCCTGTGCGTGCGAGACCAACTCAGCTCGAAGCCCTTGCGGCGCAGAAACACGCGGATGCGGCGATAGCCGTAGCGCGGATACTGAGCCGAGAGTTCCTTCATCGCCGCAAGCACCGGCGCATCCTTGGCGGGCAAGCGCAGCTCATAGCTGGGCGTGGCGCGTGACATGCCGATGAGCCCGCAGGCGCGGCGCAGACTCAAGCCACGTGCGCGCACGAAGGCCAGTTGTTCGCGCCGAGCCAACGGGCTCACCATTTTTTTGCGTTGATCTCCTTGAGAATCTCGAGGTCCAGATCTCGCTCGGCAAGGAGCTTCTTCAGCCGGCTGTTCTCAAGCTCCAGTGCCTTCAGGCGCTTGACGTCGGCCGCTTCCATCTGGCCGAAGTGCTTGCGCCAGGCGTAGATGGTGGCGTCGCTGACCCTGTGCTTTTTGGCAGCCTCGGCCACCGTCGTGCGATCTGCTTCGCGCAGGATCGTGACCATCTGTTCTTCTGAAAATCGACTCTTCTTCATGGGCTCCTCTTCGGGCGGGAGCCATCTTCCTAGAAATCAATGTCTCGGAGAAACCGGGCAGGTCACCAGCGCTACAAGGACGAAGGCGCTGCTGGGCTGATCTCGCGAAAGCGAGGCCGCCCCAGCAACCGTCAACTGGCACCTGGCGTGGCCGAACGCGCGACCACGCTGATCAAAGAGCGCTACGTTGACTTCGGGCCCACGCTGGCATGCGAGAAGCTGCGCGAGTGCCACGGCCTGCCCTTGGCCAAGGAGACGGTCAGGTCGCTGATGATGGCCGCAGGTCTCTGGACGTGTTGGCGCCGACCGGAAACTGAGCCAGTGGGGGTGCGGCGGAATTCTTGGACTGGTTATGCCGCGAGCCTCAGGCTCTGGCGATATTCAACCGGACTGAGAGCGCCAAGCGAGATCTTGATCCGCTTCTCGTTGTACCAGCGGACGTAGGAATCAACTACTTCAATGAGGTGCTCAGCGGTTGTGGTCTTCCAGACCTCCTTCTGAGTCGGCGAATACTTCGGCTTCAAGCTCGTATTGCCTCCTGGCAATCCAATTTTTTGTCCGGTCCCCCAGCAGGCATAGCAATGAATACCATCCCTCCTGCAAAGCGCTGACTCGACAGCTAAGCCTTCTTGGCCCAGGCACTACACCAGCCTTTGGCATTGACCTGCTTTCCCGCAAATAGCGCGCAGTTGCCCTGCACTTCCATCGGCTTGGACTGCCAGAGCGCGCAGCCATTGCACAGCTGGGCGTTGTCATGCTTGGGGAACTTCTTCGCGTCGGCCTTCGCCGAATCGGCGACATACCCCAGGGCAGCGGCCTGCGGGTCCTTTTCGTCGAGACGGGCCTGCGCGAACGAGCGCGTGACGCAGGCGCTGGCCCCCGTCGCGGCAAGGGTCAGCATGAAGATGCGGCGGCTGGATTTCATCGTGGTTCTTTCATCGCGTGCGGGATAGGCGCCAGGCTGTCCGGCGCGGCATTGCGCTCGTTCAGTCCCGCCAGCACGAGGACACCTGTGGCCAGCAGCGTTGCGATGCAGAACCCGACGACCTGCAGGACTACGTTCGATGTGATGTTCATGGGGCGACCTCGTGATGGCCTTCTGAAACGGCCTGCGCTCATTCTTGAGCGGCTGGTTGCGCTCGGCCTTGCGCAAGATCAACTGCGCGAAAGTCATGCGACCCGGGCGCCACGTCGACCGGCCCGACTTCGTAAAGCAGGTGCCCGTGGATGCCCTCCAGCGAAAGCGCCTGCGTCAGCACCGCTACAAGGCTGGGTGCGCAGAAATGCGGCAACTGCTCGAAGGCGGCCCAACGGAATCCATCCATTTCGGGGCGCCGCCGTCCATGGCGATCGATATAGAAACTGGAGCACACGCAGTTCTTCGCCTCGAAGTGCCGCACCAGCACCGCGAAGAGCCGGAGGTCCTTGCCCTTGCGATAAGGAAAGAGCCCCAGCTCCCTCAGTTGCTCCGGTGACAGCCGGAAACCGCACTCCTCGGCCGCCTCGCGCGCGGCCGTCTGTGCGCCCTCCTCCTGCCCTTCAACAGCGCCCTTGGGTATGTCCCAATAGCGGCTGTCGCTCGCATGGCAGAGCAGCAACTGCCCTGCCATGTCGAACACCAGAACGCCGCAACTGGTCGACTTTTCCATGGTGAAAAGCCTCAGGGCATAGACCCGGCCACCTCGCCTGCGCGCCGCTCGACCGGAGTGCGCTGAGCACTGCGCGGGAGGATGGGTACATAGCTTCGCGCCGAGCCGCGCATGACGAGCAGCGCAACCGTGTCGTTCTCCGTGACGGACCGGATCGCCGCGTCGAAGTCTGCCAAGCAGGCCACTTCCACGTCGTTGACCGCAATCAGCATGTCGCCGTACCGCAGCCCTACCATCTGGGCCGAACCGGAGACCGATTGCACATACAACCCTGGGGACGGCAGGCTGATGCCCAACACGCCCTTGCGCTCGACGAGCTCCAATCCGAAGCGCGCTTCCTGCACGACAGCGCGTGCAGCCGGACGGGGCGAGGCATCCGGCGGGTTCTCGACCACTCCCACCTGCACCGTCAACGGCGCCCTGTGCCGCCAGACTTTCAGCTCGATCCGGCTGCCCTGGTGAGCTGCGGCCACGCGGTTCTGTATGTCGGCATAGCTCATCGCCGTGTCGGCACCGACGGCCAGCACCACATCGCCGCTGCGAAGCCCCGCCGCCGCGGCCGGGCTGTCCGGATCGACACGTACGATCAGCGCTCCTTGCGTGGAAGCAAGGCCGAATGCCGGCGCCAGCTCGGCAGTCAGGGGTTGGGTGCGGGCACCGATGTGCCCGCGCCGCACGTGCCCGGTCGCGCGAAGCTCATCCACCACACGCATCACCGTATCGATGGGCAGGCTGAACGACATGCCGAAGTAGCCGCCACCCGGGGAATAGATCATCGAGTTCATGCCCACCACTTCGCCTCGTTCGTTGAACAGCGGGCCGCCCGAGTTGCCCGGGTTGAGCGCCACGTCGCTCTGTATCAACGGCACGCCGCTTCCCCCGGGGATGTAGCGTGGATTGGCGCTCACCACGCCGGCGGTCACGCTGCGCTCGAAGCCGAACGGAGCCCCCATCGCGGCAACCCGCTCGCCGGGACACAGGTCGCTGCCATGGCCCAGGACGACGACCGGCAGGCCGGACGCCGGGACCTTCAGCAGCGCGACATCGCTGAGGCGATCGATACCCACGACTTCGCCATCGAAGCGCCGCTGGTCGGCCGTGACGACTGAGATGGCCTGGACACCCGTCACTGCATGGGCGCTGGTCAGGATGTATCCGTCGTTGCCGATGATGAACCCCGACGCGAAGCCACGCCCCCAGGCTTTCTCCCACGGCATGGAGGGCCGCATGTCGCCGGCAACGGGCCGTTCGCCGCCGTTCTCGGTGACCATGATGCTCACCACCGCGGGTGATTGCCGCGCGGCGGCGGCCGCGAAATCGGCGGCCTGCGGCACGGACGGCGCCCGCTCCAGGCATGACCGCGCCTGCGACCAGGCCTGCGTCGCGCTCGCGAGCGCGAATGCACCGAAGGCGATCGCGGCCAGGCATCGCGCGAGGGCAGCGGCCTTCATTTCAACGCACCAGCAAGACCGGCACGGTGCATCCGGCCAGCACCTTGGTGGCCACCGACCCCAGCACCAGGCCCGCCAGAGCGCCGTGGCCCCGAGACCCCATGATCACAAGGTCGAACCGCCCCTTCTCTGCAAATGAAGCGATCTCCTGCGCCGGATGCCCGACCCGGTGCTCGAAGCTCGCCTCGATGCCATTCCTGGCCAGCAGGTCGCGCACCGGCTCGAGCACCATGCGTGCATCGTCTTCGTAGTAGCCGTACACGATCTCGGCTCCGGCGAAGGCCGCGGCGCGATGAGGCACCGGCAGCACCACGTGGAAGACAGTGAAGGCGTGCCCCGCGTTCGACCACTCCTTGTGGGTGGTCAGGTACGAGAGCATTCGGTTCGTGTAGTCGCTGCCGTCGACGGCAAGCAGAATTTTCATGATGGCTCCTTCGGCCGGGACATGTTTCCGATGCAGGATGGTCGCCGCCTGCCCGGCGGCTCGCCTTGCGCTGCATCAAGAGGAAATCCGGCAACCCGCGAGTCGCCCTCTTCCACCGCGCTCACTTGATGCAGCGCAAGGCAACACAGCTCGCCGCTGCCAACATTGGGTCGACATGACTGCAGCAGAGGCCCCCATGAGCAACGTCCTGGCAATCGTCTACTCCTACACCGGCACTTCCCGTCGCGTCGCGGAACTCCTGTGCAGCCAGCAGAACTGGCAGCTCGCGAACATTGCCGAGCTGCGGCCTCGCGCAGGAGCCCTCGGCAGCATGCGCTGCGTGATCGACTCCTTCTTCCGGCTGCAACCTGCCATCCGCTACGACGGCCCGCCGCCCGGCGACTTCGATGCAGTGGTGCTGGTCTCGCCGATCTGGATGCTGCAGCTTGCCAGCCCCATGCGTGCCTTCGTCGCGCGCCAGCGCGATCGGCTGCCCGACGTCGCCGTGCTCTCCGTCATGGGAGGACAGGGAGCGCCGAACGCCGCGGCGGAGATCGGCCGGCTCCTCGGCCGTGCGCCGATCCTGAGCTCTTCGGTCACGATGCGCGAAGTCGACGACGGCAGTTGCGCCGCCCGACTGCTGGCCTTCGGCACCGCGGTCCGAGACGCCGAAGATTCGCATGCGGTGGTTCGCCCCGTCACGCTGTCGCCGCAATCGAGCTGAAGCCCCGGCCCGGATCGACGTGAGCATCCTCTTTCTCCGGGCGAATGCGATGCAACGCGTCGTCGGTCGAGTCTGCGCACTTGGCGTCGGCGTTTCGTTGCTGTGTGCATGTGCTGCGCCCGCACCAACGCTTCCGGCTCCCGCCGGGCCGGCAACCGAGGCGCGTGCGACGGTCGCGGCGAACACGAGCGGTTTCTCGTCCCTGGTCGCCAGCCGCAGCAGATCGGTGGTCGACATCAGCACCCTGCGCATCGGGCGCGACGAGAACCAGGAAGACATCGAACTCGAGATTGCCCCCGAGCTCGACTTCGCCGACCGCCTGGCCTGGCCCCTGCCCGCGAGCGCGCGCATCAGCCAGATACGCGACCTCGCTTCGGGCCTGATCATCCGCAGCGACGGCCTGATTCTCACCAGCGCTCACGTGGTGGCGAACGTCGACGAAGTCCGGGTCCAGCTGGACGACGGCCGCCGCTTCACGGCGCGCGTGGCCGGCTCAGACAGGCGCACCGACGTCGCGCTCCTGAAGATCGATGCAACCGACTTGCCAGTGGCCGTGATCGGCGATTCCTCGGCGCTCGCACCCGGTGAATGGGTGGCCGCGATCGGATCGCCCTTCGGCTTCCACGGCAGCGTGACGGCCGGCGTGGTGAGCGCGGTCGGACGCGTCATGGCGGGCGCGGGCGAGATCCCCTTCATCCAGACCGACGTCGCGATCAACCCGGGCAGCTCGGGCAGCCCGCTTCTCAACAGCCGTGGAGAAGTCGTGGGCATCAACTCGATGATCTACAGCGGCAGCGGAGGCTACATGGGCCTGTCCTTCGCCGTGCCGATCGACTTGTCGATGCGCATCGCCGGCGAGTTGCTGGCGCACGGCACCGTGCATCGTGCCTACCTGGGCGCCGAGTTCCAGGAGATGACGCCCGCACTCGCCCAATCGTTCGGGCTGCCGGCGCCGACCGGCGCCCTGGTGGTCCGTGTCGAAGCCGACAGTCCGGCGGAATCGGCCGGCCTCGCGCAGGGCGACGCCGTGCTCGCGCTCGACGGCAAGCCCGTCGCGCGGTTCCTCGACCTCCCGCAGCAGATCGCACAACGCCCGCCGGGCAGCCGGATGCAACTGGAGGTGTGGCGCCACGGTGCACCCCGGGTGTTGCGGGCGACGCTGGCGGTGCAGCCGGCCGCAGCGAGCAGGGCCTTCACGACCGCGGCTCCCGAATGGAACGACGGCCTGGGCCTGAGCCTGGGGGTGCTGTCCCCCGCGCAACGGCTTCAGCTGCACATCGACAGCGGCCTGATGGTTCGGGAAGCCGACGGCCTCGCACGCAGCGAGGGCATCCTCGCGGGCGACGTGGTCGTGGCCATGAACACGACGAAGCTCTATCGCGTCGAGGACCTCGGGCAGGCGCTCGCCCGCGTGCCCGCCGGCAACACGGTGGCGTTGCTGGTCATGCGCGATCGCCGGCTCGCCTACGTCGCGGTGCGTCTTCCGGCCGCGCGCCATGGCCGCTCTTGACACCCCGGGCAGACATTGCACGCCCTTTCTTCATCTGCAACTCGCTCATTGCAAGGACTCACGACCATGAAACATCTCGATGAAACCGACCGCCGCTCCCTTCATCGGCAGCTGGAGTCGATGAAGCGGCAGGTTCTGGACGAACTCCGCGATTCGGCTCCCACGGCCGAACTCCTGTCCGCCGACGGCGGCCGCGAGGTGACGACCCATGCCGACGAAGCCGAGGCGGAGCGCGTCGCCGACGTGCATCTGGCCGAGATCGAGATCGACCGCACCAGGCTCGAGGAGATCGAACTGGCGCTCGCGCGCCTGTCGGACGGCCGCTACGGCATCTGCGAAGACTGCCGCGCCGAGATCCCGCGCGCGCGGCTGCTCGCTCAGCCCACGGCCATCCGGTGCGCGGCCTGCCAGTCGGCGATCGAGGCGCACCGGCGCCACTGAATCGGGGCGGGACGCGTCACTGTTCGCCGCTCTCGCGATGGGGCTTGGCCGCCCTCCTTGCCCTCTTTGCCTTCTTTCCCTTGGCCTTGCCCTTGCGCCCCGGCGACGGCTTCGCATCCTTGACCTGCTGGCGATTCGCGCGATGCAGCAGCGCCTTTTCCACGTCGCCCGTTGACGCCTGGTCGCGCGCGTAGCTCACGACCCGGTACACCGAGCGCGTGGCCGCGCCGCTGCCCATGTTGCAGATCACCGTGTCGTTGCCGCCCTCGCTCGCGAATTCGGGAGCCTCGTGCTCGAGCCAGTCGTGGTTCTCGATCGTCGTTTCGATCCGGCAATCGCCCGGCACCACGATGCCCAGCTTGTGCAGGAAGTCGCGCGGCCGTCCCAGGTAGGCCCTGAATTCGGCAGGCGTGCATTGCCAGAAATGCACGTTGAAGGGTTCGTCCCGGATCACCTTGGACCGGGCGGAGAAATCGACGATCTTGGCCGGCATGTTCAGCTCCTGTGAGTTGAAAAGGAAACGACCTCGAAAGCGTAAGAGTGCCTCTTCGGCGGGACCTTGATGCTGCGCAAGGCGAATGGCGCGCGGACCCGCAGACTTCCAGCGCGACACCCGAAGACCCGGGATGCCCTCTCCAAAGGACTTGAAGTGACCCGCCAACACAACGAATTCGACCGCTTGCTCCACGCCGCATGGGGCAGGCTCGGCGGCGGCATGTCGCCGGCGGCGCTGATGCTGGCGTGGTCCGACTGGGCCATCCATTTCGCGACCCAGCCCGGACGCGGCGCCGGCCTGGCGCTGCACCAGGCCCTGCCCGGCGGCCCGCACGCGCACGACCCGCGGCTGGCTGCGGACGACTGGGTTCCGTGGCCCTTCTGCATGTACCGCGAGGCCTTCGAAGCAGGCGGTCGGCGGTTGCTCGAGCTGACCCGCGCGGTTCCCGGCGTGGACCGGCACCACGAAGAGCTGGTCGCCTTCACCGTGCGGCAATGGCTCGAGATGGTCTCGCCCGCCAACTTCCCCGCGACCAACCCGCAGGTGCTGAAGAAGACCGCCGCCAGCGCGGGCATGAACCTGCTCACGGGCGCCGTCCAGGGAATGGAAGACCTGTACCGCGGCGCATCCGGCATGCCGCCGGTCGACGCCGATGCCTTCAGGCCGGGGTACGAGGTGGCGCTCACGCCGGGCAAGGTCATCCTGCGCAACGAGCTCGTCGAGCTCATCCAGTACGCGCCGGCAACACCGACGGTACATGCCGAGCCGCTGCTGCTCCTCAGCGCCTGGATCATGAAGTACTACGTGCTGGACCTCTCCCCGCACAACTCGCTGATCCGCTACCTGGTCGGCCAGGGCCACACGGTGTTCGCCGTCTCCTGGAAGAACCCGGGCGCTTCCGGCGCCGGGCTCGGCATGGACGACTACCTGCGCCTGGGCATCCGCGCCAGCCTCGACGCCGTCGAGACCGTGCTGCCCGGGCACCGCGTGCACGCGGTCGGATACTGTCTCGGCGGCACGCTGATGGCCATCGCGGCGGCGGCGATGGCGCGCGACCGGGACGACCGCCTTGCCTCGCTCTCGCTGCTGGCCGCGCAGACCGACTTCACTGAGCCCGGTGAGATCGGCCTGTTCATCGACGAAAGCCAGCTCGCCTTCCTCGAGGACATCATGGCGCACCAGGGATTCCTCGGCGCGACACAGATGGCGGCGGCCTTCCAGTCGTTGCGCCCCGGCGAGCTGGTCTGGGCACCGCTGGTGCGGAGCTGGCTGCTCGGCGAACGCCCTGCCCTGAACGACCTGATGGCGTGGAACGCGGACGGCACGCGCATGCCCTATCGCATGCATGCCGACTACCTGCGCAGCCTCTTCCTCGACAACGCACTGGCCGAGGGCCATTACCTCGTCGACGGGCGGCCGGTGTCGCTGGGCGACATCGACGTCCCGGTGTTCCTGCTCGGTACCCGGACAGACCACGTGGCGCCCTGGCGGTCCGTCTACAAGTTCAACCTGCTGTGCGACTCGGACGTGAGCTTCGTGCTGACCGAGGGCGGCCACAACGCCGGCATCGTGAGCGAGCCCGGGCACCCGCATCGCAGCTACCGCATCCTGCGGCGGCGCAGGCACGATGCGTACGTCGCGCCCGACGAGTTCCTCGAGCTTTCGCGGGAGGTCGAGGGGTCATGGTGGCCCGGTTTCCAGCAATGGCTTGCCGCGCATTCGGGGCCGAAGCGCCGCCCGCCCCCGATGGGGGCGCCGCGACGCGGCCTGCCCCCGCTTTGCAGCGCGCCCGGCACCTATGTGCTGATGCGCTGACCGGGAGATGGGAGCGCTGCCCTACAGCGCCGGCCCCAGCCCGATGGGCGCGGGAACGCTGTTGACTATCCGGGTGAAGAGCGCGTTGTATTCGAGGTCGGGCACGTGCCCGGTCATCGGATCGCGGTTCTGCGCGAAGGCCTCGTCCAGGTCGTGCCAGTCGTCCTCGGTCAGCACCCGTTCGGCCAGCGGAAGGATCTCGCGCTCCTCCAGCGCCATGTGGTCGAGATAGAAATCGACGTAT